>VMGX01000010.1:32812-34064 GCA_007376805.1 Parcubacteria group bacterium Athens0714_16 | reverse complement strand
TTAAAAAAACAAAAATAATTATTTACCCCGTGAAATCTGAAAGATATTTCACTGGGGTGGATAAAAATTGTCGTTAAACGACAATTTTTATTTATCTTTCAAAAAAATAAATGAAAAATATTCTTAAAGGATATTTTTCATCCATAATTTATTTTTGTTTATTGTACCGTTCGTACGAACCATCCGTTTGAAAACACAGAGTTTTAAACTGCTTCACAATATATCAATAATACACTGTCACAAATCACTAAGTATTTTAGAAATATAGAATTTCTAAAATACAAAGTGTTTGCGACCCCAGCTCGCGGTCGCTAAAGCGACATCGCTCCGCTTTCACAAAAATGAAAAAGAGTGCTGAAGTGCACTCTTTTTTAAACTCCATTTTTAAAAAAGCACGGGGTTTTAAATTGTTTCACAATATATAAAACCCTCACAAACCTAAAAAAATAAATAAATTTATTTTTTCTTAACGCTTTGTGACTCTACGGGGAATGTTTGCTTATTCAAGCAAACCCCGCGGTTTTTGTTTCTCAAAAACCGTCCGATTCCCCAGACCTAAAATAAATACCCCAAGATAAATTGGGGTATTTATTTCATGTGACTCTACGGGGAATCGGACCCCGATTCCAGGCTTGAAAAGCCTGTGTCCTAACCGTTAGACGATAGAGCCATTTTAATAATATCTCTTTTTTCTCCTGATCCTTTGTAACTTTTTAAAAAAACTTCTCTTTCTCTTGCACATTTTCTGTCTGGATATCTTTCAGAGTATACTACAAAAAATGGTATTCTATGTTTGGTTGAGTTCACTCTTCCAGAATTATGATACTTTAACCTTTTTTCAATATCAGAAGTAATACCTACATAAAATTTTTTGTCTTTTTCACTTTGTAAAATATACAAAAAATACATACATATACTCGGTCCTAACCGTTAGCCTGCCCAGCCAGGGACGATAGGGCCAAAAAACAACTCTAAAAATATATCATTTTTTGTCTAAAAAGCAAAAAATGATAGTATTTAAATCACGGAGGGTTGGCAGAGTCCTGCCTGCCAGCAGGCAGGGGTCTAAAAAACATAATCCGTAAATACTTTTATAAATTGGAGGGTTCGCATAGTGGTTTATTGCGCCGCACTCGAAATGCGGTTGGGGAGTAATCCCCTCAGAGGTTCAAATCCTCTACCCTCCGCCAAAATTGCGCGTATAGCTTCCGCCAAAGGCGGACAGGCAGGTTATGACACCTTCGGCCATACG
>VMGX01000010.1:0-32796 GCA_007376805.1 Parcubacteria group bacterium Athens0714_16 | reverse complement strand
GTGGTTAGAGCGTTACATTGACATTGTAGAGGCCTCTGGTTCAAGTCCAGATACGCGCACAAAATGAGCTTAAAAAAATATTGAAATAAATAATCCAATAGCACCAAGCGCAAAACCAATCATCGCGCCAGTTGTGGGCATTTGTTGAAAAATTGTCCAGGCAAGAATTGGTTCAACTATCAAAATTGATGTTATTGAAATGGCACTAACAATCCAAATATTTTTGAAAGATTTAAAACCAAGCATATATCCAGCAAGCAAAAACCCACCAGCTAAAGTGATCATTAAAAACATCTTAGAAAATATTTGTAAGAAAGGTTGTGAAGCAATTGAATTACTTCTTGCAATAACCATTTCGGCATAAATAGAAAGCGCCTCCCAAAATGACATTACAATCATTGTCAAATAAAAATAAGAAGTGTGTTCATTTTAGAAAAATAATGAAGTTTTTGAAAATGATAAAATTTGGATTTTGTAATTAAAAATGTAGAATGGGAGCATGAAAATATTAAGTATAGAAACCAGTTGTGATGAAACCGCCGTTGCGATTATTGAGTGTAATGGTGGCTTTGAAAATCCTAGTTTTAAAATACTTGGAAATTCATTGCTGTCTCAAATTGAAATACATAAAGAATATGGTGGTGTATTCCCTTCTCTTGCAAAACGCGAACATGCAAAAAACTTAGTTCCACTTTTAGAAAATACACTTAAACAATCTTCTCTTTACTTGGAGGCTCGGCCTCCAAGTAAAATAAGTGATGAAAAAATAAAAGAAATTGAAAAAATTTTAGAAAAAGAGTCAGGACTTTTTGAAAAATTAAAAGAGCTATTATTAAAAATTGAAATTCCTAATGTTGACACAGTCGCTGTAACTTATGGCCCGGGACTTGAACCTGCACTTTGGGTTGGTCTTAATTTTGCAAAAGCACTTTCGATTGCGTGGAACAAACCTTTAACACCGGTAAATCATATGGAAGGACACATTTTTTCTGTGCTTATGCGCGAAAAAAAAGAATTTTTAATTTCTAACCCGCCTGCGGAACGGGCAGGTTTCCAATTTCCAATGATTTCATTATTAATAAGTGGCGGACATACAGAATTGGTCTTGATTAAAGATTGGCTTGATTATGAAATTATAGGACAAACGAGAGACGATGCCGTTGGCGAGGCGTTTGATAAGGTCGCGAGAATGCTCGGACTTCCCTATCCCGGCGGTCCAGAAATATCAAAACTTGCAGAAGAAACTAGAAATAAAAATTACGAAAATAAATGGAGTTTGCCAAGGCCGATGATAAGTACAGATGGCTTTGATTTTTCATTTTCTGGATTAAAAACTTCAGTACTTTATAAAATAAAAAAATTACCGGAAATAACAGACGAGATTAAAAAAGAAATTGCTAGAGAATTTGAAGACGCGGTTGTGGATGTTCTTATTTCAAAAACAAAAAAAGCATTGCAAAAATATAATGCTAAAACTTTAATAATTGGCGGAGGTGTTGTTGCAAACAAACAAATTAGACAAGAATTTACAAAACTTGCAGATAAACAAAATATAAAATTAATGTTGCCAGAAAATTCTCTTTCAACAGATAACGCCGTGATGATAGGAATCGCCGGATATTTTAGATTTATTTCAAATAAAAAAACTCGCAATCCGTTAGAATTGCGAGCTGAAGGAAATTTGAGGTTATGAGAGATTTACTCTTTAGCAAAAGATTTGAGTAAAAAAGTTTGACATTCTTTTATGAGATGTTCCGAAAGAAGAATGTCTGATGGTAATTCTATAATAAAAACATCGTTACTTTGAGACCTTTTGATAGACTCAAAATGAATGTAACTTAAATACCAATCATGTACATCCCCAGACATTTTCAATAAACGAACAACAAAGCTGTTACCTTTTTCCCAAGGAAAGGGTCTTATTCTTATATATAAATCTACTGTCTTACTTCCACCCAATGGGTACTCATTTAATATCTCTGCACTAAATCCTTTAATGAGTTCAATTCTGATCTCCCCAAGAAGAGTAAAAATTGCTCGGTTTAAAAAGTAAACCACCGAACACATTGTAAAATCTAACCCATGAATTTCTCTTTTCTTAAGAAAACCACTTTGGGTTTTTTCTTTGTTTTTATTACTCATTTTATTTACCTCCTCAGCATTGCGCTGATTTGATTGTTTAAATCCACTTACCCTTACGATAAGCTGGTTTTTTATTAAAGAACTTTATGTTCTTTTCTGTTGTATATTATATGCCTATTTAAATAATCTGTCAACCCCACAACTAATTTCATAAGTGTGAGGTTAAAAGTACAAAATCCGTTTAAAATAAATCTAAAAAATGTTATTATTTTCAAATGGATGAGAAGTTTTTAAAACCATACGATTCAAAAGAAACGGAAAATAATATATATAAACTCTGGGAAAAGAGTGGGTTTTTCCGTCCCAAGGACGGTCAGCCTCTGGCTGACAGCAAAATAAAAAAAGAAGAAGTTTTTAGCATTGTTCTTCCGCCGCCTAACGTAACGGGCAATCTTCACACAGGACACGCAATTATGCTCGCAATTGAAGATATCATGGTCCGTTATAACAGAATGCTTGGTAAAAAAACATTGTGGGTCCCAGGAACCGACCATGCTGCAATTGCAACACAATCAAAAGTAGAAAAAGAAATTTATAAAAAAGAAAAGAAAAATCGTCACGATTTAGGCCGTGAAGAATTTTTAAAAAGAGTAAATGAATACGCAAAAAACAGCCACGACACAATAGTAAACCAAACAAAAAAAATGGGGGCTTCTCTAGATTGGTCTCGTGAGGCCTTTACCCTTGATGAAGAAAGGGGTAAAGCAGTTAATGAAGCATTTTTACAAATGTATAATGCTGAATTAATTTATAGAAAACATAGGATTGTTAATTGGTGTCCAAAATGTCAGTCAACACTTTCTGATGATGAAGTTGAACACGAAGAACAGAAGGCAAAATTTTATACATTTAAATATTCTTCTGACTTCCCTATTTATATTTCTACAACACGTCCAGAAACAAAACTCGGCGATACAGCAGTTGCTGTAAACCCAAATGATAAAAGATATAAAAAATATATCGGACAAGAATTTGAAATTAAAAAATTTGCTGGTGGGCCTGATTTAAAAATAAAAATAATTGCAGACGAAAATATAGACCTTGAATTTGGTACTGGTGCCGTTGGTATAACCCCAGCACATAGTCATATTGATTATGAGATTGCACAAAAAAATAATCTACCGATAATTAAAATTATTGATGAATACGCAAAAATAACAAACGAAGCTGGGACAGAATATTCTGGATTAAAAATAAAAGAAGCGAGAGAGAAAGTTTTAGAATATTTAAAAGCCAATGGGCTATTAGAAAAAGAGGAAGAAATAAATAATAATCTTTCAATTTGTTATAGATGTAATTCCCCCATTGAACCATTACCGTCCTTGCAGTGGTTTGTTGATGTAAATAAAAAATTCAAATTAAAAAATAGTAAATTAAAAGGATTAAAAACAGGACAAGATGTTTCTCTTAAAGAGATTATGAAAAATGCTGTTGAATCTAAACAGATTGAAATAATCCCAGATAGATTTGAAAAAGTTTATTATCACTGGATTGATAATTTGCGCGACTGGTGTATTTCAAGACAGATTTGGTATGGACATCAAATACCTGTTTGGTATAAAGAAGAAAAAATTTCTCTTGAAGAAAAAAAAGGCTGGGAACAAGACCCAGATACTTTAGACACTTGGTTTTCATCTGGACTTTGGACATTTTCTACACTTGGTTGGCCCAACAATACAGAGGATTTGAAAACATTTCATCCAACAAGTGTTCTTGAAACCGGTTATGATATTTTGTTTTTCTGGGTCGCAAGAATGATTTTAATGTCTGGATTTTTACTTGAGGATGTGCCATTTAAAAAAGTTTATCTTCACGGGCTTGTTCGTGACGAAAAAGGAAGAAAAATGAGTAAGTCCCTTGATAACGCAATCGACCCAATAGGTGCAATAGAAAAATATGGTGCGGACGCTTTAAGAATGGCAATGATTATTGGAGTTGGTCCTGGAAATGATACTGTTATTACGGATGAAAAAATAAAAGCATATAAACATTTTGCAAATAAAATTTGGAACGCTTCTAGATTTGTTTTTTCAAATACAGAAGATTTTGATTATGAAGAAAAAACTGAAATTCTAGATACAGATAAAAAATATGTAGATGAACTTAATGAAATTTTGAAAGACATAACCAAAGATATGAATGGTTTTAAATTCTACCTAGCTGGAGAAAAACTTTATCATTATTTCTGGCACAGATTTGCAGATGTAATAATTGAAGAAACAAAGTTAAGATTGAAAAGTACAGATAAAAAAGAAAAATTATCAGCTCAGTGGACTATTATATATATATTAAAAACATGCCTGAAAACACTACATCCGTTTATGCCATTTATTACAGAGGAAATTTGGCAAAATGCTCCGTGGAATAAAAATAAAGAAATTTTGATGATAGAAAAATGGCCAAAAATTTAATTTTTTAAATTCATGAATTTCCAAACAATAACAATAGCTCTGGTTGGTGGAATTATACCTGCGCTGTTTTGGCTTTGGTTTTGGTTAAGAGAAGATAAAAGAAAACCTGAACCAAAAGGTTTAATAGCACTTACATTCCTTGGTGGTTTTGTTGCGGTGTTGTTGGCACTGTTTGCAGAAAAATTTGTTAAAGAGTATGTTTTAGTTAGTGCATCAATAATGATTATATTGTGGTCAGCTATTGAAGAAATTTTTAAATATGTTGCATCTTACTTCACATCTTTACGAAAACATGACATGGATGAACCTGTGGATGCAATGGTTTATTTAATAACCACTGCATTAGGATTTGCTGCTCTTGAAAATGTTTTATTTTTAATTTCTGAAACTGGAATTTTAGAAGGGATAGTCGCTGGGAATATGAGATTTATGGGAGCCACTGTTTTGCATACATTAACTTCTGGAGTTGTCGGGTTGTTTATAGGCCTATCTTTCTATAAAAGTGCTCTAACAAAAAAAATATATTTATTAATTGGACTTATCCTATCAATAGCGTTGCACTCTATTTTTAATTTACTTATAATTAATGGCGAGGATGAAAATATTTTTATGGTGTTCGGATTGGTTTGGTTTGCAGTTATAGTTTTAATATTACTTTTCGAAAAGGTTAAAAGAATTCGTCCGCAAAATATAAATCAAAAAAATAGATTATTATAAGTTTAAAAAAAATTATATTTATGAAAAAACGAGGATCATTTTTTGAAAGATTAACAGGAACAATAAACGTTGATGATGACGTTGTAGAAAAAGAAGAAAACGAAAAAGATTGGGTTGAAGAAGAAAGAGAAGATTATCAACTTACTGTTGATGTTTATAACAAACCAGAAGAAGTAATCATCCACACAATGGTTGCTGGTGTGAGACCAGAAGATTTAGATATATCTATAACGAGAGAAATGGTTGTTATAAAAGGTGAAAGAAAAGAACCGGAAGATATAGCAAAAGAAGATTATTTTCATAAGGAATTATATTGGGGTTCATTTTCTAGAACAATAATGTTGCCAGCTGAAATAGAGGTTGAAGAAGCAGATGCCATAGAAAATCATGGTTTGCTTTCAATAACATTGCCTAAAATAGACAAAGGGAAACAAACAAAGTTAAAGGTAAAAACGAGAAGCTAAATATTAAAAAGAGCACCCATAAAAGGTGCTCTTTTTTTATGTGCTCAGGGCCAGAATCGAACTGGCGACCCCCTGCTCTTCAGGCAGATGCTCTAACCAACTGAGCTACCTGAGCATAATATTAAATTGTAACTTACAACTGTCCGCCCGAGGGCTGATCCGCCTCTGGCGGAAACCGAGCTACCTGAGCGTATTTAATGAATTCTACACTATTTATTAGATGATTCAATACTCTATTTAACAACATCAACACCAGAGTTATTTGGAACATTTGGGATTGAATCACTAACACTTTTTAGTTTTTGAATACTAGTCATTACGGTCTTATAAACATCAACAATTTTATCTGTGTACGGTTGAATAAAATAATATAAACTTGTTGCAAGCCCAAGTGCTATTAACCAATATATTATTCTGAATATACGATCATAAATAACAGATCTTCTCATTTTTCTCAAAATACTATTGTTTTCTTCTGAAAGTTTGTATGTCTCTTCCAGTAATTCTTTTTCGTCTTTTGGCATTGTTTAAATTATATCAAAAACTTAAAAAAAATGAAACTTGTGATATAGTTTTAATATAAATAGAAGTTTTTTTAGTATTGTCCTTGTAGTTAAATGGATATAACAACTCCGTCCTAAGGAGTAATTACAGGTTCGATTCCTGTCGAGGACACACAATCAAAAATACCAACTTTTGTTGGTTATTTTTGTATTGTCTGTGGTTCTCTGGGAGAGAAAATCGAAAGTCGGACTGAGCTGTCCTTTTAGACAGCTCAGGAGACGGGGTCGCGAGTACTTAGATTTTTTGGAGAGTAGCGAACAAAAAATCTAAGTACTCGCGACCGATTCCTGTCGAGGACACAAAATTACGAGGCTATTTTATGTTTGAGAAATGAGCAAATTTCCTCCTAGGACGGACAAGTATTCGCTCGTGTCAGGAATCGAAAATCAAAATGATTTTTTATTGCGAACCGTTCGTACGAACCATCCGTCCATCCGTTGTAATAAATTATGGATGAAAAATAGACAAGGAGTGTTTTACAAAAGAATTATTTTTATCTTTCAAATAATAGAATTGTCCAAAATCAATTTGATCACTATCAATAAACCCAGCGTTTTTTAATATTTGAAGATGTTTGGAGGTGGACCTGTAAGATAGTTTTATTTTTTCTGAAATATCAATAACATTTGCCTTTGCCTCTTTTGATAAATAATGAAGTATTTCTAACCTACGTTTACTAGCTAATGCTTTATACATTTTTTCAGCCTCTTGATATTTCATAATTATTTTTTTTATGTTATTAAAAAATACTATACTACTATTGTATCGTGGTACCGTTCGTACGAACGGTACCACGATACACCATCACATATAAAAACATACAAACTACTGCTTATAGACCCAATAATTCAGTCAATTTATCTTCATCAAAACCAACCATCGTTTGTCCATCAATTATGATAACAGGAACTCCCATCTGTCCTGATATTTCAACCATTTCTTTTCTTTTCTCAACATCGGTAGAAACATCATAATTTGTAAATTCTATTTTATTTTCTGCAAAAAAATCTTTTGCCATTTCACAATATGGACACATTGGTGTTGAATAAATGAATACCTTTTTATTGTTCTGATTTTCCATATTAAAATGTGAGCAAGTTAAATAATAATACTAAATAATTATATCATCATAAAAAACATCTGGAACTTTAAAAATAATATTTTTATGGTGTATTTTTATTGTGCGGTCGGCGAGAATGTTAATTTCATTAACCACGTGATTTTCTGTTTCATCTTAGACGAGTCCAAGATTCAACATAGAAAATCATTCGATTCTCCACAAAAGCAAATAAATTTGCTTTTTCTACCGCACATAAAAATACTTCATATTTTGTGCGGTCGGCGAGAATCGAACTCGCGCCCGATGCTTGGGAAGCACCAGTTCTACCATTAAACTACGACCGCAAAGTTATTAAAAAATACTTTTAATCCAATTCCAAAAACCTGTTTTGTCCTTTATAACAGAATTTTCTGTACCTTCTTTTTTGTCCACAATCATAATAACCTTCTCACCTTCTTTTACAACATCAAATTTCTTTCTTAGCTCCTTTTCTATCCCCTTTATAACAGAAAGCTCTCTTTCTGCATTGATTAGATTTTCATTGGCAATTCTCTCTTTTTCATACATATTCCAAGCTCCTTTTCCAAAAATTACAGTCAAAACAATAAGCACTAATAATATGATTCTCAAATACAAAATTTTGTAATATCTTTTTTTCTTTATAAAATCTCTCATTTTTGCTATATTAATTACATTATTATATAACCTTTAAATTATGTTCGGAAAGAAAGGAAGAAAAATTGTGCAAAAAATTTGGATTGTTATTACAATTTTAGTAATTGTAAGTATGGTTTTATTATACGCTCCTATATTTTAAGTTAAAAACGGCGATCAAAATGATAATAATGAATCAAACGAAAATGTTTGATTCTAATCTTATTGGCCCCATTCCTAAATATAAAGTATTTAGGAATGGCGATCAAAATGATGAAAATTGTCGCTTAACGACAATTTTCATCATTTTGATTTAAGGATATCAAAGAAAACTTTTGTAGGAATATTTACTTTTCCTCTTTCTAATAACTTCTTTTTCCCTCTCTTTTGTTTTTCTCTCAATTTCATTTTTCTTGTTATATCACCACCGTATAAATAACCAGTAACATCTTTTTTCATTGCAGATAAAGTTTTTGAAGAAATTATTCTACCCTGTGCTGAAGCTTGTATTTTTGTTTTAAACATTTGTCTGGGCAAATATTCATATAATTTTTCAACAATTTCTTTTGCTTCTTCTTCAACTCTCTTGGTTGAAACAACTTTAGAAAAAGCCGGAACCAGTTCTTCGGCAATTAACACCTCCAACTTAACCACATCCGCAGTTTTCATTTCTTTTATATCATAGGATAAAGAGGCATAGCCAGAAGAAACTCTTTTTAGCTCATCAAAAAAATTTCTCATTAATTCTCTCAATGGCATTTCTGTTTTTATTATTGTTCTACCGTCTGCAAACGTTTCTGTGTTTGTTATTTTTGATTCATGTTCTTGTAAAAGTTGTATAACAGGACTCAAGTGCTCACGCGGAGTAATTATGTCAGCATCAACCCACGGCTCTCTAACAAAAGCCACATCTCCATGTGATGGAAACAATGACGGAGAATAAACTAATTTTCTTTCTCCTTTTTTATTTTCAACTTCGTAGGTAATACTTGGTGATGTAATAATTAACTTCAAACTAAATTCCCTTTTTAATCTTTCCATTATTATTTCCATATGAAGCATTCCTAAAAAACCACATCTAAATCCCCTACCCAAAACTCCAGAGGATTCTTCCGAAAAAGATAATGATGAATCTGAAAGAAAAAGAAGATTTAATGCTTGTCTAAGAATTGTAAAATCATTTTGGCTTTCTGGAAAAATTGACGCCCACACAACCGGGTTTGGAGTTTGATATCCTTTTAGTGCCAAAGCGGAACTGCCATGTAAAGTTATTGTATCTCCGACAGATGCAACCCCCGGCTCTTTTATTCCTGTTACTATATAACCAATCTCTCCAGCAGAAAGAACTTCTTTTTCTTTCATGTCAGGAGAAAAAAACCCAACTTCTTGTGCATTAAATTTTTTATTAACTGCCTTGAAACTAAGTGTTTTGTTTTTTCTTATTTCCCCACCAAAAACTCTAACGAAAACAATTACGCCCCTATGATTTGAATATTCAAAATCAAAAACCAGTGCCTGCGTATCATCTTTCTTTTCTAGATACTCTTCTGGGCTTGGGATTTTAGTTACTATTGTGTTCAACAACTCTTTTACTCCTTCGCCTGTTTTACCAGAAATTTCCAATATTTCTTCATTTTTACAGCCCAAAATCTCCATAATTTCCCCTTTTACATCGTCAATTCTAGCGTAGGATGAGTCAATTTTGCTTAAAACGGGTATTATAGGCAACTTCTGATTTTGAGCCATTCTGAGCGTTGTAAGTGTTTGTGCCTGAACACCCTGTGTCGCATCGACAAGTAATATTGTTCCATCAACTGCTTTTAATGCACGAGAAACTTCATATGAAAAATCTATGTGTCCGGGGGTATCTATGAGATTAAAAATATATTTTTCACCATTTTCCGCAACATAATCCATTCTAACTGGTTGCATTTTAATAGTAATTCCCTTTTCTCTTTCAAGCTCCATTCTATCCAAAACCTGCTCCTTCATTTTTCTTTTTTCAATCGTGTTTGTAATTTCCAACATTCTATCAGCCAAAGTACTTTTACCGTGGTCTATATGCGCAATTATGCTGAAATTTCTTATATTTTTCATGATGTTAACTACTTATATCACATTAAGAACATAAAACAAAAATAATTGTAGATGAAAATTGTCGCTTAACGACAATTTTCATCTACAATTCTTCTTTCCCTGGTGCAACTATATTTATTTTCCAAATTTTATCCCTAACCGATGACCAAATTTCTTCCAATTCTTCGTTTTTTAATAATTTCAAAATTATTATGTAAGAAATTATACCTATTATTCCAGCAAGAAATCCTTGCATAAATATACCCACCAATGTTCTTATATCAAATAAGTTATCAAATACATCCAAAAATTTATACGCAATAAAACCAGAAATAATAGAAGCGGAAAAACTATGTAATAATGTTTTTTTAACTAAATTATAAAATTTACCAAAATCTTTTTGGAACATAAACCAAAACATTGTCATATTTATTATTGTCCCGAGTGTAAACGCCAAGGGCAACATAAGAATCTCACTACCGCTTAGCCATTCAACTTTAAACAATGACTCAATAAAAAATCTGAAAAAATTATTTGAAACAAACAAATTTGTTAGTAAAAAAGAAAATACAATAATTAAGATTGCTGATATGGTATTTATTAGCAAAGGTTTTTTTGTATTACCAGATGCATAATATCCTCTTATAAAAAGAAGTATCAAACCCTGAGCAACAGCAGATACAACAAAAATTGCCAGAGAAGCGGCCGTGAGTTTGGTGTCTGACCAACTAAAAGAACCGCTCCCTAAAATTGTTCTAACTATCTGCGCTCTCAAAACAATAAACATTATTGTTATTGGTAAAGACCAAAAAATAATATGCCTAACGGCTGTTATTATGTGGTCCAAAAATTTTTTTCTGTCCCCGTCAGCAAAAAATTTTGAAAGCATTGGAAAAACTGCCAAAGAATAACTTGCTCCTATAAGTGCCAGTGGAACCGATTGGAGATTGTTTGAAAAATTAAATATTGATATTGACCCTTCTTGTATAACAGATGCCATCCCTAACAAAACAAGAATCGTGAGTTGACTCGTAGATAATGTAAATGTTCTCGGTAATGAATTCCAAAGAATTTTTTTTACATAGCCGAGATTTATTGGAAAAACAAATGACGGTAAAAATTTCTTTTTTATAACAATCGGCACTTGGACAAAAAAATGCATAAGTGCCCCCAAAACAGCGCCATAGGCAAGGCCTTTGATTCCAAATATTGGATATAAAACAATTATCCCAACAATTATCCCAACATTATAAAGAACGGGAGCTATTGCATAGGCAAAAAATCTTTTAAAAACTTGTAGAATACTTGAAAACAAATTTGAGAGACCGAGAATAATTGGAGAAAGCAACAAAATTCTTGTTAACATAATCAATTCTTGAACTGATTTTGGATCAACTATGCCTGGGAAAACAATGTTTGTTATATAAGGAATTATAAAAAAAACAATTGCACTTATAAAAACAATAAAAATAAAAAAAGCCGTAAAAACATGTCTTATGAAGTCATGACCAACCTCTGTGCCTTCATTAATTTTTTCCACAAGAAAAGGAACCAAAATAGAAATAGAAACGACCGAAGCGGCAAAAACCAAAATAATATCTGGAATTCTAAAAGCGGCATAGTAAATATCAAGTGTACTACTAGCACCAAATGTGTGCGCCAAAAGACGATCTCTAACAAGTGCAAGAATTTGGGAAATAAATGTAAAGAATGCTAAAAGATAAGCGGCCTGGTGAAGACCGCTTGTCTCTTTAGAAAATAAAAACAAAATCTTTTTTACCATATTTTATTGACCAGATTTCAAAAAATTATTGTGTTTTTTCTTTTACTGGCAACTCTTCCCTATTTTCTGGTTTTTGTTCGGTTGCACTACCCGCAAATGGGTCTTTACCATTTTTTAAATTGGTCAATATTTGTTCAACTTCTTTATTGTCTGGATTAAGTGTTTTCACATCTTCAAATTGTGCGACTGCGTCGGTTACTCTATTTACTTTTTGATAGCTTAGCCCCAAGAAATATTTAGCATTTGAATATGTTGGGCTCAAAATAACTGATCTTTCTAGTGCAGTTATAGCATCACTATAATTTTTATTATTGTATTTCAACAGCCCAAGATAGAAGAATACGGTTGGATCGTTTGGAGACAATGTGGAAGCTGATTCAACAGATGAAATTGCTGCAGAAATATTACCCTGATCAACTTCTATTTGTGAAAGTAAGAAAAATGCTTCCGTATAATTATTTTTCTTTTCTAAGGAAGTTTTTATAAGTGCTTTAGCTTTTTTTATATCCTTATTAAGAACTTCCAGTTTTGCCATAGTGAGATATATCGATGGACTTTGCGAATTATACTTAAGTGCTTCCTGATAAGATGCCATCGCACTCTGATATGCTCCTTCAACTTTTAGTGGCACAACAACTTCATAAACATTACCCAATACAAGCCAGTTTAAATAATTTGTACCATCTATTGAAACTGCTGTTTTAGCATTGTCTATTGCCTCGCCTAGTGCATTTTGGAATTGTTCTTGTAAAACTTTTGCTTCAACATCTTTTTGTCCAGCTATTTGATTTAATTTAACCAAATCAATCTGTACCAACGTTCTATAAAACAAATCATTTTTATCAAATTTTATTGCTGTTTTGATATTTGATTCTGACAAAGCCACATCACCACTAACATTGGCTGCAATTACACCCTTTTGAAAATATACATTCGATACAAATTTCTTTGTTACAAATACCCCCCACAAAACTGTAGCCGCCAATAAGATAACAGAGACAGAGATAACAACAATGCCCATTTTTGAATCTTTAGAAAAAGATATATTTGTCTTTTTAATAGCTTCGTCGTTGTACAAAGAAGCAATTAATATTCCACTGAATACAAATGTAAGAGACAACATCGCTATATCTGGAACATACAATATACTAAATGCCCAAAGATAAACCGAACCAAAAAATGATGATATAACTATTGATTTTTTTACAAGATCTTCTTTTAGATTAAACACTCCTTTAACTGAAACAAACAAAAACACAACGATAAACAAAATCCAAGAAAGAAAACCCAATACACCGGTCGTTACAATGGAAGAAAATATATAACTTACTCCAGAATTAAAGTCGGTATTCCAAAAAATTGTAGTGTTTATTCCTTCTGGTTTATTTTTTAACCATTCCGAACTAAATCTATTTGGTCCAACACCAAGAACAGGACTTTCTTCAAACGTTTTCCCTGCTATTTCAAATGTTGATTGCCAAGACGGTCTAGCTTCAAGCTGAGAAATGCCAAACGTAGATGCTATGGTTTCTGTAAAGAATCCGCCAGATATAACAAATGCAATTGATATTACAAAAACAACAAGTGAGATTAGCGGGAATTTCTTTTTTACCGAAACATCATTCTCAGAAATATTATCCATTTGTTCTTTTGTTTTAAACATAAGAGAATAAACAAACAAAATCAAAGAGAAAATTCCTACAGCAAACCACACCATCGCAAAATTTATTATTGCCAAGAAAACAACCGAAAATAACAAAATTATATAAGAAACAATTTTCATTAATTTTGTTATGTTTAAGAATTCCAAAATAGACATCATCAATACCATCGAGAGACCAAAAAATATTGCCAAATCATTCCATTTACCAATCAAACTTGATATCGGGCTGAAAAAAACTCCAAGAGACAAAAATTCTGGTCCAAAGACAAGACGAAGAAATTGGAAAAGTATGACCAAAATCACGGAAACAAAAAATCCCATATATAGATAAAGAAGTTTTTGTTTAGATTTGAACAAAAGTGTCGTCAATATAAACAACAAGAAAAGCGCAACGATTGTAACAAAAGAATCTATCTCAAAACCAGCTCCCAAAAGAGATGTTTTCATCGAACTAGAAAATAATGATGAGATAAGATAAATCAATGGCACAATGCCGGCAAAAATAAAAAGTATACTCTTAGGAAATTCAAATTTCCCTTCTTTTAGTTTTGCCACAAACCAAAAGATAAAGGATAGTATGACTCCAGCATATAGTAAGAATGTTTTTACGGAATTAAACCCCACAGAGCTAGAAGGTATAAAAAAGAAGGGGGTTAAAAAAATAGTCAAAAACAAAACAACGAAAGATACTTTCTCAAAATCAAATACTTTTTTCATAATAATTTATAAACTTAATTTTCTATTAATTTCTAATATTTTATATAATTATATACCAAATACACTATTTAAAACAATGTTTATTTCCACACAAAGTATAAAAAATAAAAGCTCTTTACTATAAAATAATCTTGTTGTATAATCATTCGTGTTTTGCGTTATGTGGTTGCGCCAATTTTGTTCACCAAAGGTGACTACAAAATTGAGCGTCCAGCTCCATTTTTGTGTTTTTGTTTTTGAATTTTTGAGATAAAAAATTTCTTCAAGTTTTTTAATCTTAAAATTCTTTACAAAAATATAGAAATGGTGCTGGACAAATCTGTCTTTTTCACTAATTTGGGGAATTCGACAAAATGCTCAACTTTGCGATCACTTTCGGTGATCAAAATTGGTGAGGAAAGTCCGAACACATCCAGCTCCATTTTTGTGTTTTTGTTTTTGAATTTTAAGATTAAAAAACTTGAAGAAATTTTTTATTTTAAAAATTCTTCACAAAAATATAGAAATGGGGCTGGAGGACGGTAGTGGGTAACGCCCACACACTGCAAAGTGATAGGTGCGAACAGAAACGGTTTTTTCTGAAAAGGAAAAACTATCTGACTTTTTTGTAAAAGAAAGTTTGATAAGTTCTTTAAGAAATTAAAGGAATGAAACGGCTAAATCCTTACCTATGTGCAAGGTCGTGTTAAATTTTTACTTTCAGTAAAAATTTAAAGAACTGCTAGAGGTTGTCAGTAATGACAATCCCAGATAAATAACCACACAAGATTTTTGTGAAAACAAAAATCTGGACAGAATTCGGCTTACAGACACAAAACAACAAATCAAAAAACTTCGCCCAAAGCGAAGTTTTTTGATTATATAATTTATTTTTAAAAACATTGTGGATTCAAAAGTCCTCCCAGGACTTTTGAATTACATACATGTCAAGCAAACTCCGGGTGGTAAATCTTCAGAATGAGGATTTTTAACATCAACCTCACTTCTAACATTTGTATCTGTTTTTATTATCTCATCTATTCCGGTTGAAGCTGAACTAATAGATTTTGTTGATGAATTTTTTTTGTCACCATCTTTCTTTTTGTCTTTACCCACATTTAAAACTTGTACCGATTTTGATCCATCTCTATAAACTGTAATTCCCTTACAGCCAGTATCCCAAGAAAGTAAGTATGCCTTTTTTACATCCTCAACGGTTGCTTTCTTTGGTAAATTAATTGTTTTTGATACGGCATTGTCAACATGTTTTTGAAAAACGGCCTGCATTTTTACATGGTCAGGAAATTCTAAATCATGTGCTGTCACAAAAACTTTTTGCCACTTCAAAGGAACTTCTTTTATTCCAGCGACCGTTCCATGTTCTGCAATTTTTTTCATCAGATCTTCAGAATAAAAACCTTCACGTCGTGCGGTTTCTTCAAATTGTTTATCAACCTCAACTAATTCCACCCAATCGTTTTCCCCTTTTCCAATTCTTGATTTTCTAATATAAGCCAAGGCAAATTTTGGTTCAATCCCCTGTGAACAACCAGCAATTATTCCTATCGTTCCTGTTGGAGCAATTGTTGTCACGGCACAATTTCGCAATCTTTCTCCTCCCGAATGATTGTAAAGAGAATCTTTAAAATTTGGGAACACTCCTCTCTTTCTTGCTATGGACATCGAAGCCATGTGCGATTCATTTTCTATAAAACTCATTAACTTGTCTGCCAAAGAAAGTGCCTGTTTTGAATTATATGGGATTTCAAGACTAACCAAGGCGTCGGACCAACCCATAAGACCAAGACCAATTCTACGATTACCACGAGCCATCGCATCAATTTCTGGCAATGGATATTTATTCATATCTATTACATTATCCAAAAAATGTACTGCTTCGTGTATTACATTTTTAAGTTTGGTCCAATCAATGTTATTTTTTCTTCCCTCTTTTTTTATAAACTTATTTATATCAATACTTCCAAGATTACAAGGTTCATTTGGTAATAATGGTTGTTCCCCACATGGATTTGTTGATTCTATTCGCCCCAATTTTGGAGTTGGATTCCCACGAGCATCATTCATTCTGTCTATAAATACAACACCGGGATCACCAGTTTCCCAAGCAAGATTTGCAATTTTATCAAAAACATCAAGCGCGTTCAGTTCTCTAACAACTTGGTTATTTTTGGGATTTATAAGTTTATATGTTGCTCCTTTTTTTACAGCATTCATAAAATCATCCGTAATTGCAACAGAAATATTGAAGTTCTGTAATATTCCTTCTTCTGTCTTCGCTGTAATAAATTCAAGAACATCTGGATGATCAATATTTATAATGGCCATCATTGCACCACGTCGTTTTCCTCCCTGTTTAACAACATCCGCAACAATATCAAAAACTTTCATAAACGAAATCGGCCCGGAAGAAACTCCACCAGTTTGTTTTACAAAATCTCCTTTTGGTCTAAGACGTCCAAAATTATATCCAGTGCCTCCACCAGATTTATGTATAACAGCCGTTGCCCTTACTGAATCAAAAATACTTTCCATTGAATCTTCAACTGGCAAAACAAAACACGCTGAGAGTTGTTGCATCGTAGTACCTGCGTTCATTAGTGTTGGAGAGTTTGGAAGAAATTCTAATGACGCAATTAATCTATAAAAACATTTTTCAATTTTCATTAAATCCTCATCGGTGATATTAGGATCATAAATTTTTTCCGCAGCCGCTATGTTTGATGCAATTCTTCTAAAAAGTTGTTGTGGAGTTTCAATAATTTTTCCATTACCATCTTTTCTCAAATATCTTGATTCCAAAACTTTCATCGCATTTTCAGTAACGACAGTTTTAACATCATGGTACAAAAGAAAATATTTTGCTTCTCGAATTTCTTGTCTTTTTTTTCTGTATTGTTCATAGGACTCTGCCACATCACCAAAGTCCTCTTTTTTTAGAGTATTTATTATAACGTCCTGAATTTCTTCAACGGTTGGAATTTTACTCGAAAAAGTTTTTTCCAAATTGGAAACAACCTTTTTTGAAATTTTCCCAACTACAGGGCCATTTTTTTCTCGAACGGCCAAAAAGGCCTTATAAAGAACATCATAAATTTTACTGGAATCAAATGACACCACACGTCCATCTCTTTTCTGTATATGAGAAATCTTTTTCAATGTTTTAGAAACTTTGAGTGTAGTTTTTTTGAGTGCCATATTTTTTTTACAGTATTTTTCTAATAAATTTTTAAATCTTTTTGAAACAAATAATTAATTTATCTTTTTACAAAACTTTTTTTACAGAAACGTCAAAATTTTTCATTTTTTGATATTTTTTTCTAGTTTTTCTTCGTTTTTGAACATATTTTTATAAGATTTGATAGTTTTTTACCTGGATGTAAATTTTACATCAAAAATTTTACTAATACCCTGTGGATAACGCAAAAAATCACCACCTGAAAATAGATTTTGAAGTTTGTAAAATGAGAAATAAAAAAATTTGAAAGACGTTGAAGGTTGGGCGCTAAAAATGGGAAATTTTATCAAAAAAATAGAACTGTCTAAAAAATAAAAAACGGCAAAAAATTAAATTTGCCGTTTTTTCGGTTGTTTGACCTTTTTTATCTCTCTTCTGCCCTAATCCAGGGGTAAATCACTGGAATGGAAAATGCACCTGTGCATTTTAACATCTCAGTTCTTTCTAACCACACACCGGGACCTTCCGTTTGTAATAATATTCCTCCCAGCTCTTCGAGAAATTTTCCTTGTGCACCGTAAAGTTTATATTTTAAAGAAACCATTTCAATTAGTTCCTCTTTTGAAAACTTTAATGTGTCTTCATATGGTCCCTCGGAAGAAAAAAGTCGCTCAAAAAATTTTATTTCTTTTTTTAAAGCTTCTTCTGAAATCTCTGGATTAATTTTATCTGAAAATACATCCAAATCTGCAAAAGACCATATAAAACACCTTTCTTTACCACCAAACAAATCTTCATACATTTCTTCAAATGCTCTTTTATATTGAAGTTGTCTTTCTTTATAGAGAGATTTGTTAAATGAAAAAGATTTTATAAATGGGAAAATATATTCTTCTGCATCATTGTCACCAATTATTAAATTAATTTCTGTCGGCAGTCCAACTTTCATTAAATCTTTTTTTAGTGACAAAATTTTTGCAACTCTCGGTTCAAACAAACCTGACCTGTTTACTTCAATCGGCATATAATTTTCTGGTGATGAAGAAAATAATGCTCTTGGATTAAATTTTGGACAAACAAAAACACACAATCTTAAAAACCCAACTTTTTGTAATTCATTAGTAATATTTTTTTCTATATTAATAATGTCGGGGTTGTTAAACATCTTGTCATATTTTTTTAACACCACAATAACTTTTTCGATGTTAAACATTTTTTCCTCCTTTCTTTTATTTTTTATTTCAAAGAACTTTTCTATTTTTTTACTAAACTTTTTAAAGAACTTTTTTAGAAAAAACACCCAAGTGAAATATGCTCTGCACACGAGGCAAGCAAAACTACGTCGTATCTTTGACGTTCTAATTTTTTTTCTTTTTTTATTTTTGTAACTCATACAAAAATTATTTCAAAAAATTTTTATGAAATGTTTTGCATTTCATCTATTATTTTTTGGGGTCATCGACGGAATTCGAATCCGCAACCACTCGTTCCACAAACGAGCGCTCTACCAATTGAGCTACGATGACCATATAAAGTGGGTATATTTTTTGTATACACCCACTATCACAACAATTTGAGAAACATTACCAATTATATGTGGTCCTGTCCCCCCAAAAGAACGATGGAAGTTCTTCGTTCCCATAAAAACCTCCTTTCAAATAACAAAAAATCCCAAAACAAAAAACCCCTTAAAAGAGGTCTGTTTTGGGCTTAATTAAAAATTTAATTGATACGCAAAGGGACCCCTTTTAAAGGTTTCCTGCGTGATGATTAAATTTTCTACCGAATTTATTCATGTTGTGTAAATATATAATATACGGAAAGGTCTATTTTGTCAAATCACTGTGGATAACTATATTTTTTCAATAACACGTTTTATTTTCAAAAACTTGAATGTTTTTTTGCTTAAAATCTTTTTCAAAAAATATAAGGTTTTTTTCTCCCCGATTAACCAAACAAAGCCCAAAACAATTAAAAGTGTTGTCCCAGGGACTGGCGTCATATAAAAAACCAACCCAATGGTAATAAAAATAAACCCCAACGTTTTGTGAAGAATTCCCCATTTGTCCATTATGATTTTATTATAGCATTTAAATACTCCTGCAAATTTTTGTTATGTATATGAATACAAACTATTTTTTGTTATTATCTTTTTACGGAGGGTTCGCATAGTGGTCTAGTGCGCATCCCTGGAAAGGATGTATGTCTGAAAGGGCATCGAGGGTTCAAATCCCTCACCCTCCGCAAATTTATGAATAAAAAATATAAAGACATTGATAAAGAAAAATTAGATAGAGTAATATTTCATTGTGAAATGTTTATGTACGGGAGTAATTTTCCAGAATATATGGAAAATTTTGGTTATGGAAATAATATTCCGGGTGAATATAATAGATTTGCTGGTTTGCATTTGATTTCTACAATGTTTTTAAACAAAGATCGTTCAGAACCAAAAGGACAAAAAATGTACGGTTTGTGTTATAGATTATTAAAACCCATGAATTTAAATAAACTTTTGTTGCCGATAGAAGAAATATTAAATAAAAAGATAGGAAACACAACTTTTGGTAATTGTATAAAAGAAACAAGAACAAACTACGCCACACACGGTAAATTCAATTTTGAAGACTTATCAGATGAGGTAAAGAAAATTAGACAAGTACATAAACATCATTTTGCTTTATTTATGGAAGAATTTGTAATTGAGGTTGGAACACTACTTGAAAAATTAGAAAATATAAGAAAAAAAATTGAATAATGATTTTATAATTTTGTGATTTTTAGTTTTTATTTTAACTAGAACCTAGAAACTAGAAACCGAACTCACCATCTTCCACTAGACCCGCCACCCCCAGACATTCCACCGCCAAAACCGCCGAAGCTACCGCCACCACTTCCGCTTCCTCCACCAAATCCCCCTCCACCCAAAAACCAAGGAGGAACTCCGCCACAAATATAGTAATCAAAGAGAAACCAATAAAAAAGACTGCAATTGCCAAACCAACAACTCCACCAAAAATTCCACCCGCCCACCATGATTTAGATCTTGCGAGAATTGCTATAACCCACTGAAATGCAAACAAGATAAAAATAATGAAATTAAAACTAAATTTGGGCTTGTTAGAATTTTGAGAATATCCTTCTGGGACTATTTGTTGACCGCCGAGAGCTTCTATCATTTTGTCTACTGCTCTATTTATACCACTAAAATAAGCCCCAAATTTAAATTCCCCGGCAATAACATCACTTTGAATATAAGATGTTCCGATATCTGTTAAATAAGGTTCAACCCCATAACCTGTTTGTATGCGCGTCTGTCTATCTTCAAGAGAAATTAAAAGAAGGACTCCGTTATTTTTATCTTTTTTTCCTATCCCCCACTGAGTAAAAATTTCTTGTGCAATATTTTCTATTGTATTTCCGTCCAATGACTTTATGGTCACAACGGCTATTTCATTCGTGGTTTGTTTTTCGAATTCTGAAAGTTTACTTTCCAAAACCAATTTTTCTTCTGGCTTCAATATTTCAGCATAATCAGAAACAAAACTTGATGGTTTTTCGGGCACAGCAAAAGCAAGCACCAAAGAAGGTAAAAATAATAACAACGTAGTTAATAATAAAACTTTAACTCTCATTTATTTATTCTGTGAAATCAACGGTCGGAACTACTTGATTTTCTTTTGGAACTTCAAAGTAAGCTCTTTCTGCTACACCAAAAATTCCAGCTATAATAGATGAAGGGAATACTTTTACTCCAGCGTTTAAAGCTTTAACCATTTCATTATATTTCATTCTTTCTACTGAAATTCTATTTTCCGTTCCTTCAAGTGAAATGATTAAATCTCTGTATGCCTGTGATGATTGTAAAACTGGATAATTTTCAGCTATTACCAACAATCTTCCAAGAGATGATTCAACTTGGCTAGCGGCTTTTGCTTTTTCATCAACCGTTGTCGCACCACTATACTTTGTTCGTGCATCAGCAATATCTCCAAAAACTTTTTGTTCCTGTCCAGCAACACCTTTTACCGTATTAACTATGTTAGGAATCAAATCAAACCTTCTTTGATATTGATTCTCAACTTGAGACCATTGTGAAGTAATTCCTTCATTAACTACAACGAATGAGTTGTATTTTGAAATTCCCCAACTAATTATTAAAACAACTACAACTATCAATATAATCCACCACAAATTTTTTTGCACAAATGTTTTTTCTTCCATAATAAAAATAAATTATTTTATAATGTAAACATTATAACATAAATGAAAAAGCTCTGGGAGTGCTTTTTCATCCGTAATATTTATTAAAACAAGCTCAATTTTATAAAATTGAGCTTGTTTTTTCGCTCTTCCAAAGGCTTCGCCTTTGCAAAGGCGAAGCCTTTGTTTTTTCGTTCACTGTAGGATTTAAATTAACTAAAATATATTATGGATTTAAATGATCTCCCAGATCATTTAAATTCCCATCTCTCCGTGATTATGTTCGTGCTTTTCTTTTTCTGGTTCGTCTGCGATAGCAACTTCTGTCGTTAACAAAATTGCAGCGGCAGAGGATGCGTTTTGGACACAACTTCTTGTAACTTTAACTGGATCAATTATTCCGGCAGAAATCATATCGCTTATTATTTCATTCTTAAATGCGTCGTACCCCTTCCCCTTTCTAACTTCTTGTAAAACAGCTGAACCATCTTCATTGCCTGAATTAAATACAATTTGTCTTAATGGCGATTCAAGTGCTTTTAATAAAATTCCATAGCCAGACAAAAATGCTTCACCTTCGGTCGTTGAAATCTTTTTTCTAAGTTTGTCTGCAACTTTTACAAGTGCAACTCCCCCACCAACAACTATTCCCTCATCAATTGCCGCCTTTGTCGCATTAACAGCATCTTCAATTTTTAATTTCAAATATTTCATTTCTGTTTCTGTCGCCGCTCCAACATGAATAACCGCAACTCCACCAGACAACTTTGCAACTCTTTCTTCAAGTTTTTCTTTTTCAAATGATTTTGCTGTTTGGATTTGTTTTTTTAATTGTTGAACTCTTTTTTCTACATCTGCTTTTTTACCAGCTCCACCAATAATTATTGTTTTGTCTTTTGTGGATACGATTTTCTTTACTCTACCCAACATTTCAATTTCAGTATTTTCTAATTTTATTCCTGTATCTTCTGAAACAATTTGCGCCCCAACAACTATTGAAATATCTTCCAACATTAATTTCTTTTTATCTCCATACCCAGGTGATTTTATTGCAAGAATATTAAAGTTTCCTCTAATTTTGTTTACAACAAAAGTCGCAAGGGCCTCGCCTTCTACATCATCTGCAATTATAATTAAATCTTTTTCGCCAACGGCTGAAAGTTTTTCAAGTATTGGAAGAATATCTTTTATAGCTGATATTTTTTTATCCACCAAGAGAACAGGAACATCTTTATATTCTGATTCCATTCTTTCTGCATTGGTTATCATATATGGAGAAACGTATCCCTTATCAAACTCAAGACCGTCAACCACGTCATAAGACATACCAACTGATTGTGATTCCTCCACAGTAACAACCCCATCTTTCCCAACCTTTTTAATTGTATTCGCAATAATTTCCCCGAGCTCTTTTGATTCGGCGGCGATTGTAGCAACTTGTTTTATTTCGTCGTCGTTTTTAATTTCTTTAGACATTGTCTTCAATTCTTTTACAGTATCCTGCGAAGCGGTTTCTATTCCTCTTCTTATCTCCATTGAATTCTCGCCCATGGTTATTTTTCTCATTCCCTCTTCAACTATTGCCTGCAATAAAACAACAGACGTTGTTGTTCCGTCTCCTGCGACACTGTTTGTTTTTTCTGCAACTTCTTTAACTATTTCGGCGCCCATATTTTCAAACTTATCGGGCAAAGAAATTTCTTTTGCAATTGAAACACCGTCATTTGTTATTGTTGGCCCACCATAACTTTTATCTAAAACAACATTTCTTCCGCGTGGACCAAGGGTTATCTTCACAGCATTAGCAACTTTATCTATTCCACTTTTTAGTGCCTTTCGAGCTGTTTCGTTATATATAATTTTTTTTGCCATAAAATTAAATTTTAAATTATCTAATAATTGCTAAAATGCTTGATTCACTTACAATCTGATATTCTTCACCATTTATTTTTATTTCATCGCCCCAACTAAATAAAACTTCATCTCCTTTTTTTACACTCATTGGAATCAATTTCCCATCTTCATATTTTCCTTCTCCAACAGCAATAACCATACCTTTCTTGGCACCACGATCTTCATTAACAGAATCAGGAATTATTATTCCATAATCGGTTATTCTATTTTTTTCATTTTTATCAGATTCTTTTATTAAAACCTTATCAAATAAAGGAAATATTTTTGGTTCCTTATTATGAACATCTGGGCTAATTTTTGCTGTTTTTATATCCTTTTTTGCGACAGAAACATGAGCTGTTTTTAAAACTTTTTTCTTAGACATATTTTTATTTTTATTCATTTAATTAAGACCTTTTTTGTTTATAGATACAACATTATATTTATTCTTTTTGATGATGTCAAATAAAATTCGTGTTCTAATTCATTATAAAATTTATCACCAAGTGTTGCCTCAAAATGACCAATGTGATACTATAATAGGCAAATGGAATCCTTAGTTAATGTATTACCTTATATACAAATGGTGCTTTCTATTCTGTTAATTATCGGAATATTGATGCAACAATCAGACGCCAGCTTGGGCGCTGTTTTTGGTGGTGGAAATGATGCCGGAGGAATTCAACACACACGAAGAGGTTTGGAAAAAATTCTTTTCAACGGAACAATAATTCTCGGTGCTCTATTTCTATTGACCGCATTTCTTTCACTAATTTTGTAAGTTTTAAATTGTTTACCTAAAACAAACATACAATATACCTATAACTAATATATTTTGTTGTAATAAAAACTCCATTTATTGTTTAAATTTAATATGTCTAAAATAGACTTTAGAAAAAGATTTGATATCCCATTAATTGAAAAACTCGACAAAACTTTCCATTCTTTCTCTTTTCTAGAAAGAATAACTTTTTTGTTTCTCTGTTTTTTCCTTATTGTGAGCACAATTTCAATGCTTTGGAAAATAAATGATTACATTTCTACAGAAATTCCAGTTGAAGGTGGGAAAATAGTTGAAGGAGTTATCGGCTTCCCACGTTTTATAAATCCTGTTTTAGCAATTTCAGATGCAGATCGTGACTTATCAATTTTGGTGTATTCAGGACTAATGAAGGCAACACCGGACGGAAGAATTATTAAAGACCTAGCAGAAAGTTATGAAATTTCTGGAGACGGTCTTACATATACATTTAAAATTAAAGATAGCGCAACATTCCACGACGGTGAACCGGTAACGGCTGACGATATTTTATTTACAATACAAAAAAGTCAAGACAGTGTAATCAAAAGTCCAAAGCGTGCAGCCTGGGACGGTGTGCAAACAGAAAAAATTGGAGAAAAAGAAGTCCGTTTTACTCTCAAACAACCATATTCCCCATTCCTTGAAAATACAACGCTCGGAATACTTCCAAAACATATATGGGGTAAGATTGATTCGGAACAATTTATTTTTAGTAGATTCAATATAGAACCAATTGGTTCTGGACCTTATAAAATAAAAAGCATCGAAAGTGATTCGGCTGGAGTTTCAGAATATTACACCTTAGAACCATTTGCTGATTATTCTCTAAACAAACCATTTATTTCAGAAATAGAAACCAAATTTTATTCAAATGAAGAAGAATTAAACAAAGCATACGGAAAAGGTTCTATAACTTCAATGAACACAATTTCTTCTTTAATAGCAGAAGAATTGAGACGAGACGGCGAACGCGTTGAAAGATATCCACTGCCACGAGTATTCGCAGTATTTTTAAATCAAAATCAAGCACAAATATTTACACACAAAGAAATACGCCAGGCATTAGATATGGCAACCGATAAAGAGTATGTCGTTAAAGAAGTTTTAAACAACTACGGAGAAGTTGCTGAAACACCAATACCACCAGGTTCAATAAAATTGAAAACAACAGAATCTGTCAGAAGTAAATCTTTTACAGACGCAAAATCCAGAGCCAATGCAGCAATCGATATTTTAGAAAAAAATGGATGGAAATTAAATAAAGATACAAACATTAGAACAAAAAAATTTGGTAAAAAAATTGAAAATTTAGAATTTACACTCACAACATCAAATATTCCAGAACTTAAAAAAACTGCACAGTTAATACAAGGAATGTGGGCAAAAATAGGTGTGAAGGTTAATCTTCAATTTTTTGAAACAACCAACTTGAATCAAGACATAATAAGGCCAAGAAAATATGATGCGCTTTTGTTTGGTGAAATTGTTGGTAGAGATATGGACTTATTTGCTTTTTGGCATTCATCCCAAAGAAATGACCCCGGATTAAATATTGCATCTTACACAAATATAAAAACAGATAAGATTTTGGAAGAAATAAGAAAAATGTCAGACGAAAAAGAAAAATATAAAAAATATGTGGAGTTTATAGGAGAAGTAAAAAAAGACACACCGGCAATTTTTCTATACTCTCCTGATTTTGTTTATACAGTACCAAAAAATCTAAAAGGTTTTGAACTGGGCGTAGTGACAACTCCCGCTGAAAGATTTTTAGATGTTAATAATTGGTATATAAATACACAAAAAGTATGGAATATATTTGTTGAGTAATATTTTTTATTTTAAATTCTCTTGGAAAGGATTTAAAGAACTAATCTCAACTAATCCAAATAAAAAAATTATAAGAAAAATCTCCTAAAATTAACAGATGGCAAAAACATACGCCATAACAAAATAATGGACAACGAAAAAAGAAACAAAAATAGAAGTGGAAAAACTCCACATCAAAAAAATTCATTTAATAAGCTTCACCTTGTTAAATCCAGCTTAGCCCATATGGGCGAGGCTAGTCCGTCCACGACGGAATTTAACAGGGTAAATGAAACAAGAAAAGGATATCTACCGGAAATAAAAGAAGTCATAAAAAATGATGATGAATTTTCATTAAAGTATTTAAACACAAACACAAGAAACACGACGAACCAAACACCCAGACAAGCTTCTTCTCGCCACGGTGAAACAATAAAAAATACAAACGAACACAAAACTAATTTTCGAAGAGAAAAGAAGCCTTATGTTGCTGGTTTTGAAGATAGTTTTTTTGAAACAGGTTCAGCACAACAAACAGAAAACAAAAAGAAATCTCACGCAAAATCAAATTCACCACACGGAGAACACACAAAACGTGCAGGACATAGAAAAGAACCCGGATTTGAACAATTTTTTACTGGGGTAGGAAAAAAACAAAGCGAGGACAAAATACCCCCATTAAAAGATGGTGACGTGAGAGTTATTGCGCTTGGGGGTGTTGAAGAAATAGGAAAAAATATGTATATCGTTGAATATAAAAACGACATAATAATATTAGACGCAGGATTTCAATTTACAGACAATAATATTACCCCTGGCGTTGATTACATAATACCCAACATAGGATATTTAGAAAAAAGAAAAGATAAAATTCGCGCTCTTATAATTACACACGGCCACCTTGATCACACCGGTGCAATCCCTTATATAATGGGTAAAATAGGAAATCCTCCGATCTACTCTCGCCTTCTTACAACAATGATGATAAGGAAAAGACAATCTGAATTTCCTGATGAAAAAGAATTAAACATAAATATAATTGAAAAAAATGATGCAATTAAATTAGGTAATTTGCATGTAAAATTTTTCTCAGTAACACACACAATCCCCGACTCAATGGGTGTAATTATTGAAACTCCTCACGGGAGTATTGTAAATCCTGGGGACTTTAAACTTGATCATATAGATGGAATTGTCACAAAGGAGGAAGAGGAAAAATACAAAATTTTTGATACCGAAAAAGTTCTCTTATTACTATGCGATTCAACGAATGTTGAAAATCCTGGATTTTCAACACCAGAAAGATATGTTCATAGAGATTTAGAAACAATAATAAAAGATATAAAAGGGAGATTGGTTATTGGAACATTTGCCTCACAGATAGAAAGAATAATTAAAATTATTGCCATGGCTGAAAAATATGGAAAAAAAGTTGTGATAGAAGGAAGAAGTATGAAAGACAACATAGCAATAGTAAAGGAAATAGGACTATTAAAAACAAAGCCCGACACAATAATAAATCTAGATCAATCATCAAAAATCCCCGAAGATAAAATTGTTGTTCTAGCTACTGGTGCCCAGGGAGACGAATATGCGGCACTTATGAGAATGTCCACAGGTGAACATAAATTAAAACTTCATAAAAATGACACCGTTGTTTTGTCATCGTCTATAATTCCTGGAAATGAAATCGCTGTTCAAAAGTTGAAAGATAACTTGGCAAGACAGAGAGTAAAAATAGTACACTACAGAACGAGTGATTTATTTATTCATTCAACAGGACACGGAAATCATGATGAAATTGAATGGCTCCACAAAAAAGTAAAACCAAAATTTTTTATTCCTATTCATGGTTGGCACTCAATGCTTCGTTTGCATGCCGAATTAGCAGAATCAACTGGTATGAGAGAGGACCATATTATAGTTCCAGATAATGGAATGGTAATCGAAATAAAAGATGGTGGAAACAAAATTATTGCATTAAAAGAAAAAGCAACTTCAAGTATGATGATGGTTGATGGTTTTTCTATCGGCGATATACAGGATGTAGTTATACGAGACAGACAATTACTTGCAGAAGATGGTATATTTATTATTGTAGCAACAATAAACGCGCGAACTGGAAAATTAAGAAAATCTCCTGATATAATTTCTAGAGGTTTCGTTTATTTAAGAGAATCGCAGGAATTATTACAACAAACACGATTAATAATTAAAAAAGTTGTTGAGGAATCAACGACAAATATGTATCCAATAAACTTTGATTATATTAAAACAAATATAACGGATAGTGTTAGGAAGTTTTTGCTTCAACAGACAGCAAAAAAACCATTAGTTATACCGGTTGTATTAGCAATATAATAAAACGATGCATCCCGTTAGAGATCACATAGTTATGAATTATGTTTATATATTGAGAAGTGAAAAAAGTGGTAAATTTTACACAGGAAGTACAAATGATCTACGGAAACGCCTTAAGCAACACAATGAAAATAAATCTTCTTATACAAAGAACAAAGGACCATGGAAAATTATTTATTATGAAACATGTATTAATGAACAAGACGCAAGGTCGAGAGAAAAATATCTTAAAACAGGCACAGGTAAGAGATATCTTAAGAATCGCTTAAGGCATTTCCTACCTGCCCGCCAAAGCCAAAGCGAGAATATCTGTTAAAATATGACTAAGATTAAAAAATATAAAAATTATATAACTAACTACCCACTATGCTTTGTGGCGATGGCAGGCGGGTCTCTAACGGGATGCAAAAAATAAAAAAATTCTATTTTGAAAATTTGAAAAAAAATTCTGTTCTGTTAATATATCTCATTGGTTTTTTTACAACCATGCATGTCGGAATACCTGTATATATAAATTCCCCATTTTTATCTGCATATACCACAGAACAATTTGTTGGAATTATTTTTACAATAGGTTCGTTTCTATCAATACTTGGAATACTTGCTGCGACTAAATCTATAGAAAAATATGGAAATTATAGGACGATGCTTGTTTTAATTTCTCTTGAAATTATGGCGTTGGCAGGAATGATAGCTTTTAATAGTTTCATTTTGATAGTGCCAGCTTTCTTTATTCACTTTATTTTTACATTCATTTTCGGAATAAATATTGATGTTCTGCTTGAACACCATTCAAAAGACGAGAAAACCGGCGGAATAAGAGGAACGTTTCTCACATTGAACAACTTCGCTTGGGTAGTAGTTCCAGTGCTTGCTGGTTTTATTGTAAAAAGTGGCAGTTTTTGGAAGGCATATTTGGTTTCCATTATTTTTCTCATTCCCGTTTTATTTTTACTTGCTTCAAGTTTTAAAAATTTCAAAGATCCAAAATACAAACGATTAAAATTCTGGGAAACGCTAAAAAGAGTTCGTGGAAATAAAAATATAAAAAATATTTTTTTGGTTGGTGTTACGATGAGAATATTTTTTGCAATAATGATTATTTACACCCCGATATATTTATTAAACCATATTGGTTTTAGTTTTGGCGAGATGGGAATAATTTTAACAATCGCAATGATGGCTTATCTTCTTTTGGAATACCCTCTCGGGAAAATTGCTGACACAAAATTTGGAGAAAAAGAAATTTTAATTGCTGGCTTCATAATTCTCTCCGCAACAACAATAACTGTTTCTTTTATTACAGGAACAAGTTTAATTTTATGGGCAGTAATTATGTTTGCAACACGTGTCGGCGCGGCAATGATAGAATCAATGAGCGAAACTTATTTTTTCAAAAAAACAGATAGTTCTGACGCAGATGTTTTAAGTTTCTTCAGAACGGCGGGGCCAATAGCATATTTGATAGCGCCAACACTTGGTAGCATTTTTCTTATATTTTTTGATTTAAAATATATATTTCTCGCTACAGGAATTATTATGCTTATTGGTATAAAATTTGCATTTTCAATAAAAGATACGAACTAGAAAAAAGCTTCCATCCTAGAGCTTCTAAAGAATTGTGTCAGATTTTAATCTTTTTTTTGTTTTCCAAAAAACGCCCTTATGGGGCTTTATTGTTTATAATATTTTTAATTCCACACTTGGAAGCGAAGCTTCCAAGTATTGCTTCTGGAACTATTCGTGGCTGGAATTCTTGTATCTGCAAAAGACCATCAGTACTAGTACTATCACAAGAACCTAATAATCATTCTCCATAACTACCTTGACCGCCATTCATCCCGATAGGGCCTTTTGGAGTAACCCCCCCCCAATTCCTGTAATGTTAATAAGTTTATAAATGAAATAATACATATTATATCTCCTTTGTTCTTTCTAATACTGTTAAACCATTATTTATAGTTATCACTTCTTTTATTCTCCAATTATTATTTGCTACAAATTCTTCAATTGCTTTATTCAACCCAGGTTCAACTCCATAACAACCTTTACAACCAAATGTTTCTGTATCATGCAATATAATATATTTTTTAGCTTTATTTCCATGCAATAATAATTCTTGTTTTAATTGATCGTAAGTATGTAAAGTATCTATAAATAACAAATCCGTTTCTTCTATCTCTATTTCTAATACACTTTTTTCTATAAAACTAAAGTCTATAAGATTCTCTTTAGCTAATTTTTCTAATTCATTTATTTGTGAACCTCTATTAATGTCATAAGTTATTAATCTATTTGGCTTTGCCATTAAAAAAGCTACAGTAGATATTCCGTCTCTTGTCCCGAATTCTGTAATATGACTACAGTCTTCTGCATATTTTTTAAGTATCGGCAACAACTCATTAATATCACTAACTTCACCTAAATATAATTCATATACATCATCTAAAGTATTTATCATATTAGAACCTTTTAATATCTGTAGGTTGTCCACTCCCACCGCCTTTGTGAGCAATCGTTGTAGGAGCCCATCCAATTTTTAATCCTTCTTTATATACTCTATCACAAAATTCAAAATCACTATTCCAATGTATATAATCTCCATCAATTCTTAAACCATTTAACTTTCTAAATAATTCTGATTTCATAAACCAACAAAATGCTCCTATATGATTCTGTTCTTCTACTTCTGTTTTATTTGTTAATTTTGGTTCATCATAAAACACTCCCCACGGGGATAAGATACCATAATCTGAATTTTCATTTTGTGTTTTTAATAAAATATCCAACCAATTAGGGTCTGAAACTTTAGTATCAGCATTTATCAATACTAAATACTCGGACGTTACATATTGAAATCCATAATTACAATTCTCAGAAAAATACTTTCTCTTATTATCAGATAATCTGATAACATTAGTATCCTTAAAAATATTCTTTGAAACTTCAATTTCTTTTTCTTCTCCATCAGATACTATTATCTTATTAATTAATTTATTGGGCAATAAAGACTCTAACAATCTATCCAAATAATCATCAGTTTTATATGTAGTAATAATTATATCAATCATTTTTGGGCACAGAACTGTCAAACATCGGATGTTTGACAATATCTATCATTTTTAATTTCCTGAACACCCAGATATATAAAATCTTGCTGCAGTTAAATCTCCAAAATCAACCGCATTACCAGTGGTTGCTATAGTTATGTAGTCCATAGTATTGTCGGGAGTATTGGGAGTTCCTCCTGCTATTACTCCTCTTGTATTATTTGAGGTTGCTCCTGTTGCACTTCTTTCAGTAGACAAATCTCCAAAATCTGTGGCATCTCCAGTAGTAGCAATTGTGATGTAGTCAATAATATTTGGAGTAGCAGTGCTACTACTAGCAAAAACACCTCTAATCAAACTAGAACAACCACATAAATTATTTCTTGCCACTGTTAAATCTCCAAAATCAATAGCATTACCGATAGTTGCTATGGTTATGTAGTCTATAGTATTCATACTACCTACTGCACTATACCACCCACCAGCAAAAATTCCTCTCGTTCCATTAGAACAAGAAGCTAATGCATTTCTTCCTAATGTTACATCTCCAAAATCAACCGCATTACCAGTAGTAGCTATTGTAACATAATCTATTATATTTAGATTATTAGTACCATCATAACCGTCCGCAAATACCCCCCTTGTGCCATTTGAACAAGCCGCCCCAAAACGAGATACACTATTTAAATCTCCAAAATCAGTTGCATTACCAGTAGTAGCTATTGTTATATAATCTATAGTATTTACATCCGCATAGGAACCTCCTCCACAAATACCGCGGCTACTATTAGAACACGAAGCATTATATCCTCTTTTTACTGTTAAATCTCCAAAATCTGTAGCATTTCCTGTGGACGCTATCGTAATATAGTCAATAATATTTAAATAAGATGTTCCATTGTAACCACCATTATATACCCCTCTCTCCCCATACCAGGTTGGGACAGTGGCGTGGGTATAGTAGTTTGGACTTGGGTGGAAAAATAATTCGTCTGCTGTATTTCCAAATCCAATCCTTCTCGTAATACTATCTGTTGTATCCGGTGCAGTTGTAGTTATTGCACCTGCAGTATCGGCTGAAATATGGACTGGACCAGAAACCGTTAATGTTGGAAATTTTGCATCAGCTCTTATCTTTCCGTAGAGTAACATTTTAGTTGCTTGAGTATCATTTCCTGCTAAAACACATATTCCTATTTTCACATCTCCTGAAGTGGTTGTAGAATCAGCTTTTGCTAAACCCCATTTGCTT
>VMGX01000009.1 GCA_007376805.1 Parcubacteria group bacterium Athens0714_16 | reverse complement strand
GCGGGAAGAAAGCCGAGGCGTGGCAATTCCATTCCCCCAGAAAAATAGTTTGCCCCGCCGAGTCCAAATTAGTTTTCAGGATTTTCGTCAAAAAATGTTCGAACTTCGTCCAAAAAACACCGCCAATTTTCACTTTTTGTGAAATCGTAAGAAGTTGCCTCGGCGCAAAGCGCCTCGGCTTTGAAGGCATTTTTGAAATCCAAAAACAAAGTGCGGTCGGCAATGCGGAAGTTCGAACCAATCTTTTTGAGAAAATCCCGAATCCTTTCGGGATTTTCTTGTTGAGCGTATTTTTCGGCTTGGTTGGCCTCTTTTAGAAAGGCAATGGCAAGTTCGAACCGATTATTGCTCTTTCGCCCAAAAGCGGAGATTTTTTCTTCCAAATCTTTTTTAGCGAGAATGAGCTTGTACTTTTTAGCGGTATATTCTGCTTGCGACAAATTGCCGTCCAGTTGTAAATCTAGCAAACGATCAAGCTTTGTTTCTATTTCCACCAGCTCATTTCTCGCTTTTTGGGCGAAAGAGCTTTCCGCTTGGGCAGATTTCATTTTTTCATTTTCAAAATAATTGATTGAAGCATTTGCCCAAGCGGAAGACAAAGAAACTTTTTGTATTTCCGTTCTAATTTGAGAAGTGATGACGTCCTCTCTCGCGTATCTTTGCGAGCAAGGATTTTTCCGTTTTGTACATCGCAAATAGTTATGTCCTTTTTGTGTTTCGGTGGTGATGAAGCAACCACATTCTCCGCAACGGAAAAATCCTCTAAAAATGTAAGGTTTCAATTTTGGCGATTTCGGTTTGCTTTTGTTCGCCATCACTTCTTGAACGGAATCAAAAAGTTTCTTTGTGATAATCGGTTCATGCTTTCCGTTATACAATTCGCCATTATATTCAATCATTCCGTAATAGATTTTATTTTTCAGCATATATTGATAATTTGAGACGGAAAGCATTTTGCCTTTCTTGCCAACCAAGCCCAAGGAATTGATAATCTTTCGGATTTGAGCGAGGGGGTATTCGCCAGTTGAGTACATTTCAAAAGCCCGCTTGATATACTTTGCCTTTTCTTTGTCCATAGCGATACAACGGGCGTTTTTGTCGTTCACATAGCCAAGTGGCGCCCAAGCGGGCCATATACCATTTCTCAATTTCTGGCGAATACCCCTCTTTATATTTTCCGAAAGATTATCAATGTAATATTTTGATTGCCCAAAAGCGATAGACAACATAAATTTTCCCTGCGGTGTCGGATCAAACCAAAAAGTAGGAAATTTTAGCGTGGTAATTTTGCCAGTATCTACAAGATAAATTATCCGTCCGCCGTCTATGGAATTACGAGCAAGGCGGTCGGGGTGCCACGCTAAAATTCCTTCGGCTTCATTTTTCTCTATGCTCGCGGTCATTTCGTTAAAAATCTCTCTGCCCGGCTCTTTGGCGGTTTTGCTTTCCACAAATTCACGGACGATATTCAGGTTTTCTTTTTTGGCGTATTCTCGCAATTCAAACATTTGTGCCTCAATGGAAAGCACTTGTCGCTCTGGCTCGTCCGTGGATTTACGAGCATAGAGAAAAATCTTTTTGGTTTGTAAATTTATGTTGTCCATATTGTTTTGAAGTTAGCTTTTGGACAATCAAAGAAAAATACGCTCAACCTTTCGCCAAAGGCGAAAGAAAAAAGATTGGTTCTGAAAACTTCGTTTTCTCTGTGCTTTCGCACAGGAACTTCCGCATTGCCGAGCGGACGCTTTCGTTCCCCCTCAAAAATGCTTGGATTCTCGCGGGGAAATACCATGCCGAGGCGCAACGCGCCGAGGCAACTTCTTACGATTTTGCTGAAAGTACAATTTGGCGGAGAGGGAGGGATTCGAACCCTCGAGACCTTTTCAGGCCCAACATCTTAGCAGGATGCCCCGTTCGACCGCTCCGGCACCTCTCCGTTTATATTTAATTAAAAACAAAGAACACAAAAATATACATGAAAAATGTCTTTGGAGACATTTTTCATTAATAAAATAACATATTTTAAGTCCTTTTCCTATTTTCATAAACGTATTTTTTGTTGTAAGATTTGGTTAATAAGATAAAAGAAAATATTATGAAATTAACAAAAACCGATTTTCTCATATACAAAGATTGTGCAAAAAATGCTTGGTTGAAAGTTCACAAGCCAGATATTTACTTTGCTAAACCACTATCAGTTTTTGATCAGAGCATTATTGAAACTGGAAATGAGGTTGACCAACTTGCACGCGATTTGTTTCCGAATGGTGCTCTTATTACAGATAGAAGCGATACAAAACAGACAAAAAAACTTGTAAAAGAAAAAGCGCCTGTTATATATCAGCCGGTGTTTGAAACCGAATCCTATAAAATTATCTGCGACATTTTGGTTTGGAATTCAAACACGAACCTTTACGATTTATTTGAAGTAAAGGCATCAAATAGTGGGGAAGACAAGAAAAAGAAAGACGAATTATATTCTCAAGACATTGCTTTTCAATATTTAGTTTTAAAAGAGCTCAATATTCCTATAGGAAAACTTTTTCTTGTTAGATTAAACAATGAATATGTTAGAGGAGTAGAACTTGATATCCAACAACTTTTTACGAAAGAAGATTTTACAGAACGTGTATTAAAAATATCTAATTCTGTCGCAGAAGAAATGAAAATTGCTCATGATTTTATAATTCAAGAAAAAGAACCACACGGCTCTTGCAAGTGCATTACTCGCGGAAGAAGCGCCCACTGCACAACTTTTTCGCATTCCAATCCGCATGTCCCAGAATACAGTGTTCATGATATTTCTCGTATCGGACAATCAAAGAAAAAACTCGAAGAGCTTGTGGATAGTGGGATTTTTTCGATTCATGATGTTCCTAGAGAATTAAAATTGAGCAAATCACAACGGAATCAAGTCGACGCCATACAATCAGGAAATCAATTTGTTGATAAAATAGAAATTTGTTCTTTTTTAAGTACAATTTCTAACCCCATCTCTTTTTTGGACTACGAAACATTTCCATCAGCCATTCCTAGATTTGTTGGCTATCGTCCTTTTAATCAAATTCCATTTCAATTTTCACTCCATGTTTTTAATAAGGGAGAAACAGAACCAATTCATGCAGAATTTATTTTTACAGAAAATAAAAATCCCGATGAAGCAATTATAAAAGCACTAAAAAAATATTTACCAAACGGGGGTTCGGTTTTGGTCTGGAATAAAACATTTGAGATGGGAAGGAATAGGGAACTTGGAATGCGTAATCCAGAACACAGAGTTTTTTTTGAGGATTTAAATAGTAGAATTATTGATTTGAGAGATATTTTTACAGAACAAAATTTTATACATCCAGGATTCAAAGGGAAAACATCTATAAAATATGTTTTACCGATTCTTGCACCACATTTGTCATACAAAACTCTTGATATTCAAGAAGGGGCCACGGCATCTGATACGTGGAATAAGATTGTAAGAAAAGAATTTACTGATGATGAAATTAAAGAAAAAGTAAATAATCTATGCACCTATTGCAAAATGGACACCTATGCCATGTATGCGATTTGGAAATATCTTTTTGATTTGACCAGAGTATAATAGGACTACACGGAAAATTGTGAATATATGTTTGAATTATTTTCAACTGACAATCTAATAGAAATAATAAAAATAATTGGATATTTTGGTGTGTTTGCAATTATTTTTGCTGAGTCTGGATTGTTTTTTGGTTTTTTTCTTCCCGGAGATAGTTTGTTGTTTACAGTTGGTTTGTTGGCGTCTCAGGGATTTTTAAATATATATCTTGCAGTATTTTTGATATTCGTTGCTGCCGTTACGGGGGACAGTGTCGGTTATGCATTTGGTAAAAAAGTTGGCCCCAAGATTTTTTATAAGGACGACTCATTTTTTTTTAACAAAAACAATTTAATAAAGGCGAAAGATTTCTATGAGAAGCACGGGACAAAAACAATAATCCTCGCAAGATTTATTCCTGTTATAAGAACACTTGCTCCGATTGTTGCCGGCATTGGCGAAATGAAATATAAAAAATTCCTCAGCTACAATATCATTGGCGGTTTTATCTGGTCATTTGGGGTAACTTTGGCTGGATATTATCTTGGTATTTTTGTACCGGGTGCGGATAAATATTTATTACCGATGATTATAATAATTGTTTCAACGTCTTTTATCCCAGCGATAACTGGATATTTTAAAAGAAAAAAAGAAGTCGTTTCTTCACAAATAGAAAATCCAAAAGCTTGATTTATAATACAACTTGGCGGTGTTCACTTGGCGGTTTCGTCGCCAAGTGAACCAACTATAGTGACTGTCAAACACTCGGTGTTTGACAGATAATAGATGTTTTATGATTTGACAGTTGCTATAAAAACCCCTAAACTCTCGTCAGATAATAACAAATTCGGAGTTCTAAATGAGAAAGGCAGTTAACGCCGCGATAATTCAAAACAAAAAAATTCTTCTTGTAAAAAAAGAAAATACTTGGATTTTGCCAGGAGGCAAACCAAAACAAAATGAAACGGACATTCAATGTCTGTTTCGTGGAATGAAGGAAGAATTACCTGGGATGATAGTTCACAGCGTAATTCTTCTTGGTGAAAAGTTTGTTGGCAAAACTCCCCATACCGGTGACCAGATTGAATCTGCCGTCTTTTTAGTTGAAGCGGATGGTTCAATAAAACCAAGTGCGGAGATAAATGATTCATCCTTTTTTAGTTCTTTTGATGCTTTGGAAATTTCAGAGCCAACAAAAAAGTGCATTAATTTTTTTAAAGAAAAAGGGCTATTTATAGCCCTTTTGTTTTTTCCCAAATTCAAAATAATTCAAAAAACTTCAGATGTCAAACACTCGGTGTTTGACAGAAGTTTTAAATTTGGGAATTAAAAAAGTCGCACCTTGTGAGTGCGACTTAAAGTTCATAAAAAATTTTGCTATCGCTTTAATTCCTTCAAGGAATTTTATTGCGGTAGAAGTTTTTTTTCATCCGATTTCCTTTTTCTCGAGATTGTCTCGAGGATTTTGAAAAGTTTTTAAACTCTCCAGTTTTCACGACCGCGATGTGAGAGGTCGTTTTCCGAGATTATTCCGAACCCGTTCTCCTCAAATTTTTGGTGTGAATACGCTGTCACACCATGACTTTTGGAGTTTCTCACAACCAAATTCTCATCCTCGTCTGCTTCAGAATCAAGAGGACGATTAACTTCACAGGAATCTCCTGCTTTTTTGGTTGGCAGACAATCTGTCATTCCGTAGAATGAACAATTGTTTTGACCTGGGAGCAACGCTTTTTTTTCTAACTTTTCTACAATTTTTTGCAGAGAGTTAGAAATGGGTCTTGTTCCAATTTCATTTTTTTTCGACATGATAATGTACTCCTCATTTGTTTTCTGAATATATGATAGCACCATTTGAATTATTTGTCAACCCCACAACTAATTTCATAAGTGTGGGGTTAAAAGTGTTTTTATGCTTAAAACTGTCTGGTTAAAATTATAGCTTAATAGAGCCCTTTTTGAAAGCTTTTTTCAAAAAGGGCTTAAATGGAATACAAGGGTAACCCTTGGTATTTAACAATTGAGCAATTTAATAATGAAACAATTATAACTTTAAAAATATTCAGTTAATTGAATGTTTTTTAAGTTAGTGTGCAACAGTCAAACAAAAAACTTCTTTTGCACCGGCTTTTATTAAAGCATTTCTTGCTTCTCTCATTGTTGCTCCGGTTGTTAATACGTCATCAATTAAAATTATATTTCTTTTGTTGATTTTTTCTGTGTTAATTACACCAAAACAATTTCTAATATTTTCCATCCGTCGTCTTCTATTTTTAACCGCCGTCTGACTTAGCGTGTCTTTTATTTTTATAAGTGATTTTGTGTTTACTTCAAAAATATTTCCCGTGTCTATCTGTTTTAATTCTTTCAAAATTAATTCAATTTGATTAAACCCTCTTCTTTTAAATTTTTTATTTGAAAGTGGAATCGGAACAAGCACGGGGTTTGTAAAATTTTCAAATAAAGACATTTCTGACATTCTCTCAATCATTTCTGAATATAGAATTTCTGCAAAAAGCTTTGCGACATTTTTATTTCCTTTATATTTCAAAAAATGAATCATTTCTCTCATTAATTTATTTTCATAACTAAAAATTGATAATACATTTTTATCATCGCTAATTTCGGCCATTTCACATTTCTCTAAAACACCCTCCGGGGTTAGGGATTCAATTTTTTTTCTTGTTTCCGAAAAGGGAAACAGAAAATTAAGTACGGCGTCTATTGTTCTTTTTATGCTTAACATAAAACCTCTTAATTATGGAATATTTATAAAATGGTTTCATTGCTTCATTGTTCAATTGTTAAAAAACAAAAAAAATTATTTATAAAACAATGAAACAATTTAACAATGGAACAATGAATTTTTCTCTGCTATAATTATAATACATAAATATGAAGGATTTTTTAAATAACATAATAAAATCTATAAAAGATTACTTTAGCAAAGGGGAAGAAAGCGTTTTGGGCATTGATATAAGCTCTTCTTCTATTAAAGTAGTTCAATTAAGAAAGAAAAGAGGACGAGCAGTTCTTGAAACATACGGAGAAATAGCTCTTGGTGCGTATGCAGATGTGGAAAACGGAAGAGCAACAAAGTTATCAACACAAAAAACCGCAGAAGCATTAACAGACCTAATAAGAGAATCAAAAGTAACCGCAAAAAAATGTGGGGTATCTGTTCCGCTCAGCTCAAGTTTGTTGAAAATTATTAAAATTCCGGCAGTAAGTGAAAAACAGCTGAAAGAGATAGTTCCAATAGAAGCTAGAAAATATATTCCTGTACCAATAACGGAAGTACATTTGGATTGGAATGTTATACCAAAAGAAACGAGTTATTCTGAGGATGGTGAAGTTCAAAAGGCTGACAAAATTGAAGTAATGATTGTTGCGATACATAAGGAAATAATAAATATGTATACAGATGTTTTGTCTCAAAATAATTTGGAGAGTTCATTTTTTGAGATAGAACTTTTTGCTACAACGAGATCGGTGCTAAGTAGGGGAATAAAACCTGTTATGATTTTTGACTTTGGAGTTAGCACTACAAAATTGTATATAGTAGAAGAAGGAATAATTAGAGAGTCTCACATTGTGAATAGAGGCTCACAGGATTTGACGCTCGCACTATCAAAATCATTAGGGATTTCTTTTGACGAAGCAGAAGGTTCGAAAAGAACAACTGGTTTAGTAAAGAAAACAGAAAGTGAAGAAGAGTCTACTGAAAACACTTCCGCAATTATTGAATATATCTTTTCTGAGGTTGAAAGAACAATAGTTGATTATCAAGTTAAATATAATAAGAGCATAGTTAAAATTGTGTTGACCGGAGGTGGGGTACTTTTGAAAAACATTGTTGAAAAAACGTCAGAAAAATTCAAAATTGAAGTTGAATTAGCAGATCCATTTAAGAAAGTTGAAGCACCAGCGTTTTTGGAAGAAATTTTAAAGAGGGCTGGTCCAGAATTTGCCGTTGCAGTTGGTGTTGCGTTGAGAAAACTGGAAGAGCAAGAATAAATAAAAAATAAAGATATAGATTAAACATAGATTGGTTCTGTGATCAAAAAACATATCAACACATCCTTTATACTTTTTCTTGTTTATCGTATATAATTTATATACTAAATATGGACGGAAACGCATCTTTCATACCAAAAACAAATCTAACAGGATCATTTGATTCTGAAAATAAAAAATCTAGTAAGATTGGTTTATTATCTCTTTTGTCGATAATAATTTTTATAATATCGATTGTTCTTGCTGGTGGGGTATTTCTTTTGGGTCAATACAAAACAAAAACAATACAAGACAAAGTTGCATCACTTGAAAGAGCAAAGGGGTCATTTGAACCAGCACTGATTGAAAAACTTTCAAAACTTGATGTTCGTATTAATTCTGCTAAAAAAGTTTTGAGTAATCACATTTCTGCTTCGGTATTTTTGAAACTTTTGGAAAAAATTACGCTAAAGACCGTAAGGTTTAGTGAATTTGAATTTACAAAGAGAGAAGATGGTTCGTTTAACGTGGTTATGAGAGGAGAAGCAGATAGTTATTCGTCCGTTGCATTGCAATCAGATATGTTTGGTGAAAATAAATTTATACAAGAACCAATTTTTTCAGATTTCAGGTTGAATTCGAATGGAAATGTTTTATTTAATTTTTCTGCGATAATAGATAGATCTTTGGTTCTATACGAAAATAATATAGAAAAATAATATGAAAGGAATAATAACACCAATAATTTTAATAATTGTTTCAATTGCGGTTTTTATTACTTACACCGACCCTGCATATACAAAAATAAAAACAGCAGAAAAAGACGAAGTTCAATATGATGAAGCATTGAATAAATCTCGTGAGTTGCAAACAATAAGAGATTCACTTCTGTCCAAATATAATACTTTTGGTTCTACCGATATAGAAAAATTAGAAAAACTTTTACCAAACAACGTTGACAACGTTCGTTTGATTTTGGAAATTGATGATACGGCTTCAAAATATGGGATGAGCTTGAGAGATGTAACTGTTTCTGGCGGAAATGAAACTACAGGTAAAAATATAGTTGAAGCAACGGCAAAAGATTTTTATACAATAACATTAAGTTTTACAGTATCTTCTAATTATTCCAATTTTGTTACGTTTATAGAAGATCTTGAACGTAAATTAAGAATAGTCGATGTTTCTAGAATTGCATTTAAGGCCTCTGATTCAGATTTTAACGAATATAGAGTCAGTGTTGAAACATACTGGGTAAAATGACTTTAAAAGCTCTTAATGAGCTTTTAAAGAACTGTGTTAGTTTTTAAATTTATATTATGGATAAAAAATTTATAAAAAATATTATTATAACAATAGTGATTGCAATTTTGGCTTTTGCGATATATTTTTTCTTTCTAAGAGGCAACGGATCAGCTAATGATTCTGGGCTTTCTGTTGAAACTGTTGCTGGTGCTACTCCGACCGCAGATAAATCACTCGTAACACTTCTTTTGGAAATGAAATCAGTTAAATTAGACGAAGAATTGTTTAATTCACCAGTGTTTAAAAGTTTGAATGATTATAGTATTAAAATTGAACCACAAGAAGTTGGTAGAATAAATCCATTTGCTCCACTAGAATCGAAAACTTCTAACTTCAAAAACTCTAAATGAGTTTTTGAAGAAGCGTGTCAGAATTTAATCCCATTTTGAAGTTTTCGATTCATAATTAAGAAAGATAAATCCCGTTAGAAGCCACGGTCGTTTATGGATAAACAATTTAATTTTTTTTGAAACATTTTTATAAATATAATTTTGCAAGTTCTGGTTCTTTAAAGACCGTGACCTGCTTCTAAACGGGATGAATATTTTAAATTTTTTAAATATACTTTTAAATAAAAAACTCATAAACAAAGAGGATGTTATTCTTTTGGAAAAGGAAATAAAAGACACAGGTGGAGACGTTGAAAATGCTTTGATGAAAAAAGGAGTTACGATGACGGAAATAATTGAAGCGAAAAGTGAATACTATAAAGTTCCTTTTAAAAATCTAGAAAATACTCCAATTCCTTTTGAAATGTTGAAATATATTCCTGAAAAATCCGCAGATTATTACAAAATAATCCCGCTAGGACTTCAGGATGGAGAGCTTGAAATTGGTTTTGTTAATCCGGACGACATGGAAGCCAGAGATGCGGTTTCGTTTATAGCATCTAAAAATCAATTAACTTTTAGGGTGTTTGTTATATCTGAAAGAGATTTTAAAAAAGTAAAAGAATCATACGATGGTTTGTCTGGTGAAGTTGGTAAAGCATTAACAGAACTCGAAACGGAGCTTTCAGTTGAAGAACAAAAATTATCTAAAGAAGTTTCTGAAATATCTAAAAAGGGAATTACCACAAAAATTATTGAAGACGCGCCTGTAACGAAAATTGTTGCGACCATATTGAGATATGCAACAGAAGGCGGAGCATCGGACATTCACATAGAGCCAATAGACGAAGAGGTGCGCATCAGATTTAGAGTTGATGGTGGGATGAATACTAGTTTGAAACTTCCTAAAAAAATTCATAACGCAGTTGTGGCAAGAATAAAAATTTTGTCTAACATGAAACTAGACGAAAAACGAAAACCACAAGACGGTAGATTTTCCGCACACGTTGATAATAGAAAAATAGATTTCAGAGTATCAACTTTCCCTACATATTATGGTGAGAAGGTTGTTATGAGAATCCTTGACCCAAATACTGGTGTTATTGGTTTGGATCATTTGGGTATAAGTGAGAAAAATTTAAAAATTATTAAAAGTGCAATTAGTAGATCATACGGGTTAATTTTAATATCTGGGCCTACTGGTTCTGGGAAAACAACAACCTTGTATTCAATGCTTGAACAGCTGGACAGAGAAACAAACAACGTTCTTAGTTTGGAAAATCCGATAGAATATAATATTCCCGGAGTTAGCCAATCAGAAATAAGACCAGAAATAGGATATACATTTGCCACAGGACTTAGAACAACCCTAAGACAAGACCCCGACATAATAATGGTTGGTGAGATAAGAGATAAAGACACTGCAAAACTTGCAATTCAAGCTGCTCTTACCGGCCACCTTGTTTTGTCTACCATACACACAAATAACGCAGTCGGTGTTATTCCTCGTCTTATAGATATGGGTGTTGACCCATTTTTAATTCCTCCAACACTGATAATAACCATAGCTCAAAGGTTGGTTAAATTACTTTGCCCAAATTCAGGAAAATCCATTCCCGTTGATGGTGCCTTGAAAATTATGATAGAAAAACAATTTAGTGATTTGCCCGCTGAATTTAAAAAAGATATAAAAATTCCTGACAATGTTTATACAATTGGTTCATCATCTGATTGCCCAAATGGGACAAGGGGAAGAGCTGCGGTGTTTGAAATTATGGAAATGAATAAGGAAATAGAAGAAGTTATTTTGAAAGACCCAAGCGAAAGCGCAATATACAAAATTGCAAGAAAAAATGGGATGTTAACAATGCGAGAGGACGCTCTTTTAAAAGCATTTAGGGGGGAAATTCCTTTTGAAGAAGCTAATAAGTTATAAACGGGTGTTTATTAAAATTTAGTTCGTTGTGTTAAAATATAGGCATATGGAAAATGATAAATATAAAGTTTTAATTATTGATGACGATAAGTTTCTTCTTGATATTTATACTGTAAAATTTAAAGAGAGTGGTCTTATAGTTGATACAGCAACGGGAGGTGAGGAGGCGCTTGCAAAACTAAGAGAAAATAAAAATTATGATATTTTATTACTTGATATTGTTATGCCAGTAATGGATGGCTTTGCATTTCTTGAAAAAAAGAAAGAAGAAAATCTTGTTCCAAAAGCCATTGTTGTGATTTTAAGCAACCAAGGGCAGGTATCAGATATTGATAAGGCGAAGAAGTATGGAATTAACGGTTATATTGTAAAGGCAAGCACGATACCGTCAGAAGTATTAAAAGAAGTTTTAAATATAGCAAAAGAAAATTTTTCTAAATTAAATTAAAAAGCCCTTACTTTAAAATCTCTAAATGAGATTTTAGAGGGGAGTGTCAGTTTTTAATCAGTTACGAGCTTTTTAATCCATAATTTAAAGAATCGTGTCAGTTTTTAATCAGTTACGAGCTTTTTAATCCACAATTTGAAAAATCGTGTAAAGATTTTAATTAATAATTAAAAATATGGAACAAAAAAAACAACTTGAAGATTTGTTGGCGACGGTTATTAAAGAAGGCGCATCAGATCTTCATATTTCAGTGGGCAAAAAACCGACAATAAGAGTATCGGGTATGTTGATAGCACTTGAAAAACAAAATGTTTTGAAAGAAGCTGACACTCTCGGATTAGTTTCTGCTCTATTAACCGAAGACCAGAAAAAAATATTTTTAGAAAACAAAGAAATGGATCTTTCTTATTCATATAATGAAATGAGATTCAGATGCAATTGTTATTTTCAAAAAGGAACAGTGGCTATCGCAATGCGGTTGATTCCTAAAAATGTAAAAACACTTCAACAGCTTAATCTCCCTCAGGTGCTCGAATCGTTTGCAGCTAGAAAACAAGGATTCTTCTTGGTCGTTGGTCCAGTTGGTCACGGGAAAACCACTACACTTGCTTCAATGATTGAAATAATAAACAGTACGAGAGCCGAACACATAATTACAATTGAAGACCCAATAGAATATTTGTTTGAAGAAAAAAAATCTATAATAGACCAAAGAGAAATTAAAATTGATACAGCTGATTTTCACACCGCTCTAAAAAGTATGTTTAGACAGGACGTGAATGTTGTAATGATAGGAGAAATGCGTGGCGCTGAAACAATTTCAACAGCAGTAACCGCAGCAGAAACCGGACACTTGGTGTTATCGACACTTCACACAAACAATGCATCACAAACAATAGATAGAATTATTGATTCATTCCCAGGAGAAAGTCAAACACAGATTAGAACTCAGTTGGCAGGAAGCTTGTTGGGTATTTTTTCACAAAGACTTATTCCTAGAATTGCTGGGGGGATTGTTCCTGCCTATGAGCTTTTAATAAATAACAATGCAGTTTCTAACTTAATAAGAGAGGGAAGAACACATGAAATAGATTCCGTCGTTGAAACTGGTTCAGAGTCAGGTATGGTTGATATGAATAGATCACTAGCAGAACTTGTTAGAGCCGGAGAAATAACGCTGGACGACGCGAGAAAATATTCTACAAAGGTACAGGGTTTGGAAAAATTATTGTAGACAGACAAATAAGCAAATAAGCAAATAAGCAAATAAGCAAATAAGCAAATCAAATAAGCAAATAAGCAAATAAGCAAATAAGCAAATAAGCAAATAAGCAAATAAGCAAATAAGCAAATAAGCAAATAAGCAAATAAGCAAAATAAACAAATAAATATAAATAATAAAGTTTGTTTTCTTGTTTTATTGAATTATCATGTTATTCAAATATAAAGTAATTGATTCTGAGGGACTTCAGAAAAATGGAGAAATAGATGCAATAAATGTTGATGTTGCAATAAGCTCTTTACAAAGAAGAGGTTTTGTTGTTGTATCTGTAGATAACGCAACTAAAGTACCTTTTTTTGAAAAGAAAATTTCTTTTTTTGATAAAGTTTCCAACAAAGATGTTGTTATACTTTCTCGTCAGATAGCGACTCTTTTTGACGCACAGGTTTCCGCATTAAAAATATTTAATCTTTTGGCAGTTGAAACAGAAAATCCAGTTTTGAGAGCTAAGTTGGCAGAAATATCTTCTGATCTTAAGGCGGGTAATTCGGTTTCAAAATCAATGGAAAAACATCCCGATGTTTTTTCTGATTTTTATATAAACATGGTTCGTTCAGGGGAAGAGTCTGGAAAACTGGAACAAACTTTTTTGTATCTCGCAGATTATTTAGACAGATCTTATGAACTAACTTCGAAAGCAAAAAATGCTCTCGTTTATCCTATTTTTATTGTGTTTACATTCGTTGCAGTTATGGTTTTGATGTTAACAACAGTTATTCCAAGAATAAGCTCAATCATTGCAGAATCTGGACAAACAATGCCTTTTTACACAAGGGCGGTTATTTCAATAAGTAATTTGCTCATAAATTATGGGGTATTTTTGATTATTTTATTAATAGTAGGCGGATTTTTTATTTGGAAGTATGCAAGAACAGAAGCCGGTAAACTTTATTTTTCAAGATTAAAAATTTCCATACCTTTTATAGGAACACTTTATAGAAAATTATATCTTTCAAGAATATCTGACAACATGCATACAATGTTAGCTAGCGGTATATCAATGGTTAGATCGATAGAAGTTACTGGATCGGTTGTTGGGAATAAAGTTTACGAAGATATTATAAAAGAAGCGACGGAATCTATAAAAGCGGGAAAATCTGTTTCTGAAGCTTTTTCGAAAAATGAAGAAATTCCAAATATTATGGTTCAAATGATGAGAGTTGGGGAAGAAACAGGGGAGCTTGGTAATATTTTAAAAACACTATCAAATTTTTACAGAAGAGAGGTTGTAAATGCTGTCGATACACTTGTGAGTTTGATAGAGCCGGTCATGATTGTTATGTTGGCCGTTGGTGTTGGTTTGCTTTTGGCTTCAGTCCTTATTCCTATTTACAATATTTCGGCAGGCGTCTGAGACCGCAGATGTACGCAGATTTATCCCGCCACGGCGGGATAAAAAACGCAGATTAGACGCAGATGAAAACCAAAAAATCGCTCAACTGAGCGGTTTTTTGGTTTTCAGCTTGACGTTTTATGTTATGTTGTTATATAATATATGCAGAAATGAGTTAATTCATAAATTATATTTGGAGGTTTTAATGGCTCTTTTAAATTTGAATCGTTATTTTGAAGTTTGCAAAAATCTTGCAGAAAAAATCGGTGACTATCTCTCGTGGTTAAAAAGAAAGTCATCTGAGGTCCTCGGTGATATTATTTTTATAAGTATTATTGTGCTAGTCGCAATAATAATCGGAATAATATTAGCAACCGCCTACGCATTTATTCTTGGGGAGGAAGACATATTGGGATGGGGGTTATCTCACGCCGTTCCAATTCTGTTTTTGGTAGCCGTGTCCGTCTTTGGTTGCCTTGTCTCTCTCGGTGTTGTTAAAGTAATGGGTGGTCGTTGGCATATAGCTTTAACAATATTTTTCTGGGCGCTTACACTTTTTGGTCCAGTAATATGGACACATCTTGTGAAATTTCTTGGTGCACCAGAAATGGTCCAATACCGCCGGTGGACAATTTTTTTCCCAGTAGTAATTCTTTTCATTTTCATTTTAGTTTACGGATATATAGACGGTATCCGTGATGAAAAAATAAATCAAAAAATGAAGGAAAAATAAAGAGAACTTGGAAAAGTTTAAATATCTTTCGGGTCGCGTTTATACGCGACCTTTTTTGTTTTTTATGATTTGGTGTTTTAGTGAACTACGGAGGCGTTGCCTACGTAGTTCAGAAAAAAGGGATGAAGAAGAAAAAAGGGATGAAAAAGCCCAAATTGGATTAAAATCTAGAACGACTCTTTAAAAGCCTATCAAGAGCTTTTAAAGTTGGGGCTTTTTTTTTAAAAAACGAAAAGGGGATGAAAAATGCCATTATGGGTATTTTAAAAAAACGAAAAAAGGATGAAAAAGCCCATTTAGGGCTTTTTCATTTATCCACAAGTTTCTTTTTAGTTTTGTATTATTGGTTATATAATAGAAACACGAATATACATAAGAGATAAGGTCGAATTACTCTTATTTATTGATGTAAATTCTTGAGCTCAGCTTTTTTAACAGTAGCTGTCTCGAGACAATGCAGAGTTTTCTGCATACTAAATATTTAGTAACTTTCTGTATAAAATTATGAAAAAAAATAAAGGTTTTACACTTATCGAACTTCTCGTTGTTATAGCAATAATTGGTATTTTGTCATCAGTTGTTCTTGCTTCGTTGAACAGTGCTAGACAAAAATCACGAGATGCAAGAAGAATAGCTGATATAAAACAGGTTCAGTTAGCGCTTGAATTATATTTTGATTCAAATGCAAACTATCCAACTGCTTTGGCACCACTTGCGCCTAGCTTTATACCAACTTTGCCAAAAGATCCACAGACAGACACTGTATACACATATACTGCGCTTGGATCAGGAACAACATGTTCAAGTTATCACTTAATGGCAACACTTGAAGACGGGAATCATCAAGCACTTGATGGTGATGCTGACGCCGCAGCTGGTACAGCATGTACTGGAGGTGGTATAGATGCAATAGGAACAGACCCACTTTATGACGTTAAGCCATAATCTTGAAATTTTAGAATGACTTTTTAGAAACCCCGCCTTAGGCGGGGTTTCTTTTACACAAAATAATTATTTTTTTGATATAATTAATATAATGAATTTTTTATTTATAATTTTATTTTTTATTTTTGGTGCTATTTTAGGAAGTTTACTAACCGTAGTATCTCTTA
>VMGX01000008.1 GCA_007376805.1 Parcubacteria group bacterium Athens0714_16 | reverse complement strand
AGAGTAGATAAAAAGTAAACAACAAACCACACAATAAAATTGACATAATTTCAAACGAATATATATCACATTTAAGCAAGGAAATTGTTTTTATTTATTGCAAGAGTATATTTCTTCAAATAAATTAAAAATTAAATCATATTTATTTATTCCTATTTTTGTTTTATTTTTTTTCAACATTTCAACATAATTTTTATTCTTACCAAAAACAATACATAGTTTAGTTAATATGTTTTCATCTAATTTGATTAATAAAAGAAATATTTTTTTACCCTCATTATAATTTACTAAATTTGAATATTTTTCCTCAATAATTTTTTTTGTTTCTTCCAACAATAACTTTTGGTTCTTTGTGTCTGAATATTCAAAAGTTAAGACTAACCCCATTTCTTTTATTGAAGTCTTGTTTTGCCAATCTTTATCTGTGAATTTAATTTCAAACTTTTCAAGCAAATATAAAACGTCTTTTCTTTCTAAAACTCCTCTACTTAAAATAATCTCAAGCCATAATTTGTTAAAATCACCCATTTTTATTTTTCTTTTTTTGTTTAGTATTCTCATTGCTTAAATTATAGAACAAAAAAAAGAAACGGACAATCGCCCGTTTCTGTCTTTATTTAACATGACTTTTTTGATTTCCGTTTTTATCTACAGAAACATGCCCATAACCAGCATTTTTCTCGCTGATTTTTTCACCGTTTTTGTAAGTTACTTTTGCGGCATATATGTCATGCCCACTTGAACCGTCTTTGTGTTTGTGATTTTCACTTTTACGACCTTCTATTTTAACTTCGTATGTTTCGCTCGAGTCGTTATCACTCCCAAAAAGATCACTGAACCAATACCACAGAGTATGTAAAAAGTAAATGAGAGAAATTACTTAAAAAACTATTCAATCATTTAATTAAATTAGAAAATAGTTTGTTTTTATGATTTTATGTAAAGCTCTTTTATTTTTTTCATTATTTTATTCGCGCCGGATTTGTAGTCATCTACTGTAATTTCTTTTTTATTATCAAAAATATCTTTTGAATACATTGGCTTCCCTATATTTAAAGTAATCTTTCTTTTTCTTAAAAAAAATTTTCCCCAACTTATTTTATATGTACTATTTATTCCTACCGGGACGATTGGTAAATTTGTTTTGTGAGAAAGAAAAGCGACCCCCCCCTTTGCTTCTTTAAAATTTCCATCTTTTGTTATTCCTCCTTCTGGAAAAATAAATAGGCTGTGTTTATCATTTAAAATTTTTATATGAGATCTTAACGACTCTTCGTAGTTATGAATTCCTATCCCAACTGCATATGAACCCCACGCTTTAAAAAATAATCCCGATGAAAAAAATATTCGCATCCATAATCTTTTATAAAAAGTATTCTCGCGAGAAGTATAAAACATTGGCATAAATTTTGATAAAAAAGGTAAACTTGCCGGTAAAAGTATTGGATCGAGAGCGTTTGCATGATTTGAAGCAAAAATAACTCCTTTTTTCAGCCCCTTTAAATTTTCCATGCCATTTACTTTCAAACCAACAAAAAAAATTAAAATTAATCTGGTAGGTATCCAAATCAATGTTTGTAAAACTAACGGTGGTATATAATAAAGTTTTTTCATAAAAAATTCCCCAAACTATCTTGGGATAATCAAAACCTCTATGTATTATATAGTATCAGTTATGCACAAAATAGCCATTTCTTTTTTAATTATATACTATTTGTACCCTTTCGCTTGTAACTTGAATAATTTCGCATATGTCCCATTAAGAAATAATAATTCTTCGTGACTTCCAGATTCAGTAACAGTATTACTTTTTATAACAATAATTTTATCGGCATGACGAACTGTAGAAAATCTGTGAGAAATTAATATTACAGTTCTGTCTTTTGGTAAAAATTCTAATTTTTCAAATATTTTTGCTTCAGCTTCTGCATCAATAGAGGAAGTTGGCTCATCTAAAATTAAAATTCTCGGATCTCTGTAAAAAGTTCTGGCGAGAGCAAGTTTTTGCCACTGGCCAATAGAAGGTTGAACTCCATCAGAAAATTCTTTTCCTAACATTTGTTCATAATTTTTTTCCCACTCTTCTATAAAAATATCAGCCTCACTTGATTTTGCAGCTTCTTTAACTTTTTCTATATCGCTTTCTTTTCCAACCCTACCTATTGCGATTGATTCCTTTACCAAAAAATGATAATTGGAATAATCTTGAAATATTGCTCCCAGTTGATAATACCAACTTTCTAGATCAATATCTTTTAAATTATAACCGCCTATTAAAATTCTTCCTTCGTCTGGATCATAAAATCTACACAATAATTTCACGAATGTTGTTTTCCCGGCTCCATTTACACCAACAATCGCCATTTTGCTACCGGCTGGAATTTTTACTGAAAAATTTTTCAAAACTTTTTTCTTTGTATTCGGATATGAAAATGTAACATTTTCAAAAATTATTTCCGGTGTTTTATTTTTGTCCAAAATAATTCCCATTTTTGGTTTTTCAATTTCGGGTTTTATATCTAAAAATTTAAATACATCAGTTACAAAAAGACTATCTTGGTATTGTCTACCCATATTTCTAAATAACCCAGAAAAGGCATTTCTAAGAGTTCCTATGGATGCTATTACAAAGGTGAATGTTCCTATTTGGATCTTTCCGTTTACAACTTCAAATATAAACCAAACAATTGCAAATGTCATCACAGATTGTGCCAAAAGCATTGCAAAAATTTCTTTCCTCAACATTTTTTGTTCATTTTTCTTTTCCTCCTGTCTAAAATTTTGAAAGAGTTCTTTTATTATTTTTAAAAAGTGATTTGCATTTTGAAAAAGTTTTAATTCAACTATAGAAGAAACCCTACTGAAATGTCCCCGTATATCCCAATATCTTCTTTTTGTTTCTGCTTTGCTGTCTTGTATTGACCAGACCTCTTTCCCATACTGCATTTCTATAACAAAATCTGGTATAGAACCGATAAGAACAATTAAAAACACCCACCAATTAAATGACATAATAATAATCGAAGCAATTATTACTTCTATGAGACCTTGAATTATATAAAATTGTCTGTCAATAAAATTTCTTAACCTCCATGTTCCACCTTCATTTATTTTACTAAACAAATCATTTCTGTTAGGACTCTCGTGTGTTGCCACATCTATCTGTCCTTTTTTTTCTATTATCATAAACTCAAACTTCTCTTCCAAAAAAAACCAGAAAACTTTGTTGATGTATCCTTCAATTGTGTATAAAAAAGATGGAAGTAAATTTGAAGAAATAACCAAAGCAATCAACCAAAATAATGATGAGCTTGGTTCGCCACTTTTTGTAACATTTACGAGCTCGTTTATTAAAAGTCCGTTTGAACCCGATTTTAAAAAAGGAGTAGCAGAAATAACAATAAAAATTGAAAACAAGACAATCATCATTTTCTTTTTTTCAATCCACACGACTTTTAAGAGTCTAATAGTATTTTCTATCATTTGTTCTATGGCAAGAAATGATATTTTTTCCTTTTTTTCTTCTTTTCCCATAAATTTATATCAACATTTTATCACTTTGAAAAAAAATTGATAATTGTTAATACAACTATTCGATTGAATAATTGAATGGTTGTTAACTAAACTCCTTACGGAGGCGTTGCCTCCGTAAGGGTTAATTTTTCATCTGTGTAAGTCTGTACTAATCCGCGTATTTTAAATTCCTTCCTTTCTTAATTCGTCCAATAATTCTTTTGATTTTTTAGAGAGTTTTTTTGGCATTATGATTTTTACTTTTACAAGTAAATCTCCTCTTCTGTCTTTATTGATGACAACTCCTTTTTCTTTTACACGCAAAAAATCACCATGGTTAATACCTATTGGAATTTCAATTGTTATTATTCCGTCCAACGTCTTTAGTTTATATTCAGAACCAGTAATTGCATCTGTTAATTTAACATCCAAATCCGTTAAAATATTATTTCCTTCTTTTTTAAAATTGGGGTCTTTTTTAACATGAATTTTGATATATAAATCTCCACTTATACCGTCTTTTATGGCTTCTCCCGTACCTGTTTGTCTTATCATTTCTCCATCTTCAATACCTGATGGAATTTTGATGTTTATTTCCTCTTGTTTTTCTATAACTCCAAATCCAGAACATTTACTGCATTTTTCTTTTGGCACTTTTCCTTTTCCAACACATTCATTACAAACAACGGTGTGAGTTATTGTTCCGAAAATTGATCTCTTTGATTCGTGAATTTTTCCGGAACCATTGCATGCTGAGCATGTTTTCATTTCTACTCCGTTTTTTGCACCACTACCATTACATTCATCACACAAAACTTTCTTTTTTATTAAAACCTTTCTATCTACACCAAATATAGATTCTGAAAATGATATTTCAATATCGATGGAAATATCTCGCCCTCTTCTTTTTTGTGAAGTTCTTGTTCCGGCACCACCCCCAAAAAATTCACTAAATATATCTCCCAAATCAAAATCTTGAAATCCAGAAGCACCACCGTTAAAATTTGAGAAACCAGAAAAATCAAAACCACCAAATCCACCCTGAGATGAAAATCCACTAGTGTCATACCCACTAGACGCACCGTTGAATGTTCTTCCGTATGTATCATATTCTGTTTTCTTTTTATCGTCTGACAAAGTAGAATACGCTTCATTTATTTCTTTGAATTTTTTTTCATCACCTCCCTTTTTGTCTGGGTGATATTTATGAGCCAACTTTCTATAGGCCTTTTTTATTTCATCTTTCGAGGCCTTTTTATCAACTTCTAGTATTTTGTAGTAATCATTTGTCATAAAAGTAAGAAATCACAAAATCAAGAAAAATAATTATGGATTAAAAAGCCCATTAAGGGCTTTTTAATTTATTTTGTTTCTGTCTCGTGTACAGTTCCATCTTTGTCATCTTTCTTTTCCTCATCTGGCTTTGGTTGTGGTTGTGAATTTTTTTGTATTTCTTCTCCTATTTTTGACATTTCAGACGATAGCTCTTCGGTTGCTTTTTTAATATCCCCAACTTCGTTTCCTTCTTTTATTTTTTTAGCACTATCAATTTTTTCTTGAATATTTTTCTTCAAATCATCTGAAATTTTATCAGAATTTTCAACCAACGCTCTTTCTGCAGTATAAACAATTTGGTCCAAAAGATTTCTTGAATCCATTAATTCTTTTTTCTTTTTGTCTTCTTCCTCATGTAATTCTGCATCTTTCTGCATCTTTTTTATATCGTCTTCAGATAAACCGGAGGTCGCCTCTATTTTTATTGACTGTTCTTTTCCCGAGGATTTGTCTTTTGCTTTTACATTTAAAATTCCGTTCGCATCTATGTCAAAAGTAACTTCAATCTGTGGCATACCTCTTCTTGAGGGCGGAATGCCGTCTAAAACAAATCTTCCAAGGCTCTTGTTATCATTTGCCATTGGCCTTTCTCCTTGAACAACATGAATTTCTACAGATGTTTGATTATCCGCGGCCGTAGAAAAAACCTGTGATTTTGCTGTAGGTATTGTTGTATTTCTTTCAATTAATTTTGTTGCGACTCCACCCAAGGTTTCAATACCAAAAGATAGTGGGATAACATCAAGAAGTAAAACATCTTTTACATCTCCCCTTAAAATTCCAGCTTGAACGGCTGCACCAAGAGCAACCACTTCATCCGGGTTAATTGATTTATTTGGTTCTTTCCCGAACAAATCTTTCACGGCTTTTTGTATTGCGGGCATTCTTGTTTGTCCTCCCACAAGAACAATTTCATCTATATCAGAAAGTTTAAATGGCGATGCCTCAACTGCTCTTTTTGTTATTTCAATTGATTTATCAATATATTCTTTTACCAAATCTTCAAGTTTTGCTCTTGAAAATTTCATCAGTAAGTGTTTAGGACCATCAGCATCGGATGTTATGAAAGGAATATTTATTTCTGTTTCTGTAGAGCTAGATAATTCGTGCTTTGCTTTTTCTGCTGCTTCATCCAATCTTTGTAATGCTAAAGAATCTTTTGAAATATCTATTCCGCTTTCTTTTTTAAATTCCCCGGCAATCCATTTTATTATTTTTTGATCTATATCTTTTCCACCCATATGACTATCGCCATCGGTTGATTTAACTTCAACTATATCGTCTCCAACTTCAAGAACAGAAACATCAAATGTTCCACCACCAAAGTCGAAGACTACTATTTGTTCATTTTTCTTTTTATTAAAACCATATGCCAAAGCGGCTGCCGTTGGTTCATTTATTATTCTTTTTACGTCCAACCCAGCAATTTTACCGGCATCTTTTGTTGCTTTTCTTTGTGAATCGTTGAAATATGCGGGAACAGTAATAACAGCTTCTGTTATTTTTTCTCCTGTTTTTGCTTCAGCATCAGCTTTAATTTTTTGAAGTATTATTGCAGAAATTTCTTCTGGTCTATATTTTTTATCTCCAAGCGTGATTAAAACACCTTCGTCAGAACCTTTGGTTATTTCATAGGGAACAATTTCTTTATCTTTTTGAACTTCCTTATCATCAAAACGATGACCCATAAATCTTTTAATTCCAAAAACTGTGTTTTTAGGATTTGTAACCGCCTGTCTTTTTGCAGAAACACCAACGATTCTTTCCCCAACTTTTGATAGAGCAACAATCGATGGTGTTGTTCTGGCACCATCAGAGTTTTCCAAAATTTTTGGTTCCCCACCCTCTATTATGGCGAAGGCTGAATTTGTTGTCCCTAAATCTATTCCTAAAATTTTACTCATATTTTTTAATTTTTATTATTTTTTTTTATTTATGACCTTTATAAATACCAATTTTAACTCTTGCTGGTCTCACATTTTTACCATTTAAATTATAACCATTCTGCAAGACCTCTAAAATTATATGATCTTCTTTCTCATTTTCAACATCCATTGAATCAACAGAAATATGATAGGATGGATTAAATTTTTCTTTTATTGGATTAATTACTTCGACGCCAAAATTTTTTAATGTATTCAATAATTGATTATATATATATTCTACTCCTTTTCTCCAATTTTCATCAACTTTTTCCCAATGATCTTTATTTGAAAAAGCCATATTAAAACTATCCAAGACATTTATTATCTCTACTATTAAATTTTCGTTCGCAAACAACAGGAGTTCTTTTTTTGAAAGTTCTGTTCCCTTTTTAAAATTAATTAATTCTGCCTTTGATCTTTGCCATCCATCTAAATACTCTTTTTTTTCATTCTCGCACTTTTTTAAATTTTCCTTTATTTTTTTTATTTTGATTTCTGTAGATTCTTCTATTCCTTCAATTTCAAAATTTTCGTTTTCCTCTACAACATTTTCATTATTTTCGGATATATCAATTGTTTTGTTTTTTTTGAACATAATTTTAGACCCCCCAATTGGAATTTTTTAAATGTAAATTTCAGTCCTAACGCTTAGACCACTGTGCAGCTTTTCTAGCCTTTTTCAAACCGAATTTTCTTCTTTCTTTTGCTCTTGAATCACGCTTCAAAAAACCTGCTTTTTTTAATTTCTTTTTGTATTCTTCATCTAAACCAGACAAAATCCTAGACAAACCGTGTCTTACTGCATCTGCCTGTGATGAAGTCCCACCACCTTTTACTTTTACAGTAAAAGAAAATTTTTCCTTTGGTTTTACTTTTAAAAGTGGATCTCTAACTGTGTTTTGTAATTTCCCTGTTTTAAAATAATCCTCCAGTTTCAAATCATTAATAACGAATTCATTCTTTGCTTTTGCATTTTCTGTTGCCCTAACAATTGCAACAGAAGTTTTTCTTCTTCCTATTTCTTGAAGAAATTTCTTTTTTGTTTGTTCCAAACTTGCTTTGGGAGTTTTTACTACTTCTTTTGTTTCTTTTATATCTTTTGTCATAATTTTATTATTCAGATATTTTTAATTTCTTCAACATGTCAGATCTAAGTCTGTTATTTGGTAACATGCTACGAACTGCTTTTCTTATTAATTCTGCATTCCCCTTATCTTTTATTACCTTTCCCATACTTTCTTTTCTAAGACCTCCGGGATAACCAGAAAAATGAGAATATTTTTTGGTTTCAATTTTTTTGATACCAACATCCATTTTTGAAGCGTTTATGACAGCCACAGCTACATCAGAAACAATGTTTTTTTTGTAATTTCTTAGATTTTTCCCCATTAACAAAACTGCTAGTCTGCTAGCCAATCTTCCTAATTTTTTATCTTTTGCATCAATTGTATAAACTTCCATAATATTTAAATAAATTAAACAAACTCTATTGTAGCCATTGAACTTGAATCAGCGGCTCTTTTTGATAATTTTGTAATTCTTGTATAACCTCCTTTTCTATCTTTATATCTTGGTGCAATTTCTTCAAAAAGTTTTTTTGTTAAATCTTCTCTGCCAAGTCTAGAAATTATCAATCTTTTTGAAGCCAATGTCTCACTTTTTCCTCTAGTAACTAGTTTTTCTATAATCGGTCTTAATGCCTTCGCCTTTGTTTCTGTTGTTTTAATTTTCTCATTTTTTATCAAAGACAAAGATAAAGATTTCATCAATGCTTTTCTTTGATTTGTTGTTCGGCCAAATTTTTTGTTTTTGTTACTATGCCTCATTTTAGTTTGTTTTTAATGAAATATTATTACTTTTTAAAAGTTTTTTAATTTCATCGAGACCTTTTTTACCAAGTCCTTCAATTTCTAAGATATCTTCTTCTCTTTTTCTTGATAAACCACCGACAGTTCTTATGCTTGCATTTTTGAGTGCATTTTCTGTTCTAACAGAAAGACCAAGCGATTCTATTCTTGTTTTGAAAAATTCTTTGTCTGTTGAACCATCATCTGAAGATTCCTTTCCACTGCCTGCTTCTTTTTCGTCAGAATCGTTGTCGCCTTTTTCTGGCTCCTCTTCCTCTTCTTGGAAACCAACTATTGCCTTCAATTGTTTTATCATTATACCTACTGATTTTTCAAAAACTTCTCTTGGAGTCATAGTGCCATCTGTTTCTATGAACATTCTTAATCTGTTGAAGTTTGTTCTTTCACCAACACGCATATCTTCAACTTCATAATTTACTCTTCTTATCGGACTGAATATTGCATCAAGAGATATTGCTCCTATATCAACTCTGTCTTTTTCTATTACTTCTTTTGGAACATAACCAAGACCTCTTTGAACTTTTATTTCTATGTTTAGTGATGCTGTTTTACTTGTTGTATGTGCAATTATAAGATCTGGATTTAGTATTTCTATTTGACCAGGTACTTCAATATCTCCAGCTTTTACTTCTTTTTCTCCTTTTGCCTTAAGATACATCGTCTGGGGTTCTTCCGTGTCCATCTTTATTCTTATCTTTTTTAAGTTAAGAAGTACATTTATAACATCTTCTCTAACTCCATCTATTGTAGTAAATTCGTGGTCAGCGCCGTCTATTTTGACAGACACAATTGCAGCACCCGGCAAAGAAGACAAAATGATACGTCTAAGAGAATTTCCGAGTGTGTGACCATACCCCGGATATAAACCTTCTATCTCATATATACCCTCAAAGCTTTCTTCCTTTATAACTTTTGGCTGTGATGGCAAGACAATATCGTAATCCATAATTTTTATTAATTATTAATAATTATACACCATTTTATAACTTATTCAAGTATTGATTTTGAAAAAGTTATAGATTTTAACGATTATAGAACTCTATAACCGATTGTAGATCGAATAATAAATCTGACGGATTATAAACCGGCAGACTTTTAAAAACTCCTTCTTTATTTTTTAAATTGAAAGAAATCCAAGATGGTATGTTCGGCATATTCATTGCTTCTTTTTCAAAATTAACAAACAGACCATTATTTTTTCTTTCATTTTTTATTGAAATTTTATCACCAACCCCAACATTATAAGAAGGTATTGATAATCTTTTTCCGTTTATTGTTATGTGTCCGTGAGAAACTATTTGTCTTGCCATTCTTCTTGTTTTTGCAAAACCAAGACGATAAACAACATTGTCCAACCTGCTCTCCAAAAATTTAAATAATTCTTCACTTGGTGTTGATTCTTTCTTCTCTATAGACTTCTTAACATAGTTTCCAAATTGATTTTCTGAAACCCCATATGTAAATCTTGCTTTCTGTTTTTCTATAAGCTGACGACCATAGTTGGTCATTGCTCTAGGTCTTTTTTTTGATGAGGATCTTTTTGCTTTGCTTGTTTTAGATTGCGCCAATGCAAATTTTTCTGTTTGACATTTTTCAAACACACCTGAACCTAATCTCTTACATATTTTATATTTTGGACCTGTTATCATAGTTTTATATATTATTTTAAAAAAATCATTATGGATTTGAAAGCTGGCACGATTTTTCAAAAGCTCGTTTAGAGCTTTTGAAATTATACCCTTCTAGTTTTAGGTGGTCTTGGACCATTGTGTGGTATTGAAGTTATGTCTCTAACTGAATTTAATCTTACTCCTTTTGATATGAAAGCTCTTATTGCTGATTCGCGTCCAGCCCCAACACCGTTTACAACAGCGTCTATTTCTTTTATACCCATTATTTTTGCTTTTTCACCAATCAATTCACCAACTTTTGCTGCGGCAAATGGAGTCCCCTTTTTTGCTCCCTTGAAGCCAAGTGCCCCAGAAGAAGACCAAAAAAGTACATTCCCCCCCAAATCAGTTAAAGCAACAAGTGTATTATTATAAGTTGATTTTACAGCAAGTATTGCAGACTCTATTTTTTTCTTTGGCGTTTTAGAAATAGCCCGTGATTTTGCTTCACGATCCATTGTTGAACCTGTTTTTTTAACTATTCGTTTTTTACCCATATGATTGATTTTTTTATCGAGCGTTGGCGAGATTTTGAAAATCATCATCCAGCTCTACTTTTTAAATTATGGATTCAAACGCTCATTTAGAGCATTTGAATTTATTTCTTATCTACTTTTTTTCTACCAGAACCCATGGTCTTTCTAACATTACCTCTTACTGTTCTTGAATTTGTTTTTGTTCTTTGTCCTCTCGAAGGCAATCTTTTCATGTGTCTTATTCCTCTATATGCTTTAATATCTTTCAAACGTTTTATATTTGAAGAAACTTTTCTTTTTAAATCACCTTCCACTGAATATTTTTCAATTAACTCTCTTATTTTATTTTCTTGTTCTGGTGTTAAATCTTTTGATTTTTTATCTTTATCAATTTTTGCATTTTTTAAAATTTCAATTGCTCGGGGTCTTCCAATACCATATACGACAGTTAAGCCTATTTCTAATTTTTTATTATCTGGTATTGTGATTCCTAAAATTCTCATAAATTAAAAATAAAAAACAAATTATCCTTGTCTTTGTTTGTGTCTTGGATTATCGCAAATTACGCATAAACGATTCTTCCTTTTGACTATTTTGCACTTTGGGCATCTTTTTTTTACTGATGATTTTACTTTCATTAAATATGTATATATTAACTTCTTTGTACTATTCTTCCTTTGCCACCATATTTGTCCAACTCAACCGTAACCCTGTCCCCAAGGACAACTTTGATACGATTTTTTCTCATTTTGCCAGACAAATAGGCTAGCTTCTCTTCGTTATTCTCGAATTTAATTTTAAAGGTCGTATTAGGCATGGCCTCAACAACTATGCCATATGCTTTTTCGACTTGTTCTTTTTTTATATTCATCACAATAACAGTGCTGTATATTAGCAAAATAACCACACATAAGTCAACCCTTTCGTCAACAAAGTTCTTAAAAGTTGTTATTTATTCTAAAACTCTCTCTATTTTTATATTTTCCGACTTACTTGGGAAGGCACTTTTCCAAAACGGTGTTATAACAGCTTCCACATTTTTTATCCCGGCGTGTTTAGATAAAATTGTATTGATGTCTGTCTTGTTTTTATCAACAAAGTCTAATTTTAACTGTTCTTCATTGTATAACCAAACCAATGTTGCGTTTCCTTTAATATTAAGCCCTATTTCTTCTCCTTTTGATATATTCTTGGTTTTATCAATAATAGAAATCTTTAAATCACTCATATTCAATACTTCTATGGCCTCATCTTTGTATCCATCAACTTTAATTTTTGCTATAAATTTTGCCAATTCCTTTTTGTTTATAATTGCACCACTTAATGTTGCTTTTTCGCTAATCAAAACAGTATCTCCATCTACATTTGAATTTGGTAATGATTCAAAAGAAATATTTACTAAATCGTCAAAAAGCATAAAATCACTTGGAATTTGCAAACGTGCATCATTTAATATTTCTGTTTTAATTTCAGAATGTATTTGTTCTATTGCCGCTAATTTATCTGCTTCAGGAACGATTTTCACATTACCAACCAGACCACCCGCGATTGGAGTTTTGGATCTACCATAAAATTTATCAAATCTAGGATCACCTTTAAAACCAGGGATAGTGAAATCGCTCAAACCAACATTATATTTTTCGCCTGGTTCGTCGGCATAAACCTTAGCGTCTACACTACCGGGGACGCTTTTATCACCTACTTTTTTGACACCGGGGACAACAACTGAGTTTTTTATCCTATATATAAGCCCTCCGGATGACTCAAATCGTGTATTTTTTATTAATCTTTGGTCTTTTGAATCAAAATTGTTAAAAATTGTTATAGTTCCAGAAGCATTTTCTTCAACATATTCTTCGCCCGTAGCTTTTATGGACTTAGAACCGTCCTTGTTTATTACCATAACTTCATATTGCAAAGTATTTTTGTCATCAAGATTTTTAACAGCGGAAATTGTTTCATCCAAAGAAATTGTTGCCGTTTTAGGATAAACTAAAACTTTTGCTCCAGAAAACAAAATTGAAAATAAGAAAAATAAAAATACAATAACAATTATCCCAATAAACCATAGACCAAAAGAAGAAGCTCTTTTTTCTCTCCTTATTTTTTTGGGTGAAAATGGTTCACTTTCAGTGGTTTCTTTTTTTGTATCATGGGTAACTGGAATCCTTCTTATTGAATTTTCATTTAAAGAAACTAAACCGTCTAAAATTTTTTTTGCCATAATGTTTATTTAATTAACTTATATAGTATAAACCATAATTAGTAATTGTTTAAGTTTTTTATCTTTTTTAAAAAAACTGATTCTAAAGAAAGAAACTGGTCCTTTTTCTGTTGGCCTGTGTATTTTATATATCTATCAAAAATTTCATTATCCACAAATTTTATATTTACAAGTTTTTCAAAAGTGTCTATGTTGTCAAATTTGTATGATTTTATAAAATCTCCAATAATTTTTTCAATATCATCATCAGACATATAAAATATCATCTGCGGTAATGCGATGTTTAATAGTAATTGTTTTATAGAACTATCAAACATTTTATGCCATTCTTTTGTTAAACCTTCTATTATTTTTGAGATTTTATCATCGGTTGTATTTATTGGACTGGTAGATTTATAAAGCACTGCCCTAGAAATTGCTTCTTCTTTACTTGTGCCCAGTGATTCAGCAAGTTTTCTAACTATGGAGTTTTTACCAAATGGAAAAGATATGGAATCAAACAAAACTCCATTTTTTATAACAGCCACTTCTGTTATTTCTCCGCTTATATCAAGAAAAAGATAATCGTTTATTGTCGGGTTAATATCACGCAAAGATACGAATGCCGTGTTTACAAATGTATGATATTTAATGGCTTCGTTGTTAAAAAATCTAAAGAATGATTCTTCTAATATTTTTATTACCTTTTTTGAAACCGCACTTACAAAAAGATTTATTTCTAGTGTTTTGGCCATTTTTGAATAAGGGTTTGATGTTTCATAACCATTCAATTTTATCTGTATTACATTTTTCTCAACTATTTGTACGTTTTCGGAAACAATGTTTGTATTATCTTTTGCGACGATAGTTTCAAAATTTTTTGTTTCTTTTTCAATAATTTCATTCACGAAAGATTTTGTAACTTTTACTTCTTTTCTGTTTTCATTAAAAAAAACTCTTGTCTGAGAAATATGCCAAAGAGAAGAAAAGAAAAAGTGAGTTTCTTTTATGCTTATTTTATTTTTAGATATAGAAATAAATTTTTTTTGTAAATCGGCCAGCGCTTCTTCAAATGCACCGGTCATCGAAAATAAAAATCTTCTGGAATTTAGACCGCCATAATAATTTATTTCTTTTCTGGTTGTATAAAGAATCTCGGGCACTATATTTAAATCAGAATACATAGAAACAACTGCAATGCCAATACTTCCACTTCCAACATCAATAATAAGATTTAGTTCATTTTCAGATCGCATAGAGTTTAATTATATCACGCAATATGAATAGACAATTACAAAAGTGTGGAGATGCAATGTTTATTTTTTGAACCATTGTGTATATTTATAAATTGTGTAATAATAATTAGCAGAGAGTTCCTTTACTAGAACTCGGATTGATCAAACATTTTAAAAAGGAGAAATTTATGAGCAACGGCCGAAAACCTAACAACAAAAACAATTCTTCTACTTTAGTTAAAACGGAGTTGCCAATACCAAATTTATCTGTATTTTCATCTTTTAGCAATTTGGAGCAATACAGAGCTCCAACAAGCGTTAATAAAAATAGTCCACCAACCGTTTTTAAACCACGATTGGTAAATATTTTTTGATCAATCAAGTTTTAAAAATCCCGTCGACAACGGGATTTTTATTTTCTTATTCTAAAACCGCTTTTATTCTACGAACACCAGCAGAAACAGATTCTTCTTTTGCTATTTTAAAATGACCAAGTTCAGAAAGATTTTCAATATGTGGTCCACCACAAATTTCCTTACTAAAATTATCACTATCTTTACCAATAAAATAAACTTTTACTCTTTCACCATATTTATGTTCAAAAACACCAGTTGCACCAATTTTTTTTGCCCCATCTAAACTCGTTTCCTCAAACCAAACTGGGAGTTTTTTTTGTATTTGCTCATTTACGATTTTTTCTATTTTATTTTTTTCTTCGTCTGTAAGTTTTTGTGGATGAGAAAAATCAAATCTTAATCTTTCGGCTGTGATATTACTTCCCTTTTGCTCAATATGATTTCCTAAAACAATTCTCATTGTCGCTAAAATTAAATGTTGAAGTGTATGATATTTTCTACTTTCAACACTTGCATCTGCAAGCCCACCTTTAAACATACCAACGGAAGAAGTGCGAGATAAATCTTGATGTTTTTTTATCAATGCTTTTACCATATCTAAATCTGTGATTATTTCTCTCTCCCTCATCTCTTCAATAACCAATTCTAAAGGATAACCAAATGTAGTAATCAACTTAAATACAGAATCTGCAGGTAATTCTTTAGGAGCAGAATAAAGATTTCTACCTTTTTCTTCATCAGATATATTTCGATTTATTACTATCGATTGAGCATATTTTTCAAATTCTTTTAAACCAACCTCTAATGTTTTCCTAAATTTATTTTCTTCCGCCTCCAATTCCCTTTTTATAAAATCTTCGTTCTTTTTTACTTCAGGATAAACATCTTTATATATTTTAATAACCGAATCAGAAAGTTTTGATGTAAAGTTTTCACTCATACCAATCATTTTTGTATATCTTACCGCTCTGCGAATAAGTCGTCTCAAAACATATCCCTGTCCTGTGTTTGAAGGAATAATTCCCTTTTCATCTCCAAGAATCATTACGCTTGCCTTTATGTGGTCAGCAATAATTCTCATTTCTTTTTTATTTTCACTATATTTTTTACCAGATAATTTTTCTATTTCTTCTATTATCGGTTTAAATGTATCAATTAAAAATATATCTTCACTATTAATAACCGAAATCGTTCTTTCTAAACCCATTCCTGTATCAACATTTTTTTGTCTGAGTGGTTCAAAGTTTCCTTCTCTGGTTTTATTGTATTGCATAAAAACATCATTCCAAATTTCAACCCATTCACTCTTATTATCGCCAGTTGTTAAAGATTTTGGTTTGCCTTCGCCTGTCCAAAAAAACATTTCTGTATCAGGACCACACGGACCAGTTTCTCCTGCTGGCCCCCACCAATTATCTTTTTTGGGAAACTTTTTTATATTTTCTTCTGATATTCCTAAATTTTTCCAAATTTCAAATGCTTCTTTATCAAAAGATGCATCGTTGTCCCCTTCAAAAACAGAAAAAGCCAATCTATCTTTCGGAAGTTTTAATTCATTTATTAAAAAATCAAAACTCATTTCAATTGCTTCTTTTTTAAAATAACCTGCCCCGACCCCACGTGGGTCTTTGGGGTCTCCGAGAGACCAGTTCCCTAACATTTCAAAAAAAGTAAGGTGCACATCATCACCAACTTCTTCAATATCTCCTGTTCTTATACATTTCTGAACACTTGTTAATTTGTTGCCCAGTGGATGTTTTTCTCCCATCAAAAATGGAACGAGCGGATGCATACCAGCCGAAATGAATAAGGCGGAAGGATCATTTTCAGGAACCAAAGATGCAGAAGAAATAACCGCATGTCCGCGTTTTTTAAAAAAGTTTAAATATTTATCTCGTAATTCATCTGCCTTCATGTTGTGTTAAATTAAAAATTTATTTTATTTATTAAAAAATAATATTACCACTTCTCGCCCCGTAAAATTCGCAGAATATTTTACTGGGGTCGTAATCCATCAGTCTTCATGTTTTATATTTTATCACAAAAAAAGAGCTCCGTAATGAAGCTCTGTAATTATCATATTTTTAAATATTTTAGTAAATCTTGGTTCTTTTTTATAGGTCCAATCACTGCTAAATTCATTTTATTATTTTGAAATATTTCTCCCGCTATTTTTTGGACATCTTTTGCTGTGACTTTCATTATTTCATCTGCCATTTGTTTTGGTGTTTTTAACTCAAGATTAGAAATTTCAAATTCACCAAACCATTCCGCGACAGAATCCGATGATTCCACTCCCATTTGCATATTTCCTATTAAATATTCTTTTGCTTTGTTTAGTTCTTTTTCTAATACCAAATCATTTTTTAATTTAGCTAATTCTTTCATAACAACATTTAAAACTTCGTTTATTCTTTTTGGGTCCACTCCCGCTGATATACCAAAAACTCCAACGTCACTATATGAACTATTTGAACTTCTAACGTAATAGGCGACTCCCATTTCTTCTCTTAACTTTTCAAATAATCGAGAACTCATCCCATTCCCCAACACGGAAGACAACACCCTCGTGGCATTATTTTTCTTACTTTTATCATTATTTGATCTAAAACCAATAACGAGATGAGCTTGGTCTGTTTTTTTATTTTCTAATTTTACTTCTGGTTTTGTTTGTTTTTCTATAACTTTTTTCTTTTTACCTCCAACATTTGTTTTTATTCCTTTAAATTTTTCCTCAACTTCTTTAAAAACATCTTTTGGATTAATATTTCCGGCAACCACAACGACTGTTTTCTTTGCGACATAATGTTTTTCCTTGTATTTTATAAAATCTTCTCTTGCGATTTTTTTTATATTTTCCTTAGAACCAAGAACACTCCGCCCAGCGGGTTGATTCCCATACATCAATTCATCAAGTAAAAAATGTACACTGGATGCTGGAGAATCTTTATACATATCTATCTCGGCCATAATTACACCTCTTTCTTTTTCTATTTCTTCTTTTGGAAATTCAGAATTTAAATATATATCAGATATAACATCTGTAATTTTACTAAAATTTTTATTTCTTGCTTTTGCATAATAACCAGTAAATTCATACCATGTAAAGGCATTGCTCAAAGAACCCAATGCGTCCAACTCGTGTGATATTTCGGAAGATTTTCTCTTTTTTGTTCCCTTAAAAAACATATGCTCCAAAAAGTGAGAAATTCCATTTATTTCTTTTGTTTCGTATCTAGACCCGGTATTAACATAAACCAATGTTGTTACTGTTGGACTTTCTTTCATGGGTATAACAACAATCCTCATCCCATTTTTTAAAACTTTTTTTATTGGTTTGTTCATTTGGTTATTTTATTTTAACATATTTCTAAAAAATTTTGAAAAAAATTTTAAATTTATATTATTTTTTAGGGTCCACTCTATTCTGCTATAGCAGAATAGAGTGGACCCTAAGTTTAAATAAGTATTACAACTCAAACTCACCTCTTAAAGAATCTTCATTGCTAATTTTGTCTGTTTCAAGAAAAATTATATATTTTGAAACACCAAAATATTCTCCGATAAACTTGATCTCTTTTTCACATTCATACGGAGTAACAAAAACAGATTTTTGTATTGGAGCACACCCCATTCTTATCAATTTTAAAGTTAAACCATCACGAGCTGGTTTGTGTTTTTCTGGAATATCAAACATTATCATTCTCCAGGTTCCATCCCATCTCTTTTGTTCTTTTATCTTTATTTCGTCTAGTTTATACTTCAAAACTTCTTTTCTTCCATTTTCTGTTATTTCTATAACATCTATTCCCTCTTTTTTGTATTTCTTAATATATTTTTTATTTTGTAATCTATCTACTGCTCTTCTGATTTTATCTCTTTCTCTTTTATTCTCCGCGTCAAACATTTTGTAAATAATCGGTAATTGTGGTAATGCCAAAGAACCAATTACAAAAACTGTTCCACCAATTGCTTTTAAAATATTTTTTGATAACTCACCCCTGTTATGTTTTTTCATGTATTTTCAATATTGAGTATATTAACAATACAAATATTATATTATATAAAAAATAGAAAGACCACCTAACTCTGCTATAGCAGAGTTAGGTGGTCTTATAAAAAATAGTTAAAAGTTTCAAAAAATAAAATAAACGATCAAATAAAATTCTTAAGAATCATAAAATCTTCTTTAAGTGTATCTTTTGTTTTATTATTATAAATTGCGACGGCTGGATGATACAAAACAGCTATCTTTACATCTCCATATTCTGCTTTTGCATCAAAAACCTTACCATGCATTTGACCTATTGGCAGAAGTTGTGATTCGAGACCAAATTTTCTCATTATATAATCCATTGAATATCTACCAAGCGTTGCAATAACTTTTGGTTGTATAATATTTATTTGTCTGTCTAAAAATGGGCCATAAATTTTTATTTCATTCGGTAAGGGATCTCTATTTTGTTGCGGTCTGTCTTTTAAAATATTTCCAATATAAACATCCTCTCTTTTTATTCCTGCATTTTCAAGAAGTTCATCTAAAATTTTCCCCGCCGAACCACAAAATGGTTTGCCGGTTTTTGCTTCATTTCTTCCGGGGGCCTCGCCTATAAACATAATTTTTGCATTATGACTTCCCTCTCCAATCACAGGAAAATAGTGATTCTCAGTTCTAAATTTATATAAAGGAGATTTTTTTAAATCTAAAACTTCATCACGAATTTGTTTCATTAATTCTTTTTTGTCTTCAATTTTCATATCCGTTTTAAAACGATTATTATAATTGTATCAAAAAAAAAGAAAAAATAATTAGACAATAAAAACTATAAAAAATTGGTTGAGAGCTCGCAAATCAAAATGATTTTAGAAATAAAACCGATACATTTTTATGTATCGATTTTTTATATCTGCGTTTATCTGCAAATTTGCTAAAAGCAAATTATCTGGGCATTCCTGAAGTTGTTTTAAATGTTGTTATAAGGTCTTTTTTAGTTGCTATATTTTTTACTGACAAATCTTTTGTATGATCAAAAACTCTATCACCATCATCTTTTAGAAGTTTTACATAATATGTTGAATCTCCGGATGTGCTTCTCAACAAACTAATTTCTTGTTTTTCAAATGAGCCGGCGTCAAAAACTCCTGCACCAAGAATATTTCCAGGTTCGCCATTTGCATCCTCGTAAATAGTTACCCAAACAGTTTCTTTCAAATCAAGTTTTGAAATAATTATACTATCACCAAAAGGTTGATTATCAACAATAATAGTATCTTTTCCTAAAGAAGTTTTTTCAATTTCATTTTTATTATTAAAAACTTTCGTTTCTCCTGTTTGCGCGGATGGGTCTGTGTTGTCTTTTGATACAATATTTTTTATTCCGTCTCCAAAAATATAGGATACTAAAAAACCCACTATAAAAAATATTATCCCGACTATGATTATTTTTTTCATTTCGTTTGTTTTATTTTTATTTAAACCTTCAATGCCACCATTTTTAACATATTCATTATTAGCATCGTCTAAACTAAAATCATTTTTTCTATCAATTTTATCGTTTTCGTTCATAGATAGAATATAATTATACAAACATAACAAAAAATGTCTAACCCCTTTTTACTTTCAAAACACTTTTTGCCTCATTAATTATACGCTCAATTCTTGCATCTTTTACTCCTATTTTTTTCAATAATCCACCATTTTCCAATATGGATTTACACAAAACTATCCCCTGTTCAAAAAGCACTCTTTTTTCTTGATTCGTTAAATTTGTTAAAACAGTTATTGGAAGCAAATTTGATTCTTCAATCAAATCCTGTAAATTTCCTTCGTTTGGATAACCCCATCCTATCATTGTCATGCCATTACATCTTCCATAAATTATTGCATTTTTTGTAAATTTTGTATTTGTTACAAGCCAATATTTAGGAATAAGATTTTCTGGTTTTTTACCATCAAAATTTCCTTTTGCCAAATCTTTACATCTTGCATCAACATAAAGAGCAACTTTTAAATCCGACTTAACACCAACAGTATTATGAAATTTTGCTTCACACACTATAAATTCTTTTTCATTTTTTGCGAGAACATCTATCTCGTGTTCAACACAACGACCGTTCATTATTAAATCAGTTTCTGTTTTATAACCTTTTTCTTTCAATATTTCAGATATGAGTAATTCAAAAGGAAAACCACTTGGACCCATTTCAGAAAGAGCTCTTTTTAAAGAATATCTTGATGCGACTGGTTCTGACTTTTCTCTTAATATTTTGAATGCTCTGTAATAAATATATGAGGTCTTCATCCCATCCTGAAGCTCTTTTTCAATCTGTTTCATCACTTCATTAGAAAGCTCTTTTGTAGCACCAGATTTTTGCAATGAAGTAATTAATTTTGAGGAATCAAAAAACTCTAAAGTCCCGTCTGCTTTTTTTATTGTTATGTTTTCGTTCATCCCGTTAGAAGCAGGTCGCGGTCAGCCGCATTCTGCTAAATTAAAATTGTTAATTTGAAATACTTTTTTCTTTATTATTATAAATCCTGTTTTGAAACCGTGACCGCGGCTTCTAACGGGACAGGTTCTGATTATTTTTTAAAAATTATTCAACAATTGTTTCCTTGCTAATTTCAAGTTTTATCGGTTTATCATTTATAGTAGCACCGACAACTGCTTCTTTGCTTGCTTGAAAGATAATTCTAAAATTTTTTTCTGTAACAGTTTGCGCACAAGCTTCTATTTTTTTGGCTTCGTCTATCGTAAATCTAATTGTAACATTTTCCGGAAATGATTCTCTTACAATTGCATCAACACTCATTGTGTAGCATGGGGTTGGAAACATAATTGCCCCCGTATAATCATGGAGACCACTTTTAAAATTATGTTCTGCTGTTATTAGTTTAATAAAAGAAAAATCTTTTTGTAAATCATTTTTTGAATTTGATTTAAAAACTCCACTAAAAACAGCAATAAAAATAATTAAAACTACTACTAGTCCAAATATTAAAATCCACTTCCTATTTTCTTTATTATAAAAATCCATTGTTTTGTAGCTTATATTTTAGCATGTGAAAAGGAAATAAAAAAAGTGCGTTAACCTTAATAGGTTAACGCACTTGAGGCATTTAACTTCAGAATTCATTTGTATCTTTTGGAACCCATTCTTGTTTTTGTTCCTTAATAATTCCGCCCCTTAAACCAACGACGATCAAAAAAGAACCTAAACATGCCAAAACACAAAACAAAAAGCCTATTGGGATCCAAACACGTACATAATCTTTTGTTGCTACTATTACCATTGATATAGTAACCAACAATACTATAAAAAATATCAGAAAACTAACAAATTCTTTTTTTCTTTTTACCAAAAAACCAGTCAATGCACCGAAAGTAAAAAGACCACAGCCTAAAAGAAAAAAAAGTGTTAAACGATTCATTTTTCCACCTTTTATTTATAACAAAATAACTATCCCCAGTTAACCTTTGAAGTAGGACAGTTAAAATATATAGATTAGTAATTTAACTAACTGTCATATGAAAAAGATAAAAAAATATAGGCACATTTCATT
>VMGX01000018.1 GCA_007376805.1 Parcubacteria group bacterium Athens0714_16 | reverse complement strand
TACAGTGCTGTGTCTTTTTTTGTGGTTGCCGGAACGGTAAAACCTATTCAAGTCTCACCAGTAGAACTGGTGGATTACCTTCTGGGAAAAACTATTTAAAGAGGGGTATAAGGTGTCTTTTTTGCTCCTGGAATCGCAAAAAAGACGATTTAGATTATTTTTATGTTTGAAAAACCATTACAAACAATTGAATCACACGAAAAACCACATCCAGAATTTTTGAAGGTATTTCGTTTTCGGCACGGAAGCACTGAGTACACCGAACTAAATCCAGATATAACAACAGATGAATTTGATTTAACTGAAAAGGGCAAAGACGAGGTCACCGCAGGCGCGAACTCCATAATGAAAACCTTAGACAAAGAAAAAGATGTTATCGTATTTGTCTCAAGCCCGAGAGTAAGAGCAAAGGGATCAATGAAAATTGTTAGGGATATTTTTGAAAATAATGGGTTTACAATTTGGAAGTCTAGAGATGATTCAAGGCTAATAAAAAAAGAACTTCGTTCTGGCGATGATTTTAATGATGAGGGTAATCCCATCGAAAAAGATCATCCTGATTTTAGGTCTTCGAGAGAAAAAACAATGAATGCTTTAAAAGATTTGACCGAAAACAAAGGTGCCGATTTAAGCGATATCACAGATATTTCAATCGCTTGGGCTAACGCAAAAGATAGGGTTGGGAATTTAGAAAATTTTGATGAAGCCGGAGAAAGAACTAAAAAACTCATCGATTTGGCATTTAAAGTTGCACATACGACCCAGAAAAAGACAGAAAAACAAATTGTAATCATTTCTTTTGAACATGCTGAAACAATAGACCCTATAACAAGCGCAATATCCGAAGGAGAGCTTTCGCTAAAAAAAGGTAACTCTATTAACAAGGGCGAGCCGCTGGAAATGGACATATCTACAACAGACTATAGTTTAAAAGTTTCTTTTCCTATGAGAGATGATAAAAAAATGACCAAGTTGGCTTACAACAAGGAAAATAAGATTTTTGAAAAATATGAAAATTAAGAACACAATCTTAAAAAGTTATCTTACGAAAAAGACTTTGATTGACACTGAGGATTCAGTTAATTTTCAGGAAATCGGTCGAGGTGCTTTTAATGTTAATTATCTTGTCAAAGTATCAAGTGGAAAGCAATTTCTTTTTCGCTTTATTTTATGGTCAATGAGAGATCATATTAAAAATATGGCCGAATATGAATCTTTGACACTAGAAAACCTTGAAAGCCTAAACCTAAGTCCTACCTTCATAATTAACGATGTTTCCAGAAAAGACTTTCCTTATCCGCTGATTGTAGAAAAATATATTTCGGGGAAAACCATGAAGCAAAGAAGCGAAAGATACATTGAACAAATCTTAGACTCACTGCCAATCGTGATAAAACTATATCAGAAAGGAAACACGAACGGAATTACTCCTCAGTCCAAAATCATATCAAGTGATATGTTTAGAAACAGGCTTGAATATTTAACAACGCATAATTCGCCTTATGTTGAACTTTTCAACAGGCACATTGCCTCAATTGATGAATTTACAAGAAAGTGCAATGAGATATTGGATGAAACTGTTTTTGTTCATGGAGATCTAAATCCTGAAAACTTTATTCTATCAGATAATAATAAATGGTATCTGGTAGATTGGCAAAGTGCTTTTGTCGGCGACCCATCATTTGATATTGCCACTCTAGTATGGGATTTCTATTGGAAATTTTTTGCTGGCGAAGTTTTAAGCGAAGAAGATAAAAATTTGATTAAGCAAAAATATTGCGAATTAAGCGGGACAAGCATGCAACAATTAGAAAAGAAAATAGAAATTATTACTATTTTTCTAGACCTGGATATGCTTTTGCGAATCGAATATATGTATACCCGAATTATAAAAAACAATGACTTGCTACAAATTCAAGATGAAGAAAAGGATTTTATTGTGCAGCAACGCATTTCACCAGCCCGTAACCTTTTAGTAAATCATGAAAGTTTATCACTAATTTTAGAAAAAGTTAAACAAGCAAACGAAGAGATGCAATAAGGAGTTTTGAATTTTGGGCATTCACCCCTTACCCCTCTGCCCAAAATCAAAAAGAAAAAAACTTATTTATCATTTAGAATAAAAGCAAATTTAAAAAAGAAAAAAGAAAGAATTTTACATCACATAACAAGGCATATCCGGTTCAAAAATTTTGTACTTTATAATAAATTAAGGAAAACAAAATTTTCTCTCCCAAATTTTTCTTACGCTCCGCTACAGAAAAACTTCGGATACTCGTAACGTTAAGCGAAATTAAAAAATGGCAAGAACTTTTATTTAATAATAATTTTTTTGATTATATGAATATCATTTCAAACGAAGAATTAATGAACAAGGCTAAATCTATAATTAAACCGCATGAGGTTAAACATGGATTTGTTGCTTCTGATTGTGGTTGTGCGCTAGTAACGAATGAGGGTAATGTTTATCTTGGCGTTTCTATTGATACATGTTCAAGTATGGGATTTTGTGCCGAACATAGTGCGATTGCGGCCATGATAACTGGTGGTGAATATAAAATCAAAAAAATAGTTGCGGTTTTAGAGGATGGGATGGTTCTGCCGCCTTGTGGAAGATGTCGTGAGTTTATGTATCAAATAGATGGAGACAATCTGGAATCTGATGTTATAATCGGTGACAATAAAGTTGTAAAACTAAGAGAGTTACTTCCACATACATGGGACGAAAACCTTTAAGAAGGAATGTTTTTGCCCTTTTTTAACATCGCCTAACTAACTATATCCCCGTCAATCACTTCAGTTTATATCCCGTGATTGTTAAAAGTATACAAAATGTGGTATGCTTTTAATATGCAAACAAGGAGTATGAGGAAAA
>VMGX01000017.1 GCA_007376805.1 Parcubacteria group bacterium Athens0714_16 | reverse complement strand
AAAGATAAATAAAAATTGTCGTTTAACGACAATTTTTATCCACCCCAGTGAAATATCTTTCAGATTTCACGGGGTAAATAATTATTTTTGTTTTTTTAAAAAATGTCCCCAAGGACATTTTTCATCCATATTTGTGCGCGTATCTGGACTTGAACCAGAGGCCTCTACAATGTCAATGTAACGCTCTAACCACCTGAGCTATACGCGCTTGTTTTTTGCGTATAGCGAAGGTGTCATAACCTGCCTGTCCGCCTTTGGCGAAAGCTATACGCGCAATTTATGCGGAGGGAGACCTGCCTGCCGCAGGCAGGGGATTTGGTCACAAGTTACTAAATTTTTTATTTCGTTTCACTTATAAAAAATTAAGTACTCTCGATCCCGACTCGGCAGAAAGTTTTTCAACAAGCTCAAAACTCTGCCTGCATCTTTCAAATCCTTATCCACAACAAAAACGCCTTTTTAAAATAACTGAGTGTTATTTTAAAAAATCGTTGCGGTATTCATTGTACAAAATTCGAACCTTTTTTGAAAGCAATCCTGACGAAGAAATCTGAAACAATGCGGACGAAGTTTTGCGGAAACAATTTTCTGGGGAAAGGATTCCGCAAAACTTCGGCTGATTTCTTTTTTCTGAATTCGGATGTCGCAAGCGGAGGAGGAGGGGTCTGGGGAGGAATCCTCCGCTTGCTCCTCTTTTTGTTTTGGCGAAATTCGGGCGGGCTATTTTTTCTTTGTATAATACTTATCAAATTTTTTATAAATTGCTGGGCTGAAAAAATCCTTTCTTGAACCATTTGTATTATTTGGGTCAAGATATCTTGTTCGGCACAGCTTCTTATCTTTCATAAATTCCTTTCGCAATTTATGATATTGTGGATTTCTTTTAAAATTTATGTACCTCGCAAGTAATCCGTTAGTCAAAGTTTTATAATCAAGAGGATATTTTTTCTTTATTATTTCTTCTTCCTCTAATCTAACTGCGGGAGCGTTTGGGTCATCTGTTATTTGAACATCGCTAACAGATTTTTTACCACCTTTACCAACAACAACAGAAACTGGTTTTACATCGCCCACTAATTTCAATACGGGCTTACCACCCTCTTGAAAATTACCCTCTTTAATAAACTTTAACTTGGAAACCAGTTTCTTATCAATAACCAATGTTCCTCCTCGTCCATTTATTTCACCGCCCATAATATCGAGGATCGCTGCGTTTGTTGGTCCAATTTTCGATATTTTTTCCAAATGCTCCATCCAACTTTTTCTTTCCTCAATTTTTATTTCATCAAGCAATAATTTAAGTTCTGGATATTTTATTCTTTCACTTCTTGCGTTATAACGATAAAAAATATCGGATTCTTTTAAATCGTTATCGTTTTTAGAACAAACAATTGGTTTGTATTTTGCTTGGTGCGTATACAACACGCCGATATTTTTTGAGCGAACCTCAACTACAAATTTTTCAAATACTACTTCTGGAGAAAAGACATCATTAAGATAAGCTGTTATTTTTGCTTTATCGGTATTTTCAAAATTATTACTTTGTAGTCCAACTAATTCACGAGGTTGGTCTTTTATTCCAAAAACTATGTAACCACCTTTATTGTTTGCAAAAGCCACCATGCTTTTTGCATATTTATCTTTTGACAGCCAGTTAAACTGCTCCTTAAATTCAAGCTGGCCACTTTCTCTGGCTGATATTTTATTGGAGGTCGGGGATAAAAAGGAAAATATTTTTTTATAAACCTCTGAGTTTGCGAAATCCATAACAATTTTATTCTGAGTGTCTATTGCTCTTACCCAAATTACACTCCTTGCATTTAGTTTCAAGATTTTCCAAGATTGTTTTTCCACCCATTGAAAAAGGATGTTTGTGGTCAATGTGTAGTTCTATACCCAAAGTAGTAGCAGGACTTCTTCCGCACCTCACACATTTAAAATTATCTCTACTTAATACCTTGTATCTCAATCCTAATGGAATTCCTCGTTTATCCTCTACTGCAACACTGTGCTTTTTAATTTCTTGACGCACAATTTTTTCTGGTTCTTTCTTTATTTCTTCATCTACTTGGTCTTCTTGGTTCATTCGAACAACAAACGCTTCAAGCGCTTTTCTCCAACCACCAAATTTATTTTCATATGCACCAGATGTTATTTCAGAGGGCGATTGATTCATTTCTCTCAACAAAGGTTGTCGCCCATAATGTGTCCAGACATTGAGTAAATTTTCAAAATATTCTTCATCGGAATATCTATGCCCAAATTGCGAAACTTCTAATCCTGCTTTTTTTATTCCATTTGTCCAAGTACCAAATCTACCAGAAATAATTTTCGGTCCAATGATAGTTGAATTATGTTTTATGTCATCAACAGTAACAGAATTTTTATTCAAAAGTTTAGCAATTCTTTGTAGTTCGATGATGATTTCATCATCAGTTAAGAATTTTGCTTTTTGTTCGAGCATTTTATCTGTAACGGAGCGTCCAGAATATTTATCTCCTAACCCAGCTTTTGCCAGCACATTTTGCCAATTATCGAAACGACGCACCAGTGTCGTTGAATGAATTTTACTGTGTTTGTCGTAATCTGTTCTTGTTAAAATAGTCTTTCCAACCACAGAATCTATTCTTCTAATTTCCTCAAAAATATCTTCATCAGTAGCATTTTTGGGAAGAAAATTTAATTCAAATTTCATAAAATTATTTAATCAGTTCCTCAATATCAACACTGAGAGCTTTAGCGATTTTGCTTACAACAAAAACCGAAGGTTTTTTAATAACCCCTGTTTCGACCTTTGTCAGCGTTGTGTAGGGAACATCTGCCTTACGAGCAAAATCATCATGAGAAAGACCAAGTTTTTGCCTGAGTTTTTTGATTTTTTGTCCTAGTTGATTACTTTCCATATATTGATACCATAATACTGTTGCTTATTTTTACTGGTAGTATTATAATAACAGATATGAGAGT
>VMGX01000016.1 GCA_007376805.1 Parcubacteria group bacterium Athens0714_16 | reverse complement strand
TTAATCCTGATATGTTTATTAATTCTGCCCTGCTTGTCGGTGAGCACATCGAAAAAACAGCCGGGGTAATTGAAGATTGGCAAACAGTTAAAATGGAAAAAAACGAACAGGGGATTTTTGTTAAAGCAGCTCATCAACTCATTTATGAAGATCCTGAAAAAGCACCTATTCAACCCAACCAGCTTCTATCTTTCCGGAGGTCTGAAGACAGAGAAAAAAATGATCTGTGGTCAACCTTTAACACGATCCAGGAAAATATGATCAAAGGCGGTTTGCGTGGCCGTAGTGCAAACGGAAAAAGAACCCGGACCAGGGGCATAAACTCAATCGATAAAGACAGAAAGCTGAATCAAGCCCTTTGGGTACTTACTGAGGAAATGGCCAAGCTCAAAAAATAGTACCTCCCTGCCCTATCCTTGCCGGAAAAACCCGGCAAGGATTAAAAACCAAGTACGAAGGAGAAAAAAATGGATGAATTTTTTGATCAATTAACCAACCCGGCTATGATTGATATTTATTTAAAGTTATGGTCATATTTCAAAGAAATTTTCTGGTTATTATACAAAACTAAAGTCACTGTTTTTAAAACGTCTTTGACCGGTCCGATTTCTTTGAATATTGGGCTATTTTTTCTTATTTTTGGTTTGTATTGGTTCAAAGGAAGACGAAATCAAATTATTAAAAACCTTTTTCGTTATAAAAAAATTTTGGTGGCTGTTTTCATTATGGCCAAATACGCCCTGCCCTTGCTTAAATGAAAAATCAGTTTTCGCTGGTAATGCAATATCTCCGGCAGCTCTAAAAACAAGGATATATCATCGCTTTATTTTTATAAAAAATATATTATTAGGTAATATAATACATAAATTAACTAATATTATATTAAAGAAAAATATTGCTTGACATTATAGCATGTTAGATCATAAGGAATAACCAATCATAAGGAGATCCTTTAAATGAAAGTTATTACCGTTGGGAACAATAAAGGTGGGACCGGAAAAACAACAATTACAACACATGTTGGCGTCGCTCTTTCAAAGCTGAATAGTAGAGTGTTGGTTATTGATAATGACCCTCAATGTAACGCAACAAGCTTATTATTAACGGGTAAAAAATTTAAATACAGCATGTATGATCTTTTAACCGATCCAAACAATACAAACATTGAATGTGAAATTCCAACGAATTTTCCAAATCTTTATTGCATACCTAATATCGTTGATACAAGTGGTTTAAGTCTTCATTTTACACAAACTTATCCTGATTCTCTTTTTACCATGAAAGTTGCTCTGGAGCGAATTAAAGAGAAATATGATTATATTTTAATTGACTGCCCCCCTACCCTCGATATTCCAATGGGCATGGCTTTGTGTGCAAGTGACGCTGTTATAATCCCGATTGAAGTCGGCTCTATACATAGCATTGATGGACTTGATAAGTGTTTGGATTTAATAGAAGCTATGCAGAAATTTAACCCTCAGTTAAATTTTTTAAAACTTGTTATGAATAGAGCTGATAAACGTACATCTATTTCAAAAATAATGATCGAAGAAATTAAAAAAAATTATAAAAATGAATATTTCGAAACGATAGTTTCTGTCTGCACAGCTCTTCAACAGGCTGAATATTTAAGAAAAACACTATTTGAATATAGGCCCACAGATAGCGCTTTAAAATATTACAAACAACTAGCCAAAGAAATTGTAACCTTACTACCAAAACAAAGGTGATAAATAATGGCCGGTAAAAGTTTTTCAGATATGGTGCGTGCCTCAGCCCAAGATAATAAACCAGAGGATATTCTGGGGAGGATTAAAAAAATTAAGTCACAAGCCGTGAATAATTTACCAAACCAGACAACCGAACAAGAGAGCAAGCGAACAATAGAGCAATTATCTGCACAAGCGGACAACCAAACAACCAGACAACTGTCTGAACACTTGATTGAACAAGTGTCTATACAACCGGACAACCACACAACCAAACAAGCGGACAACCACACAAGCGAACAAAAAACTACACAACCGGATAACCGGATAACCGAACACCTATATAAACAACCGAACAACAGGACAACAGGACAAGCAACTGCACAATCGGACAACAGGACAAGCGAACATGTGCCTAATTTTTTTCTTTTCAAAAAACCTTCAAATTTAAAATTAAATCAATTTCAAATATTACATTATATTTATTTTTGTAGGCCTTTTAAAGTTAAGGGTCCGGATGGATTAACCGGTATTTTAAATATTAAATATGGAACGGTTCGTAATTGTTTAAGGAGTCTTGTTAAAAAATGCTATATAAATAAGCCTTACAGTATTAATGACGGGGTTAATAATGGTTCCACTTGTGTAGTAAATGAAATTAGCTGTTTAAAAATTTTTGGCCAGACTACAATAGAACAACCGAACAACAGAACAAGTGGACAAAGTACTGCACATCCGGACAACCAGACAAGCGAATATTTATATACACAACCGGACAAGCGAACAACAGAGCAAATATCTACACAATCGAACAACCAAACAAGTGAGCAACTCAAAACTGCTAATAACATAGAAAGAAAGATTTTTAATAATCTATCTGTCTATGTAGAAAATTCAGATTTTTGGAAAGGGCTGGGGTTAACTTTTAAAAAATGTGAACAATGGATTGAATCAATAGAGCATTGTGGCCCTGATTTTTTATTAGTTCAATTGCAATTTGGAGAACATACGGAAAAGGTGGTTAATTCAGATAAACCAGTAAGCTATTTTAGATCCTGCCTTATGACTGGGGGTTTAGAAAGACCCAAAGGTTTTGAGTTTCCAGCAGAAAAAGCCGCCAGGATAAAACAGCTTGAATTTGAAGCCCAACAAAAAATCTTGTCTGAGCAAGAAATTTTTAGACAAAAAGAAAAAGAACTGGCAGATAAACAAGCATTTTTAAGTATCCTTAGCGATAAAGAGGCGGTTGATTATTATGTTTCTCAGATAGAAGAAGAAAAATTCATAACGCCGGCAACAAAAAATTCAATAAAATTATACCGAGAAAACGGGCAAATAGATTCAAAACTTGAAAAAGCACTTGAAAGAAAATTTTTCATGAGTGACAGCAATTAGAGGGTAATATGGATTTAATCATAAGACAAATTCTTACTGATGGATATACAAAGAAAAGTATTTTTGAGCTTCTTAAAAAAGAGAACTTAATAAAATGTGATTATATTTATTTTCTAAAAATACTTAATTCTCTTTTATTATCTGAGAACAAACCTGAAAAATCTAAACCAAATAAGACTACCGCCAGTGATCTTATAAAGAGGGGGTTTGTTATGCCAAAACTTACAAAGGAAGAAATTGGCTAATTTATTACATGTTTTTTTACAACCACAATTTGGTATCGGAAAAACCTATATTTCCTTCCTGTTAAGACAATATTTAAGCGATCAAACAAATATAAATTATACTCATATTCAAAATAAAAATATTCCCTTATGGGATCAGCTTTTTGATAATTTTTTTAATCTTAAAAATGCAATCTTTATAATTTTTGTAAGTTCAATTTGTTTTGCTGATTTTAAAAAATATTTAACAGAAGCAATGTTATTAGAAACAATTGAAAAATCAGGAAATAAGCTATTTAATCATTATGTTTTTACACCGGGCAGGGCAGGGGAGAATTTTAAAGAAATCCACGATTATATTGTTTCAAATATTGAAAAATCAGGTATGACAATTATTTGGGAAAATAAAACCCTTGGAACAACAATTAAAGAATACACAAAAGGCAAATATTCAAAAATTGAAGATTTGCCGGAATTTCAAAACATTAAAAATGATACATGCAAAATAATTTCTTTACCTACCGAAAGCTATTATTTTCAAAAAGATTTATCCTTCTTCCTCAGATCCGGGGAAACTTTCAACCAGGCCATATATAAAACAGAAAACAATATAATTTTTCGGCAAAGACTTTTTCAGATCAGAAAAAAAACCTATGGATTTATAAAAAATGCAGGTATCTAATTTAGAAGATCAAATCATCAAAATTTTAGAAACAAAATATGGCCACAGTATTGATAAAGATGATCCTTTAATGTTGACAATAACAGCACAGGTTTTGGCTGCCGAACAAATCACAGAATCATATAAAATAAACTTAGAGTCCCAGTTCATTCGATTTAAAGAAGATCTTCAAGCCATCCTGGAGAATGAAAAAATAGATTC
>VMGX01000015.1 GCA_007376805.1 Parcubacteria group bacterium Athens0714_16 | reverse complement strand
GAAAAGGTTACCGGGTTTTCAAGGTTTAAATTTTTATTTTTTATAGAAGCATAGTTTTGATTAGTTTTATAAATAGATTTTTAATCTTAAAGATGGAATTTTGCAAAAAATGTCAGGGGTTAATGAAATACGAGAATGATAAACTGAAATGTACAAACTGTGGAAATGTGCAGGAAGGCAAAATTGCTGCAAAACAAAAAATAAAAAAACCAGAAAAAAGAGGTTCTGGGATAATTGAAAATGACAAAAATATTTTTGCAGATTATGAGCATATATGCGAGAAATGCAGTTATAACAAAGCTCAGATAATAATGAGGCCTCCTCATATTTCTGACGAGGATGATATAGTAATGTTAAGATGTGGCAAATGCGGAAAATCTGTTCATTTGGAAAAAAAACCTATGTAAAGTTTTAAAAAGGATTTTTTGATTAGTTAATTATGCCCCTTTCGTCTAGCTGGTCAAGGATATCACCCTCTCACGGTGAAGACCTGGGTTCAAATCCCAGAGGGGGCATTCTTCTCTTACAATGCCAAAACCCCCAGCCTGCACAATATAACTTTAAAAACCTTTTTCACCTAATACTTGCGAACTAAAAAACTGATTAAGAAAATGCCGAAAAGTTTTGAGAAATTTGAATATGAAAGAAAATTTGTTATTTCTGAAATAACAAAACAAGAGATTGAGTGCGTCCTTAAGTTGCATCCGGCAATGTTTTCTGAAATTCTATATCACGGGAGAAAAAGCAATACCAAACAGAACAGCATCTATCTTGATACTTTAGGTTCAGAAGATTATCAAAATCATGTTTCAGGAATATCCCAGAGACTGAAAATAAGAATCAGATGGTATGGAGATTTATTTGGTGTAATAAACGGAAAATTAGAGGTTAAGATAAAAAATAACGAGCTTAGGGATAAATTGCTGTTTCCTCTGAAGCCCTTTATTCTGAGCAAATATTTTTCTTCGGCTTACCTGCAAAAAGAAGTCTTTGCTAAATCAAATCTTCCTTACTGGTTAATTGAAGAGCTTAAATTACGTAGGCCTGTCCTATTAACCTCTTATAAAAGGAAATACTTTATTTCTGCAGACAAAAAATACAGGCTTACTTTAGATACAGAAATGAAATATTTGAGGATAAAAGACAGAAACAATTTGTTTCTTGATGAAATAAAAGACCCTTATAGCAGCATTTTAGAATTAAAATATTCTGTTAAAGACTACAAAGGTGCAGAAGAAATTACACAGCATTTTCCTTTTAGACTAATCGCCAGTTCTAAATTTATTAAGGGAATTGAGCTCTTAGATTTGTAACTTGTAATATCAAAAAAACAAATGCAACCACACACTAAACAGGCTGTGTTACAATTCAATTTGATTATTTTCAATAATCAAATAAAAAATAGAATTTTTATTATTAGTAGGTAATTTTCCTTTTTCTGTCCATATTTTTTTCAGATTATGTGCAATGCTCGCTAAATTCAGCTCCAATTTCGCATTTCTCAATCCCTTCATTGAAAATTCATTGAATCCTAGATTGTATTTTATATTCCCTATTACAGGTTCAACTATGCTTTTTCTTAAAGCATATATTTGCTTCGCTTCTTTATTTTCCATTTTCTTTTTCATTCGCAGCCTTTCTCGGAAAAACTCTATAACTTTCTTCATCACTTTACCATCTTCCGAACGGTATATTCTCATTCTAGGTCTCTTTCCTTGCTTCCAAGTTGAAAAATATTTCAACTTGACACCTTTGAATATGATTTCATCTTTCTCCCAATCATATTCATAATCATCTTCTATCAAGGTCTTTTCCCGATTATCTAATTCTTGTTCTTGAGACAGGGTTGGAACATATCCATCTAAAAAACTATCCTCAAGAAATTTTAGATTTTCTCCACAATTGTAGTTGCAGTCTACTGCAACTTTGGTATCCTTTTTCAATTCTATATTTTCTTTCACATTTTTTATTTGCGGTTGCAATTGGTGAGTGTCTACCCTGTCTTGGCAAACATCATTTGCAACAATAATCTGATTCTTAGAATCAACTGTAAATTGAACATTATAATCCAATTCAAAGAATCCTTTTTTATTCATCATCATTCTACAATTAGGGTCAGATAAGGAGACTCTCTTTATTTGAGAATCCTTATCAAACTCTTCTTGTGCAATGTTGCATTTTTCTTTTATTTTCTCCTTATTTCTGCTTTCCCTATATTTTTTAACTATTCCCTTAAGATTTTTCATCTCAAGGTTGGTTAAATTCTCTTCTTTATTTCCACAAATTTCTTTATCTATTTCGTCTTGGCTTATGTCTTCTTCAATCATTTTATCGATGATTGAATCTAATTTTCCTATTTGCTCTTTTGTCAAACACATTTTTTTACTTGCATTTGCCTTTATCTTACTTCCATCTGTACAAATCAAGTTTAAATCTATCAAATCGTTTTCATCTGCCAATTTTACAGTTTCCTTAAAAGCTTCTTTAACAAATTCTTTGTTATTCCTTCTGAATCTGCAAATTGTACTGAACTCTGGCTGAACTTTTTCAGCCAAATACATAAAAACAAAATTCTCTCTACATGCATTTGCTAACTTTCTAGAAGACCTTTCTTTAGAAAGCATTCCCTGAATAATTATTTTCATAATTATTCTTGGATGATATGAAGGATGTCCAGCACCTTCGGAAATCATATCAAACTCAGAAAAATCCAAGGAATCAACAAACTCCTCAACAAAAAAACAGATATGATTTTTTGGTATCATATCTTGAATTGATTGAGGAATCAACCAATTTTGACACTTAAAAGAACTCATATATGCCATTTTAGCCTCTTTTGTCGATATTTATCGACGATGTTTATTTATATTATCGACGATAAACAACTATTTATATTTTACTAATTATGCCACAGCCTGTTTAGTGTGCGGTTCAAATCCGAAGGATTTGGTGATATAAAAGCTAAAATAAAAAAACAAAATTAACTGCCAGATAGATTCTTAGAATCTATTAGGTTTTGGCATAGAAGCAAAGCACTCTTTGCAGTAAACCGGTTTGCCTTCTGTTGGCTTGAATGGCACTTCGCATTCTTTCTTACATTTGCTGCAAACAGCTTTATGCATTTCTCTTGGTCCAAAATTATTTCTTGGTCCTCTGAAATTATTAAATCCCATATTAATTTAAATCCTCCGATATATTTAGTTTTGTTGTCTCTATCAGTTGTCAATACCTAAGAAATCGTTAGATATACTTATGTATTCATTTATAAGATTTCTAGGGGTTTATAAATGTTTGTTTTTGCGTCAGTATCTCCGATACTTATAAAGCGAATTTACTCTAGATATTAATCTGCCAAAGATTTTTTATTAATATGTAATTATTATAATGATTTTACGAGGTAAATCTGAAAGATA
>VMGX01000007.1:8438-34010 GCA_007376805.1 Parcubacteria group bacterium Athens0714_16 | reverse complement strand
TAAGGATTAAAATCTATCATCATTCTTTAAAACCTCCCCCGGAGATTTTAAAGAACAGGGATGAAAATTGTCGTTAAGCGACAATTTTCATTTATTGAGCAACAATCCCATTGTCCACCTTGTATTTTTGGTCTGTTTTTAAATTTGTAGTTAATTGCCTACTAGGGACTTTTATTTCACTGTCAGTAAACGTATCCATCCCTACAAATGTTATGTTATCAACAAGAACTTGTTCTGAACCAACGTGCGACAAACTTGGAATAAATGCGACTTGAAATTGAATTTCTCTCGCTTCTTTTGAATAACCAACGCCCCTATATAAATCACCGATGGCCCACTCTATTTCTCCACCGACTGGATTAAAACTAATTTTTTCTTCTGAAGGAGTTGAAACCCCCATCCATCTTATGTATGGAGGCAATGTCATACTTATTTTTCCATCAGCAACATCATTTAATGAATTTGAAACAGAAAGAATTATTGTGTATGTTGTTTCACTACCAACTTTTGGTGGCAACGATCCACTGTTTATTAATTTACCAGAAAAATAAGTTGCCCTAGAATTTACTGCCACATTTGAAGAAATTATAATTTTTCTTGCTAACACTGTATTTACATCACTCGAAACACCTGTTTCTGATTCAAATCTTGAGCCACTCATTGTTATCTCCATATTAATTTCTGGTGCTTTCTTAAGAATATTATTTATTGATCCGAGAGATTTAAAACTAAAACTCGTCGTCCCACCCTTACCAGATTCAATGGAACCAAACTCACTATTATTTCTTTTGTCCCAAGAAATTGTGTTGTCGGCTGAGTTATAAAATCCGTTTGTAGAAGTTATTGATTTCTTATCTAAGATATCACCAATTAATTTTACTTTTAATATTCCATTATTTACATTCGTATTTAAATTATTGTTCCAAGAAATATCAACGCGTATAGTGTCACCGGCATTTGTAACATAATCACTAGCGGAAGAATCACCACCAACCACCGCATTCAAACTTATGAAAGATTTTTTGATTAGTATTTGTTCTAAATAACTTATAAAGTTTACTTCTATACTTTTTTCATCATTTTCTTTTTTCACACCCAAATTAAATCTAAACACTCTTTTTTCTTCATCCTGACCAATTATTGTTCCTTTTATATAAATAGTTTTCTTTTCTAGTGGTTTTAAATCTAAACTCCAAAGATTATCCGCAAAAGATGCGTCTGGTGTAGATTTACTTGGTTTAAAGCCAAATGGAAACTCCGCCTGCAAAAGAAGGTTGTCTATTTCTTTTTCAGAGTTTGATTTGATGTCTATTTTAAATTCCACCTCTTGTCCTGAATTTGTTTCTTTGGGAGAAGACACTGACAACGACACTGGCGAAGAATTTATTTCTATTTCATAAATTGTTTCTTTATAAAAGATTGCGTTTGAGTTTGGGACGCGATATTCAATACCAACTTTTATTGTTTCTTTGTCTCCCTCTTCACCAAATAGAATTGATTTTACAACTATCGTTTTTTTCTCACCAGATTTTATTATTTGCAAAGATTCTCTTTGTCTCTTCAGAGGTGTCTTTATATCAACTGCAGACCTACTGCCGTCCGGATATTCAACTAACAAATCCGCGGTTTCAAGATTTACAGAATTTTTATTTAAAACATCAATTTCAAGTGATAAAATTTCTCCGGCACCAATGGACACTGGCCCAGATAATCCTATCTCTATATTGTCAGAAGAAATATTATTTCCACCGCCCTTAAAAGAAATATAGGCAAAAGCCACAGAAAATAACAGAAAAATTATAGCCACCACAAATACCTTATTCAGAGTTGGTGTTTTTTTGGTTTGTGTCATATTACTTATATTTGAAGTTTCGCCATTTCTAAGAATATCTGACGGCAGAGAACCCCAGTCTGATTTTAAATCGTATTCCTCTTGTTTTAAACCTATATTTTTTCTAATTTTATTAACTTTTGTTTTTCTTGAATAAAGCCGATTTCTGAGTTCTTCTATTTTACTTTTGTAATCATTTGATTCCATTTGATATTAATTATAACACTTATTTTAGAAAGCAAAAAAGTAATAAAGCTAAAAAACAAAAATAAAAAAACAATCAAACAATGTTTTAAAAAAATAATTTGGTGATTCTATATCTCTTGCATCACCAAGTTTACTTCCTTCAGCATTTCTCTTTTGATTTTTTTAATATTATTCATTGTTTCATCACCAAAATCATCTACCCCAAGCAAATCTCCAAAATTTTTATTTTCACCTAAATAACCTGAGGTGTGCAATATCTTCATAACGGTCAATAATTCAGCAGAACTTAATTTATCTCTGTTATTTGAATCTTCTGTTTTTAAAAATTTATATAAAGATTTAATAACATCAAAAAAAATTGGTTCTTTTTCTTCTTCAACTAAAAGTTTTCTAATCAACGAAACTATTCTTATAAAAACATTTAGTTTGTTTTTTTCTCCTTTTAGATTTGAAAAAACATTTTCTAATGAAATAGCACTTGTTATTTTCCAAATGTCTCTTCCCTTCACAAGTGAAATTTTTGAAAATGAAAGTGTTTGCAAGCCAAATTTTTGTTTTGATTCTGTTTTGCAAACACCTTGTGCGGTAGCTTTTATCAAACCGAAATCTCTTGTGAGAATAAAATAAATCTTATTGGATTCTCCAAAAATTCTGCTTTCTATAATTAAACCTTCTGTTGTGTAAATTTGGTACATAAAAATTGAAAATATAAATCTCAAAATGAAAAATGACAATGTAAAAATTAAAAATATACAAGTTAAATATACTATAAAATATATTATTAGAAAAATAGAATTAAACTTACTTCTTTGTCCATATAAATAAAAAAACTCCAACAAAACTATCCTCTTATTCGCTACAATTAGAGAATAGAAAATCAGGTTGACAAAAATAACAAAAAGAATAGAATCAGTAAAAAGTTCTTACAATCAAAGGAGGAAAAATGGGCGTAAATCAAAAAATAGTGTTGAGTTTCAAAAATGCAAGAAACGTCAGATTACCAAAAAGTGTAGCAAAAGAATTGGAAGGAATAGAACTCGAAACTTGGCCGGGTTATCCACAAGGTGAAATAATCATAGTTTTGAGCCAGCTTCTTTCTCAAGATTCCTCAGGTGTTGTTGGTAAAGAAGATTCTGTCCTTATCGTAAAGTATGAATTAACAAAAAAACTCTCAGAAAAGGGTTCGATTTTTTCGAGAGATTGGATTGAAGCAAACATACCAGGTAGATTCATTCGGATAACAAAAGATTGCATCAAACAATGAGCAAAAGCGATGGTTAGCTAACCATCGTTTTTTTAATTTATAAAATTTTGAATTGAAAATCTAAATCCCCTATTTTAATCACTTCGATATCTAATTTCTCAACAAATTTTATTTCTTTCAGTCCTGCCGTCTTTTTTATTACATTTTCAAATTTTTTAATAATATTTTTCCCATCTTCATTCGTCACAATTTCAATTTCAACAATATCTTGTGGAACAAGTCCTTTTGTCTTTCTCATATCTTGGATTTGTCTCAACAAATCACGCATTATTCCCTCTTGGATTAATTCCTCCGTCAGTTCTGTATTTAATTCAACCCAATCTTCATTAGATTCATATCCGCCCGAGGCGGATCCGCCTTTGGCGGAAAATAAAACCTCTTTTACATTTACTTCATCTTTAATTAATTCCAAATATTCATCTTTACCACTTAAAGATTTTTTACCAAATTTCAAAGATTGTAGTGGTTGACGAACTTTGATGTTTTTAGACATTCTACCCTCAAGTCCCACAGAAATAATCCTTCTGGTGTCTTTCATTAATTCAAACATTTTTTCATCAATCCATTTTTCGTTTGCCTCTGGATAATTTTCAAGATGAACTGATTCTTTATTTTTTGTGCCCAATTCTTTATAGACGCTCTCAGCAAAAAACGGAGCAAAAGGAGCAATTAATTTACTCGTGTTTAACAAAACCCAACCCAGGGTTTTTTTAGCATTCTCTTTGTCTTTTTCATCTTCCCCTTTAAATCTGTCTCTTGATCTACGAACATACCACTGTGATAAATCCATTATAAAATCATCGATATCTCTTGCGCTTGTCGTTATATTATATTCTTCAAGATTTTTCGTTACATTTTTTATAAGTAAATTCATTTTACCTATAATCCACTTATCTAAAATATTTTCTACATTTTCAATATCATTTTTTTCAATTTCACCACCATTACTAAACATTTTATAAAACGAGAGAACATTGGCTAGGGTTGTGAAAACTTTTCCTGATTTTTTTAAACTCACTTCATCGAAAAGAATAGGGTCTCCGGGTTGGTTAACCGTATACAAATACCAACGCAAAGTATCAACACCGTACTTATCTATCATTTCTATCGGATTTACAACATTTCCTAAACTCTTACTCATCTTCTTTCCGTTCTTATCTAAAAGATGTCCTAACGAGATTACATTTTTATAGGACGCACCCTTTCCAAGAATTGTGGACACGGCAAGAAGTGTATAAAACCATCCACGCGTTTGATCAACCCCCTCAGAAATAAAGTCCGCCGGAAAAAGTTTCCCGCTATCAATTAGCTCTCTATTTTCAAATGGATAATGAGATTGTGCAAAAGGCATAGAGCCAGAATCAAACCAACAGTCCATGACATCTGGGACTCTTTTCATTTCACTTCCACATTTTTCACATTTTATTTTTATTTCATCTATATACGGCTTGTGTGGATCTTCTATTTTTTTACCACTTAATTTTTCCAACTCATCATATCCCCCAACAACAACCATGTGTTTACAATTTGTTGTCTGACATTCCCAAACAGGAATTGGTGTTCCCCAATATCTTTCCCTTGAAATTGCCCAATCTTTTACATCTCTCAACCATTCGCCAAAACGTCCTTCTTTGATGTTGTTTGGAATCCAGTTTATGGTTTCATTATTTTTAATTAAATCTTCTCTAAGAGCACTCATTTTGAAATACCATGAATCCTTTGCAAAATAAATAAGTGGTGTCCCACACCTCCAACAGAATGGATAATCGTGAGCATACATTTCTGTTTTGTATAAAATATTTCTCTCTTCCAAATCTGTAATAATTTCTTTTTCAACATCCTTAACAAATCTTCCCTGCCATTTTGGAAGAAGTTCATTAAATGTCCCATCCAAATTAACAGTGTGAACCTTGGGAAGACCAATTTTTTCTCCTAGTTCATAGTCATCAACTCCATACATAACAGCGGTGTGCACAACACCAGTACCATCATCTGTGGATACGAAATCAGCTGGATAAACTTTGAATGCATTTTTTGCATTAGGAACATTTTCAGAAACAACTCCTGTAAAAAGAGGTTCATATTCTAAACCAATTAAATCTGTTCCTTTAAATTCCTTAATGATTTCATAATCGCCTTCCAGTTTATTTAATAAATTTTTGGCCAAAATTAAAAATTCATTATTTTGTTTAATTTTTACGTAATCAATATCAACACCAACCGCGAGCGCAATATTGCCCGGTAACGTCCACGGTGTTGTGGTCCAAGCCAAAATATATTCATCCGATTTTCCTTTTATTTTAAATTTTATATAAACGGAGTTTTCTTTTATGTTTCTATACCCCTGTGCAACTTCATGAGATGAGAGTGCTGTACCACAACGAGGACAATTTGGAACAACTTTATATCCTTTATATAAAAGATTTTTCTCGTGAGCTTGTTTTATAATCCACCAAAGTGATTCAATATAATTTGAATCATAGGTAATGTAGGGATTTTTCATATCAACCCAAAAACCAATTCTTTCTGTCATTTTTTCCCAATCTTCTTTATATTCCCAAACACTTTTTTTGCATTGTTTATTAAATTCTTCAACACCATAATTTTCTACATCTTTTTTGCCTTTCAATCCAAGTTTTTTTTCTACTTCAATTTCTACGGGCAACCCGTGTGTATCCCACCCCGCTTTTCTTTGAACCCTAAAACCATTCATTGTTTTGAAACGAGGAATCAAATCCTTAAATGCACGGGCCTCAACGTGATGGATCCCCGGCTTCCCATTCGCCGTTGGCGGTCCTTCAAAAAAGACAAAATCACCTTTTGGGGCATCCTTTTCTAATGACTTTTGAAAAATATTTTCTTTATTCCAAAATTCAATTATTTTTTCTTCCTGTTCTGCTATAGCAGATTTTTCTGTTTTTTTATTTGCTTCTTTTTCTATCATTTTTGAGTGATTTTAACATAAAATTTTTATTTTCACATTCTATTTGGAACCTTAATCCCTAAGATTCCCAAGCCGTTTTCCAAAATTATGGAGACGGCTTTTGTTATTGCCAAACGATATTGAGTTTCTTTGCTATCTCCAATAATTTTATTCGTCGCATAATAAGTATTAAATTCGGACGAAAGTTCAATTAAATATATCGCAAGATAGTGTGGTGAATATTCTTCTCCGGCTCTTTTTATTATTTCTGGAAATCTATAAATCATTTTTTCTATACCTGTAATCTCTTTTCTTTCTGAAACTGCCCTTGGGTTTTTATCTTGTTTTTTTGCTTTTTCAATAACTGATTTTGCTCTCACACACGTGTATTGAAGATAAGGCCCCGAATCTCCATCAAAAGAAACCGATTTGTCTATATCAAAAATTATATCTTTCCCGGTTTTTTGTTTTAGAATTGAATATTTAAGAGCAGAAATTGAAACTTTTTCAGCAACCTCCTCTCTTATTTCTTCTGGCAAACCACTTTCTTCCATTTTGGGCCTTACCCTTTTAAATACTTGGTCTATCAAAAATTCTGCGGTTATAACCTCACCTGTTCTTGACCCCATTTTACCCGTTGGCAACTTAAGCATGCCGTGTCCAATATGAACAGTTCTTTCGGCAAGTTTTGGAAAAATAAAACTCATAACTTTTAACAAAACATCAAAATAATCATTTATATCATTACCAGTCACGATTAAAGATTTATCATAAGAGTATTTTTCATATTTAACCTTACTCAGACCAAGTTCTTTCGCTTCATATGTTGGAAGGCCTTTTGAATTTTGAAAAACACGAGTGTGAAGACCGTATTTTTCTCCTTTAAATATTATTGCGCCCTCACTTTCTTCAAACAAACCTTTTTTTAAATATTCACTAACAATCTTTTTAGCCGATTCCGCAATTTTACTTTCAAAAAAATAATAATCAAATTTTGTCCCCAATCTTTTATAAATTGTTTCAAAATAATCTAAACTTATTCCTCTTCCCCATTCGTACAATTTTTTTATTTCACCCCCCTCGCCAGAATATATTTTTTTATTTATTTCTTCTATTTCTTTTTTTATATTTTCGTCTGCATCATAATTTTTTGCACCAAGAGCATAGGCCATACCTAAAAATTTTGCTTTATCTTTTGCATCAAGTCCTTCTTTTGGAAGATTATTTTTACTTTGATAAATCCCCCAAACGGCTTTTGCAATATGTGCTCCAATATCTCCTTGATAATTTGCTCTTCTTACTTTTGCTCCACAAAAATCAATAATTCTTGATATTGACTCCCCTATGGTATTACTCATCAAGTGACCAATGTGAAATTCTTTAAATGGATTTGCATCTGTATATTCAACAATCGTTTTTTGTCCTTTCAAAAAATTATTTCTTCCATAGTTCTCTTCTTTTTTTAACACCTCTTTTACAGAATCAATAAAAAAATCTTTCGAAAGATAAAAGTTTATGAAACCATTTCCTGCTACTTCAATTTTTTCAATTTCCTTTGGTTTATGCTCTATTAATCCTTTCGCCAGTTTCTTTGCAAATTCTATTGGATTTTCCCCCGTTTTTTTTGCATACACCATGGCAACATTCGTGGAATAATCACCATTTTTAAAATCCATCGGATGTTCCAAATCTACCTTATCAATATAAACAGTCACACTCATTAGTGTTTCCTTAATATATTTTTTTATTTTCTCATCTATCATTGTAAATAGTATACAAAAAAAACGGATATTTTCATATCCGTTTGTTTGAATTGTCATATTGTGTTTGACCCTTCAATTATTCTATACTTCCTTTTGGGATTAAAAAACATGTGGATCTAATTTAAACCAAAGTGGAATAAATAACGATCTTCTCCCGTCAGATTTATCTTTTATTACTTCACCATTGTGAGAAATTATTATGAGTTTTCTCTTGTCGTCATATTTCACTGGAAATATATCCACAATAACTAATTTGCCTGGATGTTTTTCTTTTTGGTGTTTTATAAAAGGTTTCCTTGTTGGGCACTCTATCGGGTCTCTCCAAAAAATTTCAGTGCCGACTTTAGCTGTTTTAAAAAATTCCCGTTCTTCTTCTAAATCCCTCTTTCTTATTTCTTCAAAAAGAGCCATTGTGTCTGTGGCTGATTTCTTTGTATTGGTAGTCATAAAAATCTCCTTCGTAAGTTAATGAACTGTTTTTGTCTATAATACTCAAAAAATTAATCTTTGCAAATTTTTCTATTACTATTTTGACAAAGAGTTTGTTTGTGGTATCCTCAGAAAAGAAAAGGACATTTAAAAACCAAGAAGGAGATAACAAAATGCCTAACGATATAAGCAAACCGGCACTGGAATTAAAATCCAGAAAGGTTGATGAGATAAGAAATATCTTAAAAAAACAAAAAACGGACTTTGAATTGTTAAGCGTAGTTCTGGAAGAATTAGAAGGCATCCAAACTATCTTACAAAAAATATTAAGTTCTTTTTCAGATGTTGGAGCTAAAGAATTTGTAAAAAGTGCACACGAAGAAATCAGAAATGAAATTGCTGATTTCGGCAAAACAAAAGAAGAAGTAGAAGAACTACTTGCTTATTTAAAAAAGGAGCAGGAAATTAATGTAGTCATTGGTGCGCTGGAAATTGTGGCGAGAGATGGAAAAGATCCTATTTTAAAAAGAAATTTGGAAAATTTAATATTTCATCTCAAAGAGTATGGAACAACTGAAAATCCAATGATTTTACTTTCGCGGGCTTCATGGAAATGGTAAAAGCAAAAAGACGAGATTACTCTCGTCTTTTTCTTGTCCCGTTAGAAGTTTAACACTAAATACAATTTTAAAAATAAATGAAGCCGTTAGGCGAATTCGTTTATAGTATTGTAAAACTACCTCTCAATATTAACGAACTTCTAATGGGATTAATATAAAAAGCCGAGTTGTACTCGGCTTAAATGAAATTAAAATGATACTTTTTCGAAAAACCTTAAATCATTTTTGTCCTTACCAACTTCTTTGAAATCATCAAATACGCCAGGAATTATTTTTTGAACTTTTTCTAACAAATCACACATGATTTTACGGATTTCCCAGTGTGCAAATTTTGATGTGCGCATAAAAAATATATGACGCCATTCTCTAAAATTTGCAGACACAACAATTTGTGCTTTTAATCCTGTTGGAAGAAATTGTCTTGCATCTTCTGGTAACCATCCGTTTTTTCTCAGGGCACGATAGAATTTTTCAAATTCCAAAAACATTTGTGTCGGAGTCAATTTTCTACCATCTTCCAATAAAATTATTTGGTTCTCATCTTTGTGGGGTGGAACAACACATTTTAATTCAAACTTATCCAAATCAACTTCTCCACTTTCTTTTGCATAATCTACATATCTTGTTGATTCTTGTGAAATCCCGGTGAGACGATGCCGAACTTGTTCGTGAGTAAAACCACGAGAGAGATTATTAAACTGAACTGTCATACAAGAATGTTCTAAAACACTTTCATGACCTCTTTTAATAAGCATGTGAACAAATTTTTTAGCTGTCTCCTGTGTTATTTCATTTTGATCTGATTGATAGCATGTTCTCCCTGCTTTTTCTATTCGAAGTAACTGGTCTGCCAATTCATTTTCTGGCGTTATAATTAAAAAATTACTGACGTTTTTTAGAATTTTCATTTCTTTTTCCCTATATGATTTATTATTCAATGAACTATTTGTCTAAATCTATCACAAAAAAACAGGAGTGCAAACTCCTGTTTTTTTATTTAAAAAATTATGGATAAAAAATGCCATTATGGGCATTTTTTATTTCACTTCCACTCCCATTGATCTTGCAGTGCCTTCAATAATTTTCATCGCTGCTTCAAGGTTGTTTGCATTTAAATCTACCATTTTCTTTTCAGCAATTTCTTTTATTTGTGCCTTTGTAATTTTACCTACCTTTGCTACAAGATTTTTACCCGAACCTTTTTCAACACCAATTGCTTTTAATATTAAACTGGAAGCTGGTGGTGTTTTCAAAACAAATGTAAAACTTCTATCTTCGTAAACAGTAATTTCCGTTGGGATTATATCTCCTAACATTCCTTTTGTTGCATCGTTAAATTTATTAACAAAATCGCCTATTGGGATTCCTGCCTGTCCAAGAGCTGGTCCAACTGGTGGTGCGGGAGTTGCTTTTCCTGCTGGAATTTGCAACTTTATTTTTTTCATTATTTTTTTAGCCATAGTATTTTTTATTTTAAATTATAAACGGATTCCGGACTAAGAAGCCTCCCGAAAATATTTGATTAAAAGTCAAATTCTCTTTACTTGTAAAAAATCTAACTCTACGGGTGTTTCCCTCCCGAACATTGGAATTAACACCTTAATTTTACCCTTATTTCTGTCTATTTCGCCTATTTTGCCTTCAAGGTCTTTGAACGGCCCCTCTACAATAACAACCGCATCCCCTGTTTGCAAATCAATGTTATGTTCAACTTTGTCTGTAGACATTTTATTAAACAATTCGCTTATTTCTTTTTCATCTAATGGTGTAGGGTGAACTCCTGTTCCAACAAAACCAGTTACTCTTGGTGTATTTCTAACAACATACCAAGAATCATCGTTAACAATCATATCAACTAAAACATAGCCCGGATAAACTTTTTCTTCCTCTTCTATTCTTTTATTTCTTTTTACTTTTACAACTTTTTTTACTGGAACCATAACATCAAAAATTTTGTCTTCCATACCAAGGGACTCAACGCGTTGTTTTAAATTTCTTATAACAGCGTTTTCATAACCAGCGTAGGTATGAATAGCATACCAATGTCTTTTTCCATCTGTATATTGTTTAGCCATAGTTTTATTTTATAACAAAATATTGCAAAATTTTTGAGAATATAAAATCAAAAAAACCTAAATATAATGAGGTGGCAACTGATACAACGACAACAATAACAGAGAAAGCAATCGCTTGTTTTCTTGTTGGCCAACTTACATGTTTAAGTTCTGTTTTTATGCTTTTAAAATAGTCAGTTATTTTCATCCCGTTAGAGGTAGGAAATCTTTAGATTTCCGTAATTAATTTTAATAAAAAATGACTTTTTGATATATGAGATTCTACTACTTCCCGTGATTATATTAACCGTGTGACTTCTAACGGGATTCTTAGGTTTAAAAAAACGCCCCTCAGGGCAATACTTATAGTATATTTTTCACAGAAAAAGTCAACCCAACGTTATTTCTAAATAATTCAGTCAAACAACTTCGCCTTTTTGTCCTCTCTCATAAATGTGTTGTCATATATAAATTTTATATCTTCCAATGTAATTGTTAATGCAAATGGAAAACGCCCAAATGTAGAATGTCCAACATTTTCAATATCCAATTCAATGTCTGGTCTGTTCTTTTTAAGAACAAAGTTAATGTCGTCGACATTTTTTGGTCCAAACACAAAATCATATTCTGCTTGAACTATTCTGGTCTTGGGTGGTAAATTTTTAAGGTTTGCACCATAGCTCCCCGGAGAGATTGTTGACCACATGGTATTGAGCAAATTCATATCTATGTTGCCTTCTATCTTTTCTGCAATAGGTTCGGTCCCAACACCTTTCATAACAGCATCTGTAAAATTATTCGCAGCCATGTGAAAAACACCAAAATCAAAAAGCCCAGGAGCAAACAATGAACTGAGAGCGCCCTTCAAAGTACCAATACTATATGTATCTAACCCGACCTGTTCATAACCAAGTTTTTCTTTTAAATATTTTGCAACAAATTGTATATCTAAAATATCTTGTCTTGTATTAAAAATTGTCTTCCCTATGTTTGGGCTTACTGACTCATAATCAACGGGACATGTATTTTCTTCTCCAAGATTTGATATTCTGCCTGCCGGTATGTGAATTAAAGTACTTATTGGTAAAATCATGTCTCTTGCCAACGAAACCGCAGTGTCATAAGGTTTTAAATTACCATTCCAATGCATAACAAATATCAGAGCAACTCTTCTTCCGGGGGTCCCGATTGGCTGTGGATCATATTTAAATCTAACAATTTGATTTTTATCAAGAATAGACGGAAATTCAATAAATCCATCTTGTATTTTTATATCCCCAACTTTCGGTAAATCTTGTCCTTCTAGGGATAAAAATTTCGAAGGGTTTTCAAACCAACCGTTTACATACTTTGTTATGTTTGCCCATAAAACATTTTCATCTTCAGAATCTTCTATGTTTAAAAAATTTAAACCCAAATCAAAATTAGGAATCGGATTAATACCACAATATTTTTCTGCATTTTGGTCAGTTTCTAAATTTCTCTCTACATCCATTTTGTATAATTCTTTCTCGTTTTTATATGACATGATATTTAAAATAAAATTAAAAATTAATAGCAAAACTCCTAAAAATAAAATGGCTTTAAAATATTTTCTATAATTAAATTTATCTTCCATCCTGTAGTGAAATTTCAAATTGTTTTCATTAATTTATAAAAACAAGCCAAAATTTTTGCTATTAATAATATCAAACTATTTTAAAAACTAAATCTTTAAAAAAACAAATTAATGATTTGAAATTCTACTACGGGATCCATCCTGTAATTATATAATAATACCTATCAAATTTTTAAAGTCCTCTTTAAAATCTGATCCATTTTCTATAACACTATTCGTTAGTTCTGCAATAATTAATTTGATTTTGTGTTTATTTGCCAGTTCCAATATTGATTTGATTGTATTTTGTCCTTCGATTGTTTTCTCTTCGTATTTTTTTCTTACATCTTCAACTGACATTTTTGATAAATCAAAACCAAAACTATAATTTCTACTTTGTTTTGTAGAGCACGTAAAAACAAAATCCCCGATTATCCCCGAAAGTGCAAGTGTATCATATTCAAATTCCATTTTATTCGCCAAAGTTTCATATTCTCTTAGCGCCAAAGTAACAATTTTAGATTTTGTATTCGTACCAAAATTAAGTCCATCAGAAAAACCACATAAGATTGCATAAGCATTTTTCATTATAGAAGCTAATTCTAAACTTTTATAATGCGGGGTTTCTTCAACGCTAAAATATTTTGTTCTAACAAGTTCTTTTATTGTTTCAGAATTTATTTTATCTGAATATCCCAATGTTATAAGAGTTGGCTGTTTTTCTATAATTTCTTTTGCAAAAGATAGCCCTACCATGGTGTTGTAATTTTTCGTACCTATTATTTCGTCAACAATTTGAAAAGGTAGATACCCAGTTTTTTGTTCTAATCCTTTAGAACAATTTACAAAAATTGTTTCTTCGTCAAAACTATTCTTGTTAAATTCCAACGCTTCTCTTATAAAATTTGCTGGCACACAAATAAAAACAACTGTGGATTTATTTTGAATTTTTTCACCAGCATCTGCGTGAGAAAACCCAATTTTATTTTCATTTAAAAGCGAACCAATCGCCTTCCCCAATTCTCCATATCCTAATATAGAAATGTTTCTCATTGAGTTTATTCTATCATATGCAACAAAAATCATCACCCAAAAACCACCGACTAGTCGGTGGTTTTTTTCTAAAAAAAGAATATTATGGATCAAAAACCTCATTTAGAGGTTTTTGATTTAAAAAAATCTATTTCTTTATAACCTCTTCTTTGTTTAAAGCTATCAATAATGCCGGAGCAATAAATATTGATGAGTAAGATCCAGCTATAACTCCAACAATTAGTGTAAGAGCGAATAATTCCGTCGTACTTCCCCCAAATAAATATAACGAAAGCAAAACAAGAAATGTTGTAAAAGATATGTTAAAAGATCTTACATATGTTTGACTCAAACTTTTTCCTACAATATTTGCAAAAGTTTCCTTACCGTGATGAGTTTTACTGTTCAGATTTAAATTTTCGCGAATTCTATCAAAAATAACAATCGTGTCACTTATAGAATAACCAAGTATTGTAAGAAGTGCCGTAACAAAAAGTACATCGACTTCTGCTCCTGCAAATTTTCCTAAAATGACAAAGACTCCTGTGGGGATTAAAATATCATGAAAAAGACATAATATTGCAATAATTCCATATTTCCAAGACGATACTGGTTTTGAAATTTTTCTAAAAGCAAAAGCTATAAACAAAATCGTCATCAATATAACAATAGCAATTGATATATAGGCCTTCGTTTTTAATTCTTCCCCAACCACAGGGCCCACAGAGTTGAACCTTTCTTCTACAATTTTTTCAGACCCATTTATGGACAAAGAATTCACAAGAGCGACTCTTTCTTCTTCATTTAAATATTTTGTTCTTGCTACATATCCGTTTTCACCAATTGGACGAATTGAATAATTTCCTATTGGTAAATTACTTATTCTGTTTTGTACTTCTGTCATTACTGGTCTCCCATCTGGATAAGACACCTCTAAAATTGAGCCCCCAACAAAATCTATTCCGGGAGTAAGTCCCCAAATAAAAATAAGCGCAAATGACGCAACAACTAAAATAGTTGTGAACGAAAGAAATATTTTTCTATATTTTATTACAAACATAATTTAATTTTTTACACCTGAACCAAACAAAAATTTTAAAAATCGTCCTGGATTTTTCTTATAAATTGCTAACAAAAATGTTCTTGATATTGAAATTGCACTTATCATACTTACTAACACTCCTATTCCCAAAACGAGAGCAAATCCTTTAACCATAGAAGTCCCAAACCAAAATAGAACAACTGACGTTATCAGCCCTGAAATATTACTATCTCTGATAGAAAGCCATGCTCTTGAAAAACCGTTTTTGATTGCCTCTTCTGTGTTGTTTTTCCCGTCATTAAATTCCTCTTTCATTCTTTCAAAAATAAGAACATTTGCATCAACAGCTACTCCGAGAGATAAAATAAATCCTGCTATACCCGCAGCCGTTAAAACAACCGGAATAAATTTAAATAAAACCAACATAATCACTATATACATTGCAAGAGACACAACTGAAACAAGCCCTGGTAATCTATACACCAGAATCAAAAATATTGAAACAAAAATCATCCCGATAACACCTGCATATATACCTTTATTTAAAACGTCTTGCCCAAGAGATGCCCCGACACTATTGGTTGATATTAATTCTATCGGCACTGGCAAAGCTCCAAGATTTAAATCTCTGACTAATCCCTTTGCTTCCTCGGCCGTAAATTTTCCAGTTATCTGCGCGCTTCCGTCTGGTATTTCTTGTTGTATTACTGGAAGTGAAATCGGTTGCCCATCCAAAAATATAGCCAACACCTCCCCGATGTGTTCTTTCGTAATCTTTGCAAAAAGATCTGTCCCTTCACTATTGAAAGTAAGAGAAACAATTGGTTCATTTGTAAAACCTCCACTCGCACCAAATTGCAATTGTGAACCTTTTAAAAGTCGTCCTGTTAATCCTGTGTCTGTAAAAGCATCTTTTGAAACAATGTTATTTTTCTTCTCTTCCTCTGTTGGAACATAATTTTTATTGAGCAATTTAAATTCAAGTAAAGGTGTCTTCCCTATCATCGCAATTGCTTTATTAATATCCGTAACGCCAGGAAGTTCAACTATTAATCTTTTTTCTGCGGAATTTCCAAAACTTCCGCTTTCAACTTGAACAATTGGTTCAGAAACTCCAAACATATTTATTCTTTTTTCTACGACGGCACGAAGTGCTTCCATCGAACTAGAAATGTCTGTCTGTTGAAGTTTTGATGTGTCTGCCCTGTATTCTAGATGTGTCCCACTTGCAAGATCTAACCCTAGTTTAAAATGAGAAGTTGAAGTTGGGCTTGTTTCACTATTATACAGAAAAAGACCGACTCCTATTCCGGCCACCAACAAAATTACTGCGATTATTCGTGTCTTTAACATATTTGTATAAAAGTATAATGATTTTGAATAAAATTACAAATTTTATTTTTTCAACATAAATAAATTTTTAAATAAAACAGCTATGGTTATTGGTCCAATTCCCCCGGGAACCATTGAAAATAAAGACGCTTTTCCTAAGCAATCTTTGTCTATATCCCCAATTATTTGTCCTTTTAACTCACTGGTTCCGGCATCAATGAGAACAACATCGTCTTTTATCATTTCTGGGGTTATTAAATTTGCGTTGCCCGTACCTGAAATTATTATGTCTGCATCTTTTGTGTATTTTAAAATATCATCTCCTTTTTCTAAAATTGTATATTTAATATGTTGGTTCGAAAACCAAATTGATGTCGGCAGTCCAACCAACTTCCCTTTCCCAATAATAACAATGTTTTTATTTTTAAAATTTACCCCATTAAATAAAAACCTTTCAGTTTTTTTGGTGCCCAAGGCACCAAATTTAACATGGTAAATTTGATATTTATCAAAAATTTCTTTAATCGCTCCAACAACAGGTGGTAATATTTTTGATTTTCCACTTTCAAAAAAATTAAAAGCTTCTTCTCCCAGAATGTCTGGGTCTTTTTCTCTTGGAATTAAATTTAAAATTTTTTCTGTATTTATGTGTAAAGGTAACGGTAATTGGATAACTATACCGTCTATGTTTTTATCTGAGGTTATTTTTTTAACTTCTTCTTCAAAATTTTCTTCTAAAATTTTTTCTGAAAAATCTTTAACAACTGATTTTATACCTATTTCATCGGCAAACCTTTGTTTTAAACCAACAAATTTATTCGTAACCAAATTTTCACCCACAGAAACAAAAATAATATTCGGCTTTTTGCCGAGTTTAGAAATTTTTTCTTTGAGAGATTCTTTTATCTCATTCGCAATTTCTCTGCCGTTAATAATCATAAAAAATTATGGATTCAAAACCTTTCCCAGAGGTTTTGAATTTACATTCCCGAACGAGAAATTAGAACCTTTATTGTTTTAAGTGCCACCTTGAGATCAAGAAAGATTGAACAATTTTTTATGTAATACAAATCGTATGATAATTTTATTTTTGTTTGTTCTGCCTGTGCTTGGAATTTCGGTGGTGTGTCCTGATAAAGTTGTGCCCAACCAGAAAGTCCGGGTTTTATAAGATGTCTTGCGTTGTAATAAGGAATCTCTTTTTCATATATTTTTACAAGTACCGGCATTTCAGGTCTCGGACCAATTAAAGAAAGATCCCCATTCAAAACATTCCAAAGTTGTGGAAATTCATCAATTCTTAATTTTCTTAAAATTTTTCCAACCCTCGTTATGCTATTTCCTTCTCCTGTTTTTAAACATTGCTCCCCTTTATCATCCTTGCTCATTGTTCTAAATTTTATAATTTTTATTTCTTTATTGCTTTTACCTATTCTATTTTGTTCAATAAATATATTTCCACCATCATCAAGCTTTATGGCAATCATTACAAATGGATAAAAAATCAGTGAAATAATACCAAGAATAAGTGAGATTATTATATCCATGGCTCGTTTTAACACTGTATACATCATTTTTGGATAACTAGAAAGATTTTCCAAAAACCAACTATGTTTTATTAATGAAATCGGAACACGGTCAAATATTTCTTCGTAAATTTTATGTAAATCAACAAAGTGTACCTTTGAAGAAAAGATGAGATTATAAAATCCAAACAGCATTGATTCCAATTTTTTGTTTTGCATATCAACAATAACAATTGATATATCCGTTTTTTGAATAAATTCTAAAACTTTTGCTTCCACTTCTTCGTTGCTAATTTTATCTGGATCAATTGAACCAATTAATTTAATACTGTATCGTTCGTTATTGCTTATTTCTTTTTCCAACTCATCAACCTCTTCCCCACTTCCTATAATAATTCCATTTTGTTTTTTTGTTCCACCCAATAAAAATATCCCGTAATTTCTCCAAAGAGAAATTAATAGAAATGAAATTACTAAATAAATTAAAAGATTTGTTTTAGGTGTAATGCCAAAATATGGAATCAAATAAAAAAACAGCATGGCAATAATGCTGTTTGTAACTTGTGCATGTAAAATAATATTTGGAAGTTTATTTTTTAAAATAGTTGTATGTTTTTCATATAGACCAAAAATAAAAAACATAAAGATCCAAACCAAGAAAAGTATCGCAAATGGCGGAAAGTGTTCATTTATGTTTATTCTGCTTGGGATTTCAAAATACCTTAAAAAAAGTGCAACCCAGAGGGATACAAGAAATATGACCAAGTCGCCAAACAACAATATTATCGGCTCTTTTCTATTTGGTGTATACATGTATGAATATAATACAACAAAAAGACTAAAAAGCAAGAAATTCAAAATCTCTAACTTTTGAATCTCGAAGGGAGATTTAAAAGAAACGTGTTAGATTTTAATCCTATTTTGAGATTTTGAATCCATAATATTTTTTTTATTAAACAATCCCAGCGGTAGAACAAAGCTCACTACGGGACAAGTAAAACCTAAAAAATTAAAATCTTTTTTGTGTTATTATCTATTCTGTGAAAAATAAGCTAAAAATAATGTTTGTCATAACCAAGTCCATTTGGGGTGGGGCACAGAAATATGTGTTTGATTTGGCTACAAACCTACCGAAAGATAAATTTGATGTTTCTGTTGTTGTTGGTGGCGAAGGTATTCTAAAAGAAAAATTGAGCGAAGCAAAAATTCGTATAATCTCAATACCTGAAATGGAAAGAGATATAAATATTTTTAAAGAGATTTCTGTATTCTATTCCCTACTAAAATTATTCTCAAAAGAAAAACCAGAAATAATTCATTTAAATAGTTCAAAGGCAGGAGGTATCGGTGCACTTGCTGGGCGACTCACTGGTATTAAAAAAATAATTTTCACAGGTCACGGCTGGGCATTTAATGAAGATAGGGGTTTTATTTCAAAAACACTAATTAAAATATTACATTGGCTCACAATAATTTTATGTCATAAAACAATCGCTGTATCTGAAAACACAAAAAAACAAATTGTTAAACTGTTGCCTTTTATTTCAAAAAAAATATTTGTTATACACAATGGATTTAAAGAACAGGAATTATATTCTTGTGATGAAGCCCGTGAATTTCTATTTCAAAAAACAAATTTATTTAACGCTGATATAAATTTATGGAGTTCAAAAACAGCCTGGATTGGAACAATCGCGGAGCTCCATAAAAACAAAGGACTTGATATCGCAATAAAAACGATGGAAAAACTTTCACGAAAATTTGAAGAACAAAAACAATCACTTATATATTTTATAATTGGCGAAGGAGAAGAAAGAGATTATTTAGAAAAAAAGATAAGAGAGAAAAAACTGGAAACAGAAATTTTTTTGGTTGGAAACATTGAAAATGCATCAAAATATTTAAGTGCTTTTGATGTTTTCTTTTTACCATCAAAAACAGAAGCACTTCCCTATGTTCTACTCGAGGCGGGTGCATCTGCTGTGCCGGTTGTAGCAACAAATGTCGGCGGTATATCTGAAATTGTGGAAGATATGAAAACAGGATTACTTGTAGAAAAAAATAAAAAAGAAAAAATGATTGATGATTTCAGTAATGCCTTGTTGTCATTATTAAAAGATGGCGAATTGCGAGGAAAGATGGGTTATGATTTAAAAAATAAAATTGGAAAAGAATTTAGTTTTGATGAGATGATTAAGAAAACGATTGAAATATATCAATAAATAATAGCTCTGTAAAGCCATTATTTAGGTTCTAGGTTCTTAATTTTTAGTTTTTAACAATGGGGCAATGGAACAATGAAACAATTGTGAATGAAAATTGTCGCTTAACGACAATTTTCATTCATGCATACTCTCCGCCCTTTCCATTCCCAAAAATTCTTTTTTCATATCGTCTTTGTGAATTGCACGAGAATAACGACGCATCCCCATTAGTACTCCAAGCCCCATAAATTCTGTAAGCAAGTGGCTTCCGCCATAACTCAAGAATGGCGTTGTGGTTCCAGTAACCGGCAAAAGTCCTATGTTCATACCAATATGAATTATAATGTGACTTGCAAAAAGTATTGCCAACCCCAAACCAAAAAGTACTTCGAAGTTTGTCGCACCATACATTGATATTTTTATAATTCTATAAATAACAATCCCGTACAGCAAAAATATTATTAATACTCCTACAAAGCCCCATTCTTCTGCAAACGCAGCAAAGACAAAATCGGTTTCATATTCTGGTAAAAATTGAAGTCGTGACTGTGTCCCATAGCCAAGTCCCTTCCCCACCAACCCACCGGAGCCAACGGCTATTGTCGATTGATAAGCGTTGTATCCTGTCCCAGATATATCAGTTAGCGGATGAATAAAAGTTAAAATTCTTTGTTTTTGATATTCTGCTAAAGAAAAAAACCAAAGGAAAGAAAAAACGACCGCGAGCAAAAGAAATATTAAAAGTAAATGTTTTTTTGATAAACCAGAAACCAGGACCATCCCCAACCAAAGCATTGCAATTATTATTGCTGAACCAAAATCGGGTTGTAAAAAAACTAAACCAACAATAATAAAAACATAGGCCCCCGAAACTATAATGTGTTTTATGTTTGCAATTTCTATATGTCTACGAGAAAAATATTTTGCTAATAAAATTATAACCACAAGTTTTATTGGGTCAGACGGCTGAAACGAAAGTTTGCCCAAATCAAACCAACTCTGTGCTCCCTTCGTCACTGTGGCAAATAAAAACAAACCAAGCAAAACCAAAACTGAAAAAGAAAAAAGAGTTACTATAACGCTCGTGTTATTTAAAAATCTGAAATCAACAAAACTCAACAAGAAAAAGACAATGAGGGATATACTAATCCACATCAACTGCTTTTCAAAAAAAAGATTTTCACCAACAAACGAATACATGGTCACAAGACCGGCCCCGAGCAGTGGAATCACGGACAAAAAAAGAGGCCAATCAATAAAATTAAGAATGGCTTTTTGTTTAGAATAAAGATGACCCATAAAGAAATAAGGCAACTATTTAAGAACGTTGTAGCCCAAAGGAATAATTTCAATTTTTGAAACTTGGTCTGCAAATTCATATGGCCATGTAAATACAATACTCTCACTTGAATCTTTCCCAACAAAATCAACAACTGTTCTTGATGAATTTATTGCATTCCCATCAATATCAAATAAAATAGAAATCACTTCAACGTTTTGAATTTGATTAAGTGTTAAATTTTCTAACAGGGCCTCCAATTTAGTAAAACCGCCTTCATTTTTTATTACCATGTTTTTTACACCAGGTTCTTGCACGGATAGGTCTTCTTGTGTTTTAGTCCAATTTGGGGATGATGTAAATTCAAAAGTTGTTCTTTTTGGTATTCTATTTCCTGTTTGCATTGTTTCTTCAAATATTGGGATCGTTCTCTGTGCAGAAATATCGGCTTTGCCCTTTCTTTCATAAACAAGTATTCCGTTTTCATCGTAAAGTTTAAATATGTAGTACATGCCCTTTGCCTCAAGATTAGTATTCGGATTTTCAACATACGCAAGCGCATTATAAATACCATCTTTAACAATGAAAGCCCTGCTCCATTTTATAACAGGGTCTTCTGTTGAAAATCTACACACGTTTGAACATTGTCCCCCGCAATCGATTCCCCGTTCATCTTGATTCTGCTTTCCGTCAGTACAAGTTGCACTTTTAAAATCAACAAAGAAAAGTAATCCCAATAAAATTGCGATTAAAAGAATAATCAGCACATATTTTGTTTTTTTTCTTTCGGACCAAGACATAAAATCACAAAATCATAAAATCATAAAAACATGAGATCATGAAAAAATAAACTTAAACAAATTTGTTACACATAGATTATATCTTAAAAAACAAAATAAAAAACACCCAGACCATATGGCCGAAGTGGTTTTTAATAGATTAAGCAATATCCAGACGACTACCTACCCCATTAAATAGTAATTTGCCAGTGGCAAATTATTTAACGGGGCATGCTTTCCCCCGTGTAAAAGAAATCTTTTTTAGTAAAACTTGAAAAATTAAACGCTCTGTGTTGGCAACTACCTACTTTCCCCGTAAAGAGTATCATCGGCACTACGATGCTTAACTACCGAGTTCGGAATGAGATCGGGTGTTTCCATCGCGTTTAATCACCAACACAGAATTTTCAATTTTTTGTTTTCAAATTTTACTATAGTGTAAACTTTCGTGCCCGTCCCGTATCTCAGTTAAAAACTGATGATACTGGGATTCGGAATGGGAACGGGTGTTTCCCCACCGTTTAATCACCAGAACATATTGTTTAAAGTACTTTCTATAACAAGGTTTACATACTAAACCATTATAAAAATAAAGTCAATAATACACACCGACATTCAAAAAAGATAGAACCTAGTCACTAGAACCTAGAACCCAAGTTTGAGCTTATCAAAAACCCCCTCCTTCATATTTTTAGCTATCAAATTCCAATCATATTTTTCAAAAACCAATTCTTTTGCATTTTTTATTATTTCATTTTTTGTTTCCTTACTATCTAATAAAATTTGAATTTTATCTGCAATATCTCTTGGGTCTGTAATATTAACAAAAAGCCCTGTCGTTTTTTTGTTTGGACTTTTTTGTGCATCAAAAATAAAATCTTTAATTCCGCCAACTTCCGTTGCAATAACAGGAATCCCACTCGCCATGGCCTCTATAAAAGAATTTCCAAACCCTTCTGACAAAGACGGGCGAATAAAAATATCAGAAACCTTCAGATATTTAGGAACCTCGTCATGTTCAACTTGTCCTGCAAACATAACTCTATTTTCAACATCTTCTGGTAAAGTAAGATTTTTTAAATCAATCAAATCAGGGCCAATTCCTAAAACAAGAAATTTAACGTTCGTTGGCAAATATTTTAGTGATTTTATAACATCATCAACGGCATTTTTTTTCACAAGTCGTGATGTTGTAATTAAAAAAATATCATTTTCTTTTTTGTTTAATTTATTTTTCAATTCTTTCAATTCATTTTCTGAATATTCTTTTGAAAACTTTTTCGTATCAACCGCATTTGGAATAATTTCAATTGTTCCTTTAAAACCCATGTCTCTCGCCCAGTCGCCCAGATAAATCGAAACCGCCTGAATAATATCCGCTTTTAAAAATATTCTTTCAAATAACGGTTTTATAAATTTAACTTTTGATTTTATTTCCGAGATTGAATCACCTTCTTGTAGAGTCAAAACAAATGGAATTTTTTTGTGTGTGCATTTAAAAAACATTACCGCAAAGCCCGCGAACGCCGCCATTATTGACCAAACGGCATCATATTTATTTTTTTTGTGTAACGAACACGCTTTGCAACACGCAGAAAATGGAAAAATAATTTTATTTAATTTCAAAGGAAATTTAATTAAATCTGTCATTGTTGGAGAATTTTTTGTAAATCCAATTCTGTAAATATTTACATTCTCGATTTTTTCAAATTTAGGTAGTTTACTATCAAAACGAAGAGTTATCATATCAAACTGAATATCTGATACTCTGTTAGTTATTTCTTTAACAGCAATTTCAGCCCCGCCCACAAACGGAAAATATGTTGTTGAAAATATGAGAATTTTTTTTGTTGTCATTGTTTTATATACTAACAAAAATATGCCTTTTTTGAAATCAACCCAGCACTTATTTTTTACAAAAATAAGTGCTGGACTTGACATTTTTGAAAGCTCCTATATACTAAAATACAGAGAGTTAATTAAAAAATCATTCATAAATTGGAGTTAAAAATGAAAAAAGAGTGGAATTTATTTTTGTTTTTTGTGTGGCTGTTGATTTTCTCAACAATCATGTGTTCAATTTATTCAAATACCGTTGGAATACAACACGGTTTTGAAGTAGGTTTTGCTACACTTTTATTTATTATACCTGTTGTTCTCATAATTTTTTGCGGAATTAAAATCTATGATGATTGGACTAAAAAATGTCATAGAATTAAACTTTATGGAAAATATTTAAAGGTAGCTGGATTGTCTGAAGATATAAAAGATATCTTAGGACATTTTATTCTTCTAGAAGAAAAAGAAGGTGACACCTCTTGGAAAAATATTTATAAAGTTTACAAATATTCATTTTCACAAAATCTTAATCTTTTAATTCTCTATCTATATGACCAAAATAACGATGATAGATCTATAGATATTTATAGTGATAAAATTGAATATTCGTGGAAAGAAGGACCTGAGAAAGAATTTTACTTAAAATATTCTATAAAACTACTTTTTTGAAACACGTCAAAAGCTCGCACAAAGCGAGCTTTTTTATTTACCCCAATAACCTGTTATCATTTAAATATGGATTTAAATTTAAAAATTGAAGAAATAACACGCATACTGCCCGCACAGAAAAAAGCGCTTGATAAAATGGGTCTGAAAAACGCCGGTGATTTGTTGTATCACTTCCCTTCGCGTTATATAAGCTCGGCTGATATAAAAAATATCACCGACCTGAATAAAGGAGATAGTGCAATCTTGCATGGAAAAATAAACCATTTGAAAATGAGTAAGGCGTTTAGAAAAAAAATTCCCATGGCAGAAGCGTGGTTTGAAGATGATACTGGAAAAATAAAAATTGTTTGGTTTCATCAACCATACATCGCAAAAATGATAAAAGAAGACACGCCAGTGCGAGTTGAGGGCAAAGTCGCGGAAAAACGCAAACAAAAATCAGCGGTTGAACCGCTGGAAAGAGGCGAACTATATATTTCAAATCCAGAGGTTGTTTACATAGATAAAATTCCAGTTGAAGCTGGTAGTCCTCTTTTTGAAGAAAAGAAATCTCAAATTCTTGCTCAACCTTCTTATCCAGAAAGCCGTGGAATCACATCCAAGTGGTTTTATCATGCAATACAAAGAATTTTTTCGCTTAAAGAATTTGAAAATATTGAAGATCCGATTCCTGAAGAAATTTTAAATAAATATAATTTACCAAAATTAAAGACGGCTTTAATTTGGATTCATACACCAAAAAGAGAATCGGATGCACTTGCCGCGAGAAAAAGATTTGCATTTGAAGAAGTTTTTTTCATCCAACTCCAAAAACAAAAACAAAGAAAAGAATATGAGAAAGAACCATCTTTCAAAATAGAAAAAAAGTTTGAGGATGTTAAAGGTTTTGTTGATAGGTTTCCTTTTAATGCAACGAGTGCGCAAGAAAAGGCCATTAAACAAATCCTTAAAGATTTTAACGAAAAACATGCGATGTCTCACTTGCTTGAAGGAGATGTTGGTTCTGGAAAAACAGCAGTCGCGGCGACAACGGCTTATTCTGTTGTCACAACTCGCCCAAAAAATTCTTCTGGGGCAAAACAAGATTTCGGAAATTTGCAGGTTGCTTATATGGTTCCGACAGAAATTTTGGCAAAACAACACTTTGAGTCATTTATAGAATATTTTAAACATTTGCCAATT
>VMGX01000007.1:0-8423 GCA_007376805.1 Parcubacteria group bacterium Athens0714_16 | reverse complement strand
CAAAAATACACTGATATTTCGCGCGCACAATTATTAAAATGGGTTGAAAACGGAGAAATCCCAATTTTAGTTGGAACACATTCTCTTATACAAAAAACTGTTAAGTTTAGGGATTTGGCTTATATAATAATCGATGAACAACATCGCTTCGGAGTCCGTCAGAGACAAGCTCTGGCGCGCAAAAAATCTGCGTTTCTTCCACACCTACTGTCGATGACAGCAACTCCTATCCCCCGCACACTCGCTCTGACAATCTATGGTGACTTAGATTTAACTCTACTTGATGAAATGCCGGCGGGAAGAAAACATGTAATTACAGATATAATTTCACCAGAAAAAAGAGAAAAAACTTATGAAGAAATCCGCAAACGACTAAAAGAAGGACGACAGATGTTTGTAATTTGTCCTCGTATAGACGCGCCTGATCCAACAAAGGAAATGGCTTTAAATGTTAAGTCCGTAAAAGAGGAAGCGAAGCGACTCAAGGAAGATGTTTTTCAAGAATTTGAAATTGAAATCCTACATTCAAAAATAAAACCAAAAGAAAAAGAAGAAATTATGAGTCGCTTCGCAAATGGCGAAATCGATATTTTAGTTTCAACCTCTGTTGTTGAAGTCGGTGTAAATATTCCCAACGCGACTATGATAATTATTGAAGGTGCCGAAAGATTTGGGCTTGCACAATTACATCAACTTCGCGGAAGGGTCTTGAGAAGTGAATATCAAGCATACTGTTATATTTTTACAGGAACAAAAGTAAAGACATCAATTGACCGTCTTAACGCGCTTAAAACGGCAAAAAATGGATTTGAACTCGCTGAAAAGGACTTAATGCTTCGCGGTTCGGGGCAACTCGGTGGAGGAAAACAATGGGGTATTTCAGATATTGGCATGGAAGCAATTAGAAATATAAAAATGGTTGAAGCCGCTCGCACAGAGGCACACGAGATTATTGAAAAAGATTCGGAACTAAAAAATTATCCTTTATTAAAAGAAAAAATGGGAAGAAAAGATGGCGAGATACATTTTGAGTAAAAAACACCCATATGGGTGTTTTTTACAAATATAAACAATCATTAATAAGCATTTTTCAAATCACAGAACCTATTCTCTTATTCGTGCGAATAAGAGAATAGATTTATTCACGGCAGTGAAATCATTAGAGTTGTAACTAAGTGACGTCGTATATCTGCGATAGCAGAGATACGACGTCACTTAAATCTTAAATAAAAATACAAAATCAAACAATCATTCAGCAATTTAGTTAAATGGTTAAATGATAAATAAAAAACTATCCCCTTATTCCGTTGGATTAGGGGATAGAATTTATTTACAGCGGTGAAACCGTTGAAATTTTCAAAGAACCTAGTACTACCAATTAAAATCTAACGTCTGAGTAAACAAATCTTTACTGCTACCACTATATACAAAATTACATTGGACACGAGTAGTTGTGTAAGATTTGCTCATAAAATTCCCAATTGTGTTTTCATCAACACGGGTTACTGGTCGTGATTCCCCATTACATATAAGTTTGAGAACTGTTTTTGTCTGTCCTGCATCGTTTATTTCTATTGGTAATTTAGTTTTTATCGAGATTAAAGTGGTTCCATTTGCAGTTGCTTCAGATTTTGGATTTTGTTGTGTAAATACTTCTTCATCAGTAGTCATTGTTATAACGGTATTATCCGATGCAAAAGTAAACACACATCCATTAGAATAATTTTGAGAATTGAGAGCTTTTTTAAAACTATGATAATCATAAGCACTTAGAAAAGAGTCGTTTGACTTCCAAGATAACAAAGCCTCATCATACTTATCACCGCCATCAGTAAGAAGTGCTAACGATGTATCAATCTCTGCTTTTGAAAGACCATCATCGTCATCCGCAATGATTTTAAAAGCAGCTAAAGTCAAATCATACGCGTCTTTAAGAGCAGTAATACTATTTTGATAATTTTTTTTGATTTGGTCTATGCCATTAGTATCAGAAAGAGGAGGTTCTGAAATTGTTTCTATTGATTTTTCGGCAACGTTTGCATCTAAAGAAAACTTTGCTTTTGCTGGGTTCATTCTTTCATAATTGTATGAAAATTGTGCAACAACATTTAATGGTTTATTCTCAGTACCCCATGCAGATTTATTGTATGTGGAAAAAAGAATACTAAATTTTTTATTTGTATCATTCAAACTTTTAATAAAACCATCCCACTTTTTTTGAGAATCAAGACATTTTGCTGCGGGATTAGTTGGAATAGAGGTTGTTGGTATTACAACCATTTTTGATATTTCTGCTGTTAATGGTGTTTTAGACTCTTTTGTTTTTAGTGTTTCTTGTGATTTTTGTTGGTTTGTTTTTTGGTTTGTATTTATAATTTGCTTTTTGGGTAATTCTGAATTTTTTGTTTCTTCCGCCGTAGTTGTAGTTTTGATAGTAGAAGTTGCTTGAACTGTTTTTTGAATTTGTACTTGCTCTATTTTTGATGTTGGTCTAAAAATTTTCCATACATTCCAACTCAATGGATTCCACCATGACGCAAATGTTACTTGCGGAATAATTAGTATTCCAACAAGTACGCCTACTATTATTTTATATTTTATTTTCATAAAATTAAAAATTAACTTTTAAATTTTGACCTTGTGCGTGCGGAGGGACTTTTTCAGCAACACTAATTCTCCGCCAGTTGTCGGATCATAAGAGTTTCCTGCCCGGAGTTTAATCATTTTGCTTCGTAAAATATAATTAAACTCTTCAAGTCACTCACAAAAACAAATCAATTTGTTTTCTCGCTCTTACAAAACCTCGTTTTGTGCGCGCGGAGGGACTTTCGCCTTACGGTCGCTGGTGAATTTCGATTTCGCCTCCTTTTAGTCGGCTCAATAACGAAATTCCTTTCAAGTCCCAGCGCTCGTGCCGAGCTACTAGAGTCCAAAATTTATCAGCAAAATCGCTGACAAATTTTGACCTTGTGCGTGCGGAGGGACTTGAACCCCCAACCAATCGAGTATATGGGTTTTTAAGAACTTTGTGCACACGCCAGGACTCGAACCTGGGACCCTCGAGGTATAAGCTCGATGCTACTACCAACTGAGCTACGTGTGCACAAAATTTTCAAAAAACCATACAATTGGTTCTCTCGGTTAAAATGAAAATAAATTCTCATTTTTCCCTCGTTGCCAATTGTAAGTGCTCTACCATTCGTCTGTCCGCCTCTGGCGGAAGCTACGCACGCATCTATCAAAAATATTCTATCATAATCCTGCCCCGCTAGAAATAGGATGAGTTACATCCGTGATTTCTAACGGGGTTCATATTTTTAACATGTGGTTTTATTTTCATAATATTAGATCAAAAATGTTATAATTTATTTATGAAAAAAGAGGAAAATAATATTGCCTTTATAGATGGACAAAATTTACATTTTGGAACAACAAAATGTGATATTTGTGCTGAAAAATTGGGAATTTCTATAAAGGACATGAAATTTTCTGATTGTGCGTGTGGAAAGGCTTGGAAAATAAACCTGAAAAAATTTAGAATATATTTAAAAAAGAAATATGGTGTTGATAAAGTTTATTATTTCTTAGGTTGTGTAAACGAAGAATTTCAAGATTTATATGACAAAATTCAAGAAGCTGGTTTTATATTAAAATTCAGAGAACATACAACAATAATGTTAGGAAAAAAGAAAGGTAATGTTGATTCAGATATAATTTTTGACGTGATGAAAAGAATTTATAAAAATGAAGAGTTCAATAAAATTATTATTATCTCTGGAGATGGAGATTACAAAAAACTTACAGATTTTTTAATTGAAGAAAAGAGATTTAAAAAAATACTCTTTCCAAACAAAAAGTTTGCTTCTTCATTGTATAACAATCTTGGTTCAGAATTTTTTGATTGGTTGGAAAATGAAAATATAAAAAATAAGATTAAGTTATAAAATAAAAAGAAAAGGGCTCCTTAGGTAATTAACCGTTCGGATCCCTTTTCGTATTGATGTGTACTATTATACATTTATAAAATTATAAAATCAAGCTTTTGTGAATAGTAAAAATATCGTTTAATATGGGGATATTTTTAACATACTAAAACCAATGCAACCATTCAGTTGAATTAGAGAATGGTTGCATACAAAAACTATCCCCCTATTCCCTCCCGAGGCGGACGGAGGCTACAATTAGAGAATAAAAAAAGATAACCCTAAAATAAAAACACTCACTACAATAACTACCACATTTACAATCATCAATAAAAATAATAAAAATTTTTTAAGACCAAATGTATTGTTCCTTGCTTTTATACCAAAAATAAAACTGTAGCAAGAAATGAGCAACGGGACAATTGATAAGCTGAGTAAAAATATATTAGTAAACAAAATAAAATTATCTACGTGTAGAAAATGAAGGGTATTTCGAAAAAATATACTTACCTCTTTCAAAAACACAGACCAAAAAACAGACGACGTGGTTAAAATCATTAGTAAAATTATGTCTTTGTGTTGTTTTATTTTCCCCACAATAATTTGTTATTTTTTATTTTTTTGCCCCAGTACCACAAACCTTCGGTTTGGCTACAGGGTAAACTTTATTGCTTACTTTTGCCTATATTTTTCATCTGCGTACATCTGCGATTTTTTATCTGCGTTTATCTGCGTTTCTTAACTCACCGCAGAAACGTCAGGTATTATAGGTTCTTCTTTTTTTGGCTTAATTCCGTTTAAAATTAAAATCTTCTCAAATTCATCTCTTTCAATTGTTTCTTCTTCGATAAGTTTGCTTGCAATTTGTTCCAACAACTTCATGTGCGTTTTTACTGTCTTCTCTGCCCTATCGTGTGCGTCTTTCATTAACGCAATTACCTCGCCATCAATTTCAGCTGTAATTTTTTCTGAATATTCTTTTTCTGAAACAACTTTATTTCCACGCATCATTATTCCAACCTCTTCTTCAAACGCAACGGAACCAAGTTTGTCCGACATTCCATATTTTGTGACCATGTCACGAGCCACGGCGGAAGCAACCTGCAAATCATTTGATGAGCCCGTTGTAATATCATCAAAAATTAATTTTTCAGTGACATAACCACCAAGAGAAACGGCAAGGTCATCAAGAAAATCTTTTTTAGACCTCAATCGCTTTTCTTCTATCGGCAAGTGCAATGTATATCCAGCAGCGTGCCCTCGTGAAATTATTGAAACTTTATGAACTGGGTCAGCATGTTCCAAAACAGACGCAACTAACGCGTGTCCAGCTTCGTGATATGCAGTAATCTTTTTTTCTCTTTTTATAAGCAAATGACTTTTTCTTTCAGGACCCAACATTACTTTTTCAATTGAACGAACAAAATCAAACTGAGCAATTTTCTTTCTATCTTCACGCGCCGCAAGAATTGCTGCTTCATTAACAAGCGAATAAATATCTGCACCTGAAAAACCTGGAGTTCTTTCTGCAATAATCCTCATATTCACATCTTCTGCCAGTTGTTTTTTACGAATATGAATTCCAAGAATTGCTTCTCTATCATCTCTGTCCGGCAAATCAATTACAACTCTGCGGTCAAATCTTCCCGGTCGCAAAAGTGCCGGGTCAAGAACATCCGGCCTGTTGCTTGCGGCCATTATTATCACTTTTTCATTTTGCTCAAACCCGTCCATTTCAACAAGAATCTGATTTAATGTTTGTTCCCTTTCATCGTTCCCTCCACCAACTCCAGTCCCACGAACACGACCTACCGCATCAATTTCATCAACAAAAATAATTGATGGTGCAGATTGTTTTGCCATTTTAAACAAATCACGGACACGGCTCGCGCCAACTCCGACAAACATTTCAACAAATTCAGAACCAGAAATTGAGAAGAAAGGCACTTGCGCTTCGCCCGCAACGGCGCGAGCCAAAAGTGTCTTCCCTGTCCCTGGGGCACCCATTAACAAAACTCCTTTTGGAATCTGTGCACCAATGTCCAAAAACTTTTTAGGATTTTTAAGGAAATCAACAATCTCGCGCAATTCTTCTTTTGCTTCTCTCGCGCCAGCAACATCTTCAAAAGTAATTCTTTGTTTTGTATCTTTAGGGTCAGTTATTCTTGCACGAGATTGTCCAAAATTAAATGCTTGCGCTCCCGCTCCCTTTACTTGTCTTGATAACATCCAGACAAAAAATAAAATAAACAAAATAGGAAGAATGAACGGTGAGAGATTTAAAATCCAATACCAAAGTCCACTTTCATTTTTTACTTCTATTTTTAGATTACTCAATGCCTTTAAATCAACTCCGTAGTTTACAAGTGTTTGTGTGAGCGCAATTTCATTTTCCTTTTTTGTTTCTTTACTTGTTCCATCAACAAGAAGAATTTTTATATTATTCCCTTCTATTATTATATCTTTAACTTTCTCTTGTTTTATGTCTTGGGCCAGTTCAGAAATTGAAATTTGCTGAGAAGGTTTTTCTTCTCTCGTAAATGCCGTGTAAATAGAAGCAATTATAAAAAATATAAGAATGACGCTCAATAAATTACTAACAAACTTTATTCCTTTTGGTGATTTTAGTTGAGGTATTTTTAGTTTTTTACCTTGTTTTTTATTTGGTTTTTTGATTTTGAAATCTATTTTCATAAGTGTGGTTATTATACATAAAAATCATAAAAACACGAAAACATCCCGATTAAATATGCTACGCATTTATTTAACGGGACAAGCAAAAACATAAAATCAAAAAATTTATATAAGTAATAAAAAACGACGTGTTCTCACACGTCGCTAAAAAAATTTACAATTTATCTTTGAATTTCTGCCATATAGATATTTTCACTCCACTATATACAATGGCGGTTTTAAAATGCGAAACCAAAGATTCTACCTGCCCGTCCGACAACAAATTTTCAGAAGACAAAATCCTGATTTTATCCCACGAATCAGCATTTGGTTGTCCGGGGATCGGAAATCCTTCTATCCCAAAATTATCCCCAAAACAAAAACTTTCAATTTCAGGGTCTTTTTCTTTCTTGAACAAATAAATAACATGCGGACTATTACCGAAACTTGACTTAATTATCAAAAACCCGATTCCAAAATAATTATCTTCTGGTTTCAGAAATATAGCCCTTTTTGTTAAAGTGTGGACTTTATTATTATGTCCATCATCATCTTTTTCAGTAAAGGAATATTCTATTAACTTTGTTTTATTGGCCATTTGGCCTCCTTTTTTGATTTAATTTTAGACAACTTTCTGTTTGAGAATATACGCTTATTTTATCTTTTTGTCAAATATCACGCATTCTTCAACTAAGACAAAAGAAAAAACTGGCATAAAGCCAGCTATTCTTTTGTTGTGGAGATGGGCGGAATCGAACCGCCGTGTAAAAAATTATTTAATGCACTTCTACAAGATTTAGTTTATTTTTTTGATTTAAGCAAATGGACTAAAAAACAAACAAAATATCCAAACGCCGATTTCCTTTTGCCTCACGGCTCTCAGAATTATATCGGAAAATTTATAATTCCTAGTTCGAATTTTATAACATTAGTTTTATCATATCGAACATCTGATAGACCAATGCCGTCTAGGCCTTAAGCGTAGACGAACGCCATCTTATTGAAATAAGGTGACGCTACAGATTTCTCTGCACTTATTTTTTCAGCTTGTTAGAGAGAACTGAAAACTCTCATCTCGCATACATTAAAAAAGATTTCTTATCAAGGCCGATCATCCCCTCAAAACATATTTAAAATTTCGCTAACAATAATAAGGAATATAAAAAATAAATATGCTTTAAGCGATTGACCGGCTATTTAATTGTCAAAGTTCTTCTGATATCTCTGTCGTTATCTCTTTTCTTTATTGTCTCTCTTTTATCATATTTCTTCTTTCCGCGAGAGACAGCAATTTCAACCTTCAATTTCTTACCAACATTATATATTGAGATGGGTACTATTGTCAACCCCTTCTGTTCATTTATTCCGATGAGTTTTCTTATTTCTTCTTTATGCAACAACAATTTTCTTCTTCTATATGGGTCATAATCCTTCGGTGTGTTCATTGGTTGATATGCGGGTATATGGGCGTTTATAAGAAAAACTTCGTTGTTATCGATAATCACATAGGAGCCTTCTAGGGAACCGTGTTTATTTTTTAACGACTTTACTTCAAATCCAAAAAGCTCAACCCCCGCAGTGAGTTTTTCAATAATTTCATAATTGAAACCAGATTTTCTGTTATACAAAATTCTTTCCATATTTAAAGTATAAAACAAATATTGAGAAACATAAAATTACTATTTGACAAAAATACAAAAGAAGTATATATTCCAAACAGAACAACTAACCTCTCCACACCCCTCAAGTAGGACACTACACGAACTATAATTATACATACTTGGCATTTTGTATCCAATAACTTTTCTCGGTCTGTTATTGACGAAG
>VMGX01000006.1:13515-41590 GCA_007376805.1 Parcubacteria group bacterium Athens0714_16 | reverse complement strand
TAGAAAAGGTCACATATTTAGCATAGTATTCATTGTATGCTACATCTATGTCAACTTTCTTTTCTGCATCCAACGAAAATTTACTCGTTACAACCTCGCCAATTTTGGCAGAGGTTTTATTCCAGATACCAAATGCAATTACCTGTTGAGCAACAGGCAATATATTGTTTGGATTTGCTTGGTTAGCAGTAGGAGCTTTTGTTGCGTCCCAACCACCAATTGTTGATACATCCCATCCGTCAGGGAATCCCTTATTGGACGGTGTTTGCGCTTGCACAAAACTTTGTGCAAGGATTAAAAACAGAACTTGAAAAAAGGAAATTATTTTTTTCATTACGCCTCCGCGTTGTTGTTGTGAATGTATTTATTTAAGAATTTCAAATATCTAAATTCAGTGGAATAATATCATACTTATTCAAATAGGTCAATATTTTAAGAAATGAAAAATGTCACAATTATTTTGATTTTAAAATGCAAATAAAAAATTATTTCTACACTGTGGATAACTTATGATGATTTTCATTTTCTCTTTTATCTGAGCCATTTTAAAAGGGGGATAACATTATGTGACAAGGTGGGATAGAGTGGTATATACTTATATACAAGTGGGATAAAGTGGATAGGTGGATAATCACTTTTATTCTTTCGACTTTAAAATCTCTTAATGAGATTTTAAAGAGTCGTGTTAGGTTTTAATCTCTTAAACTATGCTGATAGGAGAATATACACATACAATTGATTTAAAAAAACGACTTTCACTTCCCACAAAATTTCGTAAGGAGTTAGGGAAGAAAGTTGTTCTTACTCATGGGTTAGATAATTGTATTTTTATTTATACCACATCCAATTGGGAAAATTTTTCGAAAAAACTGTCAGAACTTTCAATGGGTCAATCTGACTCAAGAAGTTTCAACAGATTTATGTTGGCCGGAGCAGTGGAGGCAGAAATAGATGGCGCTGGCAGAATATTAATTCCAGATTTTTTGAAAGATTTTGCCAATTTGAAAAGCAAGGTTGTGTTAATTGGTGTTCGCGACAGGGTTGAAATTTGGAATGACAAGGCATGGGCAGAATACAAGAAGGTAATTGAAAAACAGGCAGACACATTTGCAGAAAAGTTGGGAGAGATAGGAATGATTTAGCACTTCGTCGCAGATAAACGCAGATAACAAAACGCAGATGGACGCAGATAAAAAAACAATGATACAAGAAAGCAACACAGCAAGACACATACCAGTTCTTTTAAAAGAAACAATAGACGGTTTAAATTTGAAAAAAGGAAATACTATTCTTGATGCGACACTTGGAGAAGGAGGTCATTCGTTTGAGATATGTAGAAATCTTAACGGGGATGCTCACATTATAGGAATAGAGGCTGACACTGATGCAATAGAAAAAGCAAAAGAAAAATTTTTTTCAGATGACATTGTTAAAAAATCAAAATTTATTTTTAAAGAAGGAAACTTCAGAAATCTTGAACAAACGTTGGATGAACTAGGGGTAGAAAAAATAGAGGGCGCATTATTTGATTTAGGGATTAGATCGGCAAATTTGGAAGAATCAAAAAGAGGTTTTACATTTCAAAAAGATGAACCTCTAATAATGACACTTTCAAAACAATCAACATCAGAACCGTTCACTGCAGAAGAAATAGTAAATGAATGGGAAGAAGAAAATATCAAAGATATTTTAGAAGGTTATGGGGAAGAAAGATTTGCTAAACAAATTGCGAAAAATATAGTTTTAAGAAGAAAAATTAAACCTATAAAAACAACATTTGAATTAGTCGATGTAATTTCCGAAGTAATACCAAAAAGATACAAAGGAGGAAAAACACATTTTGCGACAAAAACATTTCAAGCAATAAGAATTACAGTAAACGATGAAATAGGAGCTTTAAAAGATGGGATAGCAAAAGCGTTTGATAAATTAAACAAGGGAGGAAGAATGGTAGTTATATCTTTTCATAGTTTAGAAGACAGAATCGTCAAAAGGTTTTTTAAAGAGAAGGCACTAGAAAAAAAAGGAATTTTAATAACAAAAAAACCAATTACACCAAGCGACGAAGAAATATCAAAAAATCCTCGTTCACGAAGTGGGAAATTGAGAATTATTCAAAAAAATTAAAATCATGACACAGCAAATAGCACAAAATATAAATACAGGGGTTGGTTTTATTAATTCTATTTTAGACAAAAAATTAGTAACCAAAATTAGCAAAACAGAAAGAAGAGTTTTTTATATTGCAGTATTTCTTTTAATTTTTGTATCAATATTTTATGCATATTTTGTTAATCAAACCATAAGAAACGTTGCCAAGAGAGAAAATATTGAAAACGAAATAAGAACAATAACATCTAATTTAAGTGATTTAGAATTACAATATCTTTCAAGAAAAAATAATTTAACTTTGGATTATGCACTTTCCATTGGCTTTAAAGAAGTAAATAAAATAAACTATATATCTAAAGGAACAGAAACTAATGGTTTAACATTGCATGGAGGAATCTAATAGTTTGTTTAGAATAAGAATTATCTCATTTTTTATTTTGGGATTTTTTATCGTACTAGTTGCAAGTTTATATTTTATACAAATTGTAAATGGAGACGATTATTCTATCAAAGCAGATAAACAATATTTGCGTCCCAATGAAAATATCTTTGATAGGGGGTCTATTTTCTTTCAAGATAAAAATGGGATTAATGTGTCCGCCGCGACTCTTAAAATGGGTTTCATTCTTGTAATAAATCCAAAGCTTATAAATTCTTCGGAGGAAAAACAGATTTATGAGGAATTATCAAAAATTCTTCCAATAGATGAAAATGATTATTATGAAAAAGTAGCTAAAAAAACCGACCCGTATGAAGAGATAGCTCAACATTTAACAGATGAAATTGCTCAAAAAATAACAGCATTAAAATTGACCGGTGTTAATGTTTTTAAGGAAAGGTGGAGATTTTACCCAGGCAATAGTTTAGCAAGCAATGCGATAGGTTTTATAGGGTTCCAGGGCGATGAATTGGCTGGTAGATATGGCGTAGAAAGTTATTATGAAAACATTTTAACTCGTAAAGATAAAAATGTTTATATCAATTTTTTTGCGGAAATTTTTTCAGACGTAAGTGCAACTCTTGGTGATGATAATCAAAAAAGAGAAGGAAGTGTTGTTACAACGATAGAACCAATAGTGCAAAGTTTTTTTGAAGAAAAACTGCAAGGGGCAAATGAAAAATGGAGTTCAAGAAAAACTGTTGGTGTAATAATGAATCCAAAAAATGGAGAAATTTATGCGATGGGTATTTATCCAAATTTTAATTTAAATGATTTTTCTGATGAAAAAGACGCATCGGTTTTTTCAAATCCAATTGTTGAAAATGTTTTTGAAATGGGTTCTATTATGAAACCACTCACAATGGCATCTGGTCTTGATGCAGGAGTTGTAACGGCCAAAACAGAATATAACGACAAAGGATTTTTGGTTTTGAATGGCGCTAAAATTTCAAACTATGACGGAAAGGGAAGGGGGAAAGTTAATATGCAGGAAGTTCTAAATCAATCTCTTAACACCGGAGTTTCATTTGTTGTAAGTAAATTAGGAAATAAAAAATTTGCAGACTATATGAAAAATTTTGGGCTTGGTGAAGAAACTGGAATTGATTTACCGAATGAATCTGTTGGAATTATAAGCAACCTAGAAAGTCCAAGAGATTTGGAATATGCAACGGCATCTTTTGGACAGGGGATAGCCATAAGCCCAATAACGACCGTGAGAGCGCTCGCATCTTTATCTAACGGTGGGATGTTGGTGACACCTCATATTGTTAAAAAAGTGGAATATAAAAACGGGCTTTCAAAAACTATTCGTGGAGAAACAGATAAAAGAGTAATAAAAAAAGAAACATCCGATGAAATTACAAGGATGCTTGTGGAGGTTGTTGATTCTGCGCTTTTGGGTGGGACTGTTAAATTAGATAGATATAGTGTTGCCGCAAAAACAGGAACGGCACAAATTCCAGATCCAGTTAATGGAGGATATTATGGCGACAGATATTTACACTCGTTCTTTGGATACTTCCCAGCATACAATCCAAGATTCATTATATTTTTAATGACAATAGAACCAAAAGGAGTTGGCTTTGCTTCGCATACACTCACACAACCGTTTATAGACACCGTTAAATTTTTAATAAATTATTACGAAATAGCACCGGATCGTTAAAAATGCAAAATTGAAATCTCAAAATGAAAAGTGACAGTGTAAAATTCAAAATACACTAAATTTAGTTATATAATCAAAAGCTTTATTAAATAAATTTTTTATATCTTCAAATTCAAGTTTCTCTAATACTTCATTTTTAGTAAGCCACTCAACTTTTTCTATATTATGAAAGGAACTAAATTTTTCTTCCATAATTTTTGACACAAAAATATAGGTTATTCCTTTTTTACCAGCACGAATAGGTTTTTCTAGTCCATAAATAAATTCATTTCTAATTCCAGTATCTATAAGATCTTCTTTTTTAATATTCAAACCAATTTCTTCTTTTATTTCTCTTTGAGCACAGTCTTTTATTGTGTTATCCTCGTTATCTTTGGCACCTCCAGGAAATGTCCAGAAACCACCTTTGTGTTTAAGTAATAGAAAATATAGTTTTTTGTTCAGTTTTTTATAGGATATTATTAAAACCCCCTCTATAATTTCTTGAGTATTTTTGATTTCATCTGTTTTATTCATGTATAAAATTTATTATATTTGACGCTTTGTGACTCTACCGGGAATCGAACCCGAATTTCAAGCTTGAGAAGCTTGCGTCCTAACCGTTAGACGATAGAGCCAATTTGAAAATTATACATTTTTTTAAATTTTTATAAAGGATGAGGTAAAAATAAAACCCCGCTGTGGGCGGGGTTACAAAACTTATTTATGCTAGTAAAAAATTTTCTAGTTGAATTCTGTCGCATGAGACAGCCGATTCAACCATACCATTTTTTCTAGTCACGAGGCCGATTTTATCTTCCTCGTCGATATTTACACCTCTCATGGCGTCTACTAATTTCATTGAAACGTCCATGTCTTTTTCATCAAATTTAATTTTTGCCCCAAGATTGCCGAATATTGTTATTTTTTTGGGGGAAATTGTTCGTTGCAGAGTTTTCAACATAAGTTCCGTTTTTGCTAAAGATTTTCTGATGATTATAACGGAAACTTCGCGTGTGTCATTTGTTGATGACGATTTAAACATGAAAACACTCCTTTTTGGTTAAAAGAACGGTTTTTTAAAGATTCATATTTATTATAACGAAATACGAAAACTTGTCAACTCGAACGGTGAGATGCAACACTCCATTATTTTTAATGGATATTGACCCTGTTAAATCCAGTGAAGCTGGTCCGCCCAATGGTGGAATTTAACAGGGTTGACAAATATTTTAGTTGTGATATCATTATATAGGAATTAAAATAATCAAGAGGAAATCTCATGGAAGCATCAATTGCTTATACAATTGGTATTCTTACTTTTATTGGATCTGCAGTCCTATCATATATTGGTTTGGAGGATTGCAACTGGGATTTTGGATGGTTTTTGGAAAAGCTTGATGGTTTTACTAAATAAACCCAAGCTTTTCAAAAAGGGCGCGGAAATTGGGAATTTCCGCGCTCGTCTTGTTTTATTTTTAAAAATCCTGTAATATACTCTCTAATATGAATGAATTCGCAGTTATAAAAACAGGCGGAAAACAATACAAAATCTCCAAAGGGGACATTATTCTTATTGAGAAAATAAAGAGTGATGAAGAGCCAAAGGTTGGAGACAAAATAACATTTGAAGATGTTTTAATGGTTGATAATGGGAAAGACACAACTCTAGGTGATCCTTATATAAAAGGAGCAAAAGTAATAGGTGTTTTGATGGCCGAAGGAAAAGGGAAGAAGATAATGGTTATAAGATATAAAGCAAAGAGTAGATACTTCAAAAAGAAAGGGCACAGACAACCATATTTCAAAGTAAAGATAGAATCAATAAAATAAAAATCTCGCATATATGCGAGATTTTTATTTTTTGTTTTTAAAATTCTATTCACAACTATGAAAACCTGGCCTAAGTCAGGTTTTTGTAAATTTAAATATATTTAAAATTTTTACACTAAAGTGTCCTATAGGACACTTTAGTGTAAAAGAAAATATGCTAAAATATTATAATAAATGTAAAATACAAAAATGTTAGGTGAAGATAAACAAAAAATAATAAATATATCAAAGTTAATTTTAAAAAGTCTATTTGCCATATCAATTGCAGTGGTATTAATTTCATTACCAGGAATGGCAAAAGTAGTAAAATTATTTGAGACTGATAAAAATTATAGAAACAAATTTAATAGAGAAATATCTAGATTGAAAAGAAATGGATATGTAAAAACATACAATAAGAATGGTAAAATAATGTTAGAAATTACAAAAAAAGGAATTAAATTAGTAAAAAAATATAATTTTGAAGAAATTAAATTAAGAAAAGAAATTAAATGGGATAAATATTGGAGAATGGTTATGTTTGATATTCCCGAAAATAACAGATCTGCAAGAAGATCACTAAGGACAAAATTAGACCAACTAGGATTTGCTAAATACCAAAAATCCGTTTTTATATATCCTTATTCTTGTAGAGATGAAATTAATTTTATATCTAATTATTTTAATATTGAAGAATTTGTTAATTATATTGTTGCAAAAAGAATAGATAACGAAGAAAAGTTTAAAAAATTTTTTGAATTATGATATTAAATACTTTTTACACTAAAATGTCCTATTGGACATTTTAGTGTAAAAATAATAGAAATTAAAATCAGATATAAAATACCAGATATAAAATAATGAATAAAATAAAAATCTCGCAAATGTGCGAGATTTTTTAGTGTCTGTTTTGAATGGCGTTTTTTATTGTTTCACTGTCTATGTATTCTAATTCTGTTCCAGTTGAAAGTCCTTTTCCGAGTGTGCTAATTTTTATGGAATTTTTTTGAGCCATAGCACCTAAGAGTTTTATTAAAAATTCCATTGTATTTTCTCCCTCCGTATTTAAACTTGTTGCTATTATAATTTCTTTCAAACCGCTTTTTACGGACTCATTTATTTTTTTAACCAATTCTTTTGATCGTATTTTTTCTTCTGGATTTTTTTCAAAAACAGAAATATTCCCACCCAATACAAAATAATGTCCTTTGTATATTCCACTTTTTTCTAAATTTTCTAAATCGGTATCTTTTTCAATTAACATTAATATGGAAGAGTCCCTATTTTTGTCTGCACAGATGTTACAAATTTTTTCTTTCTTTGGACCGGCAGGGAAGAATCGACGACAAGAATCACACATTAAAATTTCATTTTTTAATTTATTTAATAATTCAATGAGTTCGTCCAAAAAATCATTTCCTTTTGTTAATAAAAAGAATACAAATCTTTTTGATTGTCTGGGACCTATTCCGGGGAATTTTGAAAAAATTCCTGCTATTTTTTCTATTGCGTTCATTATTATTTACCCTGTTAAATAAAATTTGAGAATTTCTCAAATTTTAATTTTAAATTTTAACTATTAACATACTTATCTACATATTAAACAATTATAAATAATTCTCTTCAAATTTTACTTCCTTTAAAATTATTTAACCGGGTTAAAAATCATCAACAACATCTTGATCTTGGTTTTCGGTTGAACCGTCATCAAATCCTTTCTTTTCAACACTCAAAAATGTAACTCTTTTTTCGTCAAAGTATAATTCTACTTTTCCGGTTGGACCATTTCTATGTTTTTCTATTAATATTTCTGCGATATTTGGTTTGTCAGAGTCCTCTTTATACTTATCTTCTCTATGTATAAACATAACAACATCCGCGTCCTGTTCAATAGAACCTGAATCACGCAAGTCAGACAATCTTGGTCTTCCACCCCTTTGTTCAACAGAACGATTTAGCTGAGATAATGCTATAACAGGAACATCAAGCTCACGAGCAAGAGTTTTTAATGAACGAGATATTTCAGTAACTTGATTTACCATTGAATCAGAATTTCTCATTCTGCCACTTGGAATCATTAACTGAAGATAATCAACAACAATAAGTTTAATATCTTTTTCACTTTTCAACCTTCTCGCAACGGACCTCATTTTTGAAATTGTATTTCCGGGCTGGTCATCAATAAAAATTGGTGCCTTTGACAATAGATCTAAGGAGTCTCTCAAACGTCCAAAATCATCCTCGGCTGTTATTTTACCCGTTCTTAATTTCCACGCATCAACCCTTGATTCTGAAGATAACATTCTATCAACGAGCTGTTGCGAACTCATTTCAAGAGAAAAAATACAAACCGCATTATTGTAATTTACAGCTGTTTTTCTTGCGATGTCCAATGCCAAAGAAGTTTTTCCCATTGATGGGCGAGCGGCTAAAATTATTAAATCAGATTTTTGGAAACCGGATAATTTATTATCTAATTCTTGAAAACCACTTGATACACCTCTTAGGTCAGTTCCAGACTTGTGTAGTCTGTCCATTCTATCCCAAGCTTCACCAAGCTCATCTTTAAGATGAACATAGGGTCTAATTTTTGAAAGGTTTGTTACGTTAAATATCTTTTTTTCTGCCTTGTCTAAAATTTCATCAATATCTTCTTCATCACTACCTTCATCATAACCAATAGACGAAATATGATTTGCGGCTTCTATTAAATTTCGCATTTTATATTTGTTGTAAATAATTTTTGTGTAGTATAAAGCATTTGCCGCACTTGGAACGATTGACACAAGGTCAGTTAAATAACTTCTCCCACCAATTCGTTCAAGTTTTTTTCTTTCATTTAATTTTGAAGAAACAGACAACAAATCAATCGGGTCTCCCTTTGAAAGTAAGTCCAACATTATTCCATAAATTATTTTATGCTTTTCAGAATAAAAACATTCTTGAGTTAGTATATCTGCAATCTCATGAATTATTTCTGGTTTCAACATAATAGAGCCAAGAAGCGCTTTTTCAGCATCAATATTTTGAGGGGGAACTCTTAATTCATTTGTTATTTGATTAGTTGCGTTTGTCATTAATGAGATTCTAACACAGTGATGTTTTGGAGCAAATAGAAAAATAAGCTAAAAAGTTGAAAGAGTGTGGATGAGTGGGGAAAACGTAATCATCCCAGTAGTAGAGCAAAGCTCACTACGGGACAAGTAAAAACATGAAATCATAAAATCAAGAAAACACAGGAACAAAAACACAAAACACAATCAAAACACAAAACAGAATAAGATTTTTAGCCGTATTTTAGAAAAAGCCCTGTCCCGTTAGAAATAGTGTATTTATACACGAAATTTCTAATGGGATTGACAAATAAATTAGATTATGCTATCATATATATAGATAATAAAAATAAAGGAGTAGCACTTTGGAAAAGCTAATGAATATCTTAAATTTGAAAAGCCAATGGCTTTTCAAATCAAGTTTTTTTGGGTTTGTAATGTCAATGATAGTTTTAGCAAACCCATTCGCAATTGCTCCACAAGTTTATTCTGCAATTTTTGCAAACAATGTGGAAGGAATTTCTATTCTTATGTATACAATATTTGCAATTATTCAAATTGCATTTGTTGTGAAAGGAATAGAACACAAAGACAAAACAATGTTTATTTCAATGTTGATTTCATTTTTTGAATCGATATCAATAATAATTATTGTTTCTGTTAGGTCATAAATGACAGACCTTCTCAATTTTTCTCAAAACCGACGATATAATCGTCGGTTTCTTCTTTTATTTCTTTAAAATATTAAACCCATCTTTCGAATCTTTCAGTTCATAACCAAGTATTTCAATTTTTTTGCGAATTTCATCTGCCTTTTCCCATTCTTTGTTTTTTCTTGCAATTTCACGAGCTTCTGCTAACACAATTATTTCTCTTGGGATTTCTTCTTTTTTTAATTCACTTAAACCGAGTCCGAATACTTTATCAAATTCAAGCAGTGTAGCTTTTTTATCTGCATCACTAACAGAATCGTCTTTTATTAATTTCCATGTCAAAGCTATAATTTCTGGTATGGCCAGATCATTTTCTAATAGTTTTTTAAATTCACTAACATATTTTTTATCAACTTTTCCAATATTTTTTCCAAATTCATTATAAAAATTAAAAAGTTTTTCTAATGCGCTTTGTGCCCCAATAAGTGCTTCCCAAGAGAAATTCATTTCTGAACGATAATGAGAAGTAAGAGTCAAATAACGATAAGAAAGGGGATTGATGTTTTTTTCTTTAAGAGTATCAAGTGTAATTACATTTCCAATTGATTTAGACATTTTTTCAGCTTCTGCAGAAGTGTTTTCTTTTATATTTAAAAATCCTCCATGCACCCAATATTTAACAAAATGTTTGCCAGAAACCGCTTCACTTTGTGCAATTTCATTTGTATGGTGGGGGAATATTAGGTCTGTTCCTCCTGTGTGTATATCAAAACTTTCACCAAGACATTTTGTAGACATTGCAGAGCACTCTATATGCCATCCGGGACGCCCCTTTCCTATATATGTATCCCAATAAATCTCATTGTCCTCCTTATTATAAAATTTCCAGAGTGCAAAATCTTGTTGGCTGTCTTTTTCGTACTTGTCATTTTTAACAGTTGATTTTACTCCAGAAATATTTTTTAAACCTGCAAGTTGTCCATAGTTTTTTGATTTTTGTATTGAAAAATAAATTCCATCTTCTGTTTTGTATGCATAACCACTTTCAAGCATTTTTTTTATCATCTCAACCATCTTTTCTATATTTTCTGTTGCTCTTGGTGTTTTCTCAGGTATTTCAATATTTAACTCTTTTAAATCATCAAAAAATAATTTTTCATATTTTTGTGTTATTTCTTTTTGTTTATTTTTTTCTCCTTTGCTTTCTTTAATAATTTTATCGTCCACATCAGTTATATTCATAACATGATTTACTTCATACCCAAGAAAATTTAATGTTCTTTTCAAAATATCTGTAGAAATAAATGTTCGTAAATTTCCAATATGTGCACGAGAATATACTGTTGGACCACAAGTATAAATACCCACGCTCGGTGGACTTATTGGTTCAAATTTTTCAATTTTTCTTGAAAGTGTATTAAAAATTTTCATCTAGACATTTTAACAATAAAACAATTAAGCAATGAATCATAGCCACTTCTTAGATTTGAAATATATAAATAATCCAATTGCAACTACTAATATTGTTCCTGCAACAATCCAAAAGTCATTTTGCATTCCAATTATCGGTGTATATTTCGTGTTCATTTGAAATAGGGCGGTTATAATTGTAATAGGGTAGGCAATAAAAGAAACGACTGTTAAAACTGTCATTATTTCATTTTGTTTTGTTGAGAGCAATGAATTGTTTGTTTCGCGCAATTCATCGAGTGTTTCTTTATTTTTTTCGATATTTTTTATTATTTTATATTGCTCGGACATTATTGATTTTATTGGATATGCAAAGTTTTTTCCAAAAAAATTTAAAGCAACTTCTTCAAAAGATTTTAATATTTCATCGTGTGGTGCCATTATTTGTTTAAAATCAAGAAGAATTCTTCCCGTTTCGGAAATTTCTCTGACCATTTCTTTTTCCATACCCTTGAAAATATCATCTTCAATTTTTTTTAGTTTAGAAGAATTATAATCAATTTCATCTGAAACAAATTTATAAATTTTGTTTATCATATGATAAAAAATAAAACCAGCATGTCCACCCATTTCTCCCTTCTCAAGAACAGAATTTACTTCGAATGTTTTCGAAAAATTATGAACTGGATCGACAGCGTCGTATCTAGTTGTTATTATAAATTTTTTACCAATTATAAAATCAATTTCCTGGGGCATACTTTTCGAGTGATGATGTTTTGTAGTAGGGAAGTGTAAAATCAAATAAATATAATCATCATATAATTCAACTCTTGGTTTTACCGTCGGCAAAAGTAATTCTTCGGCAACAAATGGATGAATAGAATATTCTTTCATTAATTCTCGAATTTCATCTTGATTGGGGGATTCTATGTCAACCCAAGTCAAACCCATATATTCATATTTAGTTATCATATGCGTATATTATACAAGAAAACCAAAAACAAAAAAGTAAAAAAGAACAAAATAGGGGATTATTAATAAAAAATCGCCCGAAGTTTAAAATTAAAACCACAGGCGAGGAAATCCTTTAAATCTTTGAACGTAAGGAATTAGTAATATCATTTTTGACCCCAAATATGATACGAACCAATTTATACTTTCGTTCAAAATCATTTTTGCTTCACACCCAAGTATTAGTGTGAGAACAAAATTGAAAAAAAGTTTCTTTTTCACTTAACCTCCTAATGAACTGTTTACATAATAATAACATTTTTATATGTTTTTTCAATTATTTGCTTCATTCTCTGTATTTTGAGATAATCATTGTTAATGAAAAAAATAATAAATAATAAAATTGGGTTAATTTTTTGTATATTAGCATTCTCAGTCGCTATTTTTTTTGTTGGTTTTTATGTTGGGAACAATGGGGGCAATGATGGTATTTCTAAAACAGATGAAATATCAAATGTTACATGTAATATAAAAGATGTATCAGGAAAAAATGTAGAAAATATTGATTTGTCAGATTTTTGGGCTGTTTGGAGCACATTAAATGGTAAGTTTGTTTCTTCAACAACAACAAAAATAACTAACAAAGAAAAGGTTTGGGGCGCAATAGAAGGTCTCACTGGTTCATTTGGTGATCCATATACAGTATTTTTCCCCCCAAAAGAAGCAGAAGTGTTTCAAACTAGTATAGACGGTAATTTTTCTGGTGTTGGGATGGAAATAGGTATAAAAGATGAACAACTTACAGTTGTAACACCGCTTAAAGGAACCCCGGCAGAAAAAGCAGGAATGCTTTCTGGGGATAAAATTATTGCAATAAATGGAAAAAATACAGCAGGTCTTGCGGTTGATGAAGCAGTTCAATTAATAAGAGGGGAGAGAGGAACCAAAGTAAAATTAACTGTTACGAGAAAGGATGTTAGCAAATCGTTTGATGTTGAAATTGTTCGTGACACCATAACAATACCAACCATTGATACAAAATTGAGAGATGATGGAGTTTTTGTCATAAGTTTGTATAATTTTTCAGCAGTTTCTCCAAATTTATTTAAGAATGCACTGAAAGAGTTTGTTGATTCAAAATCTAATAAATTAATTTTAGATTTGAGAGGTAATGCTGGTGGGTATCTTGGAGCAGCAGTTGATATGGCAAGTTGGTTTTTACCAGAAGGCAAAGTCGTTGTAACTGAAGATTTCGGAGAAAAAAACAAAGAAGAGAATAATATTCATAGAAGCAAAGGATATAATATATTTAATGAAAATTTGAAATTTGTGATACTTGTTAATGAGGGCTCGGCTTCTGCGTCTGAAATATTGGCAGGTGCGCTAAGAGAACAGGGCGTTGCAAAATTAGTTGGAACAAATACATTTGGTAAAGGATCAGTTCAAGAACTTGTTAATATAGGGAATGACAAGGCATCTCTTAAGGTTACAGTTGCACATTGGTTAACTCCAAACGGGAAATCCATATCAAGCGGTGGCTTAACTCCTGATTATAAAGTCGAAAATACTCTAAAAGATAAGGAAAATAAAATTGATAGACAAATGAACAAGGCGGTTGAGGTACTTTTGCAGAAGTAAAAATTTTAAATTCTAACAATCAAAAAATTATTAATAAATAAAACGCTATGAAAATTATACTTTTAAAAGATGTTCCTAAAATAGGACATAAATATGATGTAAAAAATGTTTCTGATGGGTATGCACAGAATTTTCTAATTCCTCGTGGTCTTGCAAAAATTGCTAATAATGAAATTATAAAAGAAATTGAAGAAACAAAGAAAAGGGGAGATGAGAAACAAAAAATAAAAGAAAATTTACTTGATATGGAAATAAGTAAATTAAAAGATACTGTTATTGAAATTAAATCAAAATTAAATGACAAAGGACACTTGTTTGCAAGTATTCATAAAGAAGAAATTTCAAAAGAATTAAGTAAAAAATTAAAAATAGAAATAGATCCAGAATATATCCAGCTTGGACATCCGATTAAAGAAGCCGGAGAACATATCATAAAAATAAAAGTGGGGAAGAGAGATGTAGAATTTAAGATTTTAATAATTGGATAATTTTTAAACAAAAAAGACCTCTTACGAGGTCTTTTTTGTTGTTGTAGTTTTTTTGGGCGCTTTAACCCCAGTACCACCAGCCTTTGGCTTGGCTACGGGGTGAACTTTTTCTGTTTTCTTTTCAACTTTTTTTTCTACTTTTTTTATTTCTTTAACTTTCTTAACTCTTTTTGTTTTTGCTTTTTTAAATAATTTTTCTCCAATAACATTTACTACTTTTTTTATTAAAACTTTGCCATTGAACTTTGTTTTTCTTTTGCTTTTAAATTCAACTTTTCCATCAGTCAATGCAAATAGGGTATGGTCTTTACCAATCCCAACATTTTTACCAGCCAAATATCTGGTTCCTCTTTGTCTTATTATTATATTGCCAGCTTTTGCTTTTTCTCCGTCCTGCAGTTTAACACCCAAATATTTTGGTTGTGAATCCTTTAAGTTTTTTGCTGAACCCCCGGCTTTACGATGTGCCATAAAAGTGTAAATTGCAAAAGTCAAAATGAAAAATGACAGTGCAAAATTTAAAAATCTATATTAAAATAATGATATGAGTATATATGATTTAACATCAAAAATCAAGGGTTTTGGAGAGGAAATGAGACATTGGTTAAACAATGATATATTTACAATAATACTTATTATTCTGGTTGGATTCGGTGGTTTTGGTTTAGGTCGCTTGTCTGTGGGTGAAGAACAAAAATTTCCAATCAGTGTAGAAAATGTTGCAACAAATAATTTAACAGCCAACGCACTTGATAGTTTAAAAAATGTTGAACAGAACGGGGAAGTGAGTGGTGTAATAAATGAAGGAGGACAGGTTGTTGCTTCAAAAAATGGAACGAAGTATCATTACCCATGGTGTTCTGGGGCAAAAAGTATAAATGATAAAAATAAGATATTTTTTGCTTCTATAGAAGAAGCAAAAACGGCAGGTTACAGTCCAGCATCAAATTGTAAGGGGTTAAAATAGAAAATTATTAACCAAATAAAAAAAATACCATGCAAACAAAAAAATTATACTTGTCTAGTACAGACAAGAAAATAGCTGGAGTATGCGGGGGAATAGGGGAAAGGTTTGAAATAGAGCCAACTCTTATTCGTCTCGCATTTATATTTTTGACAATTATGACAGGAATAATTCCTGGGGTAGTTATGTATATATCTTTCTGGATAATTATTCCTAAGAGTCATAAAAATACAAAGGCATAAAAGAGAGAATCTAAATGAGAGAGAAGTGGGCCCATAGAAAGATATATAAGGTCGCACAATATTTCTTTTGCGACACTATATTAAATTTAAAGGACGGATAGTTGATGACCCGCAACTCCCCACCGTTGAAGCAAAAAGCGCCCATGAGGCGCTTTTACTTGTTTTTAAATCTATTCCTATGCTTCAACTTATTTCTCCTTCTCCGCTTAACGGATTTTCTTTTATTTTTTAATTTTGTTCCCATATTGAATTATATACTAACATGAATGCCCTATTTTTAAAAGTTTACTCTGTTAAATTCTACAAGGTAGAAATTTTGTCTAGGACAAAATTATTTAACAGAGCCCAAACAACGAACTTTCTTGTTTATTGCTTAACCCCCATGGATGGGCTCAATTCTAGATCCGTAGGCTCTCCAGACTTTATTTTGTCCATATTGCTTGTAAATGCACTCCAAATGTATCTTATGAAGACTTCATTCCATAAATATGTAAGAGGACTCTTTAGATAATTTTGCCACACATCAACAGCAAATGCCCAAACATATTTAAGATTTCCCTGTGTTTGATCTGATTCAATAAAAGTCTTTAGATCAAAACCAAGATAGCTTAAAACAAGAATCGCTACAACTATTAAAATAACTAACTTCACTAATCCCCCGTTCATTTGTTTTTTTGTCATAAGTTTTTTTACTCTGTTAAACATTTAAAAAAATACTCTCCAAACCTTTACATACCAGATGTTATATATTTTAAATTTAAATACGAGCTATTGCAAATAGTTTAGTGGATTAAGATACGCCTCCAATGGAGCAACTGGCATTTTAACATTTCCGCAGTTTGTTATTTTTTTGATATCCCCCAGTTTAACTATTTGAACACCCTGTGTTGCATAAACTGTAAAATGAAGATGTGGGCCGGTTGAATATCCTGTATTGCCTGAATATCCAATTACGTCTCCGTTGTTAACTGTTTGGCCGGTGGTAGCTTTTATCAAAGAAAGATGTGCATACAAAGTTGAAAGACCATTTTCATGTTTTATCAAAACCCATTTCCCGTATGAATAGCACCCACGAGACTCGTCTGTGTTTCCCGTTCCTGTTACTACCCCACCGAGAGATGCTTTAATCGGCGTTCCGATAGAAGCTCTAAAATCTATTCCGTTGTGTCCATTCCCATTATAGGCAGTTGTTGTTTTTGAAAATTCAGTATTACCAAAATATTGTGTTATAAAAATACTATCTAGGGGCCAAGCCAAAATCCCGGCGCGTGCTTTTGGAATACTATTTGGGTCTATGGTTATACGTAATTCAGATTCAAGATTTAAAAGTTCTTTTTCAAACTGTTCCTTTAGTCGTAATTTTTCTGCGACCATGGTTTTGTAATTTGATTCTTTGTTTTGTGTTTCTTTTAATAATTTCGTTTGTTCAGCTTTGTTGTAATCAACAATTTTTTTCTGATCAGCTAATTGTGCTTTTAAATTTGCCAGCTCTCTTCTTTTTTGTTCCTCACTTGATTTTTTATTTGTGTACTCCTCTTTTAATATGCGAAGTGTACTCAAGTTGTCTTGTATGCTGGATTGAAATTTTTCTAAATTTTCAATTATATTCCAAAAATCAGACATTTTTTCATAACCAACGACAATTTCAATCAAAGAAGTTGAATCAAATTCATACATTCTTCTTATTGATTCTGAAAGAGCTTTGTCATTTTGTATTATTTGTTGTTTTTTATCGGATATTTCAACGCTTAATTTACCTATATTTGAATCAGCCAAACTTATTTTCTTTTCTGTAATTTTCATATTCGCCACTAGTTTTTTCCCAGATATTTCTAAAATTTGGACAGCATTTTGAAGAGTATCTTTTTCTTTGCCAATAGTTTCTATCATTTTTTGATAGCCACTTATTTCTTTTTCTAAATCTTGTATTTTTGTGTTTCTTTCATCAATTTTAGACTTTAGTTCACTAATAGATGTTGCACTAACAATACGCACCATAAATGGCGCTCCAAAGAAGACCAACAACAGAAAAAATATACACGTTATTTTCTGGTAGGTTTTCATTTTGTAACAATTGTTAGATTTTTTTAATTGCCGTTTCTATTCTGCTAAGAGTATCTTTTTTACCAAGCAATGATGCGAGAATAAATGGGTCTGGTGATTTATCAATTCCAGATAACGCATATCTCATTGGCCAAAGAACATTTCCCTTTCCATTTTCGGTAGCAAAATTCCAAACGGCATCTTTTATTGACACTGAGTTAAAATCGTTGTCTTGTATTTTATTTAATATATTTAAAATTTCTTCCAAATATTTTTTTGTATTTTGAATATCTTTTTCATCTTTCCACATTAATGATTTTGAGTTGTATTCTGGTCGTTCAAAAAAATATTTCAGCTCTCCCCTTTCGTGCATATCTTTTATGTCTTCAAATTTTTCAATCCTTTCTTTTATGATTGGAATAATTCTTTCAACTTTTTCATTGTAATTTGTTAAGTTTTTTATTTCTGCTGGCATAAATTCATCTACAAATTCACTAAACTTTTTATCAGACAACATCTGTATATATTTTTTATTAAACCAATTCAATTTTTCATCATTCCACCGAGCTCCTGCTTTTTGAACTCTATCTAAACTAAATATATTTGCCAGTTCTTCAACGGTAAAAATTTCTTTATCATCGCTTGGATGCCAACCCAACAAAACCAAAAAATTTAAAAATGCTTCTGGTAGATATCCTTCATCTTTGTATTCTAAACAATCTTTTGCACCATCTCTTTTTCCTAATTTTTTATTTCCGTCGCTTCCTAAGATATGAGGCAAACATGCAAATATTGGTGGTTTAACATCGAGTGCTTCGTATAAAGATAGATACTTTGGTATAGAAGAAATATATTCTTGTCCTCTTATAACATGTGTTATCCCCATTTCTATATCATCTACGATATGACAAAAATTGTAAGTCGGATAACCATCACTTTTTATTAAAATAAAATCGTCCAATGCTTCTGGTCCTGCAGAAAGATCACCGTAAACCAAATCATTCCATTTGTAATTTTTTATTACAGGCACTTTGAAGCGAAGTGGTTTTGTGCTGTCCCATTTATCAAATTTTTCTGGTCTGTGTTCTCTGTATAAAAATGCTTTTTTTTCTTCTTCTGCTTTTTTTCTTAAATTTTCAACCTCTTCTTCTGTATATGGATCTGCATAAGCGAGTCCTTTTTCAATTAAAATTTGTGCGTATTTTTTATATATATCTAATCTTTCTGATTGTGTATATGGAGAATGTGGGCCTCCGATATCTGGTCCTTCATCCCAATTAATACCAATCCATTTTAAAACCTTTAAAATATGTTCTTTTGCTCCAGCGACTTCCCTTTCTTTATCTGTGTCTTCTATTCTTAAAATAAAAATACCATTGTTTTTTTTAGCCCAAAGCCATGCATATAATGCTGTTCTTAAATTACCAACATGCATAAAACCTGTTGGTGAAGGAGCAAATCTAACGACTACATTATTATTATTTTTTTGTGACATATATAATGAATTTTGGGATGAGTTTATTATACATTCTTTTTAAAAAATTGTTTAATTGCTTCATTGTTTCATTGTTAGAATTAAAAGAGAGAAAATTCGGTATGTTCAAGGTATTGACAAATAAATTAGATTATGCTATCATATATATAGAAATTAAAGATAGTTATTTAAAATATTTTTCAATTAAATGCTCTGGAGGGCACAATGAAAAAGTTAACATTACTTGCATTTTTATTTTTGTTTATTTCCTTATCAATCATGGGACAGGAAATAACAAAATCATTCATCGGTGTTTTATACACCGGTAGTTACGACCGAGATCTAAAGGTCTCTCATAATGCCAATTTAAGATTGGCAGCGGAATTTAAAATCTCCGATTTTTGTTTCAGAGGTATTTATACTTCTGAAAATAAAAATTTTTTAGGAGCAGAATGGTTAAAAAATTTTTCTGATTATACTTCCATCACGCTTGGATATATGGCAAGACCCGTTACTTTTTTAAATCGCCCACATCCAATAAGTGCTGGCGCACAGTTTGAGCCACCATCACTTGGTGTGATTCCGGGTTCAGCGATTGGTGGATTACTTACACAAAAATTTTCTGGGGGTAATTTATATGGCGGAGTTTATTATCTGCCAAATGAAAAACTTCCTGAGTATAACTTGGGGTTTAGCAATGATGTTGGTAGTTTCGGCGGTTTTTTCTCAGAAAGAAACTCTGGAGTTGCTGGTACAGTAAAATTTAGTGGTTTGACTCTCACAGGTTATTACGAGTCAATCAAAACAACTTCTTGTTTTATGGAAGTTGTTTTAGGAGATCTGGGTGCCCCGTATCTTTCTATCGTTTATGATAGAAAAGAAAAAACATACGATTCTGAAGTTGGATGGACCAGAGAATGGGAAGTTGATAAGAATATTTATGTTTTGATTGGCCTTGGATATCTTCCAGAGGCAAAAATTCTAAATGTTTATTTTTGGGTACATTTATAAAAATTGTACCGAGCCGACGATGTAAAAATCGTCGGTTTTTTTATTTAATTTTCAAAAAATGACACCTTATCTTTGCGATAGCAGAAATAAGGTGTCATTTTACAACTCAAACTCACCTCTTAAAGAATCTTCGTTACTAATTTTATCTGTTTCAAGAAAAATTATATATTTTGAAACACCAAAGTATTCTCCAATAAACTTAATCTCCTTTTCGCATTCGTAAGGAGTAACAAAAACAGATTTTTGTATTGGAGCACACCCCATTCTTATCAATTTTAGAGTTAAACCATCACGAGCTGATTTATGTTTTTCAGGAATATCAAACATTATCATTCTCCATGTCCCATCCCATCTTTTTTGTTCTTTTATCTTTATTTCGTCTAGTTTATACTTCAAAACTTCTTTTCTTCCGTTTTCTGTTATTTCAACAATATCAACTCCATCTTTCTTGTATTTTTTTATATATTTTTTATTTTGTAATCTATCTATTGCTAATCTTATTTTTTCTTTCTCTTTCCAACTCTCCGCATCAAACATTTTATAAACGATTGGTAGTTGAGGTAACGCTAAAGAACCCACAACGAAAGCCATTCCGGCTATTGTCTTTAGAATATTTTTAGCAAGTTCTCCTTTGTTGTGTTTTTTCATATATATTTTATATATATTCCTCTCCACATATCTCTGCTATAGCAAGGATGTATGGAGAGGAATTCATACCTCCATCTTTTGCTCTACCGTGCTCTGTTGCTCCATTTTTTTAACACACCTTATTTTTTAACATTTTTTATTTCTCGTGTTCTAAGGCAATTCCCATGAGTTCTTTTGCAATTATTTTTGCTGAGTCAGTTTTAGCGAATGATTTTGTAGCATTTATCATATTATTTTTCTTTGTCTCATTTCCAAGAATTTCTTCTATTTGTGAAATAAGTATGTCGTCTGAAAGATTATTCTCTTCAATGACAACTGCAGAGCCAGATGATGCATAGCTGAAAGCATTTTTTCTTTGGTGATCTCCATTTGAATTTGTTATAGGAATTATTATACTTGGAACACCCCAAACCGCTATTTGAAAAATAGTTGAACCAGCTCTTGAAATAATTAAATCGGCAACGCCCGCAGACATTTTCATTGCGACTGTATTTAGATATGAAAAAGGTTTGTATCTGTTTTTATATTTACTATTTTTTAATTCCATATCTGCCAAATTTTTTACATCTTCATAAAGTTTTTCTCCTGTTTGATGAATAATTTGATATTTTTCTACAAGTTTTGGTAGTGAATCAATAATTACATTATTTATTATTTGTGCTCCCGACGAACCTCCTAGTATAAAAATTACAGGTGTATCTTTTTCCAATTTTAAAAACTCATCTGCACCGGTTTCTGACGCTTTTAATAATTCTCTTCTTATTGGATTACCAGTTAGTGCCACTTTTTCTTTTGGGAAATAACTTGATGCTTCTGGATAAGATATTCCAATTTTGTAAGCAAATTTACTAGACCATAGATTAACTTTCCCAGGAACAGTATCTGATTCATGAATTACTAATGGAATTTTAAAAATTTTTGAAGCCAAAACGACAGGAAAACTTCCATAACCTCCTTTTGAAAAAATCACATCTGGGAAAATATTAAAAACAACAAAAACACTTTTTACTATCCCCCATCCCGTTTTAAATAAATCAAAAAAGTTCATAAAAGAAAAATATCTTCTCAATTTCCCCGCAGATATTTTTCTGTATTCTATTCCAAGTTCAAAAAGCGCTCTTTTGTCATAGATATCAGGTGCTAGAAAAAATAAATCTGGTTCCAGTAGATTTTCATCTTTTGCTATCTCTCTAATTTCTTCGGCAACGGCAATAATTGGATAAAAATGTCCACCAGTACCGCCACCTGTAAATACAATTTTCATCCTGTAGTGAAAAATGGCATTGCTCTAAAAGAGCACGGTCATTTTTGTTGTTAATGTTAATAAATCTTGTTTCATAAATTTTCCATTATTTTAATATTATTTCTCGTCATGCCATTTTCTACTACGGGATTCATCCCGTATATTTTATCATAAATTATGTTTTTTGATATTTTGATACATTTAATACAATTCCAACAGATGCAAGAGCAAAAAACAAAGCCGTTCCTCCTTTGCTTACAAATATCAATGGCATTCCTGTTAATGGCCCAACTCCTAACATTGATGCAATGTTTATACTTGATTGGGTTATTATCAACAATATTATTCCAACAACGAGCAACCTAGCAAAACTTGTCGGGGCGCGTGCTGCGATTTTAAAACCACGAAATGTAAAAACAAGAAATAAAACAAGCAAAACAACTCCACCTATAAATCCCCATTCTTCTGCAAAAACTGCGAATATAGAATCCCCTATTGGTTCAGGTAAAGAACTAAATTTTTGTATACTTTGTCCAAATCCTCTGCCGAAGATTCCACCCGATCCAATTGCAATAAACGATTGTTGTATTTGATATCCTGACCCCGTTGGATCTCTGCCGGGATCAAAATAAGTTAATAATCTATCTTTTAAATAATAATAATTTTCGAAAGAAGTTAGTATTATAAATCCGATTAATAAAACTATCACCAAGCCAGTTATATGTTTCCAATTTCCGCCACTAACAAAAAACATTCCTATTGCCGTTACTGCGATAACAATCAAAGTTCCTGTGTCTGGTTGCATAAGAAGAATTCCTCCAATAATCCCAACCATAATACAAAGAGGAAGAATCCCATATTTTAATGATAAAACTTTTGTTTTTACACCAGCGAGCCATGCGGCAAAATAAATTACAAATCCTATTTTTAATAATTCTGCCGGTTGTAATGAAAAAGGGCCGAGTGATAACCATCTTACTGCTCCACCGTGTTTAATTCCTAACCCAGGGATAAAAACTAAAGCTGTTAAAGCCAAAGAACCCAAAAATATATAAAAGGCATATTTATTCCAAACCTTATAATTTATTTTTGAAAACAAAACAAGGGCAAGGGATCCTAAGAAAACTCCAAGGAAGATTTGATTAAAAGCAACCGAAGAAAAATTTGCTCCATCTCCTGCTAATAGACCCAGGGAGGCTGATGTAAAAATAAAAAGTCCACCTAAAACCATAATGGCAGTTATTAATAAAAATACTTTGTCTATTTTATGTTCGTGCATAATAGAAAATGCAAATATCAAAAATATTATAGAATAAAACTAACACGATTCTTTAAAAGCTCATTTAGAGCTTTTAAAGTTATTTTAGTAAACCAATGATAACACCAACAAATGCAAAAACCACACTTATTACCCAATAACGCATAGTGACCTTATATCCAGGCCAACCTTTTGCTTCAAAATGATGATGTATTGGTGCTACCAGAAAAACTTTTTTTCCTCGCAATTTTTTGGATGAAACTTGGATGATATTTGAAAGCGTTGTAACTACAAGCGGGAAAGCAATTATTGGTAAAACAAGAACCTCCTTTGTTAAAAAAGCTACAACTGCTAAAGTCATTGTAAGTGCCATGCTCCCAGTTTCTGACATATAAAATCTTGCGGGTGGAATATTGAACCACAAAAATGCAAGAAGACCTCCGACAACAACAAAACAAAAAGTTGCTAGGTCAACCTGATTTTGAACGAATGCTATTATTCCGTAGGCAGAAAAAGCAGAAGAAAAAACTCCTCCAGCGAGTCCATCAATTCCATCAATTACTCCACCGGAATAAATACCGAGCATTACAAAAATAAAGAATGGTATAAATAATAATCCTATGTTGAGATCTCCGATTAGTGGTATTGCGATTGATGTCATTTCAAGTTTTGAATAAAACCACCACGCTCCTATAAGAGATACGAGAAAAACAACAAGTAATCTCTTTTTTAGTGACAAACCGCCAGCCAAGTGGTCTTTTCTTCCACAAACTTCAAAATAATCATCAATTAATCCTATGAGTGCTCCAACAAGAAGGGTAAATAAAGGTAACCATGTTTGATTTCTACTAAAAAAATCTAATTTAGAAGTTATTTCAAAATTAAAAATATATGGCAATATTAAAAATAATAATGTAGTTAAAATTACACTCCCCCAAATTAATATTCCTCCCATTTTAGGTGTTCCAACCTCTTTCCCTTTGTGTAGTTCATTAAAAATTGGCGTATCACAACCATCCATTCCTACTTTCCCCGATTTTTTCTTCCACATCTCATTTTTATACAAATAATTTATTAAAATAGGAGCAAAACCAATTCCTATAAAAAAGGCAATTGCTGATGGGGTAAATACTTTTATTATGTTTATTATCATGGTGTTAAAAATAAAAACTTGACAATATTTTAGGGTTTGCTATAATGCACATGGACTTGATAAACGATGTTTATGGCCAGAATATATTGTTTAATTTTCTATAGATTATGAAAAACAATGTGTTTTGGTGAAATGAATTAAGTTTACTCCGTTCCCTGCAGAAATAAATTGTGGCTGGGAACATCTGCTCTCTTTTTATATTTCCTATTTTCTTTTTAATTTAATTGGTCCGCGTAACAACGCGGACTTTTTTTATTCCTCACTTTTATTTGAATATTGTAAGACAACATCAACTAATTTTTTCATATCCTCGAATCTTCCCTCTTTTGTTGAACCAAGAACAGAAATTATTATTGGTCTCATCATTCCATTATCAAAAACCACTGTGAGATTTCCACCAGCCAAATCAGTATAACCTGTTTTTGAACCAATAACCCAAGGGATGTCATTTATTACTAAATTTGTATTTTCTGTATTATGAATTTTATTATCTTCTGATTTTATACCCAATTTATCATAAGAAGTGGCCTCAAGTATTTCTGGTTTATTTTTAACAACATAATCAAAAAGCATTGCAACATCCTGTGCTGATCCATAGGAACCACTCAACGAACTTTCATCAATGTCTAATCCTGATTCATTCAAAAAATATGTTTGCTTTAAATTTAATTCTTTAGCTTTCTCATTCATTTTTTTAACGAAGGGTATTTCATTTCCGTTTTCATCTTTTGTGAATGACTGGATTGCTGAAGCAACAGCGTTTGCCCCACCATTTGATGAAGAAATAAGTGTAAAATCTATTAAATCTTTTAAATTCCACTTCTCATTTTTTTTGAGTCCGCCGTTTCCATTTTTTTCGTCAATATTTACTGTTATGTTTTTATTTTCGTAATTACTTGCAACCAGTGCGGTCATAACTTTTGAAAGAGATGCAAGTGGCAACTGTGTTTCTTTGTTTTGTGAATAAATTTCTTTTTGACTATAAACATCCCAAATAAAAATGGCCTGTGCTTCTATGGGAGTTTTTTTTATTTCTTCAGCTATTTTATTAATGACGATTGTTTCTTGTGTTGAAGCTATTATGGCAGTATCTTTTTTTTCTGGGAAAGATATATAAATAACCAATAAAAATATTGATATTGCGACAATAGGCAAAACAAATTTAATTATTTTATCTTCAGTTTTTATTGTGTTTTCTTCTGTTTGGTTCATCATTAGCCAAATATTACCACTTTTACTCTATATTTTCAAAATTAGCTTTGCTCGTGTCAATTTCTTCATCCTCTGCTTGTTTAAAAGTTTTTTCAAATTCTTCAATGCTTTCTTTAATTTTTCCATATTCAGGTAATTCTCTAACATTTTCAATTCCAAGATATGAAATTAGGTCAATTGTTGGACTATATAGGTATGTTCTTTTGTTTTCAGCACTTTCGGCCCTTTCTATAAGACCGCGAACAAGCAAACTTCTTAAAATTGTCGCCGAATTTACACCTCTTATATAATCGATATCTGGTTTTGAAATAGGCCCTTTATATAAAACTATTGTTAGTGTTTCTAAACTTGCTCTACCAAGGTTTTTTGATAATTCTTCTTTTCTTAATTCGTCTATTAGGGCAGACATTTCTGGAGTTGTTCCCAACATTACATCATTATCTGTTGAAATTAGTTTTAAACCCCTATCCTTTAGTTTTTCTTCAAGAATTTTTAATGACTTGTTTATTTCCCAAACACTCACGTCCAAAATTTTACCAAGTTCTTTTATTGAAACCGGTTCTCCTTTATAAAAAAGTATTGATTCTATTTTTGCATCTAAGTTCATAAAATTGCGAAATTATGTGCTGATTTTAACATTCATTTTAGTATTTTGGTAATGTTGGTTTGTTGTTCTCTATTTCTATATCTTCAAAATGATTGTTTTGTTTTGCGAGAACAATTCCTTGTTTTACAAGTTCAAGCAATGCGAGAAAACTTATAATCACATTAACCTTTTCCGCCTTACCTTTGTTTGAAAATTCATTAAAACTTAATCTAAAACTACTTTGTATTCGCTCGCTTAAATTATTTATAGTTTCTTCTAGCCTTATTACTTTTTTTACTTTTGTTGATTCTACTTTTTCTTTTTTAGGTAATCTCTCAACAAGTTTTTTTATTGATAATACCAAATTATTAATAGTTATATCTTCACTTGGAGAAAAAACGGGTTCTATTTGTTTTATATATTCTCGGGCATATATTTTATTTCCGCTTGCAAGTTTAGAAATATGTTGACTCAAATTTTTTATTTCTTGATAAAGCTTTAGTCGTGTTTCAAGGTATTCTATATTTAATTCTTCTTCTTCTGTGAGATTTAGATCTGGTAGTAGAGATTTGGATTTTATTAATAAAAGTGTGGATGCTATGAGAAGAAAATCAGCAACATTTGGAACATCAAAGTTGTCTAGACTTTTTATATATCCAACATAATCGTCCGTTACTTGTGCAAGAGAAATATCATTAACAAAAAGCTTTCTTTTTTCTATAAGTTCTAAAAGTAAATCCAGTGGACCTTCAAAAACATTTGTTTTGGTTACGAATGTTTTTGATATGATTTTTGTATTTTCTTCTGGCATTGACTTTTTATTAAAACTATTATACACTTCTTTATGAAATGATCTTTTAAATTACATATATTTTAACATAAAAAGGAGCAATCCAAATGAAAAAAATATTATATGTTGGTGTTGAAGTGAGCTATAATGATAGTCTAACTGATGAAATCAGATTTACCTATCTTGATAATCTTTATTTTGATACGGCAAATAATCTTCTAACCGCTTTAACAAAATTAAGGAGAACCGGTGTCTCTTGTTTGTTGTTTGATGACATAAGTTTGGGTAGAGAACAAATTTTTTCTTGTGAAGAAACTAATGATAACAGAACTACCGTTATCGCTTTAATCAAAACACTTTCTGAAAACAAAAAATTTGATCCTAAAAAAATCGTTGTCAAAATGTCTCGTCCTGGAAGATATTTTGAAAAATACAGAACAGAACTTTTTGAACAAAGGAAAAAAGAACTCATTAATTATGGAGTTGCTACGGAAAACATTTTTGAAAAACCGGCATCTAATAAAAAGGTAGCCGATGCTGTTGTTAAAATATTAAATAATCAATAAAAAAGGAGGACTTATGTCCGATTCACGTAGTAATTTTGGGAATGATGGAAGCAAAACTCGCGTCCATCATGATTTCAGATTTGGAAGAACAAAATCTTCGTGAACTTGGGAAAATATTGCGTAATTCCATTCTTCCCAAAAAAGAAATAGAGATTATCGTTTCAACCCTTGAATCATTTGCTGATTCTTTAATATATAAAGATGAGGAAAGAGCGTCGGAGTATTTGAGGGAATTAGCAAAAGAATTATCTTTGCAAATACCTAAGGAGAATGAGAAAAAAGATGATTTTGAAACAATCACCAACAAAATGGAGGAATTTGTAACGGACATCATTCTTAAAAAAGATGAACTTCTAAATGAAAATTTTTCTTTGAAAGAAAATCTCGATAACCAAACAAAAGAAACTCTTCGGTTAAAAGAACTTCTTGTAAAGAATGATATTGTAATTCCTTCTCCTAATGATTAAACCAAACCGCAACATTTTGATTAAAGAATGTTGCGGTTATTTTTTTAGTTGATTTTTGTGTTTTAGTGTTTTGGTGATTTTGTGATCTGTATTCCCAATTCCTTCAATTGTTCATTCGAAACTTCTGATGGTGCATCCATAAGTAAGTCCCTACCATCGCCTGTTTTTGGAAATGCAATCACTTCACGAATACTTGGTTCATTTTGTAATAACA
>VMGX01000006.1:0-13462 GCA_007376805.1 Parcubacteria group bacterium Athens0714_16 | reverse complement strand
CCCCATGTGGTGGTGTTCCGGAACTGAATGCTTTTAACATGTGTCCAAAGTTTTTATTTATACCTTCTTCTTTATGTCCCATGATTTCAAAAACTTTTTTTAATGCTTCTGGTTTGTGATTTCTTATACTTCCGCCACCTATTTCATATCCATTCAAAACAATGTCGTATTGGTCTGTTAAAATTTCTCCAATATTTTTTTTGTTCATTAAATCATCATAAAATTCTTTTTTTGTAGCTGAAAAAGGATTGTGTGTAAATGTCCAGCCAGTTTCTGTTTTCTCTCCGCCCGAGGCGGATCCGCTTAAGGCGGAAAAGAAAGGAAAATCAATAATCCAACAAAAGGCCAAAAGATTTGGATTATTTGTGTCTTTTCGTAAGTCAGGATTATCTCTCTTATATTTATCCATCGCCTCTTTATATGTGAGTCGAGGAAATGGTATTTCTTGTATTTTCTTTTCTGGATAATTTTTTTGAATAACTTCAATTAAAGCTTTTTCATTTAATTCCATAACATCTTCTCTTTCAACAAAACTCATTTCCAAATCCATTTGTGTAAATTCCGGCTGTCTGTCTCCCCTGCTATCTTCATCTCTCATACATCTTGCAATTTGAAAATATTTTTCCATTCCAGAAGCCATAAGAAGTTGTTTGTATTGTTGTGGAGCTTGTGGGAGTGCATAGAATTTTCCATTTTGAACTCTTGAAGGAACAATAAAATCTCTAGCTCCTTCAGGTGTTGATTTTGTGAGAATTGGAGTTTCAATTTCGATAAAACCTTCTTTATCAAAAAAATCTCTTATTGATTTAACTAAACCATGTCTTTTTCTGATATTTTTTTGCATTCTTTGTCTTCGCAAATCCAAATATCGATATTTCATTCTTGTTTCTTCATTTATATCACTACCGTTCGCATCTATTTCAAACACAGGTGTTTCTGCTTCGTTTAAAACTTTTATATTTAAAATTTCAATTTCAACATCTCCGTTTTCTTGATCTTTATTTATCATTTTTTCTGGTCTTTTATTTACCATCCCAGAAATCTCAACAACCCATTCGGTTCTTAGTGTGCTGGCTATTTTATGTGCGTCTTCGTGGTTTGGTAATGCAACCATTTGAACAATCCCACTCATATCTCTTAAATCAATAAATATAAGTTTCCCGTGATCGCGACGAATATTAACCCATCCCGCAATAGTTACTTCTGAGCCGATGTGTTCTTTTAAGTTTTTTATGTATATTCTGGTCATAAATAATAATATTAATATTTTTAAAATTCCAAACCACAAATTCCAAATCACAAACAATATCTAAGTTCTAATTTTCAATACCTAAAACTTTTTGGATTTTGTATTTTGGTAATTTGAATTTGTTTGTGGTTTGGTGCTTGTAATTTGTGATTTCAAAATCGGTTTGTAATTATTTTAGGTTCAAACCAATTTTTGTTCTAACTTCTTCCATTTTTTTTGAAATTCTTTTTTCAGCTTTTTTACCACCATCTTCAAGTACATCCAAAACATATTTTCTATCCTTTTCTATTTTTTCTCTTCTTTCTCTCATCGGCTTTATAAAATCGGTTACATTTTTTAATAAAATTTCTTTTGATTCTTTATATCCAATTTTCCCATTTGTATATCTTTCCGATAGTTCTCTCAATTCTTCGTCTGAACTAAATAATTTGTGTAAATTAAATATGTTACATTTATCTGGGTCTTTTTTATCTTTCACATCTTTTGAATCGGTAACTATTCCCATTACTGCCTTTTTTAATTCCTCATCTGTTGCAAATAGTTCCTACATTTTCAAAAATCATTGGTTCGGGTAATTTGAATGTTTCTCCAAAAATATTATTAAATTTTTGAGCAATGTCTCTGGCAATTTCAACATGTTGTTTTTGGTCATCTCCAACGGGAACAACATCTGCTTCTGGAAGTAAAATGTCTGCTGCCATAAGGATTGGGTAATCAAACACACCAACATTTATTTCCTTATTTTTTGCTTCCGCATCTTTAAAGGCGTGGGCCCTCATAAGAAATGGCATTGTGGTTATACAATTAAATATCCAAGCCAACTCAGAAACTTGCGGTACATCTGACTGTTTGTATAAAGTTATGTTTTCAGGATTTAATCCAATAGCCAAATAATCAACAGCTACATCATAGATATAATTACTCATTTGTTCTTTATTTTGAACAGTTGTGAGTGCGTGTAAATCGGCAATAAAAATATATGAGTCATATTCATTTTGAAGTGTTACGAATTGCTTCATTGCCCCAAAATAATTACCAATGTGGGGTTTTCCGCTTGGTTTTACTCCAGACAAAAGAATTTTTTTGTTTTCTTTATTCATATTTTTTCTCAAAATATTTTTTTAATTCTGTAATCGCAATTCTGTCTTGTTTCATACTGTCCCTCTCCCTTATTGTTACCATTTTGTCGTTTAACGATTCAAAATCTATAGTAACACAGTAAGGTGTTCCTATTTCATCCTGTCTTCTGTATCTTTTTCCTATTGATTGCGTCTCGTCGTAAATACATGCCCACTTTGTTTTTAATTCGGTTAATATTTTTTTTGAAATTTTTTGCAAATCTTCTTTTTTTGATAAGGGTAAAATTGCAATTTTAAATGGTGCCAGAGATGATTTTATTTTTAATACTACCCTAGTTTCCCCGTTCACTTCTTCTTCTGTATAAGAATCACAGAGAATTGCAAGAAATGTTCTATCAACCCCCAAGCTTGGTTCTATGACGTGTGGTGTAAATTTCTCATTTTTTTCTTGGTCATAATATTCAAGAGGAACATTGCTTCCAGTTGTATGACTTTTTAAATCAAAGTCTGTTCTATAGGCAAGACCGTATAATTCACTTTTTCCAAACGGAAAATCGTATTCAAAATCAACCGTTCTTTTTGAATAATGAGCCAATTTTTCTTTTGGAGTTTCATATTCGTGAATATTTTTTTTATTTAAACCAATTTCTTCTATCCATTCCCTCATTTCTTTTATCCATTCTTCAAAATGTTTTTTCCAATTCTTTTCGTTTATGAAATATTCTATTTCCATTTGTTCAAACTCACGAGCTCTAAATAGAAAATCTCGTGGTGCAATTTCATTTCTGAATGCTTTTCCTATTTGTGCAATACCAAAAGGTATTTGTGGGTGAAAAGAATCAATTATATTTTTGAAATTAACAAAAATACCCTGAGCTGTTTCTGGTCTTAAATATGAAATGGAAGAAGAGTCTTCATTTGCACCAATATTTGTTTTGAACATCATATTAAATTGTCTTTCTTCTCCAACTTCTCCGCCACAATCTGAACATTTATTTTTTTCTAATTGGTCTGCTCTAAATCTTTTTTTGCATTTTTTACATTCAACCAATGGATCGGAAAAACCATTAACATGACCACTTGCTTTCCACACTTCTTGATTCATTAAAATAGCCGCATCTAGACCGTAAATATCCCCTCTATTTCGCACAAAACGGCTCCACCAGAGGCCTTTTATGTTGTTTTTGAGTTCTACACCTAGAGGTCCATAATCCCATGTCCCAGCAAGTCCACCGTATATTTCGGAACCTTGATATACAAACCCACGTCTCTTTGCGAGGGATATTATTTTGTCCATGTTTAAATCATTTTTCTTCATATAATGTTTATATTTTAAATTCTGTCTTAAATTACCGTTTTTTCCATGTATAAATAATAACAAAAGATTTAACTACTGTATATAACATAAAATAAAATTTGTTGTTGACAATTCTATAAAAAAGTTTATTATTCATTTTGAACAAGTACATATTTTAAACAAACAAAGGAGAACAAGATGGTAATAAAAGATTTAAAATTCTCCGATATAAAAGAATTGGGAGAAAAATTAAGAAAGTATCTTCTGGAACAATACAATAAAATCCCAGACGATAGAAGATTTTATAAAAAAGGAGATGCTTCCAGAAACACTCACATAAGAGTGTTATATGGAATGTTGCCAGATTGGGCAGTAGAAATTGCCGAACTAAGTTTCAAGGACCCAAATAAAGAAATTGACTGGGATCCTGAATTTTTATTAAGTTTGGAATTTTCAAAACCAATTTTGTAACTTTTTCGAGTTTTTTTAAACCCCGCGTTAAACGGGGTTTTATTTTTTAAAAACAAATGGATTAAAAAGCTCAAAAAAGGATAAAAAATCTAACACGATTCTTTAAAACTTCATTTAGAAGTTTTAAACTAAGAGCTTTTTAATTCCACATAAAATTGGGCACCTTTTCCCTCTCCCTCCGATTCAACCCAAACTCGGCCATTATGTGCTTCCATAATTTTTTTGACTATATATAAACCAAGTCCTGTTCCTTTAACATTAACTTTGTTTGCGTTGGTATATTTTACATTCAAACAAAATAGTAGTATATTTATAACAGCCCTAATTCATATTTGTTATGATAGGTTCTTTTAAACAATCTCATCATTTATCGAAAAAGAGGACAAAAATGAAAGAGAAAACAGAACAAAATGCCGTTGAAATTCCTCTTGGGATTCTTCTTTCCGAAGAGTGCCCAAAGGCAGAAATTTCTATGGCATTGCCAACTTCTGCGTGGTGGACTGGTGGACCAGAATCTCAAGTCCCAGACGCAGACACATGATATTATTTAAAATGTCATCAAAATGAGGGGTACTATTTTTTATAGACCCCTTTTATTTTTTTAGTATAAATAGAAAAATGTTCTAATCCAACCTGTTTGCGTCTCTCGTTTATTTTTTTTATATTTTCAATAGGAAATGGAACTGGCATTCCATTTTTTTTTGTTGTAAATTGTGTCCCATAAATTTGTTTCTTTCCTTTGTGAATTAATACTCTGTCTGTTAAAAAAGCAACGTGACGGGGTTCGGCTTCCCTGTATGCTACGGCTTTCTTCAAAAGTTTTAAACACGATTCTTGAAATGGAACATCATAATCAGCGTGTTGCGTTAAGAGCCACGCCATTTGTGCGATTCTTTTTCCAACCAAACTTTTCCCCGGCCAACCATATTTTTTTATTATTCCTCGCATTCTATCTGTGTGTATGGAATCAAGATTTTTCAATTGAGTAACAAGTTGGTTAACTCTTTTTTTATATTTTTGATTATCTTTATCAGAAAATTTTTTGTCTAAAATTCTAAATTCCCGCCATTGTTTTTTTCGAATTAACTGGTCCTTTTTTACCATGTTGGTAATTTGTTTTTGTAGTTTTTTATTAATTGACATAATATATATTTAGTGGTAGTCTTTTGTTAGATTAAATTGTACTTTAACATTATATCATAATAAAAAAAGGAGAAAAAAATGGAAAAAATTCTAATTATAACTTCTAAACCTGATTTACATGCCGATTATTTAGAAGAAAAACTAAATAAACAAAAAATACAATTTGTTAGATTTAATGCAGATGAATTGGCAAATCGTTTTTTAGTCACATATACTGAAAACGGTGGGCATGTTATTTTAGAAACAAAAGATGGTAAAAAATGCGAATTATTTAAGCCGAATGAAATTACTGCCATCTGGTACAGAAAACCGTTTTTAACTAAGTTTGATCGAATTAAACAAAATATTAATGTGGCATTTGCTGGACGAGAGACAGACGCTTATCTTCAAGATTTGTGTCTTAGTTTATTTGAATCTGGATGTAAATGGATTAATCATCCGGAGTCTAACAGAGTGGCCGATAACAAGATTTTTCAATTACGCTTGGCACAACAACTTGGTTTGCATGTCCCAAAAACAATTGTTACTAACAACACAGAAGAAGTGTTAGATTTTTATAAACACATCGAACCAAAACAATTAATTTATAAAACACTGAGTCATCCTTTTATTTCAGAAACTGCAGAAACATTTCGAAGTGTATTTACTTCACACTTAGAAATATCCCAACAGACCATGGAATCTATTAAATTTGCACCTTGTTTAATTCAAGAACAAATAGATAAAGACCATGAGTTACGCATAACTGTTATTGGTGATAGATTGTTTACCGCTCGTATTTTTTCTCAAGACACTTTATCTACAACAATTGATTGGCGACGAGACCAACACAAAATAAAGTTAAGACAAGAACTCGCAACGCTTGACCCAAATATTGAACGTTTGTGTTTTCAATTATTAAAACAACTTAATTTAATTTTTGGAACAATTGATATGATAGTTACTCCTACGGGTGAACACGTGTTTTTGGAAGTTAATCCCAATGGACAATGGTTGTGGATTGAAACAATTTTAGGTGCACCTATTTCTGATGCCCTAATCACAGAATTGGTTTAGGTGTGATCTTTTTAAATCAACAAACCCCGTTTACGCGGGGTTTTTTATTTTTGTTTCTTTGTTTTATTGCTTTTTAGAATCCAGTTCCACATAAAACTCCGCACCCTTGCCTTCCCCATCGGATTCAGCCCAGACCCTGCCGTTATGAGCTTCCATAATTTTTTTGACTATATATAAACCAAGTCCTGTTCCCTTAACATTAACTTTGTTTGCATTCCCAGCTCTTTTAAATAATGTAAACAGATTCGGTAGTTCTTGTTTTGGAATACCAACTCCACTATCAGAAAGTTTAAATAATATTTTTCCTTCTTTGTTTTTATTAAGTTCAATTTTTAGCCATCCTTTTTTTGTATATTTTAATGCATTGTCTATTAAGTTTATGATAACTTGTCTAAACTTACTTGTATCAATATTTGCATCAAATTTTTCGTTTTTGTCATAGTTAAAAGAAAATTCTAGTCCCGATTCATCTATTGAAGGTTTCATTTCATTTATTACACTTTCGATAATCTCATTTACTTTTGCATTTTCAAATTTGTATTCCATTCTTCCCTGTTCTATTCGTGACACATTTAAAAAGTCATCAACAATTAAAGCGAGATTGTTTGTTGAATCAAAAACATTTTTTATTGGTTGTTTTATTTTTTCGTCAATTTTCCCATAGGAACCTTCAAGAATGAGGGATGTATAACCTTTTATAGCCGAGAGTGGGCTTCTAAATTGATGTGATGCAATAGATAAAAATTCTGATTTTTGTCTATCCAATTCTTTTAATTTTACATTCGCATCTTCCAAATCTTTAGCAAGTTTTTCAATCCTTTCTCTTGTACTGATTTCTTTAAGAACGCTTTTAATAAGCAGGATACCAAGTATTATCATAATAGATAATAGGATAATCTCTATAATTTTGTCTTGAATATTGCTAGCGAGTAAAATTCTCCCAAACAAGAAAAACCAAATGGAAAACACTAACAATTGTGTGGCGAGAACTTTAATATTTAATAATTGATATTTAAAAATAGAATAAACCACAACCAGAGCAGAAATAAGAATAGTTATATTGTAAACTGGGTAAACATAAATTCCGTAAACAGGGAAAAAGGAAGTTGCTCCACCCGCAAAACCAACAATAAAAGCGGCAATAAGATATTGTATTTGATGTTTAACGACAGGATCTTTACTATTATTTAATTCTTTGTAAAGAATAAGAATATTATAAAATGCTAACAATAAAAACAACACAACCATAACAGTATAAACTGGAGTTGGTGTAATATAATAGAATTGATCAAAAATAAAACGAACGGGTCCAAAAAAATAATCTGTAAATATATTAAAAAATAAGAAAATAGAAGAAATAAAATATAATATATATATTATGTTCTTTTTTTTACGATTCAAAAATTCATAAACAAAGTGTGTTAAAAATATTGGAATAAATATAACTCCAATTTCTCCAATACGCCACCAAAAAACTGAATTTTCTAATTCAACCGATGACGCAAATTTAAATATTCCTAACCCCCATAATGCGACAGATGTGGAAAAAAGCCCCCAAATGAAGTGAATTTTTTGTTTTGTGTTTACGAAAGAATAAACAGCCAATACGGCTGAAGCAATAGCAATAATCAAGCCTACTACTGAAAGGATATTCATTATATTATTCTAAAACCATTAATTTCTTTTTTATCAGAAATACCTGTAATAACTTTTTCTTCGCTGAGCGATATGTGTGTACCATTAGATATTATTCTACCCGGCGCAACAATACACCCCGAACCTAAATATACATTATTACCCAAACAACAACCTAATAGCGTGCTCCCTGTATCAATTTTAACTCCATCTTTTATTACACTAATTGATTTATTATCCAACCTAAAATCTGTCAGCACTGCTCCTAACCCAATAAAACAATCTCTACCAATAACACTAGTTGACACGGCTTGAGTTATAGTAAAAAATCCTGGATAAATGACACAAAATATTATGTGTCCATTTAGTATGGAGGATTTTTCTCCTATTACGGATGTTTCTATAATTACTCCATTACCTATTAAACAACCATCCCCTATTGTTGAGTTTCTAATTACAGCCCCTGCCCCTATAGTTACATTGTTACCTATTAAACTACCTTCTATACACGCCGTGTGGTGAATATCACAATTTTTACCAAAATTATTTAAAGAACCTAAAATTTTCCATTTGTTAAGTGAATGGTTTTTCAAAATCAAAGCAATCAATTTAAACTTTGAAATCTTTTTTAAACTAGCTAATCTGGATAAAATTGACATTAAATTTGCAGTCCATAAATTCGCCCAGTGGTCCACCTGAACTATAACTTTTTCTGTTAAAGGAATCGGGTAGCTTGACTGTTTATACATATGTTCCGGTAAATTTAAACTTTCTTGTTCATTATCAATATCCAATATAATAGGTTTAATCTCTTGGTTTCTAAAATTTTTTTCAGGATAATAAAAAATATTATATTCCACCCTATTTTCATGTTGTTTAACATTCTGGGTATTAACAATTGTTTGTTTAGTAAAGATTCCTGGTTTTAAAGAACACACGGTTGGAGAATTTGTTTCTTTTGATTTATCAATAAATTCCCTCAAAAGAGAAGGACTGAAATAAATTCCTTCGTCAAAAATCAAATATTCATTATCATCATTTATTTTTGAATTACTATCAAAAAATACAGTTATGATTCCGAGAGATTCCAAAGATTCTTTTTGTAGGTCTTTTAGACGTTTGTTTCCGATCAAAAGTTCCCCACTGTCTTCTGAAAAAGGTTCAATTTTTATTTTATTTTTTATTATATAGGCCTTCATTACTTTTTACTTTTCCAAATTTACCACAAAATCTTTTGCCAATTCATATACAAAATTTTCTTTTTTGTGGATTGATATTATGTCATTTATTTTGTCCCCCATAACCATTTTCAAATTTTTTAAATCGTACTCGTTACTTTTCGTCATATAATATCTATAAGTATTTAAAATTTTTGACAACGGTTTTGTAAAACCGAAAAAAGAAAGAAGCTGTGATATTAATATCATAAATATATTAACAAAAAAAGAATTTATCTCCAAAACAGGGAAATCCATATGCATCGCATTTAATGATTCTTTCATTACGATTTTCATTGATGGTGGAACCGGATTTGTTATATGAAATATTTTTCCATTGTTTTTTTTCTTTTTTAAGACCTCATCAATCACATCAATTACTGAATCCAAATATACAAGATTCAATGTTGATCCTTTTGATACCAGCCATAATATTGGAATGCGTGATTTACCATTTTTAGAACGAAAAATTCTATTTAGAAGAAAAATATTTCTATTATTTATTTCTTCCAGAACTTTCTTTAATTTGAAAAATGGATACAAAACGGAATAATAACCGAAAAATTTTGTTGATATAAAATCTCCACCAACTAAAATACTTGGTCTAAAAATAACAAATTTTTTATCATTTTTCTCACCCCATTTATATATTTCTTTTTCAGATATAAATTTACTTTCCTCATAATAGTTATTGAACTTTCGTCCATCATCTTTTAGTTTTTCTTCATAGCAAATTCCCGGTTTCTTACCATGAACATATGCAGTACTGACATAATAAAAATTACAGTTTAAAAATTTACTCAACTCAAGCATATTTTTTGTCCCCTCTATGTTTGTTTTGAAAACGTTTTCTTTGTCCCTTTTCTTAAAACTCAGATTTGCGGCTAGATGTAATAAACCATCTACTTTATTTTTATATTTGGAAAACTCTTGTTTTCCTATTATTTTTGAATCGGTAATATCTGCTTCTATTGTAACTACAGATTTTGAAAATTTATTTTTTTCATTATTTTCAATCTTTCTGTAGACTCTTTCTTTAAATGGAATATTATCTTTCCCACGACCAATAAAAATAATCTTATTGCCTTGTTCCAGCAATCTTTTGGCTAAAGCAGACCCTAAATATCCTGTTCCACCAGTTAGTATATAAGTTTTCATAAGTAAAATTATACCAAAAAATAAGATGGTTTGGAAAGAAAAAACTACACCAAAAAATTGATATAATTTTCTATATTTACATTCTAATAAAGTAGTGGTATACTTTTTACAAATATTTAGTTATTTGAAATTTAAAAATAAAAATAGAGGTGCGAAAATGTACAAAACATTAAAAAGTCCACTAAATATTCAGGTGGAAATAACAGAAGAATGTAACAATATTTGTAGACATTGTTATAATTTTTTTAGACACAAAACTGAATTAGGTAATAGAAGTATTAAAATTGAAGAGATTGAATACCTCGTCGCCGAATTCAAGAAATTACAAGTAGTAAGATTAACAATTACGGGCGGAGAACCTTTAAGTACACCAGAAAAAACAATCTATCTCGCAAAAAAAAGTAAAGAGATAGGAATGTCTGTGACTCTAAATTCAAATCTAACCATTTTTGATAAAAAATTAGGGGAGAAATTAAAAAATAGTGGAATATCTGTAATTATGACAAGTTTACTTTCACATAATCCAAACACCCATGATTATATAACACAATCGTGTGGTAGTTGGGGAAAAACAACAGAAAATATAAAACTTGCCACAGATATGGGTTTTCGTGTGTTAGTTAATATGGTTCTTACTAAATGGAATATTCTAGATTTAAAAGATACTGGTAATTTTGTAGGGTATCTTGGTGTTGCAAAATTTGGTGCAACAAGAGCTTGTGCGCCTATACCAATTGCAAAAGAATTTACAAACCAAATGATTTCTCTGGATGAATTAAGGGGGAGTTTAAAAATTCTTTATGAACTTAAAGAAAAGTGGGGTTATGATGTTGATGTCTTTGAACATTATCCATGGTGTGCATTACAAGATGTTGAAAAATATAGTTATCTTGCCAGAAGAAAATGTACCGCTGGAATAACCAGTGCATCGGTGGGTTATGATGGAGAACTTAGACCGTGTGGGCATTCAAATATGAGATATGGAAATGTTTTTAAAGAAGGATTGCAAAGACCGTGGTTAAGAATGGATGACTGGAGAGAAACAAAATATTCAAATACCAGATGCAATTCTTGTCCGTTAATAAAAATGTGCACTGGTGGTTGTCCAACTGAAAACATAAATTCAGAAAAAGGAATTGATCATCATTGCACCACTTACAAAGACATAACAACTTTACCAAAAAAGAAAATTCTTTGTGATATAAATCCGAATGAAGAGTTTATTTTTTACCCCAACACAGTCTTACGTACAGAAGAATTTGGTGGTATCCTAATAATAGCCTCAGGCGGACAAATTCTTTTAGATAAAGAGGCCTTTGACATCGTTTCTTTCTTATTTAATAATAGAGAAGGAATAAGTGTTAATAAATTAGTTGGTTCTTTCAAAGCTACACAAAATGAATCAAATTTTCTAATTAACAGATTAATTAACGAAGGACTAATAAAAACTAACAAAGGAGGTGGTAAAACATGAAGGTATTATCTCTCTTGGTTGGGAATGAAACGGAATCACTAGAAATGAAAGAAATATTTGATATTTCCACGAGCTGTGATTCTGATTGCAATACCGATAATGATCATGCGTGTGATTGTTATGGTTGTGATACATGTGATGCCAACAAAGAGTAGTCGTCACTTACGGAGATTAAGACTTTGTCTAATCTCCGTATTTTTATTATAATATAGTATTAGTACAATAATGAAAATTAAAAATGATAAATTTCAAATATAAAAAAGAAATTGAAGAATATGTCTTTAAGGAATATGTAGAGAAAAGAAAATCATCCATTGTCGCCAAACTTATTTATGACGAGATAATGAATGTGCCAATAAATGATAATGATGAGTCAATAAAAAAATTAATATCTCATGTAAAAAATGAATGGGAAAATGTGGCAACAAATTTCTATAATCAAATGGAAAAATTTTATGATATTAAAATTTTTGACCCAGATTTGACTTGCTTTCTTACAAGGTTAGATATATTTCCTTATAGCTATTCAAATGAAACAAAAGAAAAATGGTTTTCTGCACCATTGTTTGGTAATCCTGCCAGCAGAATTGGAATAATAATGCATGAATTGTGTCATTATTTTCAACCGATTGAACTCCCAAGAGATATAAAAGAAGCAATGCCTGTTATTTTGAATGATCATGATAAATTTCAAATGTATGGTATAGAAAGAGGAAGCGATTCTGAAGAGGAACAGAGATGGCGGAAGATTATTTGGACAATACATCAAGGTGGTGGTAATTTTACAGATCTCTTGAAATTTATAGAATCTGAAAAAAATAAAAATAACGGTGCTTAAAAATTATGAATAAATCTCAAATAGAACCAACGGAAGAAATTTCATCATTGATTTCTCAATTTAAATTGCCTATTACAAAAGATGGACTGTTAACAATTCGTGATTTAATTTATTCAAAAATTAAAATAAGATTATATAATGATTTTTCAAAAGAACACGAGAAATCAATCCGTTGGAAAAGAACAGGAGCGGAAATTTTAAATGACGGATATGTTTACGAAGGAAAATCTTGTACTGATTTGGTAGTTTTATTTTTGACATTTTGTAATGCTTTAAATTTGGAAACTAAATTCGTTAAGTTAAAAAAAGAAAGGATGGTTCATTCTGTTGCAGAAATAAATTTAAATGATGACTGGTACATTTTTGATGTCTCAAAACCAGATAATTTACCAATGAAAGGACAAATAACAGATGCAAACCCATATAAAGAGTGGAAGCTTTGGGCAAAAGGAATAGATGCATGGGATCTGGGTCTAACAGAATTTGAATCTATCAAAAAAATAAAAGAATAAGATTTTATTATCAAAAATATTTCAATTGATAAACAAAAAAATGTCATGGGTTATGAGGCCATGACATTTTCATTTTCTTTTTTAGAAAGCGAAAAAGAAAAGAACAAAATTGATAAAATTATTAAGCATATAGACATTGTTAAAGAAATTATGAAAATCCAGAGTGAAAAATCATTTTTGATAAAGTCCACAACAACCAACTTGCCTATAATCAATGTTCCTCCAAATTTTCCCATTTCTTCAAACGATGTAAGACTTATGCTTCCAAACATAAGTCCTAAACTTAATAAAATCAAAGAAAAAAGAGCTAAAAATATCTTTTTCATTTAGAAT
>VMGX01000005.1 GCA_007376805.1 Parcubacteria group bacterium Athens0714_16 | reverse complement strand
CACAAGCAAATAAATTTGCTTGCTCATCTGCTAATTTGTCAAAACAAAAACTTCTTCAACAAAGCCGTTAAGCTTATGTTTGTGGGCGATGGAGGATTCGAACCCCCGGCCTATTGTGTGTAAAACAATTGCTCTAACCAACTGAGCTAATCGCCCCTATCTAAACGGTTTTATATTATAATAAAAAATGAGATTAAACAACTTTATGCTAATATAAATTTATGATTTTGGATGAAGTAAAAATAATATACGAGGATGAAAATATTGTTGCAGTAAACAAACCAAGTGGGCTTGTTGTGCATAATGATGGAAAAACAGACGAGCCAAACCTATGCGACTGGATTCTTAAAAATTACCCGAACACAAAAGATGTTGGGGAACCACTAAAACTTATTGGTGGCGGAGAAATAAAAAGACCGGGGGTAGTTCATCGTATAGACAGAGAAACGTCCGGCGTTCTTTTGGTTGTAAAAAACCAAGAAACATTTTTAAATTTAAAGAACCAATTCAAAAACAGAGAAGTTAAAAAAACATACAGAGCTTTTGTTTATGGAGAAATAAAAGAAAACAGCGGGGTGATAGATAAGCCAATTGGGAAAAGCAGAAGAGATTTTAAGCAGTGGTCAGCGTCTGATAAGGCAAGAGGAAAATTGAGGGACGCAATAACGGAATATAAAATTTTAATAAGAAACAAAAGTTTTTCTTTTGTGGAAGTTAGCCCCAAGACCGGAAGAACACACCAAATTCGTGTTCATTTTAAATTAATAAATCATCCCGTCGTTTGTGATAAATTATATGCCGATAGAAGAGAATGTGCCCTAGGTTTTGAACGACTGGCTCTTCATGCATTTTCTATTGAATTTAAAAATCTAAATGGAACTGTTTTAAAAATAGAAGCACCACTACCAGACGATTTTGAAAAAGCATTAACGTTTTTAAAATAAGAAATTTAAAATATTGCGGTAATTCGCCGTCTGTGTTAAATTGTTCTCCATTATGACCGCAAAGACAGTAATAAAATTAAATACAAAAACGTCTCCAGTAAATATGGAAGAAAGAAGAAACCTTGGTATTAAGTCAGGTGATACAATTCGTGTGTGGCAAAAGATTCAAGACAAAGGCAAAACGAGGGTTCAGGCCTTTGAGGGGATTGTTCTTGCGAAAAAACATGGGAACGAAGCCGGAGCAACTTTTACCGTAAGAAGAGTTTTGGACGGGGTTGGTGTTGAAAAAATTTTTCCACTATATTCTCCAATAATAGACAAGATTGAAATAACAAAAAGAGCAAAAGTAAGAAGAGCAAAACTTTACTACATAAGAGACAAGGCCTCAAAAGAAATTAAAAAACAAATGAGAAAGGCAAAGATGGTAGATATTTCTACACTAAGCGGAATAGACGAAAAGAGAAAAGAAGATGAAAAAAAGAAAAAAGATTTAGCCGATGAAGAAAATAAGAAAATTTTGAAAGAACAGGAAAATCAATCTACAGAAACAAAAAAAGAGGAGTAAGTTTAAAAAACCATAACATTGTTATGGTTTTTTAATTTTTTTATAACTAGTAGACGCTACTACCTTGAGGCGGTATAATATTTACATGGGAAAGAGTGGACCAAAACCAAAGAAAATTATAAACGAGAAGTGGAATTCAAATTTGGCTTATGCAATTGGTTTACTTGTCACGGATGGTTGTTTGTCTAATGATGGTTTATTAATCGATTTAACATCCAAGGACAGAGAACAGTTATTGAATTTTTCTAAGTGTGTTGGGATAAATTTTAAAATAGGTAATAAGCGAAACCAAAAAGGAGACAAGTGTTTGAGAATCCAATTTAAAAATAGAATGTTTTACGATTTTCTTTTTTCTATTGGTTTAACTCCAAAAAAATCACTGACAATGGGGAAATTAAATATACCAGAAAAGTATTTTTTTGATTTTTTGAGGGGTTGTTTTGATGGTGATGGGACATTTTACTCATACTGGGACCCAAGATGGCGTTCGAGTCATATGTTTTATATAGAATTTGTTTCTGCAAGCAAAAAACACATAGAATGGATTAGAGAAGAATTAAATAACAAAATCAACGTTTCTGGTTATATCGGGAAAAGCAAGAAAAATTCTGCTTTCCAATTAAAATATGCAAAAAAAGAAGCATTAGAAATTATTAAAAAAATGTATTACAATCACAGCGTTGTTTGTTTATCCAGGAAGCTTGTAAAAATAGAAAAAGCCCTAAAGACAGAAAAGAAACAACAAAAAAAGTATTTGATAAAATAATGCACGAGTGGTGAAATTGGTATACACGTATCCTTGAGGTGGATATGCCCTTACGGGTGTGGAGGTTCAAGTCCTCTCTCGTGCACAAATAGAGTAATTTAAACAGTTTGTTATTAAACCATTTCTAATATAATATATTTTATATGGCGACTATAGTTTAATGGTAAAACCTCGGTTTGTGGAACCGAAGTTGAGAGTCCGATTCTCTCTAGTCGCCCAAAAATAATGAGACAAACACAAAGTGTTTGGCAACTGTATTTTTGGAGTGGGTATAGAGAATCGAAAAGCGGAGGCGGGGTACCCTCTGGGTCGCCGAGCTCGGGGAGGAAGTTCTTATGAACAAAACGAATTAGAAACTTGACCCCGATTCTCTCTAGTCGCCCAATTTTTACTTTGGTCGATTTGGAATATTTATAAAAAAAAATAATTAAAAAAACATATGTTAACTATACTTGGGTTAATCATTATTTGTGTTGCGTGGCTTTATGAGTTTAGTTTATTGACCAATAAAAAAGACACACGAATTAATTCTTCTTTTGTTGGTATTTATACAGCGGGTGTTTTCTTGCTTGTTTTGGACGGATTTATTTCTGGACTTGGATCTATTGCATGGCTTAACTTAATTTCCTTCATTTTTTCTGCGGGAGTTTTGTTTGTGTTGCGAAGAAAGAAGTAATCAATATATTTAAAATTATAAAACATGACCGTTTTGTTTTAACAAAACGGTCATGTTTGTATTGGTGGTTTTATTTTTGATTTGCTAAACTTTATTATATGAAGAAAGTATTAAACATAATTAATTTTGCAGATATACCCATTCATGTTTTTACGGCCGTTATTTTGTATGCGTTTTTTTTACTGCTTGGTATGGTCCAAGGTTATCTTGTAAACAACCCACTGGTATTGTTTGATGTGCGGATTACCAACTTTTTTTATATTTTTCGTAACGAAACATTTCTCAATATCTTTTATTTTATAACTTTATTTGCAGAGTCCTTAGTTGTTATTGCTTTATCAACTATATTGAGTATATTTTTTTGGTTTAACAAACAACATATTTATGTATTTTTTCTTTGGCTAACACTTGCTGTCGGAGAAGGCATTGCAATTGTCAGCAAATATTTATTTCACATAGAACGTCCAGCTCTTTTTTTAAGAGCAGTAGTAGCAAACTCTTTTTCATTTCCAAGTGGACATGCCACATCAGTAGTTTTATTTTATGGATTTCTAGTTTATTTAATTTTTAGAAATTATGAATCATTAAAAATACGGGCGATAGCATTCCTGTCTTTTCTTTCACTAGTTGTGTTGGTTGATTTGAGCCGTCTTTATTTGGGGGTTCATTATTTTAGTGATGTAATTGCTGGTAATCTTGTTGGATTTGCAACCTTAATTTTATTAATAGAAATTTCAGAATGGTTTATCACAAAGAAACTAAAAAAATTACCAAGCAGAATTAATTTGCCTCAAATTTACACATTTCTGTTTATGGTTTTGGTTTTTGTTTCGATAAGTTATTGTTTTCAAATCTAGCTGTAAGTAAAAAATTATCAACCGATTTTTGTTTGTCATATTTTTTGTATGAAAAAACCATATTTAAAAAAATTTAAAGTTATAAAGAACATAACGATTTGGTTTGTTGATGGGAAATATGTTCGAGAAAACTTTGATCAAGAATTTACAAATTTCGGACAACATTACGTTTTCCATTTTATTCCAACAAACGAATTTTGGATTGATAAAGAATTTAGTCCCGGAGAAGAGGAGTTTTTTATTCATCACCTTCTTGTTGAGTGGCATCTTATGCGACGGGGGATGAAATACAAAACCGCCCTTATGCATGCTAGCAAATCTGAACGTGCAGAAAGAATTAAATCAGATGAGGTTAAAGATTTAAAACCATCACTTACGAACACGACACTTATAAAACAAATTCACAAAAAACAAATCGCATCCTACAAAAATGGGCTAGAAGTGTGGCTTGTTCACGGCGAACTTGTGCGGGACTTTTATTTTATCGATTTTACTGAGGGTGGTCATGACAAAGTTTATTCGTTTGTACCAAAAAACGAAGTTTGGATTGACGATGATCTTTCTCCAAAAGAGCGACGGTTTGTTCTTTTACACGAAGTTCATGAAAGGCGCCTAATGGCGAGTGGTTTGTTATACCCAGAATCACACAGGTCGGCCAGTAAAATTGAATTTATGTGTAGAAACAAGCCCTCTTTGCTTGCGAAAAAACTTCGCCTAGAGATTACCTCCCAATAATATTTAAATATCCACTTGTGTATATTAACCAACACATGATATAGTGCTGTGTATTATAAAGTTATTAATCGAAAATTAATATGAACAAAACACTAATGACTGTAATTGTTGTAGTAGTTGTGTTGATACTTGGATGGTATTTGTTTGCTTCTAAAACAACAACACCAACTGATGTAACAACAGATACAACAGTACCAACAGACGTAGTTGCAACGACTACTCCTGAAGTAGTACCACCTGTAACAGAGTAATTCTCGTTATAGAGTATAAAAAAACGGAGCAGAGCTCCGTTTTTTTGTTTTTGTATAAAAAAATACTATAATACACACATTAGAATTTATAAGTTTAATTAAAAATAATCATGAATACACTTTTTGAAAATAATAAGAATAATGTATCAAAAGCAATTTTTGTTTTTGTTATTATTATTTCTCTCTTTTTTGCAGTCAAGGTCATAAACGAATGGAAATCCGGTAGTTATATTGGTAGAGAGGGAGGTATGCAGGGTACGATTAATATAGAAGGCAAGGGCGAGGTTTTTGCTGCGCCCGACATAGCTACATTTTCTTTTACTGTGAGTGAAAAGGCAAAAACAGTAAAAGAAGCACAGGAAGCGGTTACCAAAAAGATGAATGGCATTCTTGAAAGTTTGAAAAATTCAGAAATCGATGAAAAAGACATAGCAACGGGCGGTTATAATATTTACCCAGAATACGATTATGAAAAAATAAATTGTTTTGCTTATCCATGTCCACAGGGCAAAAGTATTATCGTTGGGTATAACGTTAGCCACAATATTACATTAAAGATTAGAGATTTAGACAAAGTCGGCAGTATTCTTACAGATTTAGGTGGGCTTGGAGCGAGTGATGTGAGTGGTGTCAGTTTCTCAATTGATAAACAAGATGAATTAAAAACCCAAGCTCGTGATATGGCGATAGAAAATGCAAAGACAAAAGCAGAAGAACTTGCAAGTGCGCTTGGTGTTAAGCTTGTCAGAGTTGTAAATTATTCTGAATATGGGAATGGAATTGTTTATGGACGATATGATGCCATGAAATCAGAAAGTTACGCAACCGGAGGAGCGGTAACGGCATCAGTACCAGAAATACCAACCGGGGAAAGTAAAATTGTTTCAACTGTAAATATTACTTACGAAATACGCTAGCGTCGCAGATATCCGCAGATAAAAAACCGCAGATTTTCGCAGATACCCAGCACTTATTTTGTTAACAAAATAAGTGCTGGGTTGACATGATTTTTAATTAAAGATAATATACAAATACCAAAGAAGCAGGCGACGAATACATATAAGTCCTGCGGAGGTCGATTAAGCGGTCTTTTCTTTGGACCGTTATTTTAATTTCTGCGTTTATCTGCGTATTATCCCCGCCATAGGCGGGCAAGTGCGTTGATCTTCGCTTCGAAGAATGTATGGCTATAACAAAAGATAAAAAGAAAGAAATAGTATCAAAATTGAAAGATATTTTTGATGATGCAAAAACTATTGTTTTTGTAAACTTTCATGGTTTGGGTGTAGGTGAAACTACTGCGATACGAAAGGAATTAAGAAAAAACGATATCGGTTATTTTGTTGCTAAAAAAACACTCATAAGAAAAGCGCTTGAAAGTAAAAAAATCGGAGGAGAAACACCAAAACTTGATGGCGAGTTAGGTTTAGTATATGCAAAAGATGAATTATCTCCTGCGAGAGAGATATACAACTTTTGTAAAAAATATAAAGAGAAACTTGTTATCATGGGCGGTATTTTTGAAAATGAATTTGCTGGTAAAGATAAAATAAATGAATTAGCACAAATACCAGACATGCTCATTTTAAGAGGACAATTTGCAAACATAATTAATTCTCCAATACAAGGAATTGTTACAGTTTTAAGCAAAATTGCAGAAGCGAGAACATAAAATCGCCAAATCACTAAATCATTAAATCACAAAAGCACAATATTATTAATTTTAAAAAATTATTATGGCAGATGAAAATAAAGTAGAAGAAACATTTGAAGTTCCTGCAAAATTTAAAAAACTTGTTGATGAAGTTGAAAAAATGTCAGTTTTGGAACTCAACGAACTCGTTAGAGTTTTAGAAAAGAAATTTGGAGTTTCTGCAACAGCAGTTGCAGTTGCTTCTTTAGGAAATGGAGGAGTCGTAGAAGAAGTTGAAGAAAAAGATTCATTCACAGTTGAGTTGAAATCAGTTGGTGAAAATAAAATTGCTGTGATTAAAGCAGTTAAAGCAATATTGAATCTTGGTTTGGCTGAGGCAAAAGCATTGATAGATAATGCACCTTCAGTTTTGAAAGAAGGGGTAAAGAAAGCAGAAGCAGAAGACATGAAGAAACAAATAGAAGCAGTCGGAGCAAAAGTAGAACTCAAGTAATCACTAAATTCAAAACCTCTGGGGGAGGTTTTGAATCCATTATTTTTTCACTTGGAGACTAAGTCTCCAAGTGAAATTAAACAAACTACGGCTTTATTAAGCCGTGGTTTGTTGTCTATTTTAGGGAGCATTGGGTAATTGAAAAATATTTGACAAATAAACCATAGTATGCTATCATATATATAGAATTTTCAAAGAGCTCGTTTACATAACTTGCGAGTGGCCACAGCTAAAAAATTGTAATTTCATTTGTAATTTTTTAGCTGTGGCTGAAAATAAAAGCTAAGCTCCTACCTCGGATGAGAGGTTAAAACAACAAATTAGTTGGAGGTTTCAAATGGAAAATGCTGAAAGCAAATTTGCTTCAAAAAATCTAACAATGGGCGAAATGAACGCCATTGTTAAAAAACTCGGCGGAGAGGAGTCCGCCAGAAAATTTTTGAGAGATGAATTAATTGTTTCTGGACAAAAAATAATCCAAATTGACCGCTCTCAACCCTTTGACCCTGCAAAATTCATTGGTGCAGGATGGTCAATAGAAGAGCAAGATGAAAAATCACTTGCTCTCACAGAAGTTGATTTAACTAAAGTTGTTTTTGAAACAACTTTAGAAAAAAAAGAAAAAACCATCAAAGGCGAAGATAAAATCAATCGCCTAAAAGAAAAAAATGTTACCCGTTTGGATGCAAAAATTTTCCAAACACTTTGGGAAAATCAAAACTTGATTCCCGAAGAATGGAAAAAGAAAACAAATGGAAACACAACTTTTATTTTCTTTGATGGAACAATTCTGCGGTTCTCCCTTGGTCGTCGCTGCGTCCTGTGTCTCTGCTGGCTTGGTGGCGAGTGGTACTGGTTCTTCTACTGGCTTGGCGGTGATTTTGATGTCAACTTCCCGTCCGCGGTTCTCGCAAGTTAGAACTTGGGATTTTTCTTCTTTTAACTTTTTGAACCTTTGTTTTTTTTGTTCTTATCCTCGTTCCGATTTATCGGGACGAGGTTTTTTTATTTTGTTTATCGGTGGCGGGTTTTTAAAATAGTGGTAGAATGACTTTATATGGAAAGTTTATCAAAACTATTTGACGGAATAAATCGGGTTAAAATAATGCGTCTTTTCCTATTTAATCCCGAAAATTCATACAACAAAAGTGATGTTTCAAAAAAATCCAAGGTTTCGCAATTTGTCGCTGGTAAAATAATTAAACAAATTGAAAGTGCGGGGATGATAAAGAAAAAAATATTTTTTAAAGAAATAGAACAAAAAAGCAAGAAAGCAAAAAAACAAAAAAACAAAAAAAAGAAAACAAACGGATGGTGTTTGGACAAAGATTTTCCATATTTAAATGCATTACAAAATTTACTTTTAAATAATGATCTTTTGGGCGATAAACAAATAATTGAAAAAATAAAAAAGACAGGCAACATAAAATTGGTTGTCCTTTCCGGAGTATTTTTTAACAAAACAGAAGAAAGTAGGGTTGATATTCTTGTTGTTGGAGACAAAATAAATAAAACATTATTACAGAATGCTATTCAAGACATAGAATCACAGGTAGGGAAAGAATTATCGTACGCAGCTTTTGATATGGAAGATTTTTCTTACAGATTGGATATACATGATAAATTAATCAGAGATGTTCTCGATTATCCACATAGAAAAATATTAAAGAAAACGAACATCATCTAAATGAAAAATGCCCCTATGGGCATTTTTCATCCATGATTAATTTTTTTTAAAAAATGCCCCTATTGGCATTTTTCATCCCCTTTTCATCCCTTTCTTTTAGGTGGGGTTGGGTTATCCACACGAACCAACCCGTGATATTCCTAAAATGTTATTATTTATAGAGACCTTGTTTAAAGGTTGTTTAAATAATCAGGTCAACATTATTAATTTTATTAGAATTTTTAATAACAAATTAGCTTAGGCTAATTAGTAAAGAAAAGAAATATGATACTAAATACATGGGGAAATGTTTTGACTAAATCATTTCAGGACTTGTGGGTTGGTGCCATTGGCTTCATTCCAAGTCTTATAATCGCAATCATAATCTTCCTTCTAGGATGGTTGGTTGGTTCTGTTTTAGGAAAAGCAGTTAGCCAAATTTTTAAGTCGTTGAAGATAGATAATGCATTGAGAAACGCTGGTTTTGAAGCACCAATTAATCGCACAGGATTTAATCTTGATTCAGGTGCTTTTGTTGGAGGTCTTATAAAATGGTTTGTGGTGATAGCATTTCTTGTTGCATCTTTAGATATTCTTGGTCTTGATCAAGTAAATATCTTTTTGCAAGACGTAGTGTTGTTATTCTTGCCTAGAGTAATTGTTGCCGTTCTTATACTTCTTGTTGGTGTTGTTATAGCTGATGCAATGCAAAATGTTGTTATCGGAGGAATAAAAGCAGCAAATGTTAGATCTTCAAAGTTTTTGGGAGCATTAACAAAATGGACAATCTGGATTTTTGCCGCATTGGCAGCATTGTTTGAACTTGGTGTTGCAGTAACATTCATTCAAACATTATTTACCGGAATTGTTGTTGCTTTGTCTCTTGCATTTGGATTGGCATTTGGACTTGGAGGACAAGAAGCAGCTGCGAAATATCTTGAAAGTATAAAGAAAGAAATAGGGAAGAAAGAGTAATCTTAGTAAATAAAAGTAAAAAATAACCACCGTGCTTTCATATATGAAAGCACGGTGGTTTGTTTAATAGAAATAATACCTTTTATTAAAGGGCTTATTTGGGGTCTTTTTTACAAACTCTTGACATTTTGTTCGAGTGGGTATATAATATAACAAAGGTTAGAAACCGCCCCTTTCTACAAAATGTAGAAAAATCGGCTCAAATGTTCTTTAAAATAAGGAGAAAGTCATGGAAAAAGCCACTAATGGTCAGTTTCGTGAATTTATTGGAAAAATTCTTGTAAAGGGAAGCGACGAAATAATCTCTTCTATCGACAAAGAAAAAATCCAGTCGTGCATTAATTCGCTTTCAAGCGAAGAGACTGTTCTAAAAAATTTAGTCACTTTTATAAACAGTGGCGGAAAAGTTATTGTCTCTGGATCGAAAATAATCCAAATTGACCGCTCTATTCCATTTGACCCTGCAAAATTCATTGGTGCAGGATGGTCAATAGAAGAGCAAGATGAAAAATCACTTGCTCTCACAGAAATTGATTTAACTAAAGTTGTTTTTGAAACAACTTTAGAAAAAAATGAAAAAACCATCAACGGCGTAGACAAACTCAAGTGCCTAAAAGAAAAAAATGTTATTCGTTTGGATGCAAAAATTTTCCAAACACTTTGGGAAAATCAAAACTTTATTCCCGAAGAATGGAAAAAGAAAACAAATGGAAACACAACTTTTATTTTCTTTGATGGAACAATTCTACGGTTCTCCTATGGTAATCGCTGCGTCCTGTATCTCTACTGGTATGGTGGCAAGTGGCACTGGGATTTCTACTGGCTTGACAATGATTTTGATGTCAGCTACCCGTCCGCGGTTCTCGCAAGTTAGTACTTAGGACTTTTTTTCTTTAAACTTTTTGATCCTTTATTTTTTGTTCTTATCCTCGTTCCGATTTATCGGGACGAGGTTTTTTTTTGTGCTAAATTAAATATGGCAGTAGGTGAATATGTAGAAAATTACGGTTTTCTGCTACCGAAACCAGTATCCATACATTGAGAGTATTTGCAACTACAGTTTCAAATAGAGTGATGTATGCAGAAACTTCAAAAAATGAAGATACTTGGTATAGAGTGTTGGGTGATTACTATCACAAAAGATACAAATAAGATACAACCTTAAGAATATTCAAGAGGTGGTGGGGCTGATGACATTCTATATATTTCTACGGAACTCCAATGGTAATCGCTACGTCCTGTATCTCTACTGGAATGGTGGCAAGTGGAACTGGAATTACAACTGGCTTGACAATGATTTTGATGTCAACAACCCGTCCGCGGTTCTCGCAAATCTCTTCATTTCTCTCTTACTTTTTAGTGGGAGAGTTTTGTTTTATAATTTGTCCATTCCATCCGCCTAACATTCTGCCTATTTCGTCTATTTGTAAAGACAGAACAATATATTTTTTATTATCCAATGATTTTGTTTCCCACAAAACCATCAAAAGTATTTTTAGAGTATCCACTTTTCGTATCGCTAACCGAACCCATGGATGTTTTTCTTCACGAGATAAAAAAGTGGCAATAGAAATTGCTTCAATAATCTCAATAAAAATATTATCTATTTTTTGTCCCAAAGAATATTTATGGGGCTTTGGTAAGATTTGATAAAAAGTAATCCAAATTAAATAACAACTTTTTACTTTTGCCATTAGTGGCAAAAGTAGGGGGGGGGTAGAATTATTAGTATGTCTCATGTTCAACTTATTCATACATACCAATATATCATTTCCATTGAAAATCTTCTTCTTGCGTGGAAGGAGTTTTTGAAAGATAAAAAATCACGAAAAGATGTTTTAGGTTTTGAAAGAAACTTAATGACTAATATTATTAAACTTCATAACGAACTTTTACATAAAACATATAAGCATGGTAGTTATGAAGCATTTAAGATAGATGACCCCAAACCCAGAGATATACATAAAGCCGAAGTAAGAGATAGATTGTTACATCACACAATTTATAGAATGCTATATCCATATTTTGATAAGAAATTTATTTATGATTCGTATTCTTGTCGTGTTGGAAAAGGAACACATAAAGCAATATATAGATTTAAGAGTTTTATAAAAAAAGTAAGTAAAAATGATACAAAAACTTGTTGGGTTTTAAAATGTGATGTTAAAAAGTTTTTTGCAAATATAGACCATAGTATTTTGAAAGAAATTCTAAAGAAACATATTCAAGATAAAAATATTCTCTGGCTTTTAGAAAATATAATAGATAGTTTTTATACTTCAAGTTCGATATCAGACATGGCTGATATCGAAAAAGGACTTCCTTTGGGTAATTTAACTTCGCAACTTTTGGTAAATATTTATATGAATGAATTTGACCAGTTTGTAAAACACGAATTGAAAATAAAATATTATATAAGATATGCTGATGATTTTGTTGTTTTGTCGCAGGATAAAAAATTTTTAGAAGATATTTTAGAAAAAATAAAAATTTTTTTGGAAAACAATTTAAAATTGAATTTACATCCAAACAAAGTTTTTATTAAAACCATTTTTTCTGGTGTAGATTTCTTGGGCTGGGTTCATTTTTCAAACCATCGAGTGTTACGAACTTCAACAAAGAAAAGAATGGTAAGAAAATTAAGGGAAAATTCAAAAGAAGAAATGAGGCAATCATATTTAGGAATGCTTTCTCATGGTGATGCCTACAAATTGGGGCAGACGCTAAAAGCTTCTTGACTATAAACGGTTTTTTGTTATCATGTCTTCTAACGCATTTGTTGCGTATTTTTGGTTTGCGCAAGCTAAAAAAGTATTTAAAAATTATTATAAGATTTAATTCACCCCGTGAAATATGATGCTTTAACATCATAAAAACTAAAGTTTTTTATTTCACAGGGTAAAAAATAAATATGGCAGAAGTATTTGATAGATCAAAAGCCCATGTTAACGTAGGAACTATAGGCCACGTTGACCACGGGAAAACAACTCTTACCGCAGCTATTTTGAAAACACTCAACATGGCAGGTGATGGGTACAAGGCACAAAATAAGGATATTAACGCTATTGATAATGCCCCAGAAGAAAGAGAAAGAGGTATTACTATCGCATTAGCACACGTTGAATACGAAACAAAAAATCGTCACTATGCACACGTTGACGCTCCAGGTCACGCTGACTATATAAAGAACATGATTACAGGTGCAGCACAAATGGACGGTGCAATATTGGTTGTTGCAGCATCTGATGGTGTTATGCCACAAACAAGAGAACACGTTCTTCTTGCAAAACAAGTTGGTGTCCCAAAAATAATCGTTTTCCTAAATAAAATTGACCAAGTAGATGACAAGGATTTGATTGATTTGGTAGAAGAAGAAGTTCGCGAACTTTTGACAAAACAAGGATTTGACGGAGCAAGCGCTCCAGTTATAAGAGGTTCTGGATTGAAAGCATTGGAAGCAAAAGACATGAACAATGAATGGACAAAGGGCATTATGCAATTAGTTGATGCGCTTGATACATACATACCTGTTCCAGAAAGAGAAATAGAAAAACCATTTCTTATGCCAGTTGAAGACGTTTTCTCAATTGAAGGTAGAGGAACAGTAGCAACAGGAAGAATTGAAAGAGGTGTTGTAAAAATAGGAGAGGAAGTTGAATTGGTTGGATTAAAACCAGTAATGAAGACAACGGTTACAGGAATTGAAATGTTTAATAAATCTCTTGATAAAGGTATGGCTGGCGACAACGCTGGAATATTATTGAGAGGTGTAAAGAAAGAAGATGTTTTGAGAGGTCAAGTTATTGTAAAACCAGGTTCAGTTACTCCACACACAGATTTTGAAGCAGAGGTTTACATTCTTAGTAAGGAAGAAGGGGGTAGACACACACCATTCTTCAGTGGTTACAAACCGCAGTTCTATATAAGAACAACCGATGTTACAGGAGATGTTGTCTTGAAAGAAGGAGTTGAGATGGTTATGCCAGGAGACACAGTAACATTCAAAGTAAAACTTATTGCACCGATTGCTCTTGAAGAGAAACAAAGATTTGCTATCAGAGAGGGAGGAAAAACAGTTGGAGCAGGAGTTGTTACAAAGATTGTCGCTTAAACAGAGATAAACAAAAAGATGATGTTGTGAAAAATAAGAAATAAAAAATCTTATTTTTCACAACCAATCTTTTTAAATCAAGTAAAATTTATCCCGTTAGAAATAATGTGGATAAACAAAGAGAGAATAATTACAGTGAATATTGTTAAATAATTAAAATTTATTAAAATTACGGATTAAAAAATTTATTAAAATTTTTTAATTTCTAACGGGATGACTACGTTGAAAACAAAAAAAGTTTCAAAGAAAAAAGAAGAAAAGGAAATCTCACAGGTGTTGAGAATTAGGGTTCGTGCCTATGACAGTAAGATTCTTGATATCTCTGTTAAACAAATTATAGACACAGCACTAAGATTTGATGCTGAGATTAGAGGGCCGGTTCCACTTCCAACTGAAATAAAAAAGTATACCGTTAACAGGTCTACATTTATTTTTAAGGATGCCAGGGAACAGTTTGAAATGAGGACACACAAGAGACTTCTTGACATAATAAATCCTGAGGCTAAGCTGGTTGAAGCATTAACGAACTTGAGTTTACCATCAGGTGTAACAATAGACGTTAAGATGATGTAAACTGCTTGTTTCAAGGGCTTGTTAGATCATCTAAGAAGCTTTATTTTTTTGGTATGAAATTTATATTAGGGTTAAAAAAGAATATGACACAGGTGTTTAATGAAGACGGAGTGGTTTCGCCTGTCACTGTATTGGAAGTAGGACCCGTTGTTGTTGTACAAAAAAAGAATAAAGAAACGGATGGTTATAATGCGATTCAAGTTGGTTTTGGAGAAAAAAATCCTAAAAAACTTACAAAAGCAGATATTGGTCACAGAAAAAACTTGGGTAATTTTAGACATCTTCGTGAATTTAGGATGAAAGATGAAAATGATTTAAATAAATATAATGTTGGAGATAAAATTGATGCTTCTTTTTTCAGCGAAGGCGATAAAGTAAATGTTAGCTCAATTTCAAAAGGAAAAGGTTTTCAGGGAGTTGTTAAAAGACACGGTTTTGGTGGGGGAAGAAGAAGTCACGGACAAAAACACTCAGAAAGAGAACCGGGCTCAATTGCAGCAACCGGACCACAGAGAGTTTTAAAAGGAACAAGAATGGCGGGTAGAATGGGTAGTGATGTTGTCACTTTAAAAAATGTTAAAGTTGTTCAAATAGATAAAGAAAATAATTTAATTTTAATAAAAGGCGCTGTTGCAGGCAGAAGAGGAACCTTGGTGGAGGTAATTAAAAAGCTCTAAACGAGCTTTTTAATCCATAATTATTTAAAAAACATGGAAGTAAAAGTATACAATCAAAAAGGAGAAGAAAAAGGTAAAATCAAAATACCCGCATCTATCTTTGGTGTTAAATGGAACGCTGATCTTATTTATCAGGTTGCGACATCAATGATGTCAAATGCAAGAAAAGCAATTGCACACACAAAAAACAGAGGTGATGTAAGGGGGGGCGGGATTAAGCCTTGGAGACAAAAAGGAACAGGAAAGGCGAGACACGGTTCATCAAGATCACCAATATGGAAAGGTGGAGGTGTTACTTTTGGACCAAGAAATGAAAGAGATTTTTCTAAAAAAATAAACAAGAAGATGAAGGTTAAGGCTCTTTTCACGTTACTTTCACAGAAACTTAAAGACGGAGAACTTTTGTTTGTTGATTCAATAAAGTTTTCTGAACCAAAAGCAAAAGAGGCTAAAAGTATTTTATCTAATTTATCAAAAATTTCTGGTTTTGAAAAAATTCTTTCAAAAAAGAATAACTCTGTTTTGATAATTCTAGGAAAAAATAATATTAATACAACAAAAAGTTTCAATAATTTTAATAATACAGAGATTATAAATGTTAAGAGCTTAAGTTCTGTAGATTTATTAAAATATAAACATATAGTTATAACAGAACCAGAGGAAAGCGTTGCTTTTATTGAAGGTAAAAAATTATAAAAATTTAAAATATGGCATTATTTAAAGCAAAAAAGAATACGTCTGAAAAAACAGATCTACCCGTGCAGACAGGAAAAACAATCAAAAAAGTATCTGTAAAAGAAGTTGAAAATAAACCTGCAAAAAAAGAAAAGGAAAAGGTTGTTTCAATTCCTAAAATACAAGGTAGTCATTTGTTTTCTGTTCTAAAAAATGCTCGCATAACAGAAAAGGCAACAGATTTGTCACAGGACCATAACGTTTATGTTTTTGAAGTTGATAAAAATACAAACAAGAGAGAAATATCAAAAGCAGTAAAAACTTTTTATAATGTAACTCCAGAAAAAATTAGAACAGTTAAAATTCCATTAAAAAATGTAATTTCTCGTGGTAAAAGAGGTGTAAAATCCGGAGGGAAGAAAGCATATATATATTTGAAAAAAGGTGATAAGTTAGAACTCATATAATCATAAAATCACTAAATCACTAAAACATAAAATCAGAAAAATACTATGAATCCCGTAGTAGAAAATGGTATTACGGGAAAAAATTAAAAATAATAAAACATGTTAAAAACAAAAAATTTATCAATATTAATAACAAAAATAGCAGTGCTCTTTTAGAGCGATGTCATTTTTCACTACAGGATGAAATCTTATAAACCAACAACACCATCACAAAGACACACAACGACGCCATCATTCGGTGATATTTTAACCGTATCTAAACCTAAAAAAAGTTTAACAAAAGGAGTAAAAAGAGATAAGGGAAGAAATAATGCGGGGAGAATAACAGTCCGACACAAAGGCGGAGGACATAAAAGATTATTTAGAGAAATTGATTTTAAGTACAACAAATTTGATATTCCGGCAAAAATAGAAACCATAGAATATGATCCAAACAGGTCAAGTTATATTTCTTTGATTTGCTATGCAGATGGAGAAAGAAGATATGTTTTGTTACCAAAATCAGTGAAGGTTGGCGATAAGGTCATTTGTTCTGAAAAGGCAGATTTAAAACCAGGGAATAGATTGCCTCTATCAAAAATTTCAGTCGGGACATTTGTTTATAATGTTGAATTAAAAAATCTTGGTGGTGCAAAAATAGCAAGAAGTGCTGGTAATTATGCAGAGGTTGTTGCCAAAGACGCTGGTTATGTAAATATAAAAATGCCATCAAGCGAAGTAAGAAAAATTCCTGACAATGCATGGGCATCAATTGGAGAAGTTTCAAATCAAGAACACAAATTAAGAAATCTTGGTAAGGCGGGGAGATCAAGATGGCTTGGTATAAGACCAACGGTTCGCGGGACTGCAATGAACCCGGTTGACCACCCACACGGTGGTGGAGAAGGAAGACAGGGAAGAGGATTAAGAAGGGCTAAGTCAATGTGGGGTAAACCAACGGGGAAAGGACAAAAGACCCGCAGAGCTAAAAAATATTCAAACAAACTAATCATTCAAAGAAGAAAAGTTGGGAAGAAAAAATAGAACGCAGATTAACGCAGATAAAAGAAAACTCACATCTACGCTATAGCGTAGATGTGAGTTTTTGAATAAAAGTTAAAAATAAAAAAGGCCGAATTAAATTCGGCCTTCTAACTTCGGAATTTACGACATTAAACCCTTCCAAAGGATTTTTTGTCTGTTTTCCATTTCTGCGATTTCAGACGAAAGTTTAGTAAGCTCTTTTAGTAATGTTTTTTTTTCATCAATTGACTTTTGAAATTTTCCCCATGCTCGATAGTTCCACATCCAAGCGGTTAGTTCTTTTGAATTTTTTGTCCCCACTGCCCCCGCAACTTGAATTGATAATCTTCCAGAAATTTCGCCAGTCATTTTTCCTTGGGCAGAAATTTTTTCACGAAGTTTTCTAGCGAGGTCAATTACTATTAAATAATTTGAACTCCTTTCCCATTTTTTTCTGTCAGTACAAGCGACAAAAAAGAAGAGAAACAACACAACTATGATGAAAAATGGAATGAAATATAAAAACACAGAAAAATTGAAACTCGTTTCGTGCGTTGGCGTGTTCCTTGTCACAAATATAATGGTGGTAAACAAGGAAAAAACCATTAGAAAGAACGAAACAATCATCAATCCATATGAATTATCGTATAACCAAAATCCAATTTTGGTTTGAATATTTTTAAAAGTACTCATTTTTAACTCCAAGTAAGTTATTTAAAATGTTTTAAATTCTGGGCTTATTATATAGTTATTTAACAAAGTGTCAAGTATTTTTATGAATTTTGATTTTATGATTTAGTGATTTAGTGATTTGGTGATTTTCTGTTGACATTAAACCTTATTTTGCTATTATCTCTCTTAAGCTCTTCGGGGCTTTTATTATTGTTATATGTCACGTTCAATTAAAAAAGGTCCTTATGTAGACGAACGACTTCTAAAAAAAGTTGTTGGTAAAAAACCCGAAAACGTTGGGGTTATTAAGACATGGGTAAGAAGATGTCAAATTTCTCCAGAAATGGTTGGTTTTACATTTGGTGTTTATAATGGGAAAACCCATATAGATGTTTTTGTTTCCGAAGATATGGTTGGACATAGATTGGGAGAATTTTCTCCTACAAAAAAATTCGTAAGACACGGAGGTAAGATGCAAAAGGAAATAGAATTAAAGAAGAAAGAGGCAGAAATAACAGCAGCAAAAGCGGCGAAATCAACCGTAGAAGGTAAGAAGTAGTAAAAGTTTAAAATTGAAAAATCAAAGTGTAAAGTTGTGGAGTTCGCCGAAGGCGAACAAACAATTAAATACAAATTTTCTGAAAGAAAATTTGCTCAATAACTTTAACATTTTACATTATCACTTTTCATTTTGAGATTTGCATTTTTAATTTAGAGTGTTACGTAGAAAAAATAAATAATATAAAGCAAGATAAAATAACAAATTATATGAAGGCCACATTAAATCAGTACAGACAATCACCAAGAAAAGTTCGTTTAGTAATTAACTCTATTAGAGGTAAAAGTGTTGAAAGAGCACTTGCTGAATTGAAATTTATTCCCAAGAGAGCTTCGGGAACAATAGAAAAGCTTATTAAATCTGCTGTATCAAACGCTGAAACGAATTCTGGAAAAGCAAAAGAAAATTTATTTATTAAAGAAATAAGAGTTGATGAGGGGGTGACATTGAAAAGAATGATGCCAATGAGCAAGGGTAGGGCTTTTAGAATAAATAAAAGAACGAGTCATATCACTTTGGAATTAGGAGATAAACAAGAAAGCAAGAAAACAAATAAGCAAGAGAGCAAAAAAACAACAAAACAAGATAAAAAAAATAAGGATGTGAAAGATTTACCAGTAAAAAGTGAGAAAAAACCAACAAAAGTTGTTAAAAAAGAAAAGGTATTAAAAAAGAAATAATTTTTTAAGATTTGAGATTTTAATTTTGAGATTTAAGATAAAAATATGACACATATAGTTCACCCATACATTCATAGACTAGGAATAATAAGAGGATGGAAATCCAGATGGTTTGGTATTAAGAGCAATTATAGTGAAATGCTTAAATCTGACGTGCTTATTCGTGAATATTTGGAAAAAATATTGAGGAATAATTATGTCAGCTCTGTAGAAACAGAAAGAAATCAAAAATATTTAAAAATAATAATAAGAACATCTCGTCCGGGAGTTATTATTGGAAGAAGTGGAGACGGAGCTGTGAAGTTGAAAAATCAAATTGACGCATTTGTGAAAAAGAACAATCTTATGACTGCTGGTGAGATAAAGATAGATATTGATGAAATAAAATCACCAGAATCAGATGCAAGTATTGTTTTGCAAATGGCAAGAGAGGGATTAGAAAAAAGATTACCTTTCAGACAAGTTTTAAAACAAACAATTGAAAAAGTTATGGCGAATAGAGACGTTCTCGGCGTGAGAATAAAACTTTCTGGTAGATTGGGTGGTTCTGAAATGGCAAGAAAAGAAGAAATAAAGAAAGGCAGAATACCGTTACAGACATTTAGAGCAGATATAGATTTTGCAAAAGGCACTGCGAAGTTGCCCTACGGTGCTATAGGGATAAAGGTTTGGATTTATAAAGGAAATATTTTTTCTGGAGATAAACGAATAGAATAAGTATTATTTCCGAGAATCCAGCCCCACTTTTTTGGGGAAGGTAAATCAAAATTTAATTAAAAAAAGTTTATAAAATTTAAAAAAAAGATTAAAATTTATTATAAAAAAATGGAGCTGGATGATGATTTTCTAAATCTCACCAAAGCTCGATAAGAAAATCAATCATGTTATTCCCCAAAAAAGTAAAACACAGAAAATGGCAGAAAAAGAGAGTAAATCCTGCCAAAAAGAGTATTGAATACCGAGGAACAACGCTTGCCTTTGGTTTCTGTGGTTTGAAAGCCATGACTGCACACAGATTAAATTCAAATCAAATAGAGGCAGCCAGAAGGGTTGCTAAGAGAGCAAGTGGTAAGACAGGAAGAGTTTGGACAAGAATATTCCCAGACAGACCTTATACAAGAAAAGCGGCTGAGGTAGGTATGGGAAAGGGAAAAGGTGAACCAAAGGGTTATGAATTTGAAGTAAAACCAGGAAGAATTTTATTTGAAATTGATGGTGTCACCGAAGAGGTAGCAAAGGAGTCGTTAAGAAAGGCTGGTAAGAAATTACCACTTAAAACAAAAATAATAACCAGGGAATAATTTTATGTTGGAATTGGATAAAAAAAATAATACGGAATTAGAAAAAATGCTTATTGAGAAAAGAGAAGCATTAAGTGCATTCAGATTTTCTGGTGCCGGAGGTAAAACTAGAGATGTTAAACACGGAAGAAATATTAAAAAAGATATTGCACGTGTATTAACGGAGGTTAATTTAAGAAATTCAAAATCTCTAAACTAGATTTTGTGCCCGTAACATTTAAATATAATTAACATGGAGAAAAAAATTAATAACAGCAAAATTTTAAAAGGTAAAGTTGTTTCAGATAAAATGAAAGACACTGTCGTTGTTTTGGTTGAAAGATATGTAAAACATCCAAAATATGAAAAATATTTTAAAAAGAGCAAGAAATTTAAAGCGCATGATTTCGGTAATAAATGTAAAATTGGTGACAATGTTGTTATAAGAGAATCAAAACCAATATCGAAAACAAAATCATTTGTTGTAATTAAAAATTCAAGCGAAGAAAAAATAAAATAAAATTTTATGATTCAACCAAGATCATTAGTGAAAATAACAGATAATTCAGGAGGGAAGATAGGACGTATCTTTAAGGTTATTGGTGGAACAAGAAAAAAGTATGCAAGAATAGGTGATGTTGTTATTTTATCTATACAATCCGCAGAACCAAGGAAGGAAGTAAAGAAGAAAGATGTTTTTCAAGCAGTTGTTGTTAGACAAAAACAACCGCTAAGAAGAAAGGATGGTACATATATTCGTTTTGATGAAAACGCAGTTGTTATACTTGAAAAAGACAAAAAAGACCCAAAAGCAGGTAGAATTTTTGGTCCAATTCCTAGAGAACTTGCAGAGCGCGGATATCAAAAAATAGCATCTTTAGCACCAGAGATTGTTTAGAAAAATAATGAGCGAGCGAATATATTTTTCTTAATCCAGCTTCACTTTTCTGGGAGAGGTAAAATGAAATTTAATAAGAAAAAATTTATAAAATTTGAGAATAAGATTAAAATTTGTTATAAAAAAGTGGGGCTGGATAACGATTTTTAAAATCCCCACTAAAGTTTAATAAGAAAATCAATCATGCACATAAAAAAAGGACAAAATGTGAAAGTTATAACAGGTAAAGATAAGGGTAAAACCGGAAAGATTTTAAGAGTTATTCCTAAAAGTAATTTAGTTATTGTTGATGGGATAAATATTGTAAAAAAACATCAAAAATCAAAAGGACAAGGGAAAAGTGGTGGAATAATAGAAAAACCGATGCCAATTAATGCTTCCAATGTAAAATCCTTAGAATTAAAAGAAGCAAAAGCACCGACCAAGAAGGCAAAAGTAAGCAAAAAATAAATATGATTTAGTGATTTAGTGATTTAGTGATTTTAATGAATATATTATGGAATCAATAAGAGAAAAAGAAAAAAAAGTTTTTGGATTAATGAAAAAAGAATTTGGTTATACAAATTCGATTGAATCACCACACTTTGTGAAGGTTATTGTTACCTCTGGTGTTGGTTCTATGAAAGACAAAGACAAAATAAAACTTATAGAAAATCGTTTAACTAAAATAACTGGCCAAAAACCATCTGCGTGCCCCGCAAAAAAATCTGTGGCTTCATTTAAAGTTAGACAGGGAGATGTTGTCGGATATCAAGTTACACTAAGAGGAGACAGAATGTTTAGTTTTTTATATAAATTGATTGATATTGCGATGCCAAGAACAAAAGATTTTAGGGGTATTTCGAAAGATTGTCTTGATGAAATGGGGAATATGACAATTGGTATTAGAGAACATATAATTTTCCCAGAAACCGCAGACGAAGAGTTGAAGGATGTTTTTGGTCTTTCTATGACAATAGTTACAACGGCTAAATCAAAGAAAGAAGCAATAAAATTCTTTGAATGTATAGGTTTTCCTTTTAAAAAGACCGAGGAAAAAACAAGATAATATATAGTTAATTTGGTTGACAAGGATGTTTTATATTGCTAATATTCGCACTGGCTTAAGGGGCTTAAATGCCTTTTTTGTTTACAGAAAAAGTTATTTATGGCGACCCACGCCAAGGCGGGGTGCTCAAAAATTATAGTCATTAGCATTCCTTAATTTTATGGCAAAAAAATCAGTTATAGCAAGAAGTCAAAAGAAACCAAAATTTGCATCACGAGTAGTGAGACGATGTTTTCGTTGCGGTAGAAAAAGAGCTTATATGAGAGATTTTGATCTTTGTAGAATTTGTTTTAGAGAATTAGCAAACGAAGGTAAAATCCCGGGAATAAAAAAATCATCATGGTAAACGATCCAATATCAGATTTTATAATAAAAATAAAAAACGCAACTTTAGTAGGTAAAGAAGAAATTTCTATACCACACTCAAATTTGAAATATGCAATCGCAGTGGCGCTTTCAAAAGCAGGATTTGTTGGAGAAGTTGCTAAAAAAGGAAAGAAAACAACCAAGACAATTGATGTTCAGCTTTTATATAAAAACAAAAAATCAAAAATAAGTGATGTTCAGAGAATATCTAAATTATCTAGAAGAATTTATCTTGGAGTTAATGATATTAAACCAGTAAAGCAAGGAAAGGGCTCTTTGATATTATCAACTCCGAAAGGAATTTTAACAGACAAAGAAGCAAAGAAAGAAAGAGTCGGTGGCGAGGCGTTATTTAAAATTTGGTAGTCTCAAAACAAAAAAAACAATAAAACAATAAAACAATTTATAAACATGTCACGAATAGGAAAACAACAAATTGAAATACCAGAAAAAACAGAAGTAACCATAAAAGATGGTACTGTTGTTGTAAAAGGACCAAAAGGAGAACTTTCAAAAAATTTTAGACCAAATATTTTAATTGAAATAAAAGACAAAAAAGTAATTCTTTCTCCAAAAGACGAAGCGATAGAGACGATGTCTTTATGGGGTACGTATGCTTCCCATATTATGAATATGATAAATGGTGTAAATACACCGTTTCAGAAGAAATTAATAATTGAGGGAATTGGTTATAAGGCTACCCTATCTGGAAGCACAATTGTTTTAAACATTGGTTTTTCACATCCTGTTAATATAAAAATTCCAGCCGGACTAAATGTTTTAATAGAAAAAAATATTATTACAGTTTCTGGGATTGATAAAGAAGCGGTTGGACAATTTACTGCCGTTATTAGATCAAGAAAAGAACCGGAACCATACAAAGGAAAGGGAATAAGATATTTTGACGAAATTATAAAGAGAAAAGAAGGCAAGAAATCAGTTTAGGTTTTAAATAAATTTTATATCAAACGATATGCTAGATAAATCAAAAGAAAAAAGAATAAATAGAGAAAAAAGACACAGAAGAATTCGTGCGAGAGTTTCGGGTACAAAAGAATGTCCAAGACTTTCTGTATATAGATCAAACTATTATGTTTACGCACAAATTATAGACGATGAAAACGGAAACACATTGGCGTATTCTTCTTCAAAAGATTTAAAACTTAAAGAAAAAGGTAAAATTGCTATGGCAAAGGCTGTTGGAAATGATATAGCAAAGAAATCAATAGAAAAGAAAATAACCACAGTCGTGTTTGATAGGGGTGGATATATTTATACTGGTGTTATTAAGGCAATTGCTGACAGTGCAAGAGAAGGAGGATTAATTTTTTAATATAAATTTATATGGAAGAAGAAGTAAAAAAAGAATCGAACACAAACATAGAATTGCCTGCGCAAGCAGGAGAAACTGTTGAAAATAATATTCAGCCCGCTGTTTCTGTTTCTGTTGCTGACAAAAAAGACACAAGAAGAGCAGATGTCGGACAGAGATCTTCTTTAAGAAAAAATCCTCGCAAATTTGTTAGAAGGGAAAGAGTAAAAAATGAATTCGAACAGAAAATTTTAAACATAAGAAGAGTTACTCGTGTTGTATCGGGGGGAAGAAGATTTAGTTTTAGCGTTGCAATTGTTATCGGAGACAAAAAAGGCTCAGTTGGTGTTGGAACAGGAAAGGCCACAGACACGTCTCTTGCAATTGAAAAAGCCATAAGAGACGCAAAAAAGAATATGATAAAGGTGATTTTGGATAAAAATATGTCTATATCAAGTGAAATAAAAGCCAAATACTCATCATCAATAATAGAAATGAGACCAGCACACGGAAGAGGAGTTTCAGCGGGAAGTGCTGTTCATGATGTTGTAGAAATGGCCGGAATAAAAGACATTACTGCAAAAATACTTTCTAGATCAAAAAATAAATTAAATATCGCACAGGCAACAATAAAGGCGCTAAAAACAATAAAATAAATATGCAACTCCATGAATTAAAAAGAAATACAGAAAGAAGAAAAATCCGTGTTGGACGTGGTGGTAAAAGAGGAAAAACATCTGGCGCAGGTCACAAAGGACAAAAGGCAAGAGGAAATCCAAGACCGGCAATTCGTGACGTGATAAAAAAACTTCCTAAAAATAGAGGGTACAGTTTTAATACAATACAAACAAAACCAGTTGTAATTAATCTTAATTTGATTGATAAAAAATTTTCTGCCGGTGAAGTGGTTTCACCAACTATACTTGTTTCAAAAAAGATTTTGAATTTGAAAAAGGGAAGTGTTGTTGGGGTTAAAATATTATCAATGGGAGAAATAACCAAAAAAATAGTTGTTGAAGGATGTTTGGTTTCAAAAAAAGCAGCAGAGAAAATAAAAAAAGCCGGAGGTGAAATTAAGGAGGTAAAAAGACAAGAAATAAAAAATCAAAAAATGACACACCTACGTAGACAAGGGAAGCCAGAAAAATCCAAGAGGAAGAGATAAATGAAAAAACTCTTAACGAGTTTTTCATCCATCCCAGTTAAATATGCTTCGCATTTAACGGGACAAGTAATTTTTTTAATTTTTAATTTATTATAATGGACAAATTCATAGAAAAAACAAAACAAGTTTTTAAAGATAGAATTTTAAGAAAGAAAATAGTATTTATACTTGTAGCATTTATTATTTTTAGAGCATTTGCATCTGTCCCAATCCCAGGTATTGATATATCTAATCTAGAACAGTTTTTTTCTCAAAATCAATTTTTAGGACTTTTGAATATTTTTTCAGGAGGAGGTTTGTCTAACTTGTCATTGGTAATGTTGGGTGTTGGCCCATATATAACGGGCTCAATAATAATGCAACTTTTGACAATAATGTTTCCTAAATTAAAAGCTTTATATCACGAAGAAGGAGAGGCAGGAAAGAAGAAATTTACACAATATTCTCGTTTACTTACACTTCCTCTTGCGTTATTACAAGGTTTTGCTTTTTTAACACTTTTACAAAAACAAAATATCATAGGACAATTAGGCACATTTGATTTAGTTTCAAATATTTTAATGATAGCCGCGGGCTCAGTTTTGTTAATGTGGATTGGTGAATTAATGACGGAGTTTGGAATAGGTAATGGTATTTCTTTATTAATTTTTGCTGGTATTGTTGCGGGACTCCCAGCACAAATAAGTCAGCTTTTATATACATTTGATGTGTCACAGATTCCAATTTATCTTGGTTTTCTAGTCGCAGCTGCTTTGGTAATACTCGGTGTGGTTATCGTAACAGAGGCCGAACGGCCAATACCGGTCACCTATGCTAAGAGGGTGAGAGGAATGAAGGTTTATGGTGGTATATCTACATACCTCCCATTAAGGGTAAATCAAGCCGGCGTTATGCCAATAATATTTGCGTTGTCGATACTTCTTTTCCCACAAATGATATTTAGCTTTTTAGCGAATGTTCAAAATGCAACAATTGTGAGTGTTTCTAGTTTTATATTGAAAATACTTACAAATCAGGTATTTTATGGAATTTTATATTTCCTTCTTGTTTTTCTATTCACATATTTTTACACAGCAATTACATTTGACCCAGATTCAATTGCAACCAACTTACAAAAGAGTGGGGCATTTGTTCCGGGGATAAGACCTGGTAAAACAACATCCGAACATATTTCAAAAATACTTACAAGAATAACTTTTGTTGGTGCTTTGTTCTTAGGAGTAATTGCAATTCTTCCTCTCATAATGAAATCAATCACAGGTATAGCATCTCTTGCGATAGGCGGTACGGCTCTTCTAATTGTTGTTTCAGTTGTTATAGACCTCATTAAGAAAGTAGATGCACAAGTTGCCATGAGAGAATATTAATGAAAAAGCTCTGGGAGAGGTTTTAAATCCATCCCAGTAGTAGAGCAAAGCTCACTACGGGACAAGTAATTATTTTTTTTAAAGCTCTTAATGAGAGTTTTGATTGATAATATCTTTTAATAAAATTTAACAAAATCCCGAGATTTCATCTTGGGATTTTGATTTTGGCCTAAAATATCGTATTATTATAGGCAATGACAAATATAACAAAATCAGAAACATTTATATTTATAGGCCCATCTGGCTGTGGCAAGGGAACACAGGCAGAACTTTTAATTAAATATCTCAAAGAAAATGATCCAAGCAGGGGTGTTTTTTATTTGGAGACGGGAGAAAAAATTAGAAGTTTTATGGCTGGAGATAAATATTCCAATAAACTTTCTAAACAACTTTATGAAGACGGAAAACTACAACCGGAATTTTTGGCGGTTTGGGTTTGGGCTGACATTTTGATTGGAAATTTGAAAGACGATGAACATTTGGTTGTTGATGGGACACCACGCAAGCTCAGAGAAGCAAAAGTTTTTGATACCGCAATTAGGTTTTATGAAAGAACGAGCACGAATATTATTTTTCTAAATGTTTCTCACGGGTGGTCAAAACAAAGATTAGAAGAAAGAGGAAGATTGGATGATAAAGTTCAGGGAGACATAGAGAGACGACTTGATTGGTATGAAAAAGAAGTTGTGCCTACAATTGAATACTTTAAAACAGATCCAAATTATAAATTTTATGAAATAAACGGAGAACAAAGTATTGATGAGGTTCATAATCAAGTAATAAAAAAGATTTTTAAATAAAAAACTTGTGATTTCCATAAAAAAAGAAAATGAGATAAAAATCTTAAAAGAAGGCGGAAAGCGCCTCGCTTTTGTTATGTCGGAGCTAATTAAAAATGTTAAGGTCGGGGTTTCAACAATTGAATTGGACAAACTTGCTTATAAATTAATAAAACAACAAAACGGTGAACCGGCGTTTCTTAATTATAGGCCGGATAAAAAATCAAAACCTTATCCCGCATCACTCTGTGTTTCAATAGATGATGAAATCGTTCACTGTGTTCCATCAGAAAAAAGAATAATAAAAAATGGAGACATTGTTTCTTTGGATATAGGTATGAAATATGAAAATTTAATTACGGACATGGCATACACTGTTGGTGTTGGTAAAATTAATGACAAAGCAAAAAAACTTATAGAAACAACAAAAACGGCTCTATTAAGCGGTATAAAAGAAGTTAAGGCTGGTAATCATGTAGGAAATATTGGTTTTGCTGTTGAAAAAGTTGCAAAAGAAAATGGATTTTCTGTTTTTAGAGAACTTGTTGGGCATGGTGTAGGTTATGAATTACACGAAGAACCGTTTATTCCAAATTTTGGTTTCAAGGGCGACGGAGAAAAATTAGAAGAAGGAATGGTCATAGCAATAGAACCAATGATAGGAGAGGGTATCGGAAAAATAATTTCTGGTGAAGATGGTTTTACATACAAAACAAAAGATGGCAAAAGAAGTGCACACTTTGAACATACAATAGTTGTAACAAAAAATGGTTGTGAAATTTTGACGAAAGATAAAAATCTAGTATATTAATTTAATTATTATTTATTAAAAAAATTTTTATGATAAATCCAAAAGAAGAAAGAACATTTGTTATGGTTAAACCAGATGGAGTTAAGAAAGGTTTGATAGGGGAGATTATAAAAAGATTAGAACAAAGGGACTTAAAAATAGTTGCTCTTGAAATGTTTCAACCAACACACGACGAAATGGATAATCATTATCCAAAAAACAAAGAGTATATAACACGTTTAGGAACAAAAACAAAAACAACATATGAAAAATATGGCTATTCAGCGAAAGAAGAATATAAAACAGAAGATGAGTTTGAGATAGGGCAAATGGTAAGAAGTTGGCTTATTGATTATATGACATCTGCACCATTAATAAGAATGGTTGTTCAAGGAATTCATGCAGTTGATACTGTTAGAAAAATCGCAGGAGTTACGATGCCGTATTTAGCAGATATGGGGACAGTAAGAGGAGATTTTTCAATTGATTCTCCGGTTCTTGCTAATAAAGAAAAAAGAGCGGTAATGAATTTAATGCATGCATCGGAAACACCAGAAGAGGCAAAACATGAAATAGAACATTGGTTTGGTAAGAATCCACCAATTTTTGATTATAAAAGATTTGGGGTGGATAATTAAAATTCATAAAATCACCAAATCATAAAATCACTAAATCAAAAATTTTCAATTTTCAATTTCTAATTTTCGATTAAATTAATAAATGCCTAAGAACTTGGTGTTTTCGTTTTTTGTGTTTGTTGTTTTTGCATTTCTGTGTTTGTTTGTGTTTTGGTGCTTGTGATTTGTTATTTCTATTCTAAAATATAGTAGGGTTGTTTGTTGAAAAAGTCCACAATGAGTTATTTGGGAGCTTTACATCGGACAAGTCCTTGGACTTGTTTCTGCGAGCACCCACCTGTCATCAACGGCGGGCTCATTCACAGACGACCCTAACGAGAATATCTGCGAGAGCAGATATTTTTGTTATATTTTGTCGAAAAAATATTGTTAAATAATTTTGATATGAAAAATAAACTTTTTTTGTTAATCCTATTTCTTTTAGCCCTTTCGCTGGCCTTTTTAAATTTTTATGCAGGCCTATATTTTTGGTACTGGAGATTTTGGTGGTTTGATTTGTTTATGCATTTTACCGGCGGGGTATCTGTAGCACTTCTTGTTCTTTATTTATACAAGAATTTTGGATTGAAAGAAAAAATAAGTATAGCTTCAACAATACTTTTTGTAACGATAACGATTTCTATATTGTGGGAAATTATGGAATTTTTAATAGACGCAAATCTTTTTGGTGGTAACTATTTTATTGATACTTTAACTGATATCCTTATTGCTCTGGCTGGAGCTTTTTTAATTTCTTTATTATCAAACAAAATAAAAATTGAAACTAATAATAAAGAACCTGGTGTATAATAAAGATATGGATCCCGTAGTAGAATTTCAAATTATTAATTTGTTTTTCTCGGGACTAGATTTTAAAATAATATATAATTAAGTTAATAATAGAGTTTTGGATTGTTTTAAAAAAATTAATAAAAAACAATTTGAAATTTCACTACAGGATGGAAAACACAGACAAAAAATTGAAGCTAATTTTTTACGGCGGAGTAGGGATGGTCACTGGGGCAAATTTTATCTTGGAAAAGACCGGAGAATTAGATACAAAGAAAAATTTTAAAATAATGATTGATTGTGGATTGGTTCAGGGTGGGAAAGAAAGAGAAAAATTAAATAATCAACCATTTAAATATAACCCAGAAGAAATAGATTTTCTCTTTGTTACACATTCACATCTTGATCACATCGGTAGAATACCGAAATTAATAAAAGATGGATTTAAGGGTAAAATTTATTCAAACCCAGCAACAAAAGATCTTTCATATTTAATTTTTGAAGACGCTCTTAAAATAATGTCATATAATTCAAATGAAAAAGATTTTCTCTATTCTTCAAAGGACGTGGATAAAACAATCTCTATGTGGGAAACCATTGATTATGGAGTTGAAACAAAGTTTAATGAGGGCTTCTCTGTTTTACTTAAAGACGCTGGGCACATACTTGGATCTTCTATTGTTGAAATTAAATGTGATGGCAAAAGCGTTGCGTTTACGGGCGACCTTGGAAATTCTCCATCACCAATAATTAGAGACACTGAATCCGTGAAAGGTGTGGATTACATAGTTATGGAAAGTGTTTATGGCGACAGAAACCACGAAGGAAAAGAAACGAGAAGAGAAAAATTAAAAGGAATAATTAAAAAAGTAATTCAAAAAAAAGGAACGCTACTTATACCAACTTTTTCTGTTGAGAAAACACAAATAATTCTTTCCGAATTAAATTCTTTAATAGAAAACAAAGAAGTTGAATCAATACCAGTTTTTCTTGATTCGCCATTAGCAATAAAAGCGACCGAAGTTTATAAAAAGTATTCGCATTATTTTAATAAAGAATCTAAAGAAACAATTAATTCGGGTGACGACATTTTTAATTTTCCTAAATTGAAACTTACAAAAAGAAGAGAAGAGTCCGAAAATATAAAAAATACACCTAACCCCAAAATAATATTAGCTGGTTCCGGTATGTCTATGGGCGGAAGAGTTATGTCGCACGAAATAGAATATCTTTCAGATAAAAGCACAACAGTATTGTTTACAGGATTTCAAGTTGCCGGAACACTCGGAAGGCAAATATTAGACGGCTCAAGAAATGTTAATATTTTTGATAATGATATAGAAGTAAGAGCTGATGTAGAAAGTATTTTTAGTTATTCAAGTCACAAAGATTCAGATCATTTACTTGAATTTGTTGAACAAGCCGGAGAAAAAGTAAAAAAGGTTTTTGTTGTGATGGGGGAGTTAAAAGCGGGATTATTTTTTGTTCAGAAAGTTAGAGACAACCTTGATTTAGATGCTATTTATCCAAAGGAGGGGGAGAGCTTCGATTTATAATATTTTTTGTTTTTAAAAACCCCCTTGCGGGGGTTTTTGTTATTTTTTTGTTTGCTCGACTATTCTATTGAATGATTCAGGGTTTTCTATCGCAATTTGAGCAAGAACCTTTCTATCCAATTCAATTTTTTTATCTTTCAAAAGTTTTATAAATTTGCTGTATGTTAATTCTAATTCTCTAACGGCGTAATTTATTGTGTTTGTCCAATCTCTTCTAAAATTACCTTTTTTATTTCTTCTGTCATTAAAAGCATGAACTCCTGCGTGAGCTATTGCTTCACGCGCCTGTCTTTCTTTGGTGCTTCTGCCAAAACGATAACCCTTTGTCATTTTTAAGACATTTTTTCTTCTCTTTAATGAAATTGTTCCTCTTTTTACTCTAGTCATGATTAAAATTTAAAATGTTTTCTTATAATTTTTTTAGTTAAATAAAATAATTATGGATTCAAAACCTCATTATATCGGTTTTGAATTTACGAATTTGGTAAAAATCTAGCCCTTGATTTGTTTGTCATAACAAAAAGGGAACTTCTTTTTTTATCCATTTTGCTACTTCTACTTGCTTTTGCGTTGAAATGGTTAAGACCCGGTTTTCTAACAACGATTTTACCGTTCTTTGTCACCTTCATTCTTTTTGTAAATGATTTGTTTGTTTTCATGATAATAAATTAAAAAATGCAAATCTCAAAATGAAAAATGACAATGCAAAATGTTAAAATCATTGAACAAATTTTCTCAAAGAAAATTTGCAACTAATCTTTTGTTCGCTTGTGGCGAACTCCACAACTTTGCACTTTGATTTTTCAACTTTAAATTTCCATTACTTATGTTCTACAATAATCGATAATCCCTTTGGGCTTTTTTTAGGCCCATCAGAAATTTTAAACTCGCTTGTTATTAACTTGAGAATTCTTTCCATCCTACTCTCAAGAAAATTTTTCTCCATATATTTCAATCTTCCAAAAAGGAAAAGGTCTATTTTTACTCTGTGTTTTTCCTTTAACCACCCCGATACTTTTTTTGCTTTTAGCTCAAGGTCGTGTTCGCTTGTTCCAACCTTTATTTGTATTGATTTTGTTTCCGTTCGGTGTGTTTTTGATTTGGTTTCTTTCTGTTTTTTGTTTTGTTCGTATTGGAATTTCCCGTAGTCCATTATTTTCGCAATGGGAGGTACTGCATTTGGTGAAACTTCTATTAAATCTGTACCAAATTCCTTGGCTTTTTGAAGAGCCTCTTCAAGCTTTATCACACCCAAATTAGTTCCATCTGGTCCTACGACACGCAGTTCAGATGCTCTGATTTGTTGGTTTATTCGTATTCTATTTTCTATTTTTTTCGTCAATGTATTTTAGTTTGTATTTTTTACCACGTTTAGCGTGGTATATTTAGTGTAATAATTGAATATTAAAAAAGTATTCCAGTATTTTCACACTATTAAGCGGTGGATTTAGTCCAACAAAATACCCATTATTTATAGCACAGGACTATATTTTAAGCAAATAAAAACCTCACCCTTATTTTGTATAAAGAGTGAGGTTGTAGAATAAAAAATCATTCTTTCTTTATTTCCGAAATAACTTTTCCAGCCAGTATCTTAAACTCCGTGTGTCCACCTTCTTTTGTTTTTCGTATCTTCAATTTAATAGGGACACTGGTTCGGATTTTGTTATGTCCAAAACTTATCTTGCTCCACAGAGCTTTGTGCGTTTTTTCACTTATCGGTATTTTTACTGGCCCATATTCTGTTTTTCCCACAACAAATGGCATTTGCTTACTCGTTTTGTCATTAAGTGTTCCAGCAAAGACAGGATATGTTTTTTCAACAACCAGTGAAATTATTTTAAGATTTGTTTCTACGTAGAAAGTTTTAGTTTTGAATATTTTTTTTATTATACCCCTTAGCATAAAGAACTCCTTACTGAATTTAAAAAATTAATTAATTTTAAACTTTTCTTTCCGCATTATATATTTATTTTAATCTGTGTCAACTCAACATTTGTTTTTGAAAAACAAAAAAGGGGAGAGTGATTTTTAATCACTCTCCCCAAACTAACCGCTTCCGCATCCACAATCACAATGCAGAACTGCGGGAAAAGACCACTGAATAACAAAAAATTGTTTTCTCATCGTACCTCCGGTTATTGGTTATTTTTATCCAGCCCCACTTCTATATTTTTTTGTAAAGAATTTTAAGATTAAAAAATTTGAAGAAATTTTTTATTTCAAAAATTCTAAAACAAAAATATGAAAGTGGAGCTGGATTCTCAAAAAATATAATCGCCTTGCTCGTTATTTTTTGGAAAAAATGTTTGCGGGCAGTTGCTCTACAAACCCGCAAACAATGAACGACAGAATTAAAAAAGTAAACGACAAGACCGATATCGCACTGGCGACTCCACTTTCCCCAGAAAGAAAGTTTCAAAGTCTCTCGGTTATTCTCACGCTCCGCTAACTTTTTTATTCTCTTGAGTATCGCCAGCCAGGCAACCATACTCTGTCCAAAAGAACTTTTTGATAATATTATCACTAAAAAAATTTTTGGCAATAAAAAATTGGTGTGATTAAAAAATCACACCAATTAAATCCTATCAATTAGAACCCGGCTCTCTTTCTTCGTCGGTTTCTAACATTTTTTCGACCGTAGCTCCTCTTTCGGTTTCAGTTTTTTTGTAGTGTGGTTTGTATTCAAAAACAGAATGAACCATATCTACTAAAAAACTCGTTATTACCATTGAACTGGATGCCCCAACACCTTCCGCCTCAAGAATCATATCTTCATCACTAGAGTGTGATGGTAATTCTTTTTTCGCACGCATTCCTTTGTTGGTCGGCTCCAACTCAAGCTCTTCATAAATGAAATGTTGGGTTGAAGGATCACCGCTTATTTTTTCAATGAGTTCGCATCCTAAGCCCAATGGCTGGTCGGAAATAACCAAAAGAACATATTTTTTAATACTCATTTTTAACTCCAAATTGTTAAAGAAAGTTACCCCAGTTAACCTTTGAAGTAGGACAGTTAAAATATATAGATTAGTAATTTAACTAACTGTCATATGAAAAAGATAAAAAAATATAGGCACATTTCAT
>VMGX01000014.1 GCA_007376805.1 Parcubacteria group bacterium Athens0714_16 | reverse complement strand
AAATATGTGACCTTTTCTATTTATCTATCTGTCGGGAATGGGAGTTGGATTTCGGTTTGGAAATCAACAAGCCCGATTGGTGGATCAACTAATTGGCGTTGGAAAACTATTCCATTAACACTTCCAAAAAGTGATAATCTGCGAATGTCTTTCGAATACAACGGACCAATTGAAGGTGATCTTGTAGCATTTGATCTTGGTAAATTTTTGGCACTAGGATTGTTTACAACAACTCCAGTTACAACAAACACTGCTCCAGTAATTACATTAACAGGAGCAAACCCGCTTTATATTAATTCTGTAAGCCAATTAAATTTTGAACCAGGATACACAGCCATAGACAAAGAGGACGGCAACTTAACTAACAAAGTTCAGATTACTACAAATCTTGTAACACCCGGTAATGGCACTTTCTACAGAGCATATTCTGTAAAAGATGCCGGGGGGTTGGTAGATACTAAAACACGAATATTGATTGTGTCTGGATTAACGAACGTAAACGATGAAAGTTTGCCAACTAAGTATCTGTTAGCAAATTATCCTAATCCATTCAATCCAACAACAACAATTTACTATGAACTGCCAGAAGCCGTCGCTGTAAAAATTGATGTGTTAAATTTACTCGGACAAAATGTTGTCACGCTTGTTAATGAATTTAAATCAGCAGGACAACATAACGTTAAATTTACCGCTTCTAATATTTCAAGCGGAATGTACATTTATCAACTTACTGCCGGAACAAAAATTCTGCGGCAAAAGATGATTTTGCTCAGATAGTTCTTTTATTGAAAGCCGAAAATCGAAAGATTTTCGGCTATTTTTTTTTATATGAAAATGCCACACTTTAAAAAAGTGTGGCATTAATTTTTTGAAAATACGAGTTCTAATATAATTCTTTCACCAAAACCGTGTTTCGATGGGCCTGAATTATTATTTATTCCGACATATAATTTTTTGTCGCAATTCACAAATAAAACATAACCCATTTTTGGATTTTCTTGAGAAAGATCATACCCGTCTTTTTTAACAAAAATTCTTATTCTTCTGGAAATATCAGTAAATAATATTTGTTTTTTTGCTTCCAGAACAAAAAAATACTTTTCATGTTTATTGTCCTCTACCCTATCCTTGATTTTTATATCAAGAAATTTTTTGAGAGAACAAGTAAACTTTCTCGGTTTAAATTGTAGAGCCATTTGTTCTCCAAAAAAAAATTAAAAAACTTTTCTATTTAAAAGATAACACTACCGTGCAATATAGCAATGTGTGAATAACCTAAAAAGCTCCTTTCGGAGCTTTTTGGATTTAAGAATATTTTTGATTTTTACAAAATTAATACAAACTTTTCAAGATTTTAAAAGACCACCTAACTCTGCTATCGCAGAGTTAGGTGGTCTTTTAAAATTGATTATTAATTAATTAGAACTCTTAAATAATCTTGAAAATCCTAGAATACTTTTATAAACCCCCTTTGCCATTTTTCTTGCTGTATTACCAATAGAAGTTACGACTTGATTTGGAATTTCTATTACAGTTGCAACAAATTTATTTGCAGTAGAAGCTATTGTCGACGGTATTGTGGTAGTTGATCCTTCTGTTTCAATAAGTGCTATTGTTGTGCTTGTAGATTCATTTGCTTTACCAATTATGTCTCCAACTTCAATCCTCTCTTTGTCAGCTTCTTCAATTACAGTTCCTGTTTGAATTTTAAATCTTTCTATTTCCGTTTTTTCTGCGACAGATAATGGTAATTCTTTTTGACAATAAATTTCATTTATTTTTTTCTTTGTTGTTATATAAACAAAACCTGTTGGTTCGTTATGATTCCAAGGTAATAATATATCTGTTTTATATTTATTTTGAAATTCTATAACTGCACTGTATGTTTCTTGGTCAAATACTCCTGTAACATTCAGATTTTTAAACCCTTCATAATTACGCAAGAATATTTGTAGTTTTGTGACTTCTTGTGGACTGTTATTTGCATCGAGTTTTAAAAATTCTAGAAGATAATTACACTGTCCCAAAACTGATCCTGTTGGCGTTTTTAATTCTATACCAATAACTCTTGGTGAATTACTATTAAGTGAGTTCGGTCTGAAGTAATAAACTGCACCAGATGTAAGACCTGAAACCGTCATGGCGTGAGTATATGTTAATGCGGTGTATTCCACATTTGTATTTCCATAACCATAATCATTTTTATTTAAATCTAATTTATCATTATTTAAAGAATAAATGCCGTAGGCAACTCTACTCGTGGCGGGCAAATTTGTTGTCCAAGAAACTAACACGGTTGTGTCATTTATTTTTGTAATTTTTTCATTCGTTATTACTATTTTTTGGATGAATATACCGCCACCTCCACCACCGCCTCCACCACTTGGTGGGCTAGGAGGAGTAACGGGCGGAATAACCGGAGGAACTATTGGATTTTGAACTATAACAATTCTTGTTACTTCAATTGCTGAAAGTCCTGCTGAGTCATTAACATTGTATCTTAATGTATATGTTCCAACTGTTGATGTATCAACTGCTCCTGTTTTAATTATGTTAGCTGTGATGTTTCCATCTTCAAGGTCTGATGCTGTAGCTCCAAGGTCTGTGTATGAATCACCTCTTGTTATTGTTATTGATGCGTTGCCTTCCAAAACAATAACGGGTCTTGAATTGGGTACCAAAACACTATTAACAGTTATTATTCTTGTTTGTTCAATGGCAGAAAGAGACCCACTGTCAATCACATTATAAGTAAGAGTATAGACACCAGCAACGCTGGTATTCACACTTCCGCTTACAACAACACTACTGGTTATATCACCGTCTTCATTATCTGTGGCAGTAAAACCAGGTTCAACGTATGTATCACCTACATTTAAAGCCAAATCTCCACCAGTTAAAATTAAAACGGGTCTTGAATTTGGACTTGGTGGAGGATCAATCGGGTCACCCTCTATAGCCAGAATGCCTTTTTTGAATGTCCTTGAAGAATCTGTTATTTTTTCTAGAGGGGCTGTTTCATTTGTCCTTGATAAAATTCCTTGGTCAAAGGATGTCCTTAAAGAAACCTTAGTATACGGACTATTTAAATCAACTGCCCAATTTCCAGAAGAAATCACCAGATTGTCTGTGTTTTTAACAATATTCTTATATACGTTCAAAATTACAACGACTTTATTAGGATTTTCTTTCGAAAGTGTTAAAAATCCCAAAGAATCACTACTCATATTATGCTTGTAAAACTCTGTTTCTAAAGAACTATTCCCAAAAGAACTATTATTCCCAACATTATTGTTGTAAAAAGAACTAAAAGAACTATCATTTTTCACCTGATTATAATAATAGGTGCCCAAATTTAAACCTTGATAAACAATACAATTTGCATCATTCCCCTTAATGTCTTTTAAAATATCCACATTTGTTTTTGTTGCATCAATTTCGCTAGTTTTAATCACTTCGGCGTTCATATTTGTAAGATTTTGAGAAAATTCGAACGGTTTGACTATCTTTGAATCATTTATAGGTTGAAAATTTTGATCAACAGATATAGCACAAACTTTTATTGAACCAGACAAAACAGCTTCATCTGCGTGAATTTGTTGAATTGGGAGTAATAAAAAAAGACCCAGAAATAACATAATTCCTAGAGTTCTAAATTTCTCAGTTTTATTACCAAAAATCTTATTAAATATCGATTTTTTGTTCATAATTTACTTAATTGTGGACTTGTTTTTATAAAATACATTCTTATTTAAAAATGTCAATAAATTAATGGCCAAAAAAGAAAGAAAAATACAAAAAAATGAGCAAATTTGAAAAAAATAAAAACAACTCATATAAAAATATGAGTGTCCTTTGGATGATGTTTAAAAAATTGAGTCGCAAAGAGACATTTTGTTATAATGTCCTTTATATTAATGAATGTCCTTTACACTAAGTATTTACCGGAAATCTTTAAACCACAATAAACTAATTCGTCAAATCATTCCTAAAACATATCTAGGTTAAAATCCAACATATTGGATTTCTTCTTCCAAATTCACATTGAAACACTTCTTTGTTTTTCTTTTTACCAAATTAATTAGTTCAAGAACATCAGACGCTTTTGCGTTGTTTGTATTAATAATAAAATTTGCATGTTCGTTTGAAATTTTTGCTCCACCAACTTCCTTTCCTTTTAAACCAATATTCTCAATTAACCAACCTGCCGATATTGATTTTCTTTCAATAAACATCTCTGGAATATTTAAATCTTTATTTTTTTTAATAAAATTATTAAAATTATTCTCTTTTATATTTTTAAAGACACACCCTGCACTTGGATATTGTGGCTCGCCTTTTTTTCTTTTATTCATAATATCCTCAGCTATCTTTTTTGACTCTGTTATATCTCCTCTTTTTAAATCTAACTCCACAGATAAAATTATCAATTTTTTGTTTTGTTTAAAAATGCTATGACGATAATTAAATTCACATTCAATATTATTGAATGTTTTTACACTCAAATTTTCATCTAAAAAAGTTACTGATTTTACAACATCAGAAATTTGTCCGCCATACGCTCCGGCATTACCTCTTACAGCCCCACCAATTGTTCCTGGGATCCAATAAAGCTGTTCCATACCATACAAACCACTCTCCCACATATTTTCTATAACGTAGTTTAAATTTAACCCCGCGCCAACAGAAATCCTTCCATTACTTAAACTTACTTCGGATATTTTATTTTCTATTACCAATCCATCAAAGCCCCTATCATTCACTAAAATATTGCTCCCATTCCCAAGTATAAAATATTCTTGCTTCTTCTCCATAGCCCATTTCAATGCTCCAATAAGTTCTTCCTTTGTTTTTACAGATACAAAAAACCTAGCAGGTCCACCGATTTTGAAAGTAGTAAATTCTTTTAGAGAAATATTTTCTTTTATATTTAACTTCCCAACCATTGGTTTAATTATAACAACACTATAAAAAATTTAATACAGAAATAAGAAAAGACCGAGGTGACTCGGTCTTTTTGTTAACAAAAAATCATTTTTTAGTTGAGACGAATTTGGGAATGAATTTTTGTAATTTTACAATTTCTATATCCATATCAACGTTTTCGTGTAAAATCATTTCTGCAATCTGTTCCCCGTTATCTTCTGAAGAACAAATTCTTAAAAATGGTTGTCGTGTTTTTTCTCCGTCACAACTTTCAGTTTTGACATCATAAGTTGTCGTAATAGCTTCGTCTTTTAAACCATTTTTTATCATAGCCTTATCTATCCGCTCTTTAACAAGATTAGCGTTGTGAAAATCAAGTCCATGAATTTCAATGTTTGGCATAATGCCTCCTTTATTAATTAAAAAGCCCCAGTTAACCTTTGAAGTAGGACAGTTAAAATATATAGATTAGTAATTTAACTAACTGTCATATGAAAAAGATAAAAAAATATAGGCACATTTCATT
>VMGX01000004.1 GCA_007376805.1 Parcubacteria group bacterium Athens0714_16 | reverse complement strand
TTATTCTTACCGAATCAGGAGAAAAAATAAGCAAAAGTGCTGAAAACACAGGAAGAATAACAGACCCATTTTATTATGTTCAAGAATATGGCACTGATGCCATTAGGTATTATTTAATGCGCCATGTTCATCCTTTTGAAGATACAAATTTTTCTGAAGAAAAATTTAAAGAAGGATATAATGCTGGACTTGCAAATGGATTGGGGAATTTGGTTAGCAGAATTGTTAAAATGTGTATTAATTATGACGTAAGTTTTGATATTGAAAAATTAAAAAATATTTGGGAAGAGGATTCTGATTCCGAACTGAAAGAATATAAAAATTATTTTGAAAAATTTGAATTTAATAAAGCTCTTGATTTGATTTGGGCAAAAATAGGAGAGATGGATAAAAAAATTACTGAAACACAGCCGTTTAAACTTATTAAAACAGATGAGAAAAAAGCAAAAGAAATTATTACTGAACTGATTTTTGATTTGTATAAAATTGCTAAATTACTTGAACCTGTAATGCCAGATACTGCACAAAAGATTCAAAAAATTATTGAAGACAAAAAAATGCCAGAGCCGTTGTTTTTAAGAAAGGAATGAAAAAGCAATCCAAATTTAAAACCTCTGGGAGAGGTTTTAAATCCATAATATCTTTTTTTTGAAAACTTTTTCATCCATAATTTTTTTTAGACAATAAAAAACCCGATTTGCATCGGGTTTTAAGGTTTCAAAAATTATAGCAGAGAATTTGGGTCAAGTTTAAGGTATAAAATATGTGAAGACCAAACATTAAAACCCAGCATTTTTACAAGAGTTTTCGCTTCTGTCCATCTTTGTTTGAATTTCTTAACAATCTTTTTATCCTCGACATTTTTTTTGAGTGAATCTTCTATTTTTTCTCCAGGAACCATGTCGGTTTTGAATACCACTTTCTCAGGTTTCTTATTTTGTTCTCTCGTGAGAAGTGCGTCTAACATATCCTGATGGTATTCTTGCATTACATAATTTTTTTCCAAGATTCTCGCTTCATTTTTTAAAAATAAATGAGCCAGATTTTGTAAAACATCATTTTTGGAATTTGATATTTTAAATTCTAATGATATCAGATGAGCATCTGTTATTTCTTGACCTGAGCAATAAGTCATGCCAACCAATCTTAAAATACAACTCAAAATGTTGGGATGCGTTTCTTTTACGGTCATTATTATTTTTCTTCTAAATGAATAAAAGATAATATAGGAACAGATAGAAATGTAAAAACAAAACAGAGAGGCCAAGAAAAAAAGAAAAAGACCTTTCTTCATAGAAATGGGGTCAATTGTCATTTGAAGCCGATCATTTTTTGTTGGTTGTAAAATAAAAAATATAAATAAGAATACAGCCCCCAAAATGAAAGACCCAAAACGATTTTTGATAATTCTTGTAATCATTTTTTCATCTCCTGGCGTTTTCATCCGCCCAATGATTTTTTAAAAGAACAGTTAAATGTCCACTTGGACTTTTTTATAATGTTCTTTTTTTAAAATATGTCAAGTGAGTAGTTTCAAAATAATGATTTATAATTAAAGCTTATGGAATTTAATTATATAGATATACATTCTCATCTTAATTTTCCTGATTTTGATAAAGACAGGGAAGATGTTATTGATAAAATGAAATCCGAAGGAATCGGGACTATTTGTGTTGGAGCCGATTTAAAAACTTCTCGTGAATGTGTTGAACTTGCAGACAAATACGAAAATATTTGGGCAACAATCGGAGTGCACCCAAATGATAGTGAGGAAGATTTCAGAGAAGAAGATTATTTGGAATTAGTAAAAAACAAAAGAGTTGTTGGTGTAGGAGAGTGCGGATTAGATTATTTTAGAACAAAAGGAGAACCTATAATTGAGAAGAAAAGACAAAGAGATTTATTTGAAAAACAAATTCAATTTGCGATAAAAAATAATTTACCCTTAATGATTCATGCTCGTGATTCCTACGATGATATTTTAGATATTCTAATTTCTTATAAAAAAGAATTTGGGGATAAAGTTTGTGGGAATATTCATTTCTTTGCTGGCTCAAAAGATACAGCTAAAAAATTTATTGAAATTGGTTTTACAATTTCATTTTCTGGTGTAATAACATTCACAAATGATTATGACGAAGCCGTTAAATATGTGCCTATTGATAAAATTATGCCAGACAGCGATTCTCCGTTTGTTGCCCCGGCACCATTCAGGGGAAAAAGAAACGAACCGTTTTATATAAAGGAAATCGTTAAAAGAATTGCAGAAATAAAAGAACTTGACCTTGAAACAGTTAAAGAACAAATGGTAAAGAATGCAATCAAACTATTTAAATTACCAATTACTAATCTCTAATTTCCAATGTAATTTTACAGCGGTGAAACCGCTGGAGATTATTGTTGGGATTTGGGACGAGGGAATTTCATTAGAAATTGGGCATTGGATATTTGAAATTATTTGTTGCTCTGTGCAACAAATTGTGATATTCTCTAACCCATGAGAAAAAGCGAAAATAAACTGACAGAGATGGATGAAATATTGGAAACAAGTCAAGAAAAAGACGAAAATCTTGATGAAAAAGAAGGGAGAGTGTATGAACTCGGTTTTTTGTTAGACCCAGCTATTTCCGAAGATAAATTAGACGAAGAATTTTCTTTAATTAAAAAAGTTATTGAAAACAATAAGGGTTCTTTTATTTCTGAAGAATGGCCAAAGACAAAAAAATTGGAATATACAATTTTTAAAGCATCTCATGAAGGGAAAAGAGTATTTGATACGGCTTATTTTTCTTGGGTAAAGTTTGAGACAGTGCCACTTTTGGTAGATAAAATATACGAAGAAATAAAGAAGAATGAAAAAGTTATAAGATTTATAATAATAAAAACAGTTAAGGGCGATACATTGGCAGTTGCTAGAAAGCCAGTAATAAGAGAAAAAAGAAAGGTTGTAGAAAAAAAAGAACAGGAAACTGAAATTTCAAAAGAAGAATTAGATAAAACAATAGACGAATTGGTTATCGAATAATTTAAAAATTTTTAATCATTAATATTTTTTTAAAATATGTATTTCAACAGAGCAATTGTAATAGGGAATTTAACAAGAGATCCAGAAATGAAGGCCCTTCCTTCAGGAATATCTGTTACAACTTTTTCTTTGGCAACAAATAGAGTTTGGAAAGATAAAGATGGTAAACAACAGGAAAGTACCGATTATCATAATATTGTTGTGTTTGGTAAGCAGGCAGAAAATGTCGCCAGGTTTTTAAAAAAAGGAAGTTCTGCACTTGTTGAAGGAAGAATGCAAACGAGAAGTTGGGATGCACAGGACGGTTCTAAAAAATACAGAACCGAAGTGGTCGCAGATAGAATACAATTTGGTCCAAGACCAGGGGGAAGCGGAGGTTCAACTTTTGCTCAAAAACCTGATACGGGGGCAAAACAAGAGAATGTTAAGGAAGAATTAGAGACAATACAATACCCAGATGACGAGATAAACCCAGATGATATACCGTTCTAACTTTAAAATAAAAATTATGAATCCCGTAGTAGAAAATGGCATCACGGGAAAAAACTAAAAAAACAAAACATGTTAAAAACAAAAAATTTATCAACATTAATAACAAAAATAGCCGTGCTCTTTTAGAGCAATGCCATTTTTCACTACAGGATGAACCAATGTTACTTTTCAAAAAATAATATAAAACACATAGATTACAAAAATATTGAATTATTAAAAAAATTCATAGATTCTCACGCAAGAATAGTTTCTCATAAGAAATCGGGAGTTTGTACAAAGCATCAAAGAGAACTTTCTAACGCAATCAAGAGAGCAAGATTTTTGGCACTATTGCCTTATATTGCGAAATAAAAAATGCCCACATGGGCATTTTTTGGAGTAAAAAATATTACCTGTCCCGTAGTGAGCTTCGCTCTACTACTGGGATGGATTGAAATTCTCATTTAGTGCGTTTTAACTGTGGATACAAATCTGGCACGACTCTTTAAAAGCTCTTAAGGAGCTTTTAAAGTTCGACCCTTCTGACATAATCTCCTGACTCGGTATTTATTTCTATATTATCTCCTTCGTTTACAAACAAAGGTGCTGTTATTGTTGCCCCAGTTTCTAATACGATTAATTTTGTCGCACCCTGTGCCGTGTTTCCTCTTACGGCAGGAGCAGCCTCCTTAACTTTTAGTGTAGCTTTTATTGGAAATTTTAGACCAATAATTTTATCATTGAACATTAAAGCATCAACGAGAGAATTTGCTTTTACGAATTTGATTCCGTCTCCAATCATATTGCTTGATAAAATAAATCTTTGACTCGGATCATTTTCTTCACAAAACCAATACTCACCTTTATTCATATAAAGATATTTTATTTTTTTTGTACTCAAATCAGCTTCTTCGGCTTTTTCTGATTGGTGAAAAGAATATTCAACAACTCTTCCCGTTATTAAATTTTTTAGTTTTGTAGCATTAACAGGTTTTCTTTGTTGTTTTCTGAACACATGAGAAGAAAGCACCTCGTACGGCTCTCCTTCAAAATTGATATATTTTCTTTCTTTTATTTCATTATATTCCAACATAACGAGGGTAATTTTAGCAAAATTGATAGAATTTTGAAACATTGACCTTTGTTGTTCGTGGTGGTATTAATTAACATAGATAAGAAATTTCTTTAACATTTTAATAGGAGACAAAAATGGAAAACAAGGACAATAATTCTCTTAATGTGAGAGAAAAAATTGATATGCTTAGTCTTTCACTTTCGTCTCCAAAAGAACGAAATAGAAAGAAAGAGCTTGAAAATTTTCGCATTGATTCTGCCGTAAAAAGTTTAGAAGTATTAAAAACTGAAAATGTTGGAATCATTGCAGATACGGGTACCGGGAAAACCCCGATAAGTTTTATTAATATTTTGGTTCGGAAAATTGAAAATAAAAATTATCGCGTGCTTTTTTTGGTCCCACGCAGAAGTTTGGCATATCAACATGAAAAACTTTTTCATAAAGTTGAATGGGATGGTTCAACTCAAACGGCGATCTTTATTGGTGGAGTCAAAATAAAAGATCGTAAATGGTATGATAAAAGAAAGCAAATTATATTTGCAACACCCCAAATGTTTATGAATGATGTCAGAAGGGGAATCGCAGATATAGAATTTTTTGATGATATTGTAATGGATGAATTTCATCATGCTCAAGGTAATTATGATTATGTAAAAATTGCTGAACTTGCTGAACAATACCATAAAAAAATTATTGGGCTTTCTGCTTCTCCCGGAGACACAGAAGAGAAAATCAACAAACTTAAAAAAAGTTCGCACATCTCTAATTTTATAAGAGTTGATGTTTCAACTCCTAAAAAAATAGAGAATGTTGTTTTTGCGGAGCCGGATGAAATTCTTATTTCTATTGAACAACATTTCTTTAAACTTTTTTCTGCGGTTGAAAAAAGACTGGAACAAAATGGTATTTTCTTAAAAAGAAGAAGGGAGGATTTAGGACAATATCTATTGAACGGCACATTATCAGTTTTAGAAAAAACTCTTCAATATACGACACTTAAAGAAAAAGAGTTGAAAGTAATCGGGAAATCTATTGATATAATCTCAGATTATGAACCAAGAAAATGGAAAGCACTTATGTGGCATGCAGTTTATCGTAAACTTAAGCATGCTTATACGGTTTGCCTAATGGAGAGTTATGTCACTTTTCTTGTTTATGTTGAAAAATTAAAAAAAGATGAAACAAAAGCATCCGAAAAAATTCTTGCATCAAAAGTTTTTCAAGATATTGTTTCTTTAGCGGAAAAACACAAAAATGAACCCCCAAAAATTTTAGCTTTGATAAAAAACGCCAGACATCTTTACCGTTTAAAGATGAAAACGATAATTTTTATTGGAGAAAAAGTTACCGGAGAATATATCAAGGAAATAATGAATAAAAAAATTCCAATTTCTGATGTAATTTTTGGTGGGCAAAAAATTCAAAGACAATTTGAAACAATAGAAAAACTGAAAAATGAAGAACTGATGTTTTTAATCTCCACTTCTGTTATAGATGAAGGGATTGATGTATCAGAAGTCGATGCGGTTGTTAATTATTCAATACCAACGACCACCATCTCTCGTATTCAAAGAGGTGGCAGAACAGCAAGAATAGAAACTGGGAATGTAATTTTTATTCTTCTGAATCATGTCATAGACAGGGCTCTTTACTGGATGACATTTCGTGGAGAACAGAATATGAAAAATCTTCTCAAAAAAATGGAAAATTGTGAAGAAAGTATCTCACAAAGCGCGGTTACTCCAGACGGGAAGCTTTTGTTGGGCAAAGATATTTTTAAAAATGGAATTGTTTCAAATGAAAAACTTTTAACGAAGAGAAAAATTTACCCTGTTAAATCCTGTGAAACAGGAATTTTACCGAAGGCAAAATTATTTAACAGGGCGAGAAGATGTCCGGGGACATTAGATTTATTCCAAGAAAAAGAAATATCAAAACCAGTAATTTCTGTTAAGGAAGAAATAAAAGAAAATATCGCAGAGATACTTGTCGTTGAAGAAATAAAAAGCTTTTTAACTACCCCCGAAACAAATTGTTCATTACACACTAAAAATGTTAAAAAGAAAAACACGTTTTCTTTTTTGTTATTTGTCTGGTATTTTCTTCAAAAAATATTCAGATTATAGTTTTTTTCTAATTAAAAGCCGAGATGTTTTAACAAACATCTCGGCTGTATTTTTTTGTGGCGACATTGACACGGCTTAATAATAGGTGTATTAGATATATTAGAAATTAACTGTTTTTTAACAATCGTGAGGTATTAAATGAGACCGAAAACTATATTATTAATTGTATTGGGCTGTATTTGTGTTCTTGTTCTTTTTTTTATTATTGCTGAATCGGATTGGTCAAATAATCCAAATAATCCAAAAAATTTAACCGCCAAAATCATTCAGACAACACCGCCTGAAAAATTAATTCCAGCGAAGTTAGAACTGGTTTCGAAACTTGAAGAATACAAATATTCTACTTCATATGGTCAATTTGTTTTCAAAAAAGTTTCAGAATCAAAATTTGTTGTTGAGTATCCAGAAGAAATAGGAACCCTCACAAGCTGGTCGTTTAGCCAAAACGTTTATGGTACAGGATATAAGGGTTATGTTTCGGCATCGTTTGTTGGCATTAATACTGACGAAGAGTCCGAACTTTCTGAATCAGAATCCAGTTTTATTTTTGAAGGAAGGCAATTTTGTCCTCAGTATGGTGAAGTGTTTGAATTTCAGTGGACACCGAGATAAACGAAAACCGAGCCGTCTTAACAGACAGCTCGGTTATTTTTTTAAACAATGAAACAATGGAGCAATGAAACAATCAATCTAAATTTCTTCGTTTATTTTAGCAACAATTTTTTTTGAAATTTCTTCTGCAATCTTTTTGTTTTCTTTTTCTTTCAAAAAATCTTTCGCAGAGTCATATCCTCTCCCTAATTTTATTTCACCATAAGAATATGACGAACCAGATTTTGCGACAATTCCATATTTTTCACCAAAAGCTAAAATTTCTCCTTCTTTTGAAATTCCAACATTATACATAATATCAAACTCTGCATTTTTAAAAGGGGAGGCAACTTTATTTTTTACAACCTTAACTCTTGTGCGTGAGCCGATTATTTCTTCACCTTTTTTGATTTGTGCGATTCTTCTTATATCAAGACGAACAGACGCATAAAATTTCAAAGCGTTACCCCCGGGTGTTGTTTCTGGATTTCCAAACATGACACCAATTTTCATTCTTATTTGATTTATAAAAATAACTATTGTTTTACTTCTTGCTACGATTGCCGTAAGTTTTCTCAACGCCTGTGACATTAAACGGGCTTGTTTACCAACATGATGTGCTCCCATATCTCCTTCGATTTCATCTTTGGGTGTAAGTGCGGCAACGGAGTCAATAACAATAACATCGATTTTTCCTGTGCGAACGAGCGATTCAACTATTTCAAGTGCCTGCTCTCCTGTGTCAGGTTGTGATATTAAAAGTTCTTCTATTTTTACCCCAAGTTTCTTGCTGTATTCAGGATCCATCGCATGTTCAGCATCTATAAATGCACAAACTCCTCCTTTCTTTTGTGCTTCTGCTATAACGTGTAATGTTAGGGTTGTTTTTCCAGATGATTCTGGCCCGTATATTTCTATAATTCTTCCACGAGGTAGCCCACCAACACCAAGCGCAACATCCAACCCAAGAGAACCTGTTGGTATTGCTTCAACATTTACTCTTGGCTTTTCACCCAATTTCATTATTGATTCTTCACCAAATTTTGTTTTTATCTGTGCCAGAGTATCTTCAATCGTTGCTTGGTTCATTGTTTTTTTATCTTCGGTTTTGTTAGATTTTTTATTTTTTATTGCCATGACAATTAATTTAAAATGCAAATCTCAAAATGAAAAGTGACAATGTAAAGTTATAAAATTAAAATTGTTTTAAATTTTATTTTGACATTTTTAACTGCCATTTTTAACTTCGATTTTTAAATTTTGCATTTATTTTTCTTATTATATAATAACATTTTTAAAATTTGTGTTAACCTTGTTAAATTCCGTCACGAGGTGAATCTGCGTTTTTTTCATCTGCGTAAATCTGCGGTTTAAAGATAACATCAAAAATATTTTCTACCTTTCTATCGAATCTGTCGTTAATTACGATTGAAATTTTATTTAAACCTTCTGACAAAATATATTTTTCATTAAAAAATCCATTTTTATTTATTAAAATTTGTCTTCCGTTCAAACTTACATCGGTGACATTTTTAACTGCACCCCTTACATCTATAACGGGGGACAAATAAACAGAACCATTTTTAGGTTCGTTTAATTCAAGCACGGGTCCTCGTATAAGATCAATCGATCTGTAAAAAACAAATATAATAATAAAAAGAGCAACAAATATTCCAAAAATCATTCCTGCGCGTTTTAGCTTATTTTGCATAAAAGATTATGGAGCGAAGCGTTAATTTCTATTTTCATCTGGACCACCAAAATCAACTTCTGTGTCTTCTTCCACATCAACTTCACCAAAACCACCAGTGTCAGATTTTACTAGCACATCTCTTGGTTTTGAACCGCTGGCGGGGCCGATAACACCTCTTTCCTCAAGAATATCCATAAGTCGCGCGGCTCTTGAATAACCAACTCGTAATTTTCTTTGTAAATAAGAAGTAGATGCTTTCCCGGCCCTAACGACAGTATTTTTTGCATCCTCATATAAATCATCATCGTTATCAAGTGATTCTTCTTCAAAATCCAAACTCGTTGAAAATAGAGCATTGCTTTGTTCGGTGGAAGAAATATCAACTTCATCGGGGACTTCGTCACCGTATTCTCTTACTAAATATTTTACAACGGACTTAACTTCTTTTTCTGATATATAAGGCGATTGTAATCTAATAGGTTTTGACATCTCACCGGAAAGATAAAGCATGTCTCCCGAACCCAAAAGTTTTTCTGCCCCAGCTCCATCGAGTATTGTTCTTGAATCAATTTGTGAAGCCACCTGAAGTGCAATTCTTGCGGGGATGTTTGCTTTAATTAACCCAGTAATAACATTAACAGACGGCCTTTGTGTTGATAGTATTAAATGTATTCCAACAGCACGACTCATTTGTGCTAATCTTACAACAGCTGATTCGAGCTCTCGTGGATACATTTGCATTAGGTCTGCCAACTCGTCTACCACTATTATTATGAAAGGCATTTTTTCCATTGCTTCTACATCTTGGTTTGCGTTTTTGTCGTTCCTGTCCATTATTTTTTCAACAGCTGGGGCAAATATATTTTTATGATATGACTGGATATCTCTTACTGCATTTTTTTCTAGAATGTCGTATCTTTTTTCCATTTCTTTTCCAGCCCACTTAAGTGCCAAAATAGCTTTTTTTGAACTCGTGATAACCGGAGTAAGAAGGTGTGGAATTCCATTATAAAGTGTCAGCTCAACTCTCTTGGGATCAATCATTATGAATTTAACATTTTCAGGAGAATTTCTGAAAATTAATGAATTTATTATTGTGTGTATGGAAACAGATTTTCCAGAACCAGTTGCTCCTGCAATTAGGAGGTGTGGCATTTTTGATAAATCACCAAAATGTGAATCACCAGATATTCCTTTTCCAAGAGATATTGTGAGAGGTTTTTGTGCCTGCTTATATTCTGGAGAGGAGAGAAGACCTCCAAGTCCAACAGTTGTTTTTGCTGTGTTTGGTACTTCAATCCCCACAAGAGATTTTCCTGGTATCGGTGCTTCAATTCTTACGGGATGAGCGGCAAGTGCTAATTCAAGATTATTTTGTAGTCCAAGTATTTTTGATAGACGAACTCCTTCGGCTGGTTTTAAAGAATATCTTGTTACTGTAGGTCCTATAGAAATTTCATCCATTTCTACATTTATTCCAAAATTTTGAAGAGTTCTTTTTATTATATTTGAGTTTGCTTTTATATCTCCAACATCTGGCTTTCCTCTATCTCTTTGTAATAACGAAAGAGGGGGAGGTACGTATTCTTTGTATGAAGCCATGCTCGGAGATAATTGTATTTCTTCTTCTTCCTCATTATTTTTTACGTTCTTTTTTCCGAGAAGACCTCCTAATTTAAATTTATTTTCCGTTGGTTCTTCTTCTAGTATTTCTTCTGGAATTTCTTCGGCTTCCATGTCTTCGTATTCTTCTATATTAACATCGTCTTTTCTCCATCTTCTCCAGAACAAAATTGTATCCAGAGTTATTTTGGTTTCAAATATAAATATCAGAGATATTATGAAAAACGCAATCAAAAGGATTATGCTTGCGTATAAGTCGAAAAATTTTAACAGAGGCATTGAAATTAAATTGCCCACGATTCCGCCTTTTTGTTTTGATAATAAATCAGCAAGCCCGAGAGAAGATAAAAACAAAACACCGGCACTCACTATTTTTAAAATTTTTAATTCAGGTCTAATTGGTTTTATAAAAGAAATTCCAAGAACAAACAAAACAGAAGGAACAAGTATATAACCTATTCCAAATAAATAATTAAAAAATTTATAGATATATTTTCCAACAGTCCCCGCGGCGTCAAACGAAGATAAAACAAATATTATTCCTAAAACAAAAAATAATATTGCCCAAACTGTGTTTGCGGTTTCTTTTTCAACGTGTTTAAAGATGTTTAATTTACTAGGCTGTTTTTCTTGTTTTTTAATATTTTTTTTTCTCGCTGTAATTTTTGTCATAGTGTGGAAAACTTTTTTATATCAATATTTTAACACAAGAAAACTCTGTTTAATAATGAAAAATGGAATAAAAAACTTACAAAGACGCGCGGAGTATTTTTTAGATTTTAATATTTCTATTTGGTGATGTGTGGATAACCAATGAATTGAGATTTGCACTTTTAACTTTTTAAGTCCTTTACAAATATAAATGTCCGATATATAATAAAGGACATAAATCTTAAAAGACAAAAAAATGGAAAAGGACAAAGATATAAAAGACATTGAAAACATTAATGTCTTTGAACAAACGGACTATTTAACCTTCATATTAAAAAAGGCGGAAAAGATTGTTACTGCTATTTATTTAGTCACTAACTTGTTTCCCATGAATGACCCCCTCAAACAGACACTCAGAGAGAAGTCGCTTTGTCTTTTATCCGATGTGAACTATATAAGACAAAATTTTGATTCAACTAATATAAGATTTGTTATAAATTTAGACTCTTCGGTGTTAAATATTCTATCTCTTTTAAATGTTGCCAGAGATACTAGATTAATTTCTGCTATGAATTTTTCTATTCTTGAAACTGAAATAAAGAATCTTGCAGGAAGTGAATTTAATAATAACAAAGTTGCCATATCTGAAGTCGTTTTTGGTGATAAATTTTTTGAAAATAAAAATGAACAAAATATTATAAACCCAAAAGCCCGTTTAGAAAGTTTTGACACAGAAGGGAATAAACAAGTTGGTTTAATTTCTCTCAAGGACAACAAATCACTCGTGTCCTTTAAAAAAGACTCGTCTGCACAAGCAGGAAAGATTGCTCAAAATAAGGAGATATCTAGAAGAGTTGGACAGAAACAACAGGAAGCAAAGGAAAAAAGAAGAACGCTAATAAAAAATTTAATGAAAAGTAATAAATTCATAATGATAAAAGATGTTATGAAATTAATGAAAGATTGCAGTGAAAAAACGATTCAGAGAGAATTAAACTCTATGGTTGTTGAAAAAGCCATAAAAAGAGAGGGGACAAGAAGATGGAGTAAATATTACCCAATATAGGGCTATATTTGGTGTTTTTTATGTTTTGTTATAACAAAAAACATCACGAATTCACAACCCCTTCCCGGGATTTTAAATTTATTGACTTTTTGTGCAAAAAATGAGAATATACAGGGGTATTTTATTAGTGTTTTTGAGGGGTTGAAACATGTTTGTAACTGGTGATTTTAAATGGAATTAATGTTTAATTTATTATTAAATAATTTTTAAATTTTACATTGTCATTTTTCATTTTGATTTTTGCACTTTAACTTTTTAAAGAGTTATCCACAAAGATTTTTGCTGTTAATCTCATCAAATACTATAATGTTTCTCAAGGATACAATATGAATTAATATAAAAAATAACGGTGAATTGTTTTTACGAGAGTCACCTAATTTTGGTTTGTAGATTCAAACCTAACACTATTATTTTAAAATCTCGTTTAGAAATTTTAAAATCGTAATGGTTCAAATTTGGTGATTCTCTGGAGGACAATCTTCCAGTCCATGATGTGTCTCATAAGAAAGAAAATCATGAGACCAAGACAGACCTTTGAAAACTAAAAATCGCCCACTTAACCTTAGTGGGTATTAGAAGTTTTAACTGATCTGTTTGTTTATTATTAGTCGATTAGTTATAAAGAAAAACGAAACTGTTTTGAAAATCATGTCGATGGGTTTCAAATAGTTGTCGTAGATTATTTCAACTTTTGTTTTTTAAAAAACTTTTGTTGAAATAATCAGTAAAAAAATTATTAGTAATTATTAGTTTATAAGTCGAAAACAATTTACTTGTGTTAACAATTTTTATGTTATTCACAAAAATTGTTACGCATTTTATTTTATTATGAGTAAATTCAAAAATTCTAGTTTAGCAAAAGCAACTATGGGTGTAGTTGGTTTAGCAACAGGATTGTTCATGTTAGGGATGGTTGTAGTAGCAACACCAGCACATGCGCAAACAGTTGAAGAACTAAATGCACAAATCCAAAGTTTGCTTTCACAAATTACAGCTCTACAAACACAGTTGAACTCAACTTCGGGCACACCAGCAACAGCTGGAAAGTGTACATTCGCAAAGGATCTTACAATAGGTTCTAAAGGTGATGATGTAACTTGCTTACAGACATACTTGCAAGCAGCAGGACATTTCACTTACACGGGAGCTAAAGGATACTTTGGTTCAATAACAAAGACAGCAGTTTCAGCATGGCAAAAGGCAAACGGAGTAACACCAGCAGCAGGATATTTTGGTAAAATATCAGTTGCTAAATACAACTCAGTAGCTGGAACAACAACAACTACTACAACTACTACTACAACAACGACAACACCAGTTGCAGTTGGAACAGGTTTGACAGTATCAAGCCCAACACAACCAGCAGCATCTCTTGCACCAGAAAGCGCAGCAAGATTGCCTTACACAAAGGTAAACTTCACAGCTAGTGCAGACGGTGATGTAACAGTTTCAGGTATCGTAGTTGAAAGAGTTGGTCTTTCAGCAGATGCATCACTTTCAGGAGTAGTTTTACTTGATGAAAATGGTACACAAGTTGGTATAGCCAAAACATTAAATTCAAACCATCAGACAACATTGTCAGAGGGCTTTGTAGTTAAGGCAGGACAGACAAGAACAATGACAATCGCCGGCAATATGGCATCAAACAATGATGCAAGAGCAGGTGAAGTTGTTGGATTGAATGTTGTTGCAGTAAATACATCAGCAACAGTTAATGGTGCGCTTCCTTTAACAGGAGCAATGCACACAGTTAACGCAACATTGGCAATCGGTTCAGTAACATTACAAAGAGGAAGTGTTGATCCAGGAGCAAGCCAAACAAAAGAAGTTGGCACAACTGGTTATACATTCTCAGCTGTTAGAGTTACAGCAGGTTCAGCAGAAAAAGTAATGTTGAATTCAATAAGATGGAATCAAACAGGGTCAGCTTCAAAAGATGACCTTGCAAATCTAAAAACATATGTTGATGGAACAGCATACGATGTAGTAGTAAGTTCAGATGGTAAATACTACACTTCAACATTTGGTTCAGGAATTGAAATGGATAAAGGATTCTCAAAAGAGATCTCTATAAAAGGTGATGTCAACGGTGGTTCAGGAAGAACAATCGACTTTGATATTGCAAAAAGAACAGACATTGGTGTTTCAGGTCAATTGTATGGATATGGAATTATTCCTCCACAAACAGGAGCTTCAGACCCAACAGATGACACAGCAGCATTCTCTTCTGTAGAAGACCCTTGGTATGATGCCGCACAGGTTACTGTATCAGCAGGTTCAATAACTGTAAGTTCAGATACTACAGTTGCAGCACAAAATATTGCTGTGAACTTAGCTAATCAGCCACTTGGTGGTTTCATCGTAGATGTAAAAGGTGAACCAATCTCAGTTGCATCAATGGTATTTAATGTAATGGCAACAGGAAATGAGGTTGTAGATATAACAAATGTTTCATTGGTTAACGCAAGTGGAGCTGTTATAGCAGGTCCAGTTGACGGGGTTGATGTTCTAGACCCATCAGGAACATTTACATTTACTGATACAGTTACATTCCCAGTCGGAATAACAAAGATTGTTTTGAAAGGTAAGTTAGGGACGGATTTCATAAGCAACGACACAGTTGCTGCTTCTACAACACCTTCAAGCAATTGGACAACTGTAACAGGTCAAGTAACAGGAAATTCAATAACACCAGCTCCAACATCAGCAGTAACATCATTAACAATGACTGTTAAGGCAGGAGCATTAGCAATAAGTCAGGCAACTCAACCTGTTGCACAAAGCGTAATTGCTGGTCAACAGGGCTTTGAATTCGCAAGATATATTCTTGATGGTTCACAATCGGGTGAAGATATAAGAATGACTTCATTCATTACTGATTTTATTGCTACTGGTGGAGGAGCTACACATTTAACAAATTGTCAGTTATATGATGGAATTTCATCAACAGCAAAATCATTGACAACAGGTTCAAATGCAAAGAATCCTACAGCAATAGATGATCAAACATTCACATTTGATGGAACAGGTCTTGTAATTTCTAAAGGAACTTCAAAGACACTTTCATTGAGATGTAATGTTTCAACAGCAGCTTCAGGCAATTATACTTGGGGTTTAACAGATAATAGTGCAACCTACACAGGAGCAACAGGTTTGACAAGTGGTCAGACAATTGCAGAAACAATGACCGCAAATCAAACAGGTATTGCAATGGCAGCAGCAACAAGTGGTTCATACACAGTTGTTGCAGATTCCTCAAGCGCTTACAATTACAAAGCAGTTCAAGCAGGAACAACAGATGTTCCTCTAGCAGCTTTCAGATTTACAGCTGGCTTGACAGAAGACATTACCCTAAGACAAATCGCATTGCAGTTGGGTAATACAGCATCAAACTCACCTTCAGACCTAGTAGGTCAACAAGTAACATTGTGGAATGGAAGTACTCAAGTTGGTATAGCACAATTTGGTCTAGCAAACGCTGACAACGCTACATCAACATTGACATCAACAGTCACAATTAAAAAAGGTGAAGTTGGAGTAATTGTTGTAAAAGGAAGCTTGATTACACATGATGCAAACACAAACACAACAAGCACAGCAGGAAGTGGTGGTTATGGAGCATTCTTAGGAGTTACATATGATGGCGACAATGTTGGCCTAAATGGTAACTATGCAACAGGAGTTGCTTCAGGAGCTACAATTTCAAGTGGAACAACATCAGATGTAACAACAAATGGTGTAAGAGTATTTAGTAGCGTTCCTTCAATAGTTGTGAATAGTAGTGGTGGTGCTCTTGCAGCGGGTGCAGATCTCTACAAGTTTACGGTAACAAACCCAGGACCTAGAGATATAGCATTCAAGAAGTTCTCATTCTCGGTTGCTACAACTGGAGGTGCAGTTACTGGCTTCACACTTTATGGTGATGGAGTAGCAGTAAACGCAACAGCTGTAAATGCTGTGGATGTTGAGACAGCGGGTGCTACACTTGATGCAGTTGAAATAGTATTTGACGCAACTTCATCAGCTAAGTTAGTTTCAGCTGGTAGTTCAAAAACATATATTTTGAAAGCAGACACAGCAGTAGATACGGCTAGCGTATCTGAAACATTAAACTTAGCTCTTCTTGCAGATACTGCATATCCTTCAATAGCATTATTGATGGGTGAATACAGTACTGCGGCACAGAAGATTAACGTTTCAACAGCTTCAACGACAAACAACATAATTTGGTCACCTTCATCAACAACTACGGTTACAGCAACAGCTGCTGATGAATTAAAACTTGACTGGACAAACGGATATGGTTTGCCAGGTTTCCCATCAGTAGGAAGCAACTTCCCAGTTCAAGTATTCACAAGATCAAACTAATAGAATTTAAAAATCTAGTAAGGTCATTTCGTTTAACCAAACGAATACTAGTCACCCCCGCCCTTTCGAAAGAAAGGGCGGGGTTTGTTTATCCAGCACTTATTTTTTGTAATACAAAAAATAAGTGCTGGGTTATCCACACCCTCTTTCTGTTTTATTTTTATAAGAGCTATAATTAAAGTTAATAATTATATAATTTCGAGTCGCTTGCTCGGATATTTTAGTTATGAATTTTTATTAAAAAATTATTAATTTTAATTGTCGTTATTTATAAAATAATAACGACTAAAGAATATGAAAAATATTTTCAAAAAAGATAAAACACTGTCAATAGTTTTGTCAGTAGTTTTATCTTTCTTTTTTGTTTTTGTGAGCGTTAACGCCGCAACAACAATTAGTACAAACATAACAACGGGCGGAACTCTTAATGTTACAGGCGCGAGTACATTAACAGGCGCTGCAACACTTAGTAGCACCTTAGGTGTTACGGGTGCAACTACACTTAGTAGCACACTCGCTGTAACAGGTGCATCTACTTTTACAGGTTTAGGAACATTCCTCGGTGGCGCTACAACTACTACGCTCACTCTTCTGAATGGAGAAATTATCAGTAATGCAACTGATGGAGTTATTCAATTAGGTGGTATTGCTTCAACAACCTCTCTTACACTTTTGAATGGAGAAACAATTACAAATGCAACTGACGGAACTATTGTTCTGACAGGCGCGCTCACAGTTTCTGGGGCAACCACACTTAGCAGTACACTTGCTGTAACAGGTGCATCTACTTTTACAGGTTTAGGAACATTTCTTGGTGGCGCAACAACAACCACACTCACACTTTTGAATGGAGAAACGATTACGAATGCAACTGACGGTACGATTGCTTTTGGTACAGCCAATCTTACAAACACAGGAAATATTACAGTGACATCTGGATATGTTAATGCACCTTCCTTCCAAGTAGGTGCTGGTACAACTTTTACATCTGTAAGTAATACACCCACAAAAGCCACTCTTCAACAAGCGAGCTATTGGGGAGTTGTTACAACAGCAAACGCTGTTGATATAGATATTCCTGCAATGGATCAAGTTGATGTTGGACGACATTTATTGTTTTCTGTAACAACAGGCCATGCAACACAGGCTCTAACAGTTACATCAGGAGCTGGCATGACAGTAATACAAGCGACAGCGTCAACTACTGCCACAACCTTCCCAGCTACGGCTGAAGATACGGGGGATGCAATTGATTGTTTGATTACAACAACCGCAACTGCATTTTGTACGACTTACAGGGCTGATTAATCTAAATTAACCCATCATTTTTTCCTTGTTTAAGATTGGGGTCGAAAAAATGATGGAACTACTTTATCAGGTTAATTTAGACAAAATTATGAAAAAATATTTAATCACATTTTCACTTCTGCTATTTCTTCCGGTATTTGTTTTTGCAGCGGATAGTGCAATCTTAAACACGGATGTAATTCTTACGGTTGGTTCAGAAAATGTTACTGTGAGTGGAGGAAATGCAACAATAGACACGATAGTAATAAATGGAGATTCTACATTCAATTTGACATTGAGTGAAGGTCAATCAATACAGGTCACATCTTCAAACAGAAGAATTATCACAGCAACACAAGTTGGTTCAATAAGGTTACTTTCTATGGGATGTGGAACTTCTGATAGTGTTTATAAAATAGAAAATCCTACGGGAGGTGTCACAGCAACAACCGTAGTTACTGTTCCAACCACTGGGACATGTAGCGGTGGCGGTAGCGGTGGCAGTGGTGGTTCGTCAGGTGGAGGTGGTGGAGGCGGGGGTTCATACGCTCCCCAAGTTGTAACAACAACACCTAAACCTACAACAACTACTACAACAACTACCACACCAACGACAACAACTAGTGGAACAACAACAGGAACAATTTCTGGGGGTGGGGTCGTGTTAACGAGTGCAATAAAAGTTGGTGCTTCAAGTTCGCAAGTTAAAACTCTGCAACAATTTTTGAATTCTGATCCAGATACAAAAATAGCTTCAAGTGGTGCTGGTGCACCCGGGAGTGAAACAAATTATTTTGGTTCACTAACGGTTAAGGCAATTCAGAAATTCCAAAAGAAGTACGGAATTGTTTCAAGTGGTACTCCAACAACGACAGGATATGGTGCTCTTGGTCCTAAAACTAGAGCTAAGTTGAACGCATTGATGGGAGGCACTTCATCATCAACGACACCTGCGACAACAGGTACTTCTTCAACAGAAGCTGGTTTACAAGCACAATTACAAGCGTTGCAGACACAACTTCAAACAATGTTAGCTGAATTAAAAGCAAAACAAACACAATAATTTTAAAAGGAAAATTAAATGTGAAAAATACTCCAGCCATGGCCGGAGTATTTTTGTGTATTTTATAAAATTGCCGTAACAAATTCTAAATGTTATATTAATAATATAAAAGATAATTATTTTACGAAACAACTATGGAACAAGAAAATTTACAAAATCAACCCGAAGAAGTAACCCCAGTTAAATCCAGTCTCACCCGTACGGGCGAAGTTGGAAATTTGTCGGAGACAAATTTATTTAACGGGGTAAAAAAGCCAATATATATTTTCCTATTAGTTTCAGTAGTTTTAATTGTGGGTTATTATTTATATATGAGTTTTTATAAAACAAATATCCCCGTTATTGATGATTCTTCAAAAAATATTTTAGACAATAGCCAAGCAACGACAACTTCAGAAAATAATGCGACAGATAAAAAAATAGGGGAAGTAAATTTAGAAGAAGGAAAGTCCTATGAATATGTTGGTGCAGATAAAGAATTAATTAAAAATACTCCAGTTCCAGATTTAAACAGAAAAATTCCTAGTGGAGCTATGGAAGATGTAAAAAAGAACATAACTTTTTTATCAAATGAACTTAAAATAAACAGTGGCAATTTTGATTCTTGGATAGGGCTGGGTTCATATAGAAAAACAGCGGGGGATTATGAAGGAGCAAAATTAGCATGGGAATATGCAAGTATTCTAAGACCGAGATTTTCGCTTTCATTTTTAAATTTAGGTAATTTGTTTGGTTATTATTTAAAAGATTCAAAAAAAGCTGAAACTAATTTTTTGAAAGCGATTGAAGTAGAACCAACACATACATACTCATATATTTCTACAGCTAATTTTTACACAGAGATTTTAAATGATAAAAATAAAGCCATTTCTATTCTTGAAGAGGGGATAAAAAATAATCCCAATAACCCAGATTTAAAATTGGTTTTGACTGAATTTAAACAGAAATAGAAAAACCTGCCCCGTTAGAAGCCGCGGTCACGGTTTAAAAACGGGTTTCAAAAAGAACAAGAAGAATAACATTTCAAATTACAAGTTTAATTAAGCAGAGGGCGGTTGACCGCGACCTGCTTCTAACGGGGTGAAAAACTTATTTAATAAAACATTTTTCAAATTTTTGTTCGGATTTATAGGAGTAATAGTTTTTAGCTTTATTCTCATACTTTTAGCAAACTATCTAAAAAAATAGTTTGAAATATAATTTAAAGAAAAACAATCTATTCTCTTATTCGCACGAATAAGAGAATAGATTGTTTTGGCTATATATTAGGCCATGCCCCGTTGGAAATTCAAATGCTCTAACTTTAAAATCTCTAAATGAGATTTTAAAGAGGTGTTCCAGATTTAATCCTATTTCGAGCATTTGAATCCAAAATATTTTTTATCTAACGGGGTTGACAAAAAATATAGATTATGCTATCATATATACAGACAGTGAGTAAAGAAGCTCATTGAAATAAAGATAATTCTGGCAAAGAAAACCAGATGTTATCAAATCTAAAAAGGGCAAAAGAAAAGCCCACAAAAAAGGAGTTATTTATGTATCCGTTAGAAGAAGGTTGGTTCGTGTTGCTTGTTTTGGGTGTTGTTTGTTTGTTTGGGTTTGGTCTCTTTCTATTTTCTGTAATAGTGAAGACACGAGAAAGAAAATATTTTAAATCTTTCATTGGTGTTGAACCGCCCAAAAGAAAAGACAAAAAAATGATTTCTTTTATGCAGACAAGGGTAGACAGTGTTATGATTGTTCTCGCTAGGGATATTCAGAAAGCCATTGATCAAGAAGAATCTTTTCTTATGTCAAACGAAAAAAATGCATTTGATAATGCTATTTTTGAACACGAAGAGTGCAAAAAAAATAAGGAGAGATATCAAAATATTTGTCGGGCAATTGTAAGAACAAAAAAAATATTTTGGAAGCTTCATAAGATTATTAAATCTTATGGTTTTGCTACGAAAGATAGTTTTAAAGACTACTTTTCACCCGAATCGAAATGATTCAAAACCGCTGAGTTTAAACAACTCAGCGGTTCTTTTATTTACTCAGAAATTTTTACAGTTAACTGTAAAAATTAAAAATAAAAATCAAAATCGAGAAAGCAAAAATCGAGTATTAAGAATTACAGTTAACTGTAAAAAGTAAAAAAACAAAAAGCCAAAACGAAAAATTACAGTTAACTGTAAAAAGTAAAAATAAAAAAATTATGGATTAAAAACATCGAAATTTGAATAAACCCCAACACTTTACTTAAAAATCTCTGGGAGAGATTTTTAAGTAAGAGCTTTTTAATTTAAACAAAAATATTTTCTACAACTTCTTTTACATCACTCCCGTCAGCTTTTCCTTTTAAATCTTTCATAACAGCGCCAATTAAAATTCCCATTTTTGATTTGTCTGCGATACCAAATTCATTCTTTTTCGCTAAAACAACCTTTTCTATTTCTTCTTTAGACATCATCTGAGGTAAATATTTTTCCAAAATTTTTAATTCAGCTTCTTCTTTTGATGCCAAATCTTCTCTCTTGCCAGCACGGAATTGTTCGATAGAATCTTTTCTTTGTTTTACAAGTCGTTTAACAACGGTTATTGCATCTTCGTCGGGCAAAATCATATCAGGTTTTCTTTTGGTTGCTACCAACTCATTTGTAAATGAGGCAAGCATTCCGCGTAGCACGGACAAACGCAATTCCTCTCTTGCTTTCATAGCCGTTTTTATTTCTTCTCTAATTTGATTATGTAACATATATTTTTTTATTTATTCCGTTGTAGCGGAACGTATTAAATTTAACTCAACAAACATATTATCACACAAAAACACGCTTTCAAGCGATGCTAAAAACCTGTTATAATTAAAGGGTTAAAATACAATAGATTAAATAAACAATGCTAGAAAAAGAAGAACAAAAAATCCCCCCCGAACAAGAGGCGGGCAAGATTAAAATCACAAACCATACCATAAAATGGTCTCAAATTGAGCCAAAACAGCTTGAGGCGCGTCTTAATACTAACTTCTCCACAGGATTATCATTGGGACGTGTTGAGGACGTACAAAAGAGATATGGAAGAAATATAATAACCAAGAAAAATGATTACGGCCTTCTTGGTAAATTTTTTAAACAATTTAAAAATCCACTAGTTTTAATTCTTTTACTGGCCGGTATAGCAACAATATTTTTACAGGAGATTCTTAATTCAACTGTAATTTTTTTGGCATTGCTGATGAATGTGCTCATAGGAACATTTCAAGAAGACAGGGCGAGTCGGGCGTTTGAAAAACTTAATAATTTACAACAGAAATACGCAACAGTTATTCGTGATGGAAAAAGAACGGTTGTTAAATCTGAAGAGGTCGCTCTCGGGGATATTGTTGTGCTTGAATCCGGAACGAATGTGCCGGCGGACATAAGAATATTAGAGAGTAGCGATTTACAAATAAATGAATCTGTTTTTACTGGTGAGTGGTTAAGTGTAAAAAAGAACACAAATTTAATTCAGGATGATTTGCCAATAACTGAACAAAGTAATATGGCATGGATGGGGACACTTATTTCTTCTGGTCAGGGGATTGGTGTGGTTGTGGAAATTGGTGATGGAACACAGCTTGGGCATATTTCAAAATCTCTATCAGAAGGACCAGAAATAAAAACACCAATACAAAAAAATATAAAAAAACTTGCGATTTTTCTTTCGTTTATGGCAATTGTTTCTGTTCTGATAATTTTTGTTTTAGGAATAATAAGAGGTGAATCTTTGATTGAAATGTTGTTGATATCAATTGCTGTTGCGGTGAGTATTGTTCCAGAAGGATTGCCCGCGGCGCTCACGGTTGTTTTGGCTGTTGGTATGGAGAAAATTTTAAAAACAGGAGGACTTGTTAAAAATATACTTACCGCTGAAATTTTAGGTAGCACAACAATAATACTTACAGACAAAACCGGTACTTTGACTCAGGCAAAAATGAAAGCAACGGATTTTTTTACAATTGATTTTATAGAAAATAAAATAGATAAAGAATCAATAAAATTTTCTCAAAGAAAACTTTTAGAAATGGCCGTTATTTCTTCCGACGCATTTACAGAAGAAAGTGAAAAAGAAGGAGGTGAAATTATTATTCATGGCAAACCCATTGAAAAGGCAATTGTTATGGAAGGGCTGGAAGAGGGAATAAGCCAATTTGAAATGGAAGAAAAATGTAAAAGAATAGATTTTTTTGCTTTCGATTCGGAAAATGGTTTTGCGGTTTCTTTAAATGAATGTTTGGAGACACCACAGAATAGAATGTATTTCAGTGGTTCCACGGGAGAAATTTTGAAGCAATCATCTTTGGTATATAGAAAAGATAAAAATGAAATATTTACTGACGAAATAAAAAATATCTTTTTAGACAAACAAGAAAAAATGAGTGCAGATGGGATGCGGTTTATTGCTATTGCGTATAAAGACACAAATTCAAAAACGATTTTGCGTAACAAAAATTTAGTTGATAGAAAAGAATTGAACGATATTGTTTTTGTTGGTCTCATAGGTTTTAGTGATCCTATTAGAACTGATGCTAGAAGTTCTATAAGAGAAGCTCAAAACGCAGGGGCAAGAGTAATTATGTTGACCGGGGATAGTCCAGAGACAGCTTTAAAAATTGCCAGAGATTCTGGTATAGCAATTACAAAAAAAGAAACGGCTATACTGGGTAGTGAAATAGAAAAATATAATGACCAAGAATTATTGAATGTTTTAAAAGAAAATAATATTTTTGCAAGAATTTTACCATCAGAGAAATTGAGAATAGCAAAAGTTTTGCGTGCCAGCGGTGAGATTATTGCTATGACTGGTGATGGTATAAATGACGCTCCCGCATTACAAAATGCAGACATAGGCATAGCCATTGGTTCTGGAACGGAAGTCGCAAAAGAGGCGTCGGATTTGATTTTGTTGAATGATAGTTTTTCAGTAATAGTTAGGGCGATTGAAGAAGGAAGAAGAATTATGGATAATTTGAAAAAAATAATTTTACATCTTACCTCCGCAAGTTTTAGTGAGGTGTTTCTTATTGGGGGAGCATTAATACTTGGGGCGCCATTACCAATATTGCCTGCGCAAATTTTGTGGATTAACATAATAGGACACGGATTTCTTAATTTTTCTTTTGCTTTTGAGCCCGCAGAAAAAGATATAATGAAAAGAAATCCAAATCTTAATATATCTAAAAATTTAATGAGCAGGGAGATTAAAAAGATGATTTTGATGACCGGTATTATAACGGCTCTCTTCACACTCGTGTTATTTATGATTTTAAGATATTTTGATGTTTCAAATGAAGAGCTAAGAACCATTATGTTTTTAACTCTTTCTCTTGATTCAATACTTTTCTCCTTCTCAATAAAAAATCTGAAAAAACCTCTGTGGAAAATAAATATATTTTCAAATAAGTTTTTAAACGGGGCATTGATTTTAAGTGTGATAGCATTATTTGGGGCATTGAAATTTGAGCCATTGAGAAATTTACTTCAATTGGCGGTTTTGAATAGTTTTGATTTGTGGATTATATTGTTTGTTGCCTTGTTTAATTTGTTTACCATAGAGATAGTCAAATACTTCATTTTTTGGAGGAAAAATTACAAAATTAAAATTCGTGCTACCATATAACAAATGGAAACTTTTATTTGGATAATTTTAATTCTACTATTACTTCTTAACGGAGGGCTCATTTGGTTTATTTTGAAAGGGAAGAGTAGCTTGTCTACACAGGCAGGTAAAGAAACTGAAAATCAAGGCTTGGTGTTTTTACAAAATCAACTAAACAATTTGATTAATACTATTGATAAAAAAATGGGGGAAACATCTAAATCAATGGACGAATCTGTAAGAACTCAATTTGGTGAATCTAGAAAATTGGTTGAAAACATCACAGGACGACTTCTTACTTTGAATAAAGAGATGACGGAAATAAAAGAAACTAACAAACAAGTTTTTAGTATGACTGAACAACTTCAAAATCTTGAAAAAGTTTTGACAAATCAAAAACATCGTGGGAATTTAGGTGAAGCAGGTTTGGAATTAATTTTAAGTAATATTCTTCCACCAAAGGTTTATGAATTTCAATATAAATTTGCTGATGGAGACGTTGTTGACGCAATTATAAAAACAAAAGATGGGATTATTCCCATAGATGCAAAATTCTCTCTAGATAATTACAACAGAATTGTTAATGAAAAAGATCCAAGCAGAAAAATAGAATTGGAAAAAGATTTTAAAAATGATTTGAAAAAAAGAATTGATGAAACGGCTAAATATATAAAACCTGACCAAGGGACATTATCTTTTGCAATGATGTTTATACCAGCCGAGGGGATTTATTATGATTTACTTGTGAATGAAGTCGGCGCAATAAAAGTAAACACTAGAAGTTTGATAGATTATGCCTATAAAGATAAAAAGGTGATTATAGTGTCGCCAACAACATTTGTCGCATATTTAGGCACAATTTTGGAGGGCTTTAAGGCATTTAAGATAGAAGAATCTGTTAAGGGTGTAATAAAAAATGTTGGAGAATTACAGAGACATATAAAAGCATACGATGAATATCACACAAAACTGGGTTCTTCGCTCGCCACAACTGTAAATCATTTTAATGCATCAAGAAAAGAATTTAAAAAAATTGATAAAGATGTTTTGAAAATTACAGGAAAGGAAACAGGAATAGAACAACTTGCAATTGATAAACCAGAGAGGGAAGAAGATTGATTCCAAAAAATCAAGAAAACAGAAAAGCAAGAAAACAAAATTAAAAAACAAATAAAAATTATTTAAATGGAAATTAGTAAAGAATTACAAATAGTTATTGATATAATAAAAAAGGCGGGAGATATTCTTTTAGAATACTACAAGAAAGATTATCCTGTATTTGAAAAAGATAATAAAACACCAGTTACAGAAGCCGATTTTTCATCAGAAAAGTTTATTTGTGAAGAATTGAGAAAAAATTTTGATTATCCGATTCTTTCAGAAGAAACAGTTAATGATAAAAATAGATTACAATCGGAATTTGTATGGATAGTTGATCCTCTTGATGGAACAAAAGATTTTATTTCTGGTTCCGGAGAATTTACTGTTGTAATAGGATTATCTAGGAAACAAACTCCATTTCTAGGTGCGGTATATAGACCCACAACAAAAGAACTTTATTTTGCAGAAACTGGGAATGGAGCGTATTTACAGAAATATAATAATGAGCCAATAAGACTCTCTGTCTCAAATGTAAATATATTTACAGAATCGAAAATTGTCTCAAGTCATTTTAATGATGAATTTGAAAAAGTTATAGAACAAATAAACCCAAAATCTAAAACAAGAGTTGGCAGTGTTGCACTAAAAGCGTGTTTAATCGCCGAAGGTAAGTTTGATGCATATTTTTATTTTGGATCCAGAATGTCAGAATGGGACACTTGTGCTTCTGAGGTTATAGTAAAAGAAGCGGGTGGAAATATTTCGGATCTTTTTGGGAAACAGCGTTTGTATAACCAATCCGATACTGTTAGAAGAAATGGTGTCATCATAAGTAATGGACTATTGCATGATAAATTGATTGATAAGTTTTTGATTTGATTAAAAATAGTTAAATATAAAATTCATTCTCTAATTCAATTGAATGGTTGTATTGAATTGAGTGGATATTTTTTTATTTGATTTTTTGCTTATTTTTAGTATTATTCTAAACAGAGTTTTCAAGCAGGAAGAATGTTATCGGGCAATCAATTATTCCAGTACTTTTTTTTATCTTTGATTAATCTTGCAGATTGTAAACTGCATATCTACTTTAGATAGATATTTTAGGCGTCTAACTTCGTGCCAGTAGACGCGATCATACGGAGACCTAGAAAACTTTATAACCACTCTTATTTTATGGGTGGTTATTTTATTGAAAATACAAGAAAAAACACTAGCTGAAAAGCCAGTGTTTTTTCTTGAATATAGATAAAAAACTAGCACTACTCTTTAAAAGCTCAAAAAAGGATTAATGCAGGCACGACTCCTTAAAATCTCATTTGGAGATTTTAAAGTAAGAGCTTTTAAACTTGTTGCGGGGATCTTCGTTGGTCACAAATCACTAAGTATTTTAGAAATATAAAATTTCTAAAATACAAAGTGTTTGCGACCCCGTCTCGTTTGTTTTTGATTCGCAAAAACATAACTCCGACTTGCAATTCCGAACACGAGCAAAGCAGTTTGCTCGTTTTCACTCGCAAAATCTAAACAAAATACCAGCCGAAAGGCTGGTATTTTGTTTGATTGTTGCGGGGATCGGAATTGCACCGATGTCCCAAGGTTATGCTTACCACTACGATTTTCATCGCATCAACTAAGATTTTGTGGTCTGGACTATTCCTTCACCCATTTTGTGGGTGTCTACCGTCTAGTCTCTACACCTTCTTGTTATGCTTAAAATTTACTATTTTAAACTATAAACAAGCTTGGCTCGAGATTGCCATTTTAAAGGTTTCCTCGAGTTTGGCAGATTTTCCATATCGTATTACTACTATATGAGCCCTAACGAGCCTTGTGAGATACTACTTCTCTACCCCGCGATATACCCGTTTATTATATGATAAAAGGGAATATTTATCAACCTGATTGTTTTATGTGTCGGAGGTGGGAGTCGAACCCACGAACCTCAGCGTTATGAGTGCTGCGCTCTAACCATCTGAGCTACTCCGACATAACATGTAAAAGGATATTACATTTTACTTAAAAATTCAATTATTTTTTGGATAGAAAATGTTACGGATCTAAAAGGTTAAAAGGGTATAAAAAATGCTCAAATGACATTTTTTATTTATTTATAAATAGTGGTTAGTGTAATGTCCTGTCACGTGGTATTATTATATCATAAATAAATTTTGATTTTGTTTGTGATTTTGATATGGCGCGAATTCAATATCGTGCAATTTATTATAAATTCAGGATAAATTAGTATTTGTTTGTATTATTTAAAATATGCCAATATATAAAAAATTTAATAAAGATTTTTTCAAAAAATGGACACCAGAAATGGCCTACGTTCTTGGTTTTTTTATGGCAGATGGTTATATGTCAGTTAATTCACGAGGTTCGGAATATTTTGCAATCCAAATTACAGATAAAAATATTCTTGAAAAAATTAAAAAAATTATTAACTCGGAACATAAAATTTCTAAAAGAATTAGAAAACCTACGGAAAGACCAATATTTCGACTTCAAATAGGAAGCAAGGAAGTGTGTGAAGATTTAAGAAAACTCGGAGTGGAAGAATTAAAAACAAAAACAATGAGATTACCAGATATCCCCAATAAATATTTAGGAGATTTTATAAGGGGTTATTTTGATGGAGACGGTAATGTCTGGGTTGGTTTTGTTAATAAATACAGAAAAACGAAGACATTTGTTATACACAGTGCTTTTACATCCTGCTCCAAAGGTTTTTTAATAGATTTAAGAAATAAATTATCTGGTATTAATTTTGGAGAGGGGTCCTTATATAAGACAAAGAAAAATGCATATGTATTAAAATATAGTGTCAAAAGTTCAACGTTGTTATATAAACTAATTTATGATAATCTAAAAAGTGATTTATTTTTAAATAGAAAAAAGAAAGTTTTTGAAAAATATTTAAAAATTAAAAATGCAGTCGTGGTGTAGCCTGGTTAACACGTCTCCCTGTCACGGAGAAGACCGCCGGTTCAAATCCGGTCGACTGCGCATAATCAAAAACCGTTAGCTTTTGCTAATGGTTTTTGTATTTTGGGACTCTCAAAAAAATCTTTAAAATATGATATTATTTGTCTAAAATAAGCCGTTGTAGCTTAGTGGTAAAGCACTGTCTTGGTAAGACAGAGAGCGTGGGTCCGATTCCCACCAACGGCTCCAGCCGAAATAGTTCAGTGGTAGAACACTACTTTCGTAAAGTAGGAACGCGAGTTCGATTCTCGCCTTCGGCTCAAAGATTATAAAAACATATAATCATTAAAAAATAAAAACAAAAAATATGAGAAATATATATATAATTCACGGATGGGATGGAAGTCCCAACGAGCCAATGTTAAGTTGGTTAAAAAAAGAATTAGAAAGCAAAAACTATAATGTTGTTGCCCCAGAAATGCCAAATCCGGGGGAACCTGAAATAAAAGCATGGATAAAAAAAATGAACGAAGTTGTAACTACAGACGAGGATAATATTTTTGTTGGCCATAGCGTTGGATGTCAGGGCGTATTAAGATATTTGGAACAGGCACCAGAAAAAATAAAAATTTTAGGCATACTTCTTATTGCACCATGGATGGAATTGGACGAAGAAACAATTAAAGAGGAAGGAGAAGAAGTTATTGAAATTGCGAGACCGTGGATGGAAACACCAATTGATTTTAAAAAAATAAAATCCAAAACAAAAAACATAACTGCAATTTTTTCTGATGATGATTATTTTGTTCCACTTTCTCAAAAAGATTTGTTTGAAAAAGAACTAAATGCGAAAATAATTGTTGAACATAGCATGGGACATTTTTCACCAGCTGATAATGTAGATAAATTAGATTCAGCCCTAAGTTCTGTTTTAGAAATGAAATAGTCACTTGGACACTCGGTGTCCAAGTAAATAAAAAACAATGACGGAACAAGAAAAAAACAAACTTTACCCTGTTAAATCCAGTGAAACTGGTGCGGAGCAATTTAACAGGGTGAACGAAGAAATAAAAAAAATTGAAACAGAAATGTCTCAGTCGGATTTTTGGAATGACAAACAAAAAGCACAGGACAAAATAAAAAGATTAGGAGAATTGAAAGAACAAAAAGAAGGGGTTGGAAAATATGATAAAGGAGATTCAGTGTTAACAATTTTTTCTGGTGCCGGGGGCGACGATTCTGAAGATTTTTCAAAGATGCTTTTTGCTATGTATACAAAATTTATAGAAAATAGTGGCTGGAATTATCGTATTATTAATGCAAATGAAAATGACCACGGCGGTTTCAGAAATATAACGATTGAGATAAATGGGAAAAATTCTTATGGAACATTAAAAAATGAATCGGGAGTTCACCGCCTTGTTCGTATTTCTCCATTCAATGCAAACGGAAAAAGGCAAACATCTTTTTCAATGGTTGAAGTGGTCCCCAAAATCCCAAAGATTTCTGATGTTGACATAAACGAGGATGAGCTGAGTATTGATTTTACAAAATCGAGTGGCCCTGGTGGGCAAAATGTAAACAAACGAGAAACAGCTGTTCGTATAGTGCATATTCCAACAAAATTATCTGTTCATGTTGACTCAGAAAGATCACAAGAACAAAACAAACAAAAAGCACTGGAAATTTTGGGTGGAAAATTGTATCATTTACAGGAAGAAGAAAGAAAGAAAAAAGAACAAGGACTTTCTGTAAGTAAAACGACTGAAAATGAATGGGGAAGCCAAATCAGGTCATATGTGTTACACCCGTACAAAATGGTAAAAGACCACAGAACCAACGTTGAGATAAGAGATGTTGATAAAGTTTTAAACGGTGACTTAAAAGAGTTTATAGAAGCAGAAAAAAATCTGTCCTAGTAAAAAATTTGATGAATCCCGTTAGAGACCGCGGTCACGGGGCTTTAAAAAAGAATAATATGAATTATAGTCGTAATATTACAAAAAAAATAAAAACATGGACTGCGATTTGATCGCGGCCTGTCTCTAACGGGATGAAAGAAAATCTAAAAAACGATAAAAATATAATACATTTTGATAATGTTAAAAAAATGTATTCAGAAAATGCCATGGCTCTTGATGGTGTAACCTTGAGTATAGGAAAGAATGAATTTGTTTCAATCGTTGGTCATTCTGGAGCGGGGAAAACAACATTATTAAAAATGCTTCTTGCAGAAGAAAAACCAACAGATGGAAAAGTATATTTTGATACGACCGATGTGCATTCTTTAAACAGAAAAGATATAACACAGTTTAGAAGAAAAATAGGAACAGTTTTTCAGGACTTTCGTTTGATACCAGGAAAAACAGCATATGAAAATGTTGCTTTTGCGATGGAAGCATGTGGTAGAGACGATAGAGAAATAGAATTGGATGTTCCACATGTTCTTGATTTGGTTGATTTAGGAAATAAAATATGGAATTTCCCAAGCGAACTTTCTGGTGGAGAAAAACAAAGATTGGCGATTGCTCGTGCGATTGTTAACCAGCCGGAAGTTTTGATAGCTGATGAACCAACAGGGAACCTTGATCCAATAAACACATACGAAATAGCCCAGATTTTAAAGAAAATAAATGATATAGGCACTACGGTTATATTGACTACACACAATAAAGGCGTTATAGATTCACTAAATAATAGAGTTATTACTATGGAAAATGGTAAAATAATAAGAGACAACGAAAACGGGAAATATGTTATATAAAAACTCGAAATTCAAAACGCAAAATGCAAAACGCAAAACCACCTAATAAATTTGAGTTAATATTTTTAAAAAGTTTTAAGTTTTAAGTTTTTAGTTGTAGATTTGAGATTTTAGTTTTGAGATTTAAGTTAATTATATGTTTTGGATGAACACAAAAAGAATAGTTAAGTATGGTTTTATAAATTTCTGGAGAAATGGGTTTGTTACTCTTGCCTCGATTTTGGTTATGACAGTAACACTTTTTGTAATTGGCTCTTTGATTTTTGTTGGAGCGATTCTTGATTCTTCGCTTGGTCAAATAAAAAATAAAGTTGATATAAATGTTTATTTTGTAACAACTGCACCAGAAGAAGATATAATTTCATTAAAATCTTCTCTAGAACAATTACCGGAAATAAGTTCTGTTGAATATGTTTCCAGGGAGCAGTCCATAGAAGAATTCAAAACCAGACACGAAAACGACCAACTTATTTTACAGGCTCTTCAGGAATTAGATGATAATCCTCTCGGCGCTCATTTTAATATTAGAGCAAAAGAAACTTCACAATATGAAAGCATTGCTACATTCCTTGAAAATTATCAGGCATCTGGCGGAACCCCAATCGTTGATAAAGTAAACTTTTTTCAAAACAAAGTTGCAATAGATAAACTTTCGAGTGTTATTTCATCCGTGGACAAATTAAGTTTTGGAGTAATTGTTGTGTTTATGATTATTTCAATATTAATTATTTTTAATACAATTCGTCTTGCTATTTACACATCAAGGGAAGAAATCTCCGTTATGAAACTCGTGGGAGCTGGTAATTTCTATGTGAGAGGACCATTTGTCATAGAAGGCATAATGTATGGCGTGTCGTCTGCCCTGATTGCTCTGGTGTTGTTTTATCCCGTTACAATATGGATGGCACCACTTACAGAAAACTTTTTTGGTGGGGCTAATGTATTTAATTATTATGTAAATAATTTCGCTCAGATTTTTGTTGTTCTTGTTTTGTCTGGTGTATTTCTGGGCGGAGTATCAAGTTATCTCGCCGTAAAAAAATATCTAAAAATTTAACAAAAGATGGCAAAAAAAAATAACCACAAGTATATCTTTGTTTTAGGTGGTGTAATGTCTGGTATAGGCAAAGGTATAGCGACCTCTTCAATCGGGAAAATTCTTCAGGCAAGTGGTTTTAGAGTCAATCTAATAAAAATTGACCCCTATTTAAATGTTGATGCTGGCACCATGAATCCTACAGAACACGGTGAAGTTTTTGTTTTGGATTCAGGGCTTGAATCGGATCAAGACATTGGCAACTACGAAAGATTTACTGGAATAACATCTACAGATGATGATTATATTACCAGTGGAATGATTTATAAACATGTAATAGAAAAGGAAAGAAATTTGGGATACAAAGGAAAATGTGTAGAAGCAGTGCCAGATATAGTTAATGAAATAGTAAGAAGAATAAAACTTTCAGAACAAGAAAATCGTTCAGACATATCTATAATTGAAGTTGGTGGGACTATAGGGGACTATCAAAACATAATGTTTATAGAAGCTGGTAGAACATTAAAATTAAAAAATCCAAGAAATGTTTTGTTTGTTTTGGTTAGTTATTTACCAATACCAGCAAAGATAGGTGAAATGAAAACAAGACCAACAAGAATGGCGTCTGGCACATTGAATTCCTATGGAGTTCAGGCGGATTTTATAATTGCGAGAAGTAGTATAAAACTTGATGAAAAAAGAAAAGAAAAACTAGCGATATCTTGTAATGTTCCAGAAAAAAATATAATTTCTGCGCCAGACATAGAAAGTATATATGATGTGCCGGTTAATTTTGAGATGGATAGATTGGGGAACAAGTTATTAAAATCACTTGGTTTAAAACCCAAAAATAAAATTGATTTAACGGAATGGAAAGATTTCGTATTTAAAAGTAAAAATACAAAGAAGACGCTCAATATTGCAATAGCGGGTAAATATTTTGATACCGGTAGTTTTGTTCTTTCAGATTCTTACATTTCTGTTATTGAAGCAATAAAATTTTCTTCCTATGTTTTGGGTTTCAAACCAAATCTTACATGGCTTAATTCAAAAGATTTTGATAGGACAACAAAAAAAATAGATTCTTTAAAACAGTTCGATGGAGTAATAGTTCCAGGGGGATTTGGTGAGACGGGGGTTGAAGGGAAAATAAATATAATAAAATATGTTCGTGAAAATAAAATTCCGTTTCTTGGTCTATGCTATGGTATGCAACTTGCTACCATTGAATATGCACGAAATGTTTTAGGGATGAAAGATGCACATACGGTTGAAATTAATTCTGATACTACAAATCCAATTATTGATATAATGCCTGAACAAAAAAAGAAACTTGAAAAAAATGATTATGGCGGAACCATGCGATTGGGTTCATATCCAGCCGTTTTAAAAGATGGGACGATCGCAAGAAAAGCGTATGGTGTTGCTGAAATAAATGAGAGACATCGACATCGTTATGAAGTTAACCCTGAATATATTCAAAAATTAGAAGAAGGGGGAATAATATTTTCTGGGAAATCACCAGACGATGAATTAATGGAAATAATGGAACTTTCGCAAAAGAAACATCCTTTTTTCCTAGGCACACAATTTCATCCAGAATTTAAAGCTCAACCACTTTCACCGCACCCTTTGTTTACTGAGTTTATAAAGGCCTGCGGTGGTAAAAAATGATTTCTGTTGCAATTTGTAAGCATAACAATATAATTAATAGTGTAAAAATGTTTTATTTTTAACTACGGTCGGCGGCTGCACTCACATAGAACTTTAACATGGAGCTCGCACCCGCCGACCTTAATTGAACGGAAAACATAAAATAAAATCACCACAACAACTGTTGTGGTGATTTTATTTTTTTTGGGTTGGTATGTTTTTTAAAAAATATTTCTTAATTTTTTAAAAGTTATCCACAAAATTTTAAAAAAATTCTTGTTTTTATTTTCAGATGTATGATAATTAAATCATATTAAAGTTGTGATGTTGTTAATTTATACGAAATATTTTTAATTGTAAAAAATAAGGTCGGACATCTTCAACTAAAATGCTTTAACATTAAGTTAAAGTAATAAAAATAAAAATGAAAAAGAAAAAAGTAGTAAAGAAAGCAGTAAAGAAAACAAAGAAGACTACAAAAAAAGTAGCAAAGAAAAAGACAACAAAGAAGGCAGCAAAGAAAAGAAAAAAATAGTATCAGCATAAAAAATAACCGCTAAAATCGAAAGATTTAAGCGGTTATTTTTTTATTTGATAAAATTACATCAGGGTCATTTTTGTGTTAAAATCTACCAGTTATATAAAATAAATCATAATGAGCTTTATAAATAAGATATTTAAAGACAATAATACAAAAACTTTGGACAAAGCAAAGGTTATTGTAGAGAATATAAATTCTTTTGAAAAAGAGTTGTCTTCTTTGTCTGACGAAAAATTAAGTGAAAAAACTAAATATTTTAAAGAAAGAATAAAAGAAGGAGAAAGTTTAGATGATATTTTGCCAGAAGCATTTGCGGTTGTTAGGGAAGCCACAAAAAGAACTCTTGGTCAGAGACATTTTGATGTCCAACTGATAGGGGGAATTATTTTACATAGCGGTAGCATAGCTGAGATGAAAACAGGAGAAGGAAAAACACTCGCCGCAACTCTACCAACATATTTAAATGCACTTACTGAAAAAGGTGTTCATGTTGTAACGGTTAACGACTATCTTGCTAGAAGAGATACCGTTTGGATGGGACAGATATATTCTTTTCTTGGTTTGTCTATCGGTGTTATAAATGGCGAAGCATCGTATCTATATGATCCAAAGTTTGAAAAACAAGGAAATGATGACAGGGAGCGAGATGAGTTTGGTTATTTCAAAGTTGTGCATGATTTTTTAAGACCATGCACAAGAAGAGAAGCGTATGAAGCGGATATCACATATGGGACGAATAATGAATTTGGTTTTGATTATTTAAGGGATAACATTGCATATAAAAAAAGTGAGACGAGGCAAAGAGAATTTAATTATGCAATTGTAGATGAAGTTGACTCAATACTTATAGACGAGGCAAGAACTCCTTTAATCATTTCTGCTACAACAATCGAATCAGAAGATTTATATAAAAAATTTGCGGATATTGCCAATAGGATGAAGAAAGATGAAGATTATGAAGTGGATGAAAAATTAAAAGCTACAACATTGACTGATGCTGGGATTGAAAAAGCGGAGAAACTTTTGGGTGTTGAAAATATTTATACAGAGATGGGGATAAAATATGTTCACCATCTGGAGACGGCTATTCGTGCGAAGGCACTTTTTTCAAAAGATAAGGATTATGTTGTTCGCGATGATCAAATTTTGATTGTAGATTCATTTACAGGAAGGATTTTGCCCGGGAGAAGATATTCAGAAGGCATACATCAGGCAATAGAGGCGAAAGAAAAAGTTTTTGTTCAAAAAGAATCAAGAACATTCGCATCGATAACATTTCAAAATTATTTTAGGTTATATAAAAAATTATCCGGTATGACGGGAACGGCTGTTACTTCCGAAGAAGAATTTAGAAAAGTTTATGGTTTGGATACGATTGTTATACCTACCAATAGAGATTTAAAAAGAGAAGATCGCACAGACCAAATATTCCAAACAGAACAAGGAAAACTTAAAGCGATTTCAAAAAAAGTTAAAGAATTAAATGATAAAGGCCAGCCGGTGTTGATAGGTACCGTCTCAATAGAAAAGAACGAACTTCTTTCAGAGTATCTTTCTGTAGAAGGTGTAAAACACAATATATTAAATGCAAAAAATCACGAAAGAGAAGGAGAAATAATAGCCGAAGCAGGAAAAAAAGGACTTGTTACAATTGCCACAAACATGGCGGGTAGAGGGGTTGATATAAAATTGGGTGGGCAATCTGCAACAGAAGAAGAATATAATGAAGTGAAAAAATTAGGAGGGCTTTTTGTATTAGGGACGGAAAGACATGAAGCAAGAAGAATTGATAATCAGTTGAGGGGACGTTCTGGAAGACAGGGAGATCCGGGCGAAACACAATTTTTTGTTTCTCTGGAAGATGATTTAATGAGAGTTTTTGCGTCTGATTCAATTAAAAAAATGATGAACAGATTTGGTATACCAGAAGACCAACCAATTGAAAATAAAATGATAACCAAATCACTTGAATCAGCTCAAACAAAAATTGAAGGATTTAACTTTGATTCAAGAAGACATGTTCTTGAATTTGATGATGTTTTGAATCATCAACGAAGAACAATATATGAAAGAAGAAGAAAAATATTATTTTCTGATAATGTTTTTCTGATGGAATTTTTAGAAGAAAGGGCTGATGATATAGTGGAATTTAAAAAAATAACAGACGAAAAGAAATCTCAATTAGGAGAAGATAATTTTTTTGAAACAATAAGACAGATTATATTGCAAACAATAGATTTGTTTTGGGTTGAACATTTGGAGATGATGGATTATATGCGTTCAAGTGTTAATTTGAGAGCATATGGTCAAAGAGACCCGCTTGTTGAATACAAAAAAGAAGGACTCAATATGTTTAAACAAATGGAACTTGGTATTAATGAACAAATATTTCGGCTTATACCTAATATGGGGCAGGGGATGAAAGTAGATGACAGAGAAAAAGAATTGAAAGAAGTACACGAAAGTGCAAAGATAATAGGAGATATTAACCGGGGAGATGCCACAATTCATGAAGCCAAAGTGAAAGGTTCTGACGGAGAAAAAATAGGAAGAAATGATCCATGTCCGTGTGGAAGTGGTAAAAAATATAAAAAGTGTCACGGTAAGTAAAAACAAAGGTTAAAAACAAAGGCTTCGCCTTTCCAAAGGCGAAGCCTTTGGAAAGAGTATTTTCTGTGCTAATATAAATATAAAGATTAAAGTCATGTCCAGAAATTTAGAATTTTCAATAAGCGAATATTATCATTTATATAATAGAGGCACAGAAAAAAGAAAAATTTTTCTTGACGATAAAGATCGAGAAAGATTTTTGAGATTGCTCTATTTGTGTAATACATCAAAATCAATAGTTTTTAGAGATACGATAGGACTTCCTTTAAGTGCTATAGACAAAAAAGATGTTCTTGTTGACATTGGTTGTTATTGTTTAATGAACAATCATTTTCATTTATTAATAAAAGAAAAAATAGAAGAAGGCATAAGTATTTATTTAGGTAAATTATGTACGGCTTATTCTATGTATTTTAATATAAAATATAAAAGAACGGGAAAATTATTTGAAGGTAGTTTTAAAGCTTCTCATGTTGATAGAGACGAATATTTAAAATATTTATTTGCTTATATTCATCTTAACCCTGTTAAATTATTAGATTCTGCCATGTGGAAAGAAAAAAGAATAATCAATACAAATGGAATTAAAACATTTTTAAAAAATTATAGGTACTCAAGTTATTTGGATTACATTGGTGTTAATAGGGAAGAGAGATTGATTTTAAATAAAAAAGTTTTTCCAGAATATTTTGAAACGAAAAAAGATTTTGAAAATTTTGTTAAAGATTGGATGGAATATGAAGAAGAATAAAAACAAAGGCTTCGCCTCTGCAAAGGCGAAGCCTTTGTAAATAATGCTACATAGTCAAAAATGAATTTGTATTGACATTGTCATTACAAATATGATAAACTCTGCATATTAAAAAACGGACTAATCATACGAAATATGAACACAACACTACAAATAAGAACAAATAAAAAAACAAAAGATAAAGCAAAAAAGATTTTCAATAATCTTGGTTTGGACATGTCTTCGGGTATTAATCTTTTTTTGGCTCAGGTTGTTAACACGGAATCTATACCTTTTGAACCAAGAACCGAAAATGGTTTTACTCTTAAAAGAGAAATGGAGATAATTAAAGAAACAAAGTATGCACTTAAACATGGTAAGCGTTATACAAGTATAAAAGAAGCACACGCTGATTTACTAAAGTAATTTTTTATGTATTTATTAGTTTTATCTAAAAATTATAAAAGGTCTTACAATTTGTTGTTAAAATCTGGCAGGAAAAATGATATCAAAAAATTAGAGCAAGTTGTTGACATGATTCTTGCAGGTAAATTGTTAGATAAAAAATTTCAAGATCATAAATTGAATGGTAAGTTATCTGATTATAAAGAGTGCCATATAAAAACTGATTTTCTTTTAATATACAAAAAAGACAAAGAAAAGAAGATTCTATTTCTTTTTAATATTGGCAATCACAATGACTTATTTGAATAATTTTAAACTAATTTTGACGTTTAAAACCTGAAAAATGAAAATTTGTGAATACAATACCCAGAAACAAGAAAAAATGGTATTGTCCATTGTGTGGGGGAGAGCAGAAGTGATAACTTAAATACATAAATAATGTGGAATAGTATATAATATTGTTATTAAACTACTCATGAGTAATAAATACAAACCAACAATAGGACTTGAAATTCATGCAGAATTGAAGACCAAAACAAAGATGTTTTGTAGTTCAAAAAATGATCCAGACCTGCCTGCGCAGGCAGGAGAAAAAAGCCCGAATGTAAACATTTGTCCTATTTGTATGGCACATCCGGGGACTTTACCTGTAATAAATAAAGAGGCAGTAAAAAGTGTCCTAAAAGTTGGTCTAGCCATAAATGGAGAAATTGCTGATTTTTCAGAATTTGACCGAAAAAATTATTTTTATCCAGACATCCCAAAAGGTTATCAAATAAGTCAGTATAAATATCCACTAATCTCCGGTGGTGAATTAGTCGGTGTGAAAGTTACAAGAATACACTTGGAAGAAGACACCGCAAGAACTATCCATGATAGAGGAGATTTTAGTTTGATTGACTACAACAGAGCCGGTGTTCCGCTGATGGAACTTGTTACAGAACCTGTGATTGAAGATGGAGAGACGGCGGTAAAGTTTGCAAAAGAATTACAACTAATTTTAAAATATTTAAACGTGAGTGATGCTGATATGGAAAAAGGACAGATGCGCGTTGAGGCAAATATTTCTGTCAGTGATTCAAAAACTCTTGGAACAAAAGTTGAAGTAAAAAATTTAAACTCGTTTAGGTCAGTTGGTCTCGCAATTGATTTTGAAATAAAAAGACAGACAGAAGTTTTAGGAAGGGGAGAGAGTGTCAAACACGAGACAAGAGGTTGGGATGATAAAAAACAAATTACTTTTTCTCAAAGAGAAAAAGAACTTTCTCACGACTATAGATATTTTCCAGAACCGGATTTACCGAAACTCAAATTAAGTGAAATAAAAGAATTTTCCAAAGAATCACTTTTGAAAGAAATGCCAGAACTTCCATCCGACAAAAGAGAAAGATATAAAAAAGAATGTGAAATAAAAAATGAAGATATAGAAATCTTTGTAATAAATAAAGAACTCGGAAATCTTTTTGAAGAGACAATTAAATTTTTTGGTGGCGATAAAAATTTAATTAAATTAACTTCAAATTATATAACCTCCGATATTATTGGTTTTGCAAAAAATAGTGATGATGTTGTCGGGAAGATAGAACCAAAATATTTATCAGAACTTATTAAAATGATTAATACAAATGTGTTGTCATCAAGAGGAGCAAAAAATATATTATTTATTATGCACAACGATGGTGGCAGTCCTGAAAAAATAGCAAAAGAAAATAATTTGCTTCAGGTTAGTGATAGGGAGGAATTAAGGGCTATTGTTGAGCAAATAATAGAAGATAATTCAAGCGTTGTTGAGGAGTATAAAACGGGCAAAGAATCGGCCCTACAATACCTTGTTGGGCAGGGAATGAAGAAAAGTAAGGGTTCCGCAAATCCTGAGCTCCTAAGAGAGATTCTCGCGTCCATTTTGGGTTAATAAAAAAACTTTTTAAATAAAAAAAACTACCAACAGAAAATCTGGGGTAGTTTTTTGTTTTATGGGTTTTTTATCAAACTACTCTGTGAAACGTCCTTTTTTAAACATGACGAGATTGCATTGTGTCTATATTTTGGAATGTTTTTTTCTAATCTCGCCATGTATTTTTGCTTTGCACGTTTCACAGAGAATTGCTTCTTTTTTATCTTAATTACGGAATCTTTGTTTTGCCGGGGGATGTAAAAATGTTGTTGTGGATGATTTTTTTATTTTTTGTTTATTTTTTTATATAAATAGTGATTATCAAAATTTAATTTAAAGATTAGGCCCTTAAAATAGAAGGTTTTAATATTTTGTTTGCCTTTTGAAATCCAAAAACGTCTTTAGAAAGGTAATCTCGTCATAGAAGCAAGTAAATTAGGCACCTGTATAAAATTTTTTCTTTTGGGGGGAGAGGCCGGTATGTTTTTTGTGGGGCGCATCTGTCTGGTTGTTTTTGTGTATTTTTGGATGTTTTATGGGCGATAAGCCAAACAAAAAATTTAAATGGCCTCAATTTGGTTAATAGATAACCTCTTTTGTTTTTTATGAAAATTATATAAAGAATAAGCAACAAAAAAGAAATGATTTTTTCTAAAAGACGGGTAAATTCATTGATGACGAGATGTGTATATTTTTAAGTTAAAAAAATGACTCTCGCTCAGGCGAGATATCCACAGTTTTCGGGCTAAAATTCGAAAAATCGGGTAAAATTAATAGCAAGAAAAAAGATCAATGAAAGACCTTAATATAGAAGGGAAAAAATATATTTCAACGAAGAGGGCATCAGAACTTTCTGGTTATACCAGTGACTATATTGGGCAACTTTCTCGTGGTGGTTTTGTAAAATCAACAATTATAGGAAAAACAAAATTTGTTGACGAGGAAGAATTGTTGAAATATATAGAAATTGTAAAAAATAACAAATTATTACATAAAAATGGAAATGGAAATGCAGAAACAATTAAATCCCAAAATCACCCCAGTGAAATATTCTTCGGATTTCACGGGGCAAGCAAAATCTCGAAATCAGAGTATGCTCACGAAAATATAAATAATGAAAATAAAATAAATTACTCGACGGACGAATCTCCACTTTTCCCAGAATTAAAGAAGAAAAATTTTTTTACAGAAATTTCAAAAAATAACGGACCACTTACTAGGTCTCCATTTTTGTCTCAAGAAAATTTTGTAAGCGATACTTTTTTCAAAAAAATTATTTCTGCATGTCTTGCGATAGTTGTTGTGTTCGGTCCATATACTTTTTTAAAAACTCAATATGCAATTGCTGGATGGAATAAAATAAAAACTGTCGCCGGTAATACTTTGGAGATAGGAAAAGAAATTGCACAAAAAATAAATAAAGACGGAGTAATTATTTTAGTAACAGATTCAGTTGGTTATACAAAAGATTTATTAAAAAATGAAACAAGGAGAATTGCAATAAATACTGCCAGCACAATTTTATCTACGGATGTTAAGAGTACACAATTTTCTCTAAAAAATATTGCGAAAGGAATTTATCTATCAATAAATTCTTTATTCACAAAAACTAAAACAACAGAAACAACTCAGCTTGTAAAAAATGTTGAAACCAATTTACCAATACAAACAGGAAAATCACAAAATCCAACGCCATCTCCGACAATAGTTCAAATTCAACAACCAACAAAAACAATTGTAATTGAAGGACCAACAAAAATAGTAGAAAGAGTTCTAGAAAGAACATCGGTCATTGGGGTTTCAAAAGAAGAGCTGGAAGCGAGAATACAGCAATTGGATAATAAGTTAAGTTCGAAAATCTACAATGTATCATCGGGGACACCAAACAGCGTTCAGACCGTTTATGATGTTGTGTCTCAAACGAACAGAATAGATAAATTAAGAAATGTAGAGATAACAACTCCGACAATAGTTGGTGGGACTCTAAAAGATTCAGTAATATCAAATTCTTCATTTTCAGGAACTACAATAAGCGCTTCTACTCTTACACTTACGGGGAACGCAACAATTGGCGGACAATTGACCGTATCTGGCGGGATAGCAACATCAACAATTGCTGGTGATGTTAATTTTGATACGGGCACATTATTTATTGATTCTTTGAATAATAGAATTGGCATTGCCTCAACTTCTCCAAATGCCACTTTCAGTGTGAACGGAGATAGTTATGTTTCAGGAACAGGATTTTTTGGTGGCGCAATAAATTCAACATCAACAATCACTGGTACCACACTGGTTGCCACTTCCAATTCTGCGACGTCAACATTTGCAGGTGGTCTAAACACCTTTGGCTTGGCGATAATGAATTTTTTGGAAGCTCCATTTTTAACTGCGACATCAACAACAGCGACATCAACATTTGCTGGCGGTCTTGCAATTGAGACAAGCGGATTGGTTTATGATTACTCCACAAATAATGTTGGAATTGGGACGGCAACACCAACAGCTTTACTTCATGTAAGTGGTACAACTATTATTGGTAATAGTACTTTAAGTCAAGCATTTCAATTTGGAACTTTAGGAGCTAACTCTCCTGCTTTAGCTAATGCAAATGTTACAATGTCAGCTTCAAATTATGCATTATCAACCGATGGTACTTCTCAAACAATTATCAACGCTCCGGCCAATATCGACTTCAGAATCGCCAACAGTGTTATCGGAAAAATAACGGCAACCAATGGATATTTCAATGGAAGTGGAAACTTCGGCATCGGGACGACGAGTCCATACGCAAAACTTTCGGTTGTTGGTCCAGTTGTAGCTGAATATTTTAATGCAACAAGCACAACAGCAACTTCTACATTTGCAGGAGGATTACAAGCAGGAACAAATAATGCTTTAACAATTGAAGGTGGAGCTACTGCAAATAGTTTATATGTTAAGACAAACGGCAACGTCGGCATCGGAACAACTTCGCCTTACGCGAAGTTGAGTGTATGGGGAAGCGGAACGGGAGCAACTGAAATGGCAAACTTTACGAACTCTGCAAGTACAACAGTAATGTCAATTTTAAATAACGGCAACGTCGGCATCGGGACGACGGGGCCGACATCAGTTTTGCATGTTCCGATTTTGAGCTCGGGGCAGACGGCGGCTATTGGAACGGCAAAATTTATTTCTCCAGGAGACCAAGACGCAAATGGACTGATGAATGCAATAACGCTTTATAATGCCGCTGGCACACAAAAAGCCAGCATAGGTTACAGACAGAACGATCTCGGCGGTCTCTATATAGGAGGAGGGAATGGCGGTGATACTGCTAATTTACAATTTGGAGGCAGTCAATTTAAATTAAATACAAATGGGGGTGCAGGGATAAGTTTCACAGGAGGTGATGGAATTGGGTTTACATTTGGTTTTGGTACGAGTGCTTTACAGAAAGTCAATTTTAATAATGACGGCAACGTCGGCATCGGAACGACGGCGCCGGGAGAAAAATTAAGTGTCGCCGGAGTAATAGAATCAACTACCGGTGGTTTTAAATTCCCAGATGGAACAACACAAATTACTGCATCCACAGGTGGAATTGACCCGACAACTACATCAGAGTTAATGGATGATTTCATAGGAGGCAATACATCAAGTGGAACTATCAGCCAATATGGATGGAAATGGACAACAGGAGGAAGTGGAACAATAACATATACCAGCGCAGAAAGTGGAAGAGTTGGGCTAGTCAAAGGGAAAAGTGGAACTACTACAAACAATGGAAGTACTTTATACCTAGTGGACCCTGCTAACCAACCAATTTTCCCTAGTTCGTTTGGAAATCTAACTATAATATTTTCTATAAAACAAGTAGATGCTAATTCTTCAAGCAATATGCAAATAGGAACAGCTGATAATATTGCATTAATAGGTGATGTTAATAATGGAGCATATTTTAGATCTTCAGGAAGTGGTAATTGGTATGCAATCACGAGAAGTGGAGCAATAGAAACTGCAACAGATACGGGGGTAGCACAAGCATCATCATTTAAACAATTTAAAATTGTAATTAATTCAAACTATACTTCAATAGCATTTTATATTGATAATGTGTTAAAAGCTACCCATACAACAAATCTACCATCTGGAAATTTATCACCAAGAGTCCAAATTGTTACAACATCTGGAACAGACTATTCTTTTGATATTGATTATTTTTATTACAAAGCTACAGGCCTAAGTAGAGCAGACATTGCAGAAAATTATACAGTTGAAGATTTATCCATTGAATCTGGAGACTTGGTAAAAATTAAAGAAGATCAAAATCCTCTTATTGGAAAATATGTAGTTGAAAAAACATCAAAACCTTATGATTCTAAAATAATGGGAACAATATCCACTGAACCAGCTATGATCTTAGGAGAAAAAGGAAAAGAAAATCTGAGACCAATCGCTCTAATCGGAAGAGTACCAATAAAAGTATCAACTAAAAATGGTGAAATTTTAGCTGGAGATTATCTAACCTCTTCTGATATCCCAGGAGTAGCAATGAAATCAACAAAACCAGGTATGACCATAGGTAAAGCTTTGGAATCTTATTCCTCCTCTTCCCCAGATGAAATCGGAAAGATAATGGTTTTTGTTAATCCCCATTGGTCTATAGGATCAGTAGAAGAAACTTCTACAAGCACACTGGGAGGTTATTTCAGCTTGCCCTCCGAAATTTTAGCGAAAATAAGCCTATTTTTCAACGAAATAATAACTAAAGTAGAAAACGGAATTGCATATATGAAAGCTCTAGTTGTAGATACATTAGAAATAGGTAGTCCAACTAAACCAACTGGAGTAACTGTATATGATAAAAATGGACAAGCAGGATGTCTAGAAGTACAAGATGTAAACAATGGTACAGTGAGTGTAAAACCTGGAAAATGTGACCAACAAGTAGAAGCTCCAACTCCTGATACTTCAAGTGGTGGAGATATAACTCCTCCTGCGTCAGATACACCATCTGAAAATACTGATATAACTCCACCTGTAATTACTTTAAATGGAACAAGTCCTGTTGTTTTAATTGTCGGAGATATATATAATGAAGAGGGGGCAATAGTAACAGATGATGTAGATACAGATATTGCCCTAATTATTAGTGGAACAGTTGATACAAATACTGCAGGATCTTATACTATTACATATACTGCTACAGATACAGCTGGTAATACTGTAAGTACAACAAGAATAGTAAATGTAGAAACAACGGCCCCTACTCCTGAAACCCCTATTGAGGTTCCTCCTGAAACTCCTCCTGAGACATTACTAATACAATAATTAAAAATGAAAAATAATATATATATTCAAAAAATAATCATTATTGTTTTTGTTTTAAATACATTTTTTACATTAGCAATACATAATAGTTTTGCTGAAATTGAAATACCTACTGATATTTTTGACTTCTCAGGAGATGCAATGATTGGATATGTTGATAAATCAGAAACTCCTAACGCAATTGTTGGAGGAAATAATAAAGCAAAAGTTTGTAAAGATATAACTTGTTCTAACCCCGGAATTATTAATTTTGAAATATCAGAAAATTTACCTCTCACAATAGACACCTTAAATGGTTTAAGTGGGAGAGTTTGGGGAAATGAACTTGGATGGATAACTTTTGATCAAGGCACAACGGCCAGTGTTGACCCAATATGGGGACAGTCTACAAGAGATGAATTTCTTTTAGGAACTTTTTTCAGAACTTTTCTTTCGCCGACAGACACAGTTATTCTTGATGAAAAATCAGCTGGGGTACTTTATTCTGACGGAAGTTTCATGTCAGTTGTAAACGAATTTGAATTCCCAGAAAACTTCCAAAAGTTTACTGTAGAAACAAAAATTCCAGCTGGGACGAGTATGACAGCAATAATAGAATCTTCAGATGATAATTTTGCTACCGTGAAAAGTTCTTTGAGTATTCCTTTGAAAAATGGTTTGAATAATTATGATGCGTGGGCTTTGAAAGACGCTAAGTTTTTCCGAGCAACATTTTAATTTCAATACCACGGACACACTCGTTTCTCCTGAATTAATTTCTTTTGAAACACAAGGTATTATTTCCGAAGAAGTATTTGTTACTGTGCCGTCTTCATCTCCAATAGTAGAAAGTGTTCCCACTTCAGAAATTATTTCAGCTACAGAACCAGCTCTTGTTCCTGTCACTACTCCTACAAGTGAACCTCTTGTAACAGATCCTATTGTTAGTGTTCCAGCGGACGACACGGTCATTACACAGATAATTGGAGTGGCTGAGAATTTCTTAACACAGTTTGAAAGGATATCAAGCATTATTCTTGATACTGTAACTGGTTTACCAAAACTAATTGTCAATGCTATTTTGGAAGTGAAACAGTTGATAGCGGATAAAATAATCACAAAAACAGCTCAGATTGGTCAATTGGAAATGATTGATAAGGTAACTGGCGAAGCATATTGTACTTGGATTGAAAATGGTGAATGGGTAAAAGAAAAAGGAAAGTGTGGCGAAGTATCATCGCAGTCAGCGTCTGTTATTTCTTCAACAACGACAGATACTGAAGCACCTGTAATTACATTGGCTGGGAACAACCCTGCAGAAATTATAAAAGGAACATCATATATAGACCCAGGAGCAACGGCCACAGATAATGTGACACCAGGAATAATACCTGACGTTGTTTGGTCAGCTCATGACTCTGCATTAAATTATGCGACAACAACACGAAAAGTAATGGTGGTTGATTCGATTGCACCAGTACCAACACCAGTTTCTACATCGACGCCGGCGACCGAGTTAGCATCAACTACGCCAGTACAATAAAAATTGAAGTCAGACTTCAATGTAAACAAAACTATGTATTTTCTTCAAGAATTAAAAAAATTTATAAAAAGTATTTTGAACTGGATTTATGTTCTGGTCGGTTTTTCTTTTTTGTTTTTTCTTGTTCCGTTTGGTAAACCAATTTCACTTTTATTTTTTGATATAGTTAAAAAAGATCTTTTGCCTCAAGGCGTTCAACTCGTTGTGACGAATCCGATGAGTGCATTTTTATCTCAGATGATTATTTCTATTGTTTTGGCACTTATAGTTGTTTCGCCGTTTATTATATACGGAATAATAAAATATCTTTCTCCAGCACTTCATAAAAATGAAAAAAACACTTTATTAAAATTTGTAATTCCTTCCGCGCTTCTGTTTATTTTAGGTTGTATTTTTTCATATTTTCTTATAATTCCACCAACTTTTAAAATCCTTTATTCTTTTACCACAGCGATGTCTGCCGTCCCTTTTTTTGCCGTGGAGGAGTTTGTTTATTCTGTTTTAGGTTTAATTTTGGCAGTGGGGGTGATGTTTTTGCTACCAATTTTTATGGGAATTTTAAGTTGGATTGGCTTAATTAATTTTGATTTCTGGAAAAATAATTGGAGATACGCATTTTTGGGTTTCATTATTTTCTCTGCTATAATTACTCCTGACGGAACGGGAATTACTATGACAATATTGACTATTCCAATGATCGGGCTATATGGTATTGGAATGATGGTGAGTAGAAAATAAAATAAATTTTCAATTTAACAATTTGCAATTTTATAATCAAGACACAATTATCAATTTACAATGAAAATTAAAAACATTGAAAATTCATTGAAAATTGTAAAATTAAAAATTGAAAATTATAATAAATTGGTCGAATTAATCAAAAATAACAAAATTCAGTAGTAAAATTTTTTAAAATTTTGCTAAAGAATAACAAATCATATGTTTGGACTTGGACTCCCAGAAGCAGCAATTATTTTAGTTGCTATAGTAGTGCTCTTTTTTGGTAGCAAGAAATTGAATGAATTTGCAAAAGGATTAGGAAGATTTAGTGGCGAATTCAAGAAAGGGAAAATGGAAATAGAAAAAGAAATAGAAGAGGCAAAAAAGAGTATAAACAAAAAATAAAACCCCGTAGTAGAACTTTTTAGGTTTCGCCACGGGCGTAGAAACAATAAAAAATATTCCGATAGAAATTTTCGGAAAATTGTGAAATGTTGTTTAATTATTAATTGTGTATGAAAAAAGAAATCCCCAAGACATCTAAAACAATAGAAATAACAGACAAAAATAGAAGAAATTTTATTAAAATTTTGTTAATTGGTGGCGGAACACTTTTAGTTGGAAAACTTTTAAGTCCTTGGGTTTTGGATTTGTTTTCCCCCGAACCTGGGATGGATATAGGGCAAGATCTGAAAGATTTCAATATTAAAGAAAATAAAAAGGAAATAATTATTTCTGATAAAAAAAGTGGAGAAGAAATATTTATTATTGATAAAGTAAAATAAATTAAAAACCTCCGGGGGAGGTTTTTAATCCATAATATTTTAAATTAAAGGACTTAAAAAATGAAGAAAAATAAACCCAAAAAACCCCCAGTAGCAGAGCAAAGCTCACTACGGGGCAGGCAAACAAACCAATCTGTGGAACCTGTAATACATAAAGAA
>VMGX01000003.1 GCA_007376805.1 Parcubacteria group bacterium Athens0714_16 | reverse complement strand
TGTCGTCAAGCGACAATTTTCATCCCTATTTTTTAAAATCCCTGAATGGGGTTTTAAAAAAGTGTGTTAGATTCTAATCCTTATTTTTAAAATTGTCGTTAAGCGACAATTTTCATTAATTTTTTCTCAATTTAGTGGCGGAGCCACCGAGTAATTATTCTGGTAACCGAGTTACTAAAATAAAGGATAAGTGGAAAAGTCCATTTAGGACTTTTCCACTTATCCACAAGCACCTATAAATACTCTTGACAATGAAAGGGGGGTTGTATATACTTTTGAGTTATATTTTGAATGATTGAGTTTCTGGAGAAATTCCGTTTTTATATTTTGTATTATTGTGGGCTAACTTTTTAATAATATAATAAAAATAGTCCTAAAAATCTAAGAATTATTGGGCACAACCAGTTGTGTTGTGGTGTCTTATTAAATTTTCTATGCATAAAAAATACTTCTCCAGGTACAAAAAATCATTAACAACACTACCCAATCTTGTAGAGAGCCAGCTAAAATCATTTAACTGGGTTATTAAGAGTGGATTAAGTGAATTATTTAAGGAATTTTCGCCAATTAAAGATTATTCGGGTAAAAAATTTGAATTAGAGTTTATTGGCTTTGAACTTGGTGAACCAAAGTATGATGAATATTACGCAAAAACACAAAAATTAACATTTGATGCACCCCTAAGTGTAAAAGTAAAATTAGCTAACAAAACATTCAACAGTTCAAAGGAACAAGAAATATTCTTGGCAGATTTTCCTATGATGACAAGCCACGGAACATTTATTATTAATGGTGTTGAGAGAGTAATTGTTCCACAACTTATAAGATCCTTCGGGATTCTTTTTACGTCTCAAATATTAAGAGGAAGACAATATTTTGGTTCAAAAATTATTCCATCACGAGGAGTATGGGTTGAAATAGAAAGTGATAATACAGGAGTAATTTATGTTCGTATCGATAGAAAAAGAAAATTTCCAATAACATCACTTCTTCGTGTTTTGGGAGCCAGCTCAGATGAGCAAATAAAAGATTTATTTAAAAAAGACGAATTAGCATTAAAACACATTGAGATTTCACTAACGAAAGATACATCAAAAACAGTGGATGATTCTTATATTGAAGTTTACAAAAAAATAAGAGAAGGAGATATTGTTTCTATAAACAACGCTAAAGAATATGTTGATGGAATATTCAACGAAACAAGATATGACATATCAGAAGTTGGTAGATTTCGTTTCAATCAACGCTTTGGGAAAGATGTTGGTAAAAAATCTATAGCTGTAAGAACAATCACATTGGATGATATTGCTACAATCGTATCTCACATAGTTAAATTAAACGAAACTCCAAATGCAATGCCAGATGATATTGACCACCTCGGTTCAAGAAGGGTTAGGTTTATAGGAGAAATACTTCAACAAAAGTTGAGAGTTGGTTTAACCCAGATGAAGAGAAATATACAAGACAAGATGTCTACAATAGACACCGATGCAACCTTGCCTACAAATTTCATAAGTCCAAGACCACTTCAGGCAAGATTGAAAGAATTTTTTGCAACGAACCAGCTTTCTCAGTTCATGCAACAGGAAAATATTCTTACAGAAATGGAACACCTAAGAACACTTTCAGCACTTGGTCCCGGAGGTCTAACAAGAGAAAGAGCTGGATTTGAAGTTCGTGACGTTCATCCATCACACTATGGAAGATTGTGTCCAATTCATACACCAGAAGGACCTAACATCGGCTTGATACTTAGATTGGCTATATTTGCTAAAGTTAATGATTTTGGAATGATTGAAACTCCATATGCAAAAGTTGTTAACGGAAAAATTACGGATGAAATTTCGTACATGAATGCCTTTGAAGAAGACGGGCATTATATTGCTCATGCTGCTATTCCATATTCAGAAGATGGGACAATTATTCCCGAAGAAGTAGAAGTAAGATTTAATGGAAAACCCGATTCTGTTAAAAGAGACAAAGTTGATTTTATAGATGTCTGCACAAGACAAGCATTTTCTGTTGCAACATCACTTATTCCTTTTCTTGAACATGACGATGCAAACAGAGCACTGATGGGTTCCAACATGCAAAAACAAGCAACCCCTTGTATTATTCCTGAGGCACCAGTTGTTGCGACTGGTATGGAAGAAAAAGCAGCAAAGGATACGGGCAGATTGATTCTTGCAGAAGAAGAGGGTGTTGTAGTTTCTGCAGATGCAAAAAATATTGTAGTAAAAAATAATGAAGGAAAGAAAAAAACTTACAAACTTGTTAATTTTTCAAGAACTAACGGATTTACAGTTTTCCACCAAAGACCAAGTGTTAGTGTGGATGACAAAGTAAAGAAAAATAGTGTTCTCGCAGATACATCAACTAGTGAAAATGGACAGCTGGCATTGGGACAAAATATAAAAGTTGCTTTCATGACATGGTTTGGAGCAAACTATGAAGACGCAATAATTATTTCAGAAAAACTTGTGAAAGATAGTAAGTTTACGAGCATTCACATTGAAGAGTTTTCTGTGAATGTTAGAGAAACAAAATTAGGCCCAGAAATAACCACTCACGATATTCCAAATGTTAGTGAATTTAAATTAAAAAATCTTGATGAAGATGGGATTGTAAGAATTGGAGCAGAAGTTCGCCCTGGGGATATTCTTGTTGGTAAAATTACACCAAAAGGCGAAACACAGCTTACACCAGAAGAAAGATTATTAAGATCAATATTTGGTGAGAAGGCGAGGGATGTTAAAGACACATCATTGAGAGTAGAAAACGGTAAGAGAGGAAGAGTTATCGGTGTAAAAGTATTTTCTAGAGAAAACGGTGATACATTGGAGTCAGGAATAATAAAAAAAATTTATATAGAAGTAGCACAACTAAGAAATGTTTCGGTTGGAGACAAGTTGGCTGGTAGACACGGAAACAAGGGTGTTATTTCAACAGTATTGCCAGAAGAAGATATGCCATACACAGAAGATGGGACTCCTGTGGATATGATTCTTACACCATTGGGTGTTCCGTCTCGTATGAACCTCGGACAGATATTGGAATTACACTTAGGATTGGCAGCAAAAACTTTGGATTATCAGGCAATTATTCCACCATTTGCAGGAGCAACAGATGATGAAATAAAAGATGAGTTAGAAAAAGCAGGATATCCTAGAAATGGAAAAGTAAAATTATATGATGGTAGAACTGGTGTTAAATTTGACCAAGATATAGCCATTGGTTACATGTATGTTATGAAATTGCACCACATGGTTGAAGACAAAATACACATGCGTTCTATTGGTCCTTATTCTTTAATAAATCAACAACCATTAGGAGGAAAAGCACAAAACGGAGGACAAAGATTTGGAGAGATGGAAGTATGGGCATTACTTGGTTATGGTGCCGCTTATACTCTCAGAGAAGTACTTACAATTAAATCTGACGACATAATGGGTCGTTCAAGCGCATTCGATGCAATTATAAAAGGTCGGGATATTAGACACATGAATATTCCAGCGTCTTTTAATGTTCTTCTAAATAATCTTAGAGCGCTTGCTCTAGATATTGAGTTGAAGGGCGTTTCTAAACCACCAAAATCAAAAAACTTTTAATGTTTTTTTGAACTTATAATTAAAATTTTAAAATATATGATAAACAACAACAAAAAAACAATAAATGTATCAGATTTTGATACAGTTGGAATAAAACTTGCGTCTCCCGAAAGAATGTTAGATTGGTCATTTGGAGAAGTTACAAAACCAGAAACAATAAACTACAGAACACAAAGGAGTGAAAAAAATGGTTTGTTTGATGAAAAAATATTCGGTCCAGAAAAGGATTATGAATGTTATTGTGGTAAATATAGAGGTATAAGATATAAAGGTATTGTTTGTGAAAAATGTGGAGTTGAGATAACAAGATCTGTTGTAAGAAGAGAAAGAATGGGGCACATAGAACTTGCTACACCAGTTTCTCACATTTGGTTTTTGAAGGGCGTTCCATCACGAATGGCTACTATTCTTGATGTAAGTGCATTTGATCTTGAAAAAGTAATTTATTTTGCTGGTTATATGATTACATCTGTAAATGATGAAGAAAGAATGCAAATTTTAAGAGATTTGGATTCAGAATATAAATCGAAAACAAAATCACTAAAAGATCAAAAATCAAAAGATAGTTTAAAAGATATATATATACTTACAAAAAGAGAAATTGAAAATATACAAAAAGGAAAAATACTTGATGATACGGAATACAATAAATTCTCACTAAAATATGGCTCACTTTTTGAGGCCGGCACGGGCGCAGAAGTTATATATGATGTATTTAAAGAATTAAATTTAAATGATTTACAAAAGAAACTTGAAGAACAAGTTGAAAAAGTTGGTGCACTTGAAAGAGAAAAAATAATAAAAAGATTAAGTTTGATAAAATCTTTAATAAAATCAAGAACAAGACCAGAATGGATGTTTCTAAAAAGAATTCCTATTCTTCCACCAGCACTTAGACCGATGGTTGCATTGGACGGAGGCAGACATGCTACATCTGATGTTAATGATTTATATCGCAGAGTTATAAATAGAAATAATAGATTAAAAAAATTACAAGAAATAAGTGCACCGGCTGTAATTCTAAGAAATGAAAAAAGAATTTTACAAGAAGCAGTAGATGCTTTGTTGGATAACTCTATTAGAAAAAGAGAAAATTCCTACATGGCCACAAGTCAATCACAAAGAAGACCATTGAAATCACTTTCGGATAACTTAAAAAGTAAACAAGGTTTATTTAGACAAAATCTTTTGGGAAAAAGAGTTGATTACTCAGGAAGAAGCGTTATCGTTGTTGGACCAAAATTAAATTTGGATCAATGTGGTATTCCTAAACATATGGCACTAGAACTTTTCAGACCTTTTGTTATATCAAAATTGCTTGAAAATGAATTGTCATACAATATAAGGGGCGCAAATAAATTAATAGACGATGGTATTCCTGAGGTATGGGCAATTCTAGAAGAAATAATCGCAGACAAATATGTTCTTCTAAACCGAGCACCAACATTACACAGGTTAGGTATACAAGCATTTAGACCAATTCTTATAGAAGGAAATGCTATTCAAGTTCACCCATTGGTTTGTACGGCATTCAATGCTGACTTCGACGGTGACCAAATGGCTGTCCACATCCCGTTATCAAAAGAAGCACAATTTGAAGCAAAAACATTTATGGCTTCAAACAAAAACTTGTTAAAGCCAGGGAACGGAAGACCTGTTGTTAGTGCAAAAATGTTGGATATTATTTTAGGATGTTTCTGGATGACAAAACTTATGGATGGTAAGAAGGGGGAAGGAAAAATTTTCTCTAGTCCAAATGAAGCTATTTCTGGATATGATTACGACGTTGTTGATTTTAGAGCAAAAATAAAAATCTTACCTACGGTAAATAAAAAATATGAAAAATTCGAAGGAAAAATTTTTGAAACTTCTGTTGGTAGATTAATTTTCAACAGTGTATTACCAAGTGATTATTCTTTTGTTAATGAAGAAGTAAACATAGGACTGATGCACAAACTCATAGACGATTTGATGGATAGATATGAAATGGATAAAATACCTTCAATTTTAGACAGAATTAAAACTCTAGGATTTAAATATGCGACTCAAGCAGGTATTACTTGGGGCATTGATGATATAAAAGTTCCAGAAGAAAAAAAGGCAATAATTGATGAAGCTAAAAATAAAGCAGATGTTGTTTTATCAAACTTCAATGACGGACTTTTGTCAGACGATGAAAGATATAGAAAAAATATTGAAATATGGCATGAAGCAAAAAATGATGTTGAAAAAATAATTTCACAAAGTTTGGATAAAACAGGTCCTGTCTATGACATGTGGAAATCTGGTGCAAGAGGTTCTTTGAGTCAGATTACTGCTATGGCAGGAATGAAGGGTCTGATTTATAACAGTAAAGGAGAAACAATAGATTTCCCAATAACCACATCAAGTAAGGAGGGGCACACACCGATTGAATATTTCATCACTACACACGGTTCAAGAAAAGGTCTTACGGATACAGCTTTGAACACAGCAAAAGCAGGATATCTGACTAGAAAATTATTTGATGTTTCTCAAGATGTTGTTATTACCGAAGACGATTGTGGGACAAAAGAATCAATATTAATAAAAGGAGGTGAAAGTTTGTCTGGGATTAAAGTTCACATATCAAAAAATATAGCAGGAAGATATGTTTCAAAGGACATAATAAATGGAAAAGGAAATGTGCTATTTAAAACAGGCCACTTACTTTCTGTGGAAGATGCAGTTGTTGTAGAAAACAATGGAGTAAGCGAAGTTCATGTAAGATCTCCACTTGGCTGTAAAACACTCAGAGGTATTTGTAGAAAATGTTACGGTATTGATTTGGGTACCAACAAGCTTATTGATCTTGGAGAAACAGTTGGAACAATTGCCGCGCAGGCCATTGGCGAACCAGGAACACAGCTTACAATGAGAACATTCCACACAGGAGGAACAGCTTCTGTTGGTGGTGACATAACGGCCGGCCTCCCAAGAGTTGAAGAAGTATTTGAACGTAGAATACCAAAAAACCCTGCCGTTGTAAGTAAAACAGGTGGGGAAGTTATGGAAGTTGTTGACACTGATAAAGGAAAGATAATAAAAGTTTTCCCAGATGTTGAAGATAAAAAAGGAACGAAAGATATTATTGAATATGTTGTTAACTTTATGAGAACATCATTAGTTAAAAAAGGTGATGTTGTGATAAAAGGACAACCACTTACAGATGGATCTGCAGACTTGAAAGAAATGTTTAAATATGGTGGAAGAGAACTAACACAAGATTACATAATTCACGAAATTGGGAAGATATATGAATTACAGGGAGCATCAATATCGAGAAAACATATTGAGGTAATAATAAGACAAATGTTTTCAAGGGTAAAAATAAAAACCAACGGTGATACTGATTTTTCAAATGGTGATATTGTTAGTGTTGCAGAATTAAATGAAAGAAATAATATTGCAAGAGAGGGCGGACTATTAGAAGCAAAAGCAGTTCCATTAATCATGGGAATAACAGAAGTTGCTCTAAGTCGTGGCGGATTTTTGTCAGCAGCATCATTCCAACACACAACAAGAATTCTTATTAACTCGGCTGTTCGTGGCACAGAAGATAAATTACTTGGCCTTAAAGAAAATGTGATAATTGGTAGATTGATACCAGCTGGTACAGGATTTAAAGGTAGTCCTAAGTCAGATGCTATGCAAAAATATATTTCTGAATTTAGAAACGAAGAAGAGGAATAAAAATAATGCAAAGTTGAAAGTTCAAAATGGAAAATTGTGGGATTTGCCAAAGGCAAATAAGCGATTTATTACAAATTTTCTTTCAGAAAATTTGTTTTGAGATTTTAGCATTTTACATTGTCACTTTACATTTTGAGATTTACATTTTTAATTTATTATTATGTCTTCTGATATAGAAAAAATAAAAGAACGTCTCAATATAGTTGATGTTGTGGGTTCATATGTGAAACTCCAAAAAGCGGGGAGTAATTTAAAAGCAAATTGTCCTTTTCACAACGAAAAAACTCCTTCTTTTTTTGTGTCGCCAGGGAGAAATATGTATCACTGTTTTGGGTGCGGTGTTAAGGGAGATATTTTTACATTTGTTCAAGAATTTGAGGGCTTAGATTTTTCTGGTGCTTTAAAATTGCTAGCTACCAGAGCCGGTGTTGTTTTGAAACAACAAAGCAAAGAAAACAGAGATGAAATAACTCAAATGTTTACGATTCTTGAAGAAGCTACACGGTTTTTTGAAAATAACATAAAACAAAATCAAGAGTCATTAAATTATCTGAATGGAAGGGGTGTATCTGAAGATACAATTAAAAACTTTAGAATAGGGTTTGCTTTAAGTGGTTGGGAAAAATTATATGAACATCTAAAAAAAGAAGGTTTCAGTGAAAAAATGATGTTTGATGTTGGGCTTGTAAGAAAAACAGAAAAAGGATTTTATGATTATTTTAGAAATAGAATAATGTTTCCTATTTTTGATTCCGCGGATAGAGTTGTTGCTTTTTCTGGAAGAATATTGAGTGGAGAAAACGAAAAAACTCCTAAATATATTAATTCTCCGGAAACAGAATTGTATAACAAATCACAAATACTTTACGGATATAACAAAGCAAAACACAGTATGAGAAAAAATAATTTCTGTATTTTGGTAGAAGGACAAATGGATCTTATTTTGAGTCACCAATCAGGATTTTCAAATACAGTTGCTTTGTCAGGAACAGCACTCACCGGATATCATTTAAATTTGATAAAAAAACTTACAAGTAATTTAGTTATAGCACTGGACTCAGATAATGCGGGACTTGTTTCAGCAAAAAAAGGTTCGGAACTTGCGATAGTTGCCGGCATGGATGTAAAAATTGCAGAACTAGAAACATCAAAAGACCCAGCAGAAATAATACTTAAAAATAAAGATGATTGGCACAAAATAATAAAACAATCACAACACGCAATAGATTTTTTCATTAACTTTATTGAAAAAAAGAATTTCCCAGAAAGAAAGTTTTGGAAAGAAATCAGAGAAAAAATTCTTCCAATGGTAGCAAAAATTGATAATAAAATAGACCAAGCACATTTTATTTATTCAATTTCTTCAAAGACAGGTATTCCAGAAGATTCATTAAAGGAAGAATTGATAAAAATCAAAAATGATATAAAGGATAGCTCAGAGAACTTTGTCAAAAAAAATGAAAAGATTTTAGACAAAAAAACAGTCGGAGAGACAGAAAAATTATCTAGAATTGATATTATAAAAAGAAAAATAAAAGGTTTAATTTTGTGGCAAAAATCATTAAATGAACCAAGTGTTAATTTAGAGGAAATTATCAAAAAATTTGAAGAAATTGTTGGGGAAGATTTTTTGAAGGAGGAGAAAAATGACTATGATTTAATGTTTGATATGGAGATGAATTATTTAGAAATAGAGGATGCATCATATGAAATAGAAGAATTATTATTAAATCTTACAGAAGAGTTTTTGAAAGAAAAATTGAAAATAACCGTAAATGAAATGAAGAAGGCGGAGAAAGAAAATGATGAGGAAAAAATAGAAAAACTTTTGGATGTTTGTAGTGTTTTATCAAAAGAAATTCAAGGTAAAAAAGAGGAATTATTAAAATTAAAAAAATCAATAAAAATATAAATTAATCATGGGTCGTATTTCAATAAAAAAAATGAATAAAACTAAACCAACAAAAAAAATTTACCCTGTTAAATCCGACAAAGTCGGTGCGAAGCAATCTAATAGGGTGAACCCTGTTAAACCCCGCAAAACGGGAATTTCGTCAAAGACGAAATTATTTAACAGGGCAGGAAAAATTGTCAAAAAACAATCTTCTATTAGTCGTGTTTCAAAAAGTAAAAAAATTAAAAAACCAAGTGTCAAAAAGGCTCCACTGAAAGTAGTTAAAAAAACCAAGATGACTTTGATGGAAAAGAAAATAAGTGGACATTTGAAAAAAGAAGAACAAAAAAATGTTTTGAAAATGGAAAAACTTGTGAAGACGGGGAAAGAAAGGGGATTTGTGACATACGGAGAAATTTTGAAAGAATTCCCTAGAATAGAAAGAGACATTCTTTTATTGGAGGAATTGTATGATGTTTTTTCTGATGCTAATGTTGATATTTTGGAAGGCGGGGGAATGCTCGATATAGAAGGTTCAATAGAAAAAGATATTTTTGCCAGTGAATCAAATTATGATTCAATTCAAATGTATCTAAAAGAAATTGGTAAATATGAATTAATAAACGCGGAAAAGGAGAAAGATCTTGCAAAAAGAATAGAGGGTGGCGACGAAGAAGCAAAAAATATACTCGCTAGAGCAAATCTTAGATTGGTTGTTTCCATAGCAAAAAAATATGCTTCCAAAAGTTCAACACTTTCTTTATTGGATTTAATTCAAGAGGGGAACCTCGGTTTATTTAAGGCTGTTGATAAATTTGATAGAACAAGAGGATTTAAGTTTTCAACATATGCAACTTGGTGGATAAGACAGGCAATCACAAGAGCAATAGCAGACCAATCAAGAACAATTCGTATTCCGGTGCACATGGTTGAAACCATAGCAAAATATAAAAGATTTGTAAGACAATTAACTCAAAGTTTGGGCAGAGATCCAATGCCAGAAGAAATTGCAATAGAAATGGGTATTGATGTTGATAAAATTCATAACATAGAAAAAATAAATCAAAGTACTGTGTCATTGGAAACACCGGCTGGTGATGATGACAGTAGATCAACTCTCGGAGATTTTATTCCAGATGATAAAATTGATTCACCGGACAAGGAGGCATCAAGAAGAATTTTATCTGACCAAGTAAAAGAAATTCTAAATGATTTGACACCGAAGGAGCAAAAAATTCTTGAAATGAGATGTGGACTTAAAGATGGAATAAATCACACACTTGAAGAAGTGGGGAAGGAGTTTGGTGTTACTCGCGAAAGAATCAGACAAATTGAAGCAAAGGCACACGAAAAAATAAGACAACACGAAAAAGCAGAGAGATTAAAAAATTACTGAAATCACTAAATAAAAAAGCCCTTAACGGGCTTTTTTATTTACTCTTTAAAACCTCATTTAGAGGTTTTAAAGTTACCTCCCAATTATCAATTTTATAGCATTACTTGTTGTTTCAAAACTTTGTTTTTCGTCGATTCCTTTTAGTACAGTATCAATCACTGCTTTCATCATTTCAATTGGCAAAGCTCCGTCTACGGTAAACTTCTCTCCATTTTTTGTTACTAAAATATTATGTGGAGTTCCATTCCCCCCCGAAGCAACCGCGTCATCAAAATTTGTTTTAACTTTCTCTACAAATTTTTGAGCCGTCTGACATTCTTCAAAAGCTTTTTTGTCTAAACCAATTTCAACTGCAATTTCAGAAAGTTTTGTTGGATCCAAGCCATCGTTTGATGGTGTTACTTCATAAACTTTGTTTATATAACTCCAAAATGCAGTGTTTCCACCCAAACTATAAGCACATTCAGTTGCATTCGCCTCTGCTATAGCTTTTGAATGAAGTGTTGTAAGTGGGAAATGTCTGTAAACCCACGCAACACGACCACTTTTCCCATAGTCAGTTACTATTTTGTTCATAGAAGCGTGAAATGTCTTACAAAATGGACATTCTGTATCTGAAAATTCTACAACAACCACATCAGCGTTTGGATTTCCTAAAATGTGATCTTCTTTTGTTATTGGATTTAATTTTATTTCTTTGTTACCAGTTGCAGTGGTTGGATCTGTGTTTGTTGCTGTGTCTCCATTTCCAAAATAAACACCGAAACCTATTAATAATCCTGCCAACACGATTGCACCAGCTATAAGGTATGTTCCTTTATTTGATTGATCCATATTTTATAATTACTTATTCTCTGTTAATATTGGGATATAATATAACATATATGGTAATCAAAAACAAAAAAAATGGCCCAAAAGTGATTTCTGCTACGTTTGTGCGCGGTCTTATAGGTGAAGATAAGATTTTATTTGACACAAGAAAACAAGTTGCATTTATTGGTAGGTCAAATGTGGGTAAATCAAGTGTGATAAACACGCTCGCAGAAAGAAAAAGTTTGGCCAAATCCAGTTCTATGCCGGGGAAAACAAGAGAGATTAATTTTTTTCTTATAAATGATTTGGTTTATTTTGTTGATTTGCCGGGCTATGGTTATGCAAAAATGCCTCCCAAAATAGCAGACAAGTTAAGAAAAAGAATAATTTGGTATTTTTCTGAATCGGGGGTAAAACCTTCCCATGTTGTTTTTATTATTGATTCAAGAATTGGAATTACTACAATTGATAAAGAAATGTTAGAAATTTTAGAAAATGAAAATCATAATGTTATAGTTGTTGCTAATAAATCAGATAAACTTTCACAGAGCGAATTTGTAAAAAATATCAAAAAAATAGAAAATGATTTGAGAGATTATAAATGTATAAAAAACATAATTTTATTTTCAGCTAAAACAAAAAAGGGGAGAGAAGAAGTTTTAAATATTTTATTTGAATAATAAATTTAATTCCAAGGGTTCCCCTTGGAATTATTTTGACAAATATTGTGGATTGAAAAGCTCTTCCAGGGCTACACAACAAAAACATTATGGATTCAAAAGCCCTCCCAGGGCTTTTGAATTTAAAATCCCAAAGTTTGTGTCATCCCAGAATCTTCTTTTTTCTCCCATTCAGTCGTATCAATAGGAATTTCTCTTATTTTAAGCCCGTCGAAATATTTAAGATGTCCGTTTTGAAAAGCAAAATTATAGATATCTTTTGTTATACGGACATCATCTAAACAATATTGCCTTATTTTATCTATTTCTCCTTTTTTCCACCATTCAATTGCGTCCATCCCATGTCCCGTTTTTCCAATCCCAAGAGTAGCTTTTGCGACTGCATCCAACCCGATTCTTCTTCCGAGAGATTTTTTGATATCCTTCATTATGTCCACACTCTTTATTTTTGTGAGATCACCAGAGTAATATTTATTTAAAAGGGGAATGTCAAAATGGTCGGAATTAAATCCAATTATGGAATCTGCTTTTTCTAAAATAGGCCACAATCTGTTTAAATCATCTTCTAAAAAAGAATCGTATTTTTCATTTTCAGAATCGTATATTCCAACAAGGGACAAATCCAAAAGTACTGGATTTCTTTCGCCCACATCTTCAAATGTATTTTTTGTTTCTATATCAAAAAAAATTTTACGCATAAAATTATTAATTTATAAATTTAATTACAGAATTTACACAAGTTTTAATATTTTTGTTTGTAGTATCTAATACCAAATGTTTTATTTTTTCTTTTCCAAGTGAATTTTTATTCTCAATAAATAATCTAATACCCGCAGATTGATTATTTTTTGTTATTCTCTTTTTGATACGTTTCTGTGTTTCTTTTTCATCACAAATGACCTCAATAATTTTATATTTGATATTTATTTTTTCGGCCATTTTAATAATTTTTTCTCGTTGAGGTTTAAAATACATGGATTCAACAACTACACCATTGTCCGTTTCAAGAATTTGTTTTGCATTTTCACGCATTTTTGAATGAACATTTTCTATATCTTTATTGGAAAGTAAAAAATTATTATTTTTATCATACATATTTTCTTTCCCAGTAACGGACGGGACCAATGGGTCAAATTGAATTAAAGAAAAACCAAGTTTTTTTGAAAGGGCTTTTGCAATGGTTGATTTTCCAGCACCTATATTACCAAATATTATTATAAGCATACTTAAATAATTTATTTTTAACTTTTTTGATATTCCATTAGAAATTAGTAATTGGAAATTAGGAATTACTTAATGAAATCATGGATTTCATTAAGTTGTGTTTCTTTTTCTTCGCCAGTTTCCATGTTTTTAATTTTATATTTTTCTGTTTTTACTTCATTTTCACCGATACATATTATAAACGAAGCTGTTTTTTTGCTGGCAATTTTTACTTGATCGGGAATTTTTTTGTCGGTTAAATTTACTTCGACATTTATATTCTTACTTCTCAATTCAGAAGCAATTTTATTTGCGGTTGGAATATATTCGTTTGAAAGTGTGCAAATATATAAATCTACACTTGAATTATATTTTGGAATTAAATCATATGTGTTTAAAAAATCTTTTATTGTTACATCCCCCATACCAAAACCAACGGCAGGAACTTTTTCTTCTCCAAATATATCCAATAAATCATCATATCTGCCACCCCCGAATAGTGAGCGATTATTTTCTGGGTTTTTGTCATATATTTCAAACACTATACCTGTATAATAATCAAAACCCCTCACCAAGTCCGGTGAAAATACAACATTTTTTATTCCAATTTCATTTAGTTTATTTATAAGATTTTGAATATCTTTTATACCTTCACTGTTTGAGATTTCTTTTGGGAGAACAGATGTAAAATCAAGCAAACTTTTTGTCTTTAACATTTTTGAAAATACTTCACTTTTGTCTCCAAGCATTATTGAAAGTTCGGCATTAAATTCATCTTGTTTTATCTTTTCTCTTTTATCAACAAGTTTCATCAGACGAGTTCCTTCTTCGTCTTGTAATTTCAGAAAGTCCTTCAAAATTGAATTTATTATTTTTCTGCTGTTTACTTTTATTTCAAAATTATTATCTTTTGCACCAAAATTTTTCATTAGTGTATATGCCAATGAAATAATCTCAACATCCGCATCAACGGATTTAATACCAAACAAATCAGCATTTAACTGCCAGTGTTCTCGTAGACGACCCTTTTGGGGTCTTTCATACCTGAACATATTTGGTATAGAAAACCATCTTAGTGGGAATATGAGTTCTCGTTTTCTTTTTGCAACCATTCTTGCGACGGTTGGTGTCATTTCTGGACGTAGAGTTACATCGCGTCCACCTCTGTCAGTGAAAGTATATGTTTGTTCCCCAACAAGTTCTTCTCCTGACTTTGCTTTGTACAAACTTGTTGGCTCTAAAATTGATGCGTTATACTCAATAAAACCGAAACTTATAACTGTTTTTCTCATTACATCAAATATAAAGTTTTGAACAAACATATCTTCTGGATAAAAGTCCCTGACACCTTTATATGGTTCTCTGTTTATTTTATTTAATTCTTCTTCTAAATTATTATCTTCCATATAATAATAGTAGCAAAATAGTGCCAATATACAATATTTTCTTCAAATGTTATTTACCCTGTTAAATAATTTTAAATGAGGTAAAATCTCTATAAAATCACACATAACTGCTTAATTTAAAGGCAAATATATTAATGATTAAAATTTAAAATTAAAATTTGAGAAAACCTCAAATTTTATTTAACAGGGTGAATGATATATTTTGATACAAATGCAAAAAATACTGAATTTATACAAAGAAATTGGAGAAACACCACTTGAAAGATTGGACAGATTTAGAATAGAAAAACCAGAATATATAAAAGAAAAAATGAGTTATGTTGGGCGCCTTGATCCAATGGCAGAAGGAGTTCTTTTGGTTGTTGTTGGAGAGGAAAATAAGAAAAGAGAGGAATACTTGAATATGGACAAAGAATACGAATTTGAGGCACTTTTGGGCGTAAAAAGTGATACATATGACATACTTGGATTAGCTGAATTTGTCGATGATAAGGAAATAGATGAATCGGACATAAAAATGGAATTATCAAAATTTATAGGAAAAAGAAAACAAAAATATCCAGCATTTTCTTCAAAGACAATAAACGGTATTCCACTTTTTGAAATAACAAAATCCCAACTTGGAAGCGAAGCTTCCAAGTTGGAAAATATTGAAGAAAGACCAGAAAGGGATATAGAAATTTATTCTATAGAAATTTTAGAATTTAAAAAAACAAAACTTAAAAATTTTCAAAAAGAAATATTAAATAAAATAAATTTAGTAAAAGGAGATTTTAGACAAGTTGAAACAATTAAAATATGGAAAACAATTTTTGATTTACATAGTGAAAAAGAATTTTCAACATTTAAAGCAAAAATCAAATGTTCAAGTGGAACATATATAAGAGGCATTGTTGATGAAATTGGAAATAATCTAGAATCTGGTGCAATCACTCTAAATATTAAAAGAATTAAAGTCGGGGATTATAATATAAATAATTCTCAAAAATAAATGAAAATTGTCGTTAAGCGACAATTTTCATCCATCATTTTTTTAATATATTTTAATATGGATAAAAATATAATTTTAATAGACAAACCTACGGAAATCACATCTTTTGATGTAATAAGAATTTTGAGGCGAAAACTGGGAATTAAAAAAATGGGTCACGCGGGAACCCTTGATCCTTTGGCGTCCGGTTTGATGATTATTGGTATAAACGAAGGAACTAAAAAATTAAATGAATATCTAAAACTTTCTAAAATATATATTGCTGATATTTTACTTGGGATTAGTACAACAACGGGGGACAGAGAAGGGAAAATTATTGAAAAGAAAAAAGTTGAGAATATAACAAAAGAACAAATTGAAAAGGTTTTAAAAGAAATGAAAGGAAAATTAGAATTAAAAGTTCCAATTTATTCTGCAATTAAAATAAAAGGGAAACCTTTATATGAATATGCTAGAAATGGAAAAGATGTTGATGTCCCGACAAAAACAATGGAAATTTTAGATACAAAATTAATTGATATTTCTGATAATAAAAATGGTTCTTTTAATATAAAAATTGAAATAAATGTATCAAGCGGAACATACATTCGTTCAATTGCAGAAGAATTTGGTAGACGACTGGGATTCCCAGCATCTCTATCAGATTTAAGAAGAATTAAAATTGGGGATTTTGATATTAAAGAAGCGGAAAAAATATAACTAAAACTATGATAAAATTTTAAAATGGGAAAATTAATTGATTTACATGTTCACACAACCGCCTCTGACGGAGATTATTCACCAGAAGAAATTGTTAAAAAAGCAAAAGAAGCCGGGCTGTCTGCGATAGCTATTTCGGACCACGACTCTGTTGGAAGTATCGAAAAAGCGATTCATGCCGGCAATAAAATTGGCGTTGAAGTTGTTCCTGCAGTTGAACTGACTACTTATTGGTCAAAAAAAGATAATAAAGAATTTCATATACTTGGATATTATTTTGATTATAAAAATGAAGAATTATTATCTGTTTTGGAAAAATGCCAAAGAAGCAGGGAAGATAGAGCCAAAAAAATTGTAGAAAAATTAAATGAATTAGGTTTTGTTATTACATACGAAGAAGTTGATGAATTAGCAAAGGGAAGTATCGGGATGCCTCATGTGGCAGATGTTGCAATAAAAAAAATAGAAAATAAAAAAAAGTTTATTGATATTTTTGGTAAAATTCCAGATGTTAAAGAATTTATACACGAATTTATGATAATTGGTAAACCTGCTTATACTAAAAAATATGCGATTGAACCATTTGATGCAATAGATTTAATTCATAAGATGGGGGGGGGTGTTGCAGTTTTAGCCCATCCTTGTTGGGATGTTCCGTTTGGTGATGAGTCAATTATAAAACAATTTGCAGATTGGGGGATTGATGGGATTGAAGCAATACAAGGAAGAGAAACAAAAGAAGAATCAGAAAAATATATAAAATATTTTTCTGAAATGGCTAGAAAATATAATTTAATAATAACAGGCGGTTCTGATTTTCATTCAGACAAAGATGGTAAGCCGGGCGGAGACAGAGGCCTTGGATTATTAAAATGGAATATGAAAATTCCTTACGAAATTTTGAAGAATTTACAAAACAAAAAAATAATAAAGTAAGCAAAAACACCCTCGCATTTCTGCGAGGGTGTTTTTAAAAGATGATTAGGCCAAAGATACTTTTGTTGCGTATGGACCTTTTTGTCCATCAGCAACTTCAAATACTACAGCATCTCCTTCTCTTAGTTGACTGTATTCAGTACCACTAAGTTCATTTGAGTGAAAGAAAAGATCTTTCTTTTCTCCCTCTCTTGAGATAAAGCCGTATCCTTTGTCAGTCAATCTAATTATTGTTCCTTTTTGCATATCTACAAATAAAAATAAACCTGTTAAAAACTCAAAGCGCTAAATCTAACTAAATAAAACTCAACCTTATTTTTATTTGTAGACATCACCTTGAACACAATTACTATAGCATACTATTATAAAAAAAGCTAATTTTGTGCATAAATAAAAAAAGCCCGTATTAACTACGGGCCGTATCAAGTTTGTGAGATGAATTTCTTTCCACAACTTTTTTAAAATTTACAATGAACACAATTGTATGTGTGCATCCCAGATGGATGATTTCCGTGATAGATTATTATTTTTGATGGTGCATAATCGATGGGGTTCTCAACGGATATCTTTAAATTTTTAAAATTCTTTGGAAATTCTTTTTTTAAAATGTTAATCCATTTCTTTATAGACGCACCTTTGGGCATGTCTCTAACTTGTATAGAGATCACCTTTTTTCTTTTGTTTGGGCTTGTTAGCACAAGATATTCCATTTTTTCTCCAAAAATTGTTTTAAATTATTTTATTCAAAAAACTACCTTTAATTTCTATGTATATGATAGCATATCTAAATTTATTTGTCAACATAGCACTTATTTTCTATAAAAAATAAGTGCTATGTTGGATGTTTTTAATTTTGTGACTTTACATTGTCATTTTACACTTTGAGATTTGCATTTTGCATTTTCTATCATTCTACTTTCAGCGCCTTTATTGGGTCCATTTTGGAAGCTCGACGAGCAGGTTGATTTTTAAATTTTGTATAAATTTTGTTTGACAGACTAAATTGTAGCATTTTTATTTTATTGAGTGAATTAATTTTTATTATGTTATAATTTATAATAATGAACGATGAAATAAAACAAAAATTAGAACAACAGGATGTTAAATTAGATGCAATTTATAAATCAGTTGAAAAAACTAGAAAATATTTTCAAATGATTTTTTGGGTAACGATAGCTATGGTTGTTTTGCCGTTAATTGCACTTCTTTTTATGGTCCCTTCTTTTTTGAGTACCTATTCTTCTGGAACATTAGGTGGTTTATAAAGTTAAACCCTTTTTGCCTTACTTCTTTCAATTTCAGTTAGATATTGTTTTCTCAAACGAACACTTTTCGGGGTAATTTCTAAATATTCATCTTTTGCCATAACCTCTAGCCCTGTTTCTATAGATAACAGGCGGGGCGGAACAAGTTTAATGGCATCATCAGAACCGGATGCTCTCATGTTTGTGAGTTGTTTTCCTTTCGTTGGGTTTACAGTCATTTGTTCTCCCTTTGATGTATTACCAATAACCATACCCTCGTATATTTCTGTGTTTTCTTTTATGTAAAGTACTCCACGAGTTTGCAAATTATCTAACGAGTAGGCAAGGACTTTCCCAGTTACTTGAGAAATCATTGAACCAACTTCACTACGAGATATTTCTCCTGCCCATGGTCTGTATCCAACACCACGAGTTGCTAAAATTCCTTCGCCCCTAGTATCAACAACAAATGCATTTCTATATCCAAATAAACCACGTGTGGGTCCTTCCAAAAGTAGAAGCGCACGAGTTTCGTGTAGTTCCATTTTAGTTAAAATAGCACCTCTTTTCCCAAGTTTTTCGATAACCACTCCCTGAAATTCTGCGGGCACATCAATAACTATTTCTTCGAATGGTTCGTATTTTTTACCGTCCACTTCTTTTGTTATTACATGTGGTTGAGATACTTGAAGTTCATAACCTTCTCGTCTCATATTTTCAATTAAAATTGCAATGTGTAATTCGCCTCGTCCACGAACTTCAAACTGCTCTGATGTTTTTGTATCAAAATTAATTTTTAAACCGACATTAACTTCAAGTTCTTTTCCCAATCGCTCGCGGATTTGTCTGCTTGTTACAAGTGTTCCTTCTCGTCCTGCGAAAGGGGAATTGTTAACCAAAAATGTTAATTCAATTGTTGGTTCGTCAATATTTATTGCTTCAAGAAGCGGTGTTTCCGAATCTTTTGTTATTGTGTCTCCGATATACACATCAGTAAGTCCAGCTATCATTCCGATATCACCGGCTTCTATTTTTTGAGTTTCTATTCGTGCAACACCGCTGAAACTAAAAAGTTTTGTTACTTTATATTTTTTTATATCTCCAGATTGTTTTTTAACAAACACGATATCGTTCATATTTATTTCACCTGTGTAAACGCGAACGATTGCCATTCTTCCAAGATAATTATCATAGGCGAGATTGAATGGTTGTGCTGAAAATGGTTTATCAATATTTTTTTGAGCAGGTTGTACATGCTCAAGTATCATTTCTAAAAGGGGAGTCAAATCTTTAGAATCATCTTCCATTGAAAGTTTTGCAATTCCTTCTCTTCCTATTGTGTATATGACAGGAAAATTAAGCTGTTCATCTGTTGCGCCGAGATCTGTGAATAAATCAAATACTTGATCATGTGTGCGAGTTGGATTTGATGCAGGTTTATCAATTTTATTTATAACAAGAATAGGGCGAAGACCAAGTGCAAGAGATTTTTTTAAAACGAAACGAGTTTGTGGCATTGGTCCTTCCTGTGCATCAACAAGTAAAAGTACTGAATCAATTGAACGAAGAATTCGTTCTACTTCTGAACCGAAATCAGCGTGGCCTGGCGTATCAACAATATTTATTTTTGTATCTTTATAAATTACTGCTGCATTTTTAGAATATATTGTTATACCCCTTTCTTTTTCAAGTGCATTATTATCCATACTTGCACCGATTTTAGCGGCGCCAGTTTGTTCTAGAATTGCATCCGTTAGTTTTGTTTTACCATGGTCAACGTGTGCTATTATCGCTATGTTTCTAATTTCCATATTTTTTGATTATTTTTCTTTATACAGTTTCCAAGAAATACATTCGTCTTGCTCCTTATTTCACCACAGCCCCACTTTTTTATAACAAACCGTAAGTCTTACTTTAATTTTTTTTGTAACTCTTTTGTAGTTTTGTAATACTTTATTTTTTCTAGAAAAGTGAAGCTGGGTCCTCAAAAAATATAGTCGCTTCGCTCCTTATTTCACCACAGCCCCACTTTTTTATAACAAACCATAAATATTATTTTTTAATTTCATAACTCTTTTTTAGTTTTGTAATACTTTATTTTTTCTAGAAAAGTGAAGCTGGGTCCTCAAAAAATATAGTCGCTTCGCTCCTTATTTTTTGGGAAATCAAAAACCCCCTCACAGGAGGCCTTTTAGATAATTATATTATCATAAATATAGTCCTGTGTATAGGGTTGAAAACAAAAATACCGTCTTTTAAAAAGACGGTATTTTTGTGAAAATTTAATAATTAATTTCCTTGTGGCCCATATCCCTGTGGAATATCTTTCGGACCATAATTTTCGGGTGCCCCCCCTTGTGGCCCGTATCCTTGCGGAGCATCTTTTGGACCATATCCTTCAGGAATTCCTTTTGGTGCGTATTTTTCCATCATTTGGTTTTTTATATTTTGTATTTCTTCTGCAGATGGCGGTTCTTTTCTGTTCATCATTTCTTTTTGAATTTTTTCTACTTCACCTTTTGCTTCTTCGGGAATTCCACCAGGTATTCCTCCTTCTGGTCCACCCTTACCTTCGCCTGTATATTTTTCTTGCATTTTTTTAGCATAATCTTTCATTGTGTTTTCAAAACATCCTTGAATTTTACTGCCAACATTTTTATCTGTAATAACTCCAGAGTTTATCATTTTAGAATAACCAGCTTCACCCATATTTTGTTTCAAACAGTTTTCAACTTCCGGTCGTGCGTCTTCTGGAACCATATCTAAACCTTTCATCATTTTTTCGATTCCAGATTTCATTTCTTTTAGTTGCTCTTCAGGAATTAATCCCTTGTCCATTGCAAAGCTGAAACACTCATCGGAATTTTTTTCATCATTACAATAATTTTCACACGCATCTTTGCTCTTGCAATTTCCTGGCCCTTTTCCTCCAACTTTTCTTGCCATTTCGGCTTCTTCTTTACTTACAAATCCTGCAACTTCTGCAAAGCCGATACATTCATCAAAGTGTCCATCTTCTTTACAATAGTTATCGCATTCTTCTTTGCCCTTACATTCGCCGGGAAGTTTTGCTCCAGCTTTTAATGCTTCTATAACTTTTTTTGCTTGAGCCAATTCTTCTGGTGGCAAAACACCTAATTCTTCAGCAAAAGCAACACATTCAACTATATTTTCTGTTTTTCCAGTACAAAATGATTCACACTCTGCTTTTGTTTTACATTGGCCAGGAGTTTTTCCTTCCTTAACCCTTTGAGCAACCTTTCTCCCTAATTCAATATCTTTCTTTTCAAGTAACCCATTTTTTTCAGCGAAACCCAAACAAGCGTCCATGTTATCTGGACTATCACAGTATGCCTGACATTTCCCAGGATTTTCACAACCACCTAATTCACTGATTGGGAATTTTAAATCTGTTATTGTTGATGCAATTCCTGCTTCTGCACTTACAGATGAAGCCATCCCAACAACAGAAACAGCAACTAATATTGCAAAAAGTATTGGTAAATATTTTTTCACCCCATTAGATGTTTTTATATAATTCATAATATTTTTAATAGTTAATAATTTTTTGCTCCGTTGAATAAAATAGAGATTGTTTTTCACATACGACATCTAACGGGGCAAGTGTTTTTTAAAATTAATTATTTTGGTTAAATGGATTTTTGTATCCTTGGTATGGATCGACTTTTACATCAAATGGATTTGATTTATCAACAGCACCAGAGATTGATGTCGTTGTATCAATGGTTTGTACTTGTGTAGTTTCAGTAGTTGGTGATTTTATTATAAATAAATATACCAAAACTGCGACTACAAGAATGACCACAATTATTGAAATTATTTTTTTCATATTTTGTAAATATAAATAGCTAATAATAAATAGGATAGCTTATAATAAAAATATTATAGCATATTTTTTTTAGTGCAATATCAAATAAAAAAGCAACTCAAGTTGTTTTTTTATCCACAATTATTTTTTTGTTATAAAAAAAGCCACATTAAAGTGGCTTAAAATCAATAGATAATGTTTTAATCCGGCACATTTTCTCTTAATAAAACTTCTTCTTTTTCTTCTTCTGTTATTTTTCCTCCGAAATTTATATAGTAAAGATAAAACCCTAATGATTTACGTGCCCGATCTTCTGTTTCTCCACAAGCAACGTATACCAATTCTTTTTCATCTTTTGGTTTTCTGCCACTCATAACAGAAGCAAAAATTCCGGTTGTGTCGCTCTTATCTAATTTTTCGCCGCACTTACTTATATAAGTACGAGTCATTTGATATGCCTTGATTACTACCATATTACCTCCTAATATTAAATTTTTATACAAAGAACTTGGTGTGTAATGATATAAAATTCTACCGTCATGTCAATTTACCAAAAGGGGATAAAAAAAAGCCACATCCATTCGTTGGATTGTGGCTACATAAGTGTAGTAGAAAGATCTTTAAAAAGTTTTGGACGACATTTTTTGACGTATTCTAAAAGATCCTCGATTTCTTCTTCGGAATTTGTTTTGGCGCCAAACAAAATTTTTTGAACTTCTTTGTCGGAAATATTTTTTGTATCTATAATGGCAAGTTTGGTACTTAACAAATTGTCGCCCTCTTTAGATATGTTCATACCACCTCCAAATGTTATATTTTAAAAAACAAAAATATTATGGATGAAAAAGCAATTTGGACTACTTTTTCATTTAAAGAGCTTAGGATGTAATCATACAAAATTTCATTTTTAAGTCAATTTTAAAAATATAAAGTGTAATTTAAAACCAAGTTTTTTCTTTGTAATTTTCCCACTGTTTTTCAAATTTTTTCTTTAACAAAACATCTTCTTTGTGAGCACGATAAAACTGGACAAAAATAAATAAAATTAAAATTATAAAAGTCCACCAATAATCAAAACATAAAACTAAACCAATTGTTGCAATGGTTGAACAAACATAAATTGGATGGCGGATTTTTGAATAAATTCCATTTGCTATTAAATTATGTGTTTTTGGTAATAATGAAAATGAATTTCCAAGTTGAATTCTGGCAATTATCCAAATTATTAAAGAAGGAATTATCAAACCAATCCCAAAAGCATCTTTTATATTCAATGGCCGTGTTAAAAAAGATATTATTAATAAAATAATAATTAAAATAAAATCAGAAATTGAGTCAGAAAAAAATTTTTTCATAATCTCATTTTAAACTAATTATTAAATTATTTAAAATGCTAAAAATAAAAAGTCGCCCCGATAATCATCGGGGCGATTTAAATATTAACTCAAAATTAGTCCACGAATGTCAAAGCTGTTCCAACTTGGTCAGCACGACCAGTTCGCCCAATTCTGTGAACATAATCTTCATATGTAGCAGGGAGGTCGTAATTAATAACATGTGTTACGTTTGGGATGTCAAGCCCACGTGCAGCAACATCTGTGGCCACAAGTATTTGACTATGATTATCACGAAACGATTTTAATGCACTTTGGCGTTTTGATTGTCTTTTATCTCCGTGGATTGATTCTGCTCTAAATCCTTTCTTGACTAATGTTTGGCATAATCTTTCTACTCCATTTTTTGTGCGACCGAATATTAGAACTTTTGAAAATTCTTTTTTAGTCAAAAGGCACTGTAATGAATCAATTTTATTTTCGCCAACACGCACACGCACAATATCTTGTTCAACATTTCTAGCTGTTGCGCCAGTTTTAACAGAAATTTTTTCTGGATTATTTAAAAATTCTCTAATCAATTTATCAATTTCACTTGTGATAGTTGCGGAGAAGAATAATGTTTGACGATTTGCCGCCATACCCGACATAAGAAATCTCATATCATCTATAAAACCCATGTCCATCATTCTGTCTGCTTCATCAAGCACAAGTGTTTTAAATTCAGATAAATGTAAATTTTTACGTTCAACTAAGTCCTTCAAGCGTCCCGGTGTCCCGATTACGAAATTCTTAGAGCGACGCAAATCAGAAATTTGGTTGTAAATACCAATACCACCAACACAACAAACAGAGAAAATTTTAAGATGTCCTCTGAATTCCACAACTTCTTTATTTATTTGCATTGCCAATTCTCTGGTTGGGACAATTATTAAAACTTTTTCACGTGGATTTTTTAAAATTTTATCAAGCAATGGGACAAGAAAAGCGGCTGTTTTACCAGTTCCTGTATTTGCTACACCAACAACATCACGTCCATTAAGAACAAAAGGGATGGCGCTGTCCTGAATAGGAGTTGGTGTTATATAACCTTTTTTTGAAATGTTATTTTTTATTATTGTATCAATTTTAAAATCTGCAAATTTGTGTATTGGAATAAATGGAGCTGATTCCATAATCGGATCTGCCTTGCACACAAAAAGGGAAGGGTGAATTGTATTTGTACTACCAAAACGCCCACGAGATTTTCCTCGGTTATTACTACTACTAAAATTATTTCTTCGGCCACTAGAAGGTGTCCGTCCGAAGCGTGAGCTTCGAGTATTACTTTTTCTATACATATATTTCTTCCGGTCTTTAAGATAATAGATAAGCCGACCAGGACATCTCTTAGATTCCAGAAGAATATACTTGGATACAGAGATTTAACTTATGCAACAAGTATATTATAAGTTAAGTATTTTGTCAATGAGGCACTTATTTTTTATGAAAAACAAGTGCCTCATTAAAATATTTATAATTAAAAACAAAAATTACAGTTAACTGTAATTTTTGTTTTTTTTTACTAGTTTGTCAGAAATAAATAGATATGTTTATTTCTTTTTACCACCTCGTTTTTTACGTGAAGCAAGCATCGCATACTTTGTTGCAAGACGTTTTTTTGTCTTCTTTGAATGCGATTTTTTCATTTTTTCTATTCCTGTTTCTCTTTTTGCCATAGGTGATAATTATACACTACATTTTCATTAAGACCAAAATAACTTTAAAAGCTCTAAATGAGCTTTTAAAGAAGTGTGTAAACAAATTTTTATTTCCACCGATAAAGATGCACTGCGATATACATTGCTAACATTCCTAACAAAAAACCACCAGAAAATAATTCGAAACTTTTTAGTTTTATTTCTCCTCCAGCACACCATGCAACATAGTTTATAATCACGAGAGTGATAATAACTCCAATTACATATAAATATAGGGGAGATTTTTTCATAGATTTATTATAACAAAAACACGACTTAAAATTTTATTTCATATTTTGGATGTGGAGGAAATTTTTCTGATTAATAAATCAAAATCCGCCCTATTGGGCGGATTTTGGAAAATCTTTATTTAATTAGTGGTCCATTGGTCATTTAAACCAAACCCTGGAGCACCATCTTTAAATCTATAGTTTCCACTTCCTGTGTCATTATAAACTTCTTGAAGTACATGATATTGACCCCAAAGATCACCACCTGCACCAACCCAAACGATTTTAATAAAATCGGTATAATTTTGAGTATTACCATCTGCATCTACATAACTACCAACATAATGATTGGTTTCCCAACCCTTACTTATTCCACTTACAACACCATCAACTAATCCTCGATCTAGTTTATGGTCACCATTGCAATCAACATTAGCTATCCAAGAATCACTCCACTTCATAACAAGCTTATCGCCTGAAGTCACAAGTACTGCAGGACGAGAATAATTACCTACATAACCATCAAAAATGTGCGCTTGATAATTGTAACCATACTTATCAAAACCAGGCTGAAGTACATTCCCCTTACTGTCCGTAATAGTACCACCCTGAATTGTTGCGCATTTAGGAGAAGCTGCAGAGACCGTGCTAACACTAACAAAAAAAGCGAGAACAACAACCAAAGATATTATAATTTTATTCATATTTATATAAAATTAATTGTTAATAATAATGGCTATTAATAATTTGTTAATAAAATAACAAATCCCATATGTATTATAAGGCTTTAATATTTTTTATACAAATTATTTAAATTAATCTTAATAATTTTTATTGCTAAATATTTTTATACTCTATCCAAATTAACCATAAAATTATATTAGATGCACTAAAAGTTTATTTGATTCCTATCATTAGACACATTTAGAACTTATTTTATGATAGCTTATCATTTTAGAATTGAAATTGTAGTATAATACTTGTATTAACGGTCTCATTATTAATTATCAATATTTAAAAATATGAAAGAAAAACTAAAAAATAAAAAAGTTCAAATTATCACGACATGTGGTGTGGTTGCTATTGCTGGAATACTATTATTCCAAGGTGCCATACCAAAAGCGGAAAGCTCAGTGAAAATTAATTCAATTACGCCCAGCCAGGGTGCTACTGGAACGGAAGTTGTTGTAATTGGTTCTGGATTTTCAACGTCAATTGAAGGGATTACCGGCACTCAAATAAGTGGGAAGGTATATGCTCCGGGCAATTATATTTTAATACAAAATGAAGTTCTCGATCAACCCATTCTTTCACCTGACGGCAAAACACTGACGTTTCATGTTAATCTTATTTCCGACAAAGTGAAGGCAGACTGTGCGGCAAGCTTAGCTAAAATAAAACCCGGATCTTGTAAAATACAGATTAAGGTAGTGAACGCCTATGGTAAGATGAGCCTTGGTCAATATTTTACAGTCACAAGTTTATCAAGCACTCCTATAACTCAATCATGTATGCTTACAGCCTCGGTTAATCCAACAACTCCTGCAGCGCAAAATATAACTCCCGGTCAAAGTGGAGTTACTCTGGTGAAATTCAATGCAGTTTCGAATTGTGACGGTACCTTAAATACCTTCGCTGTTACACTATTACCAATGCCAAACGGTTATCAAAATATTTCTACTTTACGCCTCTACGACGATGTTACTGGTGTGCAACTTGGTACGACTAGAAGTGTTACTACCGCCGGCATGAACTTTCCTTCTGTCAATATACCGCTTATAACCAACCAAACACTGGTTTTAAGAGTTGATGGTGACGTTAGTCCTTCAGCGGTTATTGGTTCTACAGTCTATGGTATCTTTGGCGGATCTTTTGGTGCTACAGCTTCGGGTGAAATGATTGGAAATAACGCATCAAACCCAACAGGTACTTTTTTCGCTGGTAAAACTATGACAGTAGTGCGTTAATTATTTCCGTTGCAATAATAAAATAAAAAATACTCATATTTTATATATGAGTATTTTTTTATTGGCTCCGCCGAATAGACGATGTTAGAACCTTTATTTGATTAAATTGTTTCAAAATGATTTAATATCATATAGAAAAATAGAAAAGGAGTATTTATATGAAAACATTAATAATAGGGACACAAAACCAAGCCAAAGTTAAACAAATTGCAGGAGCACTCTTTGAATTACCAATTACTGTTGAAGGATTACCATACAAAATTTGTGATGTTGAAGAGAACGGTTTAACTCCACAAGAAAATGCAAAAATAAAGGCAAAACATTATTCGAAATCTCTAAATAGAATTGTTCTTTCAATGGATAATGCTTTATACCTTGATGGTTTATCAGACGAAGAACAGCCCAAAATGAATGTGAGAAGAATTTTGGGTAGAACGGATAGACCAACAGATGATGAACTGCTGAAACATTATATTTCTGTGGTAGATAAACTTGGAGGGAAAATAAACGGGAGATGGGAATTTGCAATTTGTATTGCAGACAACGGAAAAATTCTAAAGGGGACCACAATTGTTTCTCCAAGGATATTTGTTTCAAAACCAAGTAATAATATAGTGAACGGTTACCCGTTAGAATCAATACAAATTGACCCAGAAACAGAAGTGTACATATCCGAGATGTCACAAGAAGAACAAGATAAGTTTTGGCAAAAAGTAATTGGCAAACAACTTTGTGAATTTGTTCAATCGATTTTATGATAAACAACACGGCTTCCAAAGAGTCGTGTTTTTTATTTTAAAAATAAAAAATGATATAATTTATTTATGAGAAATGAGGAACAGAATATAAACGACGAAGAAAATATTGAATTGCACGAACTTATTGAAAAATTAAGATTAATTTACGAAAGTAAAAAAGAGATAAGATGTCCATTTTTTGATTCTTTTATCACACTTAACTCTGACGGCTTTAACCATTTATTACATAAACCAAATAGGCAACCGAGAAATGTTGAGGAACAAAAACTCAAATTAAAACTACTGAAACGAGGTTTGGAAATAATTAAAAAAACTGGAACAGTTCAAGAATACAGAATGAGAATTGAAAAATTTGGCAAACCAGCAAAAGATGGATTTACAAAAACAAAAAATGTTGAATATTGGGCATTCCATGACATTGTTGGAGAAAAGAAACGTTTTTTACTTAGAGTAATTATTCGTCGTATAGGAGATGGAAAACTACATTTTTGGAGTGTGATGCCACATGGAAAAATTAATAAACAAAAACTTTATCAGGAAGGTATCGAGGACGAGTAAAAACAAAAATACCACCAAAGAAGGTGGTGTTTTTGTTATGCCTGCCCTCAGCTTAGGAAATCCTTAGCCGAAAAGGGGCTTGCGCCCACAGGCATATAAATATTATACATTTATAAAATTATAAATCAAGCAACTGTGAATAAAACAAAAATAACCCTAAAAATAGGGTTATTTTTTATTGGCTCCGGGGGTAGGGATCGAACCTACGACCAATCGCTTACATGTTGTCTTCTATTACTAGAAGCATGGACTATATCATCTCCATATTCATAAATTATATGAACTTAGGAGCAAGGCGCTTCGCGCTCTAAAATAAATTAGAGAGCTACTCCAAAAATGGATAGTCTCTGAACCTTCCCTGACATTGTGTCAGAGCTTGGCTGCTGATTACCGTTAATTTAATGTTACGGCTTCCAGACAATTCACCTCGTTTTTCAATCTATCTTTCAATAGAAAGCTGCGTAATGCCTGCCAAAAAATTTTGTCTCACAGGCGACCGCTCTACCGCTGAGCTACCCCGGAATATTTTGTTTTCAATTTTAACTCTACCGTGAGCCCTGCCTGCCTTTGGCAGGTACCCCGGAATTTGTTTTTCAAAAAACAACATACAAATAATAACAAAATTTACAAAATTGTAAATTATAATTTTTTAATATTTTGGCAAGACCCAATTTATTTCGGAAATATGCAATGATGCCGTTGGGAGCATACAAAAAACTTGTTTTATCATTTTTTGATATAGCAAGACCAATAATCTCAAAATAGAATAGGCACAAAGACCACACTCGTGGTCTTTTTTTATAAGTGATATAATTAACCCTATTAAATAATTTGCTCATGACAAATTTCTGCTTCGCAGAATTTAATAGGGTAAAAAAAAATGATAACTCGTGTAAAAGTTCATCCGAATTCAAAAAAGACGAAGATAGAAAAAATATCTGAAAATCGTTTTGAGATTTGGGTAAAAGAAAAAGCTGAAAATAATTTTGCGAATGATAGTATGATTGAATTACTTTCGGAATATTTAAACAAACCGAGAAATAAAATAATTATTATTACAGGACATAAAAGACCAAATAAGACTTTAGATATTAAAAATTAAAATTAAAATTAAAATTAAAATTAAAAAGTTGAAGAGGCCACTCTCTTATTTAGCTAAATGGTTGAATAAGAAATTATTTTGAAGTAAAATATAAGTGTAAAAATAATAAAAATAAAATAAAATTTTTTAATATGATTGAGGCAAAACAATTTAAAAAAGTAGAAACATCAATAAAGGCCGTAGCAAATTATCGCAGACTGGCAATTATTTCATTAATTAAAAAGAACGGGGAAATGTCAGTAGGTAATATAGCAGAGGAATTAAGAATATCTATACAATCTGTTTCAAGACATCTTAAACTTTTGGAAAGGGCAGATGTATTATCTTCAGACCAAAGAGGACCACTGGTCTATTACTTTTTAAATAAACCACTATCAAACTTTGTTTCTAATATTGTTTCCACACTTTAATTTTTTGTTTTAATTGTAAAATCACAAAAGAGACCATTCTCTAATTTAGCTAAATTGCTAAACGATTACAAAATTACAAAAAAAGATCACTCCCTAATTTAGCTAAATTGTTGAATGGTTGTTAATTAAAAAGACGGCGATGTTGTTAATCAAAAAACAACGTTTTGTAATTTATTTATTAAGTCGTGATATAATAAATTAATATGAATATAAACACAAAGGCAACAAATATAACTTTGACTCCTGCTATAACGGATTATTTAGATAAAAAACTTTCAAAATTGAAAAGATTTTTAAATCCGGAAGATACGAGTGTAATTGTTGATGTGGAAATAGGAATGACAAAAAGGGGACAGAACAAGGGAGATATTTTTAAAGCAGAAATAAATTTACATAAAGCAGGGAAAAGTTTCAGAGCTGTTTCGGAGGCAGGAGATTTATATTCAGCGATTGATGAGATGCAGGAAAAAATAATCGAAGAAGTTACCCAATACAATGAAAAGAAAACACATTTGATAAGAAGAGGTGGGCAGAGAATAAAGGAAATGATGAAAGGAATGTGGTTCAAGAAAACAAGAAAGTTTATTCCGTAGCTCAAATAAAGGTTGGTGGTACTGGGGCAATAAAGGAAAAAACAAAAAAATAAAATAGACCACCTAACTCTGCGATAGCAGAGTTAGGTGGTCTATAAAATAATCTATAGGAATTTTATAAATTTTAAAACTGTTTTCTAATTTACTTACTTGTCCGCCTTGGGAGGAAATAGTTGAATAGTTTTTAAAAAAAAGAAAATCCATTCTCTAACCCAACGGAATTAGAGAATGGATTTTTTACTATCCAGCCCCTATTTTGTTAAACAAAATAGGGGCTGGATCCTCAAAAAATTATTATGGATTCAAAAGCTCATTCATCGCTTTTGAATTTGGGAAATAAAAAACCGGCGTATAGTTTTTAAGCTATAGCCGGTGAATTCAAAATTGCAAAAAACTAAACGGAGCAAGTAGGAATTTTCCAGCATATCCGAGTGCATTAAATATGACACCCATTAATGGTAGAAAAATTATTCCCATGCCCACACGAATAAAGAAATTTTTTGCATCCTGTTCGTTTGTCAGGATTATTTTCATTGGTCCTTTTTCAAAAAAAGACGCGAAAACAAATAATCCATAAACAATTGAAGATAATAATGTTATTAAGTCCACTTCATCCTCCGATGAATTAGTTTCAAAAAACTTTCTTAATTTCTATGTATATTATAGCATCTTTAAGCATATTTTGTCAAGTAAAATAAAGAAAAATGGCTAAAATTAGCCATTTTTTAATATTTTAAAATTACCCTTCGTTGAAGTCTGACTTCAACGAAGGTTTTTTTGAAATTCTTCGTAAGACATTTCTTTTTTTCCTTCAGGAATTACTTTTAAAATTTTTAATTTTCCGTCTTCAAATTTTGCATCTGTGATTATTATACGAATATCTTTGTTTGCCTGTGTTTTAGGGTCTGTTTTTTTCACAAAGAAATAGGCACGAGGGTTATCATCAAACGCCTGTATTTTTCTGTAATTTAAATATGGATCATCATCAAAATTTATTAATGCATCTTCCTTTTTTATTTTTTTGCTGTAAGTAGCAAGTTCATGATTTTGTTCTTTTAGTTTTATTTCGTCATAAATCCAAGAAGGGATAGTTTTTGCTAAAAGTTTTCCGCCTTCTTCCGCGAGAATTTTTTCAAGCTCAAGCGACTTTGTTGGCCAGCCAATTGGAGTCACCTTTTTTTGTGAGATGATTGGTCCGTGGTCCATTTCTTCGTCTACAAGCATTATTGTTACACCAATATTTTTTTCGTCTTCTAGGATGGCAGATTTAATTGGCGATGCTCCACGCAGTTTTGGTAAAAGAGATGGATGAACATTTAATGTCTCAAATTTTGGTATAGCAAGAATTGATTTCGGAATAATTTTCCCATAGGAAGCAACAACAAAAAGATTAAATCCTTCGTCTATAAGTTTTTTTTCTACAACGCTGTCTAATTTTTCTGGCTGTATAAATTCTATTTTATTTTTTTCAGCCCAGATTTTTGTTTCAGATGGAGTTATAACCAATTTCCTTCCTTTTGGTTTATCGGGGACAGTAATTATTAATGAAGGAGTTATTTTTTCTTTCTTTAACTCTTCAAGCACAAGCACAGAAAAGTTTGATGTTCCAAAAAATGCAATTTTCAAATTTTTTTCTTCGTTTGTAAAATGCTCCATTTTTTCTTTGGGGTTGGTTTTCCATGTATTTTTTGTTTTATCTATGAAAAGAACCCCATCGAGATGATCCATTTCATGTTGAAAAATTTGTGCCATCAAACCACTACCGCCCATTGTAAATAATTTTCCATTTTCATCGTGTGCTTTTATTGTGGCTTTTTTTGATCTTTCTACGAGCCCATATACTTCTTTTACCGACAAACATCCTTCCTCAACGTTGGCTTTCTCTTTTGATATTTTTGTTAATTCTGGATTTATAAAAATTTTGTCTTCAAAAATTTTTTCTGTATTTTCTATATTTTCCTTTCCATAAATTATTTCGAATGCTTTTTTAGAAATAAGGAACATTTTTATTGCTTCTCCAATTTGTGGTGCAGCAATAGCGACGCCGTCATCCCGAGAGTTAACAGCTTTCTTCATTTTTTCAATAATTCCTTTTATTTTTTTGCTACCAATTTTATCCAGAGGAATTTTTTCTGTTTTTTTACGTAAAATCTTACTATTTTTTTGTAATATGTTTTTGTCTGCCATTTGAATTTATCTATAGAAGATTTTCTGGGTCAACTTCAATTGAAAATTTTTGTGGTAAAAATCGAAGTTTTTGTAAAAGATTATTATCAACCCATTTTTCTTCCGGAATTGATATTAAGAAATTCATTACCTGGTTATTTTTAATTCTTGAACGATAAGAAGGATAAACGCTTATATTATACTCTTTGAGCTCTGTCTTGATAATATCTATATATTTTTGAATAAATTCTCTTTTTTCTGATACGGATATTTTTATAAATTTTGAAAATGGAGGATATGCGAATTTTTTTCTGTTTTCTATTTCATTTCTATAAAATTCCCCGACATTTCCTTCCGATGCAAGTTTTATAAGATTTTCATCAGAATTTCTAGTTTGTATTATTAGGTTATTTTGTGTGAATAATTTTATTTGGGTTATTATAGAAAATATTTTTTCACTCATATAAAAATTTGGGATGGAAAAAAGTGAATCCATAGAAATAATGACACTATTTTCTATATCTTTTTTAATATAGTTTAATCCCATCTCTGTTGAGAGAAGTATTCCATATTCTGATTCGTTAAATGACTTCACAACCAGCAGTGCTTTTTTGTGTGTTTTTACAGAATCGCTGTCTATTTTGAATATGGGTATATTTTTATATTCTTCTTTTATTTTTTTCTCTATCAAATCTATTCCGATACCAAACGCATCAAGTCGCCAGCTGTTGCAGGTTCTACATTTTTTGTCTACTTCTCTTTTTTTATTACACAAATTGCAAGATAAAAATCTTTTTTCGCCTTGGCTATATAAAATAACGGGGCTATTACAATTTTCACACCTAACTATCGCACCACAGTCGCTACATAGAACTATTGGGTGTAGGCCCTTTCTTACTGTGAATAAAAATAATTTTTCTTTTTTTTCTGATAAACCTTTTATTATTTTATCTAATTCTTCTCCAAATATTTTAAATTTGTTCTCCTCGGCTTGTTTTACTTGTGCATTCAAATCTTTTTTTTGTGAAAGATTTTCAATTACAACACGCGCCCTGTTATCGTATCTTATTTTTACATGCCCCTCCTCAGAAATTTTTCCTTCTTTATATCTCCAAAGTGTTTCTGTTCTCAAAACATCATCTCCTAAAATTATTTTTGCGTCTATTTCTTTTGCAAAAACTTCTGCAAATTTTCTTATATCCAGAAACGGTCGCGTGTCCATTTTGTAGGAATACGAATTTTCTTTTTCAATTATTATTGTTTTTATATCATTTCTTGGAACAGATAAAAATTTTCCAGTCCCTATTATAACGACCGGATGTTTTTTGTTGCAAATATCATTCCAAGTTGAAAGAAGTATTTTTTTGCTTAGATAACTATGTAATACAAATGTATATTCTTCCAAACCTTTTTCAACTGAATTTAATAAATATTCAATATCATTTATTGTTGGTGCACACATAAAAACAGAATGTCCTTTTGCAAATTCCTCTCTGACAATATTCTTGTATCTAGAAACTCTCTCTGTGTTTGTATCTTGTATAGCAGATATGTCTGCTATTTTTTTATTGATTATGGATTTAAATGCTCCCCCAGAGCATTTAAATTTAATCTTTATTGAAACTTCTTTTGGATTTTGTAAGATAACTGCTGGCATTAAAGAATTGAGTATTACCCCAGAGGAAGATGCATAATAATCAGATATTTTTTGTGTAGCTGATATAAATTCTTGTGTAAAAATTTCGAATGATGAATCATCAGTTATCTTTTTCATTTTAAAGTCAGCTGTTTTTATTGATGTTTTCATTTCTCTGATATCTTTCGTAGAAACAACAATACCGAGAACGATTTTATTTCTTAATGAAATTTTTATTACAGAACCAGCCAGAATCTTTTTCTTTGAAAAATAAGAAAGAGTTTCTTTCTGGATACTTTTAGATATTGGGATTACGTTTATTATATACATTTGCTTGTTTAAACTCATTCAAAATTTTATTTGGGAGATTCTGAATTTAAGAAAGACGACTACATATTATATTTACAAAAATAACACAAAAACTCAACCTTTGGGAATTTTTAATAGGGTTCTTTACTTTTTTGGTTAGAGATGTATATTTAGATTGAAATAAGTTATTTTAAATTAATTTATAGGAGAAAAAATGGAAACATTAACTATATTTGAACCCTTCACGGTTCAAATAGAAGATACTGGAACCGGCAATGTAATACGTTATGTTGACGAAGGGGATGTTAAAACAATAAACGATGTTGGGTGTATCCCAAATGGAAAATTGATTTTAAAACCAATTTTAGTAAAAGGCATAATAAAACCCCTTTCTTTAATAAGAGATTCGAGAGACATGGGGTTTAATCTTGGACTATATCATGCCCTCTCACTAATAAATTCTCATTCTTTAACTGAAGAGCTGAAGGATTATAAAATTTTGTTTCCCGGGACATTAAGAATAGCCTGTCAAAGAGCATTTATTCCAACTTTATTTTTTAGTAAGGATTTAAATGCTCGCTGGAGAACAAGTTGCAATTGGATAGATGAGTTTATTGGAGAAGGTAATGTTTTCCTAAAATTTAAAGTTGTATAGTAGTTCAAAACACCCCGCACACAGCGGGGTTTTTATTTTTGTTTTAAAAAGGTAGAATGATAGTAATGGAAGAAACTATTAAAAAGGAAAAATTTGTGATAAAAGGACTTGCTGGCAGAAAAACACTGAGTGGAAGTATAAGTATTAGTGGCGCAAAAAATGTTGTTTTACCAATAATGGCATCTTCAATATTATTTGAAGATGGATTTACTGCGACAAATGTTCCTGAAATAGAAGATGTAAAAAGAATGGGCGAACTACTTGAACAGATTGGGGTTGGAGTTGAACAGAAGAATAAAAATACATATTCTTTTAAAATAAAAAAACAATTTAACAAAGAACTAAATAAAGAGATTTCAAAAAAAATGAGAGCATCTATTCTTTTAACTGGCCCAATGCTCGCAAGGTTTGGAGAAGTTCATTTTCCTCACCCAGGCGGATGTGTAATAGGAAAAAGACCAATAGATTTATTTGTGAATGGATTTGAAAAAATGGGTGCTGAAATAAAAGATGAGAATGATGGCTATAAAATTTACACAAAAAATGGGAAATTAAATGGAGCTGAAATATTTTTTAATTTACAAAGTCATACCGCCACGGAAACGTTTTTAATGGCGGGCGTTTTAGCAAAAGGAAAAACAGTGCTAAAGAATTGTGCAATGGAACCGGAGATAAAAAATTTAGCTGATTTTCTTGTATCTCATGGAGCAAAAATAAATGGAGCTGGAACGTCAACAATCAAAATAATTGGAAGCGGTCTTTTGAAAGATAAAAAAATAAAATATGTTACGATGCCTGACAGAATTGAAACAGGAAGTTTTCTTATATTAGGCGCTCTTTCTGCAAAAAAAATGGTTATTGAAAAATGTAATCCAGATGACATGGAGGTAGTAATAAATATTTTAAAAGAATCGGGTGTAAATATTAAAACAACTAAAAATGAAATTATTGTAGAAAATAATAATTCAAAACAGATTTTTAATGGTGTTAATATAAAAACACATGAATATCCCGGTTTTCCGACAGATTTACAGGCGCCGATGACTATTTTTTTGACTCAGGCACAAGGAGAAAGTACTATGTTTGAGACGATATTTGAGGGACGATTAAATTACACGGAAAATCTTGTTAGAATGGGTGCCGAGATATTAGTTTGGAATCCTTATAAAATAGAAATTAAAGGGCCGAGAAAATTGAAAGGTAAAAAACTTGAGAGCCCAGATATTCGTGCTGGTCTTGCGTTTGTGATTGCTTCAATTATTGCGAAAGGAGAATCAGAAATTGATAATGTTTATTATATAGACAGGGGTTATGAAAATATTGAAGGAAAATTATCGGGGATAGGGGTTGATATAAAACGTACAGAATCATCCCAGTAGTAGAGCAGAGCTCACTACGGGACAGGTAAAATCTCCAAATCACAAAAACATAAAAACAAAATCATGAATCCCGTTAGAAGTCACACAGTTAATATAACCACGGGAAGTAGTAGAATGTTATATATCAAAAAGTCATTGTTTATTAAAATTAACTACGGAAATCTAAAGATTTCCTGCTTCTAAACGGGATGAGTTTTTTTTCAAAAAAATTAGGAATAGATTTAGGGACTGCGAACACACTCGTGTATGTTCCTGGTAAAAAAATTGTTTTAAACGAACCATCTGTTGTTGCTGTTTCAATTCACGATGACAAAATTTTAGCAGTTGGAATAGAAGCAAAAAATATGGTTGGAAAAACTCCAGACGATATTATTGCGTATAAACCGATGAAGGACGGAGTTATTGCTGATTACAGAGTTACAGAAGCGATGCTTGAATATTATATAAGCAAGGCGCTTGGCAAGTGGTCATTTTTTAAACCTGAGGTTTTGGTTTCTGTCCCCGCCGGTGTTTCTTCAACTGAAAGAAGAGCTGTTATAGAAGCGGTTATGAAGGCAGGAGCAAAAAGTGCATACATTGTTAAAGAACCGATTCTTGCGGCGATAGGTGCCGGTATTCCAATTCAAAAAGCAGAAGGTCATATGGTTGTTGATATAGGTGGTGGGACGACAGATGTTGCGGTTATTTCACTTGGTGGGATTGTTGCTTCAACTTCTGTTAAATGTGCGGGAAACAGAATAGATCAAGCGATTGCGGACTATGTAAAAAAGAATTTTAATTTATCAATAGGAGAAAAAACCGCGGAGGAAATAAAAATAAATATAGGTTCTGCGATAACAGTTGAAGAAGACAAAACTATGACAATAAAAGGAAGAGATTTTGTTTCTGGGCTACCTCGCTCATTAGATATTTCAACAAATGAAATAGTTAAATCAATGAGAAATGAGTTAAATGAAATAATAAAAGCAATAAAATCTGTATTGCAGGAAACACCTCCAGAACTTGCGTCTGATATTATTGATAAAGGTATTGTAATGACAGGTGGGACATCTCAATTGAGAAATTTCCCAGAGTTGGTTTTTAGAAGAACCGGTGTGAAGGCATTCATGGCGGAAGACCCATTACTTTGTGTTGCAAAAGGAACGGGTATTGCACTTGAACATCTTGATGTATATAAAAAAAGTATAATTGCGAAGAGGTAGAAATGAAAAAGCTCTGGGAGAGCTTTTTCATCCATAATATTTTTTTATTTCTTTAGATGCCCACGAGGACATTTTTCATTTATAATATAAACACATGAAAGAAATCCAAGATATTTACAGAAAAAATAAAAGTTTGCACCACGCCTATTTAATAGAAGGGGATAGTGATGTTGTTGTTGGGCAAATCTGTAAATTTATAGAAGTTGATTTGAATTTTAAGATTCAAGGCAACCCAGATTTTTGGAATGAAAAATACGGAAGCTTTGGTATTGATGAGGCGAGAAAAATAAAAGATATACAAACAAGAAAATCTTTTGGTGATAAAAAGATTTTTATTTTGAGTTGTAATTCAATGACCACGGAGGCGCAAAATTCATTATTAAAGCTTTTTGAAGAACCTACAGCCGGAACACATTTTTTTATAGTCGCTGATTCATCAGAAATTTTTCTGCCGACACTTAAGTCAAGAATGTTAATAATCAAAAATACGAATCAAGACAAAAATGAGACGAACGATTTAGAATTAGTAGAAAAATTTTTAAATACAAAAAAAGCAGGAAGATTAAAATTATTAAAAGGAATAACAGAAGATAAGGACAAAGAAAAAGCGATTTCATTTTTAAACAACCTCGAAGTAATTTTAAGAGAAAAAATTGATTTTTCATCAAAAGAACAAGCAGAAACACTCGAAGAAATAATAAAATGTAGGGATTATTTAAATGATAGAGCTCCTTCTGTAAAATTACTTTTGGAACATATAGCGCTTATTACTCCAGAAACTATTGACAAAAGGTAAAAAAGAGTATAAAAAGAAGTTAGAAAAAAGGTTTTTTAACAAGAGATAGGAGTTATTATGTGGTTTTTAAAGATTGTTTGTGGCGGTTCTTTTGGGGCAGATAATCGTCTTTACGAATTCCAATTAAGGACTAATCGTAGAGAAGACAAAGAAAAAGCACTTGAAGAGGCACTAAGAAAACTTAAAAAATTAACTACTAGATATGATGATTATTACAAACCAATAGTAGAAAAACCAAAATTGGTTTGGGAAGAAGAATTTGAACTACCATTTGAACTTCCAAAAAAACAAGAATGATTAAGTTTACCCCGTATTTACTACGGGGTTTTTTATTTATTTTCAAAACCATTCTCTAATTCCGTTGGATTAGAGAATGGTTTTTGTTTTTATATTTTGGTGCTTTTACCTGTCCCGTAGTGAGCTTTGCTCTACTATTGGGATGATTTTATTATATTTGTTATAATATTGGTTATGGAATCCCGTAGTAGAATTTCAAATCATTAATTTGTTTTTTAAAAGGTGTTAGGCTTTAGCATAATATATGATCATTTAATAATAGAGTTTCGAATTGTTTTAAAAAAATTAATAAAAAACAATTTGAAATTTCACTACAGGATGGAATCAAACATACAAAATTTTAAAAAGAAGATTGAAGAAATAAAGGAGTGGCTTAAAAAAGAATTTTCTTCTATAAGAACAGGAAGAGCAACTTCTGCAATTCTTGATTCAATAACAGTTGATTCATATGGTTCCAGAATGCATATAAATCAAATCGCAAATATTACGAACGAAGATGCAAGAACACTGAGGATAACTCCATGGGACAGGTCTCAATTAAAAAGTATTGAGAATGCTATAAGTTCCTCAAATCTGGGAATTTCTGTTTCTGTTGATGATAAAGGAATTAGGGTTATATTTCCAGATCTTACATCGGAAACAAGGGCATCACTTTTGAAAGTGGCAAAAACAAAACTTGAAGAAGCAAGAATATCCGTTAGAACGGAAAGAGATAAGGTTTGGAGTGATACACAGGAAAAAGAAAAAAATAAACAAATTGGCGAAGATGAAAAATATACAATAAAAGACAAACTTCAAAAAATTATAGATGAAACAAATAAAGAATTAGATTTAATTTACGAAAAAAAGAAAAACGAAATAGAAAATTAATAAATGACAGTAATAATTTTTATAATAATCTTGGCAGTTCTTATATTAGTCCATGAGTTTGGACATTTTATTGTTGCAAAAAAATCTGGAATAAGGGTTGATGAATTTGGCATTGGCTTTCCGCCAAAAATTTTTGGTTTTAAATCTAAGAAGAGTGAAACTACCTATAGTATAAATGCAATTCCGTTTGGTGGTTTTGTGAAAATTTTTGGCGAGACACCCGACAAAGATTCAATTAGTGGCCCAGATAGTCGCAGAAGTTTTGTAAATAAACCAAAATGGGTTCAAGCGATTGTTTTATCTGCAGGTGTTCTGTTCAATATAATTTTTGCTTGGATTTTAATTTCTATAAGTTTATTAAGCGGTTTACCAACGGCTGTTTCTGAAGATAATGCAGGAACTATTGAAAATCAAAAGATTTTAATTCTTGAAGTTTTACCAAATTCACCCGCTGAGTTGTCCGGGTTAAAGGTGGGAGATGAAGTTATTTCTGCAAAAACTGAAAAAACAACTCTTTCCGATAAAGATATAACAGTTTCTTCTTTTGAAAATTTAATTGCCAATAGTAATAGTTCTGGTGTAGATATTACATATAAAAGAAATAATAATATAGAAAATATTATTGCAAAACCAATAAAAGGAATTGTAGAGGAAAAACAAGCAATAGGGATTTCAATGGGCGTTGTTGGTATTGCAAAAATACCAATTTATAAAGTTCCGCTTGAAGCATTAAAACTAACGTATAAAATAATCGAAGAAATTGTTGTTAATATGGTGGCACTAATTGGCAGTATTTTTATGGGTAGGGCAAATTTATTAAGTGTTGCCGGCCCGATCGGAATAATAAGTTTAGTTGGAGATGCGTGGAGTTTTGGAATTGTAAATTTATTAATGTTTGTTGCTTTTATTTCAATAAACTTAGCCATTTTAAATATAATACCTTTTCCTGCGTTGGACGGCGGTAGAATTTTATTTGTATTGATTGAAAAAATAAAGGGCTCAGATATAAAACCAAAAATTGCGAATGTTATAAATATGATAGGTTTTCTTTTGTTGATAGCTCTTATGATTGCAGTCACATATAACGATATAGGAAGGCTGTTTTAATGAAAATTGTCGCTTAACGACAATTTTCATCCATGTTCTTTAAAATCTCCGGGGGAGGTTTTAAAGAATGATGATAGATTTTAATCCTTATTTTAAAAATTGTCGCTTAACGACAATTTTCATCCCTCTTTAATTTTTTTAAAAAATTGTTTCAAGTTTAATTTCAAATCTAAGATGATTTTTTACACTAAAATGTCCGATAGGACATTTTAGTGTAAAAAATAAAAACCCGTCTGCGATGACGGGTTTTGCATACGCTTTAAATTTTGTTTGTTATTTCTGCTCTAGGTGCTATTGATGACCCCCGTAGATTTAATTCAGTGCGCGAAATTACATTTTTATTTTTTTGCGTTAGAACAGCGAATCCAATTGCAATTATTCGTGAATACTGTTCTTTTGAATCGGAGTTAATAAAACAATTGCTTTTTACCGGTAGCTCATCAAGCAGGTTTGTGAAGTCCTGTGTAATTAGAGGAACCTCCACATCCTCTATAATAACCGCGTCAGCTGTTTTCGAATTACCCGCTATTTCTATACCCATTAATTCAACAGTATAGAAATAACCATTAGCCCCAATTCCGCGGACAGCGTTGTATGTAACACTTTCTGTCCCGAAATTGTTAGAAGCTTCAAAAATCGCCTGGTATTGATGCACATTTTTACTCATCGCATTTACATTTGTCATCAACAAAGGTAAAACGAGTAAAACTATGACCGACATGAGAATTCGCATTCTCATAAGATACCCTCCTTCCTTAAAATTTAAATTATTAAAAATTAAGAAACAGAAACAGAAGTCGCAACAAAATTCAATTATATGAATGTACAACTTCTGCAATTATTATATCAGAACATCTAAAATATTCAAGTCAATTAAATTGATTAAGTAATTTTGACCACAATATATTTTTAAAGTAGAATAGAGCCATAATGTTACAATCAAAATTATCTACAAAAACAAAAAGGGAAGCACCAAAAGATGAGATGTCCAAAAACGCGGAGCTTCTTACGAGAGGTGGTTTTATATTTAAAGAGATGGCCGGTGTATATTCTTTTCTTCCGCTTGGGCTTCGTGTTTTAACTAAAATAAATAATATTATTCGTGAAGAGATGGACGCTATCGGAGGACAAGAATTATTTTTGTCGGCGCTTCAAGATAAAAGTTTGTGGGAACAAACAAATAGATGGAGCGATGAAGTTGTTGATATTTGGTTCAAAACAAAATTAAAAAGTGGGAGTGAGCTTGGATTAGGATTTACACATGAGGAACCACTCACGAGAATAATGAAAGACCACATTTCTTCTTACAAAGATTTACCAACTTTTGTTTATCAAATACAAACAAAGTTTAGAAACGAAGTCCGCGCGAGAAGTGGATTAATGAGAGGAAGAGAATTTTTGATGAAAGACCTTTATTCATTTTGTAAGGACAAAGAAGAACAGGAAAATTTTTATGAGAAAGCAAAAGATGCCTATAAAAAAATTTTTGAACGAGTTGGTTTGGGAGAAAAAACATATGTTACATTTGCTTCCGGTGGCTCATTTTCAAAGTATTCTCACGAATTCCAAACAATAATACCAAATGGAGAAGATGAGATATATTTATGTGGCGGATGTAAAAAGGTGGCTGTTAATAAGGATATTTGGGAAGAACAAAAAAAATGTCCTGAATGTGGTAGTGAATTATATACTGAAGAAAAATCAGTCGAAGTTGGTAATATCTTTAATTTAGGGACAAAATTTTCGGAATCCATAGGTTTGTTCTATAAAGATAATGAGGGTAATTCAAAACCAGTTGTAATGGGTAGTTATGGGATAGGTCCAGGAAGAGTAATGGGAACTATTGTTGAAGTGATGTGTGATGAAAAAGGTATTGTATGGCCCGAATCGGTAACTCCTTTTGATGTTCATCTTATTGTTGTTGGTGATGATGAGAAAACTAAAAAAACTGCAGATAATTTGTACGAAGAACTAAAACAAAAAAAAGTTGATGTACTTTATGACGACAGAGAAGCTAGTGCTGGTCAAAAATTTGCAGATTCAGATTTGATAGGAATTCCGGTTAGAATTGTTGTTAGTGACAAAACATTAAAAGAAAATAAATTTGAATTCAAAAAAAGAAATGAGAATAAATTTATTTTATTAAATAAGAATGAATTGTTTGAGAGATTTAAGTAAAAAGAATTTGATCGAGATTAATAAATTGAATGAATAGTTAATATCAAATTTCCAATTTCTAATGAAATACCAAAATTATGAAAAATGTTACTTTTATTGGAAATTAGTAATTGAAAATTAGAAATTTTTATTATGTATTCTTTTGGTAAAAAAATAAGAAATAAAATACTACCGTTTTTATCAAACGATATAGGAATTGATTTAGGGACAACGAATACCTTGGTTTATTTGAGAGGAAAGGGAATTATTATAAATGAACCTTCGGTTGTTGCTGTAAATCAAAAAACTGGTCAGATTGTTGATATCGGGCATGGGGCCAAAAGAATGCTTGGGAGAACGCCAAGCCATATTGTTGCTATAAAACCTCTCGTTGACGGTGTTATCTCTAATTTTGAGGTCACAGAGGAAATGCTTTCCTATTTAATAAAAAAAACTCAAAACAAAGTTTCAAAGAAAATGCTTGGGCCTAGAGTTATTGTCGGTGTTCCATCGGGAATAACAAACGTTGAAAGAAGGGCAGTACAAGACGCAACAAAAAATGCAGGCGCCAGAGAAGTATATATAGTAGAAGAACCAGTGGCTTCGGCCATGGGAATAAGACTACCAATCCATGACCCGTTCGGAAGTATGATTATAGATATTGGAGGTGGGACATCTGATATGGCTATTCTTTCTATGAACGGGGTTGTTGTTTCAAAAAATATAAAAATTGCAGGTGATCGTTTTGATAGTGATATAATTTCATATATTCGCGATGAATTCAAAATTCTTATTGGTGAAAGAACCGCTGAAAACTTAAAAATTAGTATTGGATCAGTAATGAATGGAAACTCTCGTTTGGAAAAAGCTGTGAAAGGAAGAGATTTGATAACTGGTTTACCAAAAGAAGTAATCATAACCGATTCAGATATAAGAGAAGCATTGGCGCATTCATTGAGTAATTTTTTAGAATCAGTAAAAGATATTTTGGAAATTACTCCGCCCGAGATTCTTTCAGACATTATGCATAGGGGGATTTTTCTTGTTGGTGGCGGGGCATTATTAAAAGATTTAGATATATTGTTGAGTAATTATTTGAAAATACCTATTTTTATTGCGGATGACCCATTAACAGCAGTTGCCAGAGGAACAGGTGTTCTCTTTGAAAGATTGGATGATTTTGATAGTATTTTAATCCACGATAAAGATGAATTACCTCTTCAAAAATAGGAGAAGTTCTGCAAAAAAAATGCCAAGGCCATTTATAGTGGTTTCTATTTTTATTACTATAATAATTTTATTAAATTTTTTGGCACCACATATATTATCTGGAACGGTACAGTGGATAGGTACTCCATTCTGGTCTTTTGGTAAAAGTACTCGCAATGTTATTTATAATACGACTAATTTTTTTAGAACTAAAAATTCTCTTATTTCTGAAAATAAAATTTTACGAGAAAAAAATATAGAATTGAAGATTAATCTTTTAAATCAGGGAAATATTTTAAAAGAAAATAAAAAATTAAACGAAATATTAAACAGAGATAGAAATAATAATATTATTTTAGGCTATGTCATTTCATGGCCACCCTCTTCCCCATACGACACATTAGTTATTGATGTTGGTGCAAATCAGGGTGTAGAAAAAAAAGATAAAGTATTTTTTAATGGTCTAGTTGTTGGAGAAATTTATGATGTTTTTGACCACACTGCTCTTGTTTTTTTATTTTCAACCAATGGTTCTAAAACAAGCGTAATATTAAACGAAAAAACTCCAGTTGTTGCAGAAGGGGTTGGTGGAGGTAATTTTATTATAAAACTTCCAAAAGATGTTAGTATAAAAACCGGAGATAAAGTATCTTTGTCTGAGGATGCTTCAAGCCAAATTGGAATTGTTGAATATATTGAAACCAAACCATCAGATGCATTTCAGAATGTTTTTTTTAGAAGTTTATTTAACATATTTGAAATAAAAGAAGTTCAAATTTTAAATGAGCAATAATTTATGAGATAAAAAACAATATGATTAGATTTCTTGCGGATATAATTTTATTTTTAAGTATTTTTATTTTCCCGTGGTGGGTTAGTCTACTTTTAATATTATTTTGTATATTTGTTTTCAATAATTTTTATGAGGCGTTGTTTTTTGCTTTTTTTATAGATTCTGCCTACAGCCTTAGTTTATTTTCATCGGTGAATTTCTATTTTGGTGTCTCAATATTTGTTTCAATAGTTTTTGTTTTTTCATATTATATTAAAGAAATAGTTAAATTTAATTTTTTTAGATAATTTTTATGTTTTTTTTACACCAAAAAAGAAAGACCAAAAGGCCTAAATACAGCGACATAGACCCAGATGAAATTTTTGCCGATTCTCACAATTTCCCCAATTTCGACAAAAGCCAACTTGAAGGCCGTATTGAAAAACCAATCAGTAAAAAAAGCATATTGGGCTTGGGCATAGTTTTGTTATTAATATGTTTTGTTTTTGTTTCTAAAATATGGATTTTACAAATTAAAAAAGGGGAAAGTTATCTTATTGAAAGTGAACAAAACCATCTCAAAAAAACAATAATATTTGCAAAAAGGGGAGTTGTTTATGATAGGAATAAAGAATTACTTGTCTGGAACACAAAAGAAAAAGAAGAAGATTTTTATTTAAGAAAATATACAAACCTTGGCGGTTTTTCTCATTTACTTGGTTTTATAAATTATCCTTTAAAAGATAACAGCGGTTTTTATTATCAGGAAGAAGTTATTGGTATGAGCGGTGTTGAAAAGTTTTTTAATGAACAAATAGGGGGAGTGAATGGTTCTAAAATATCTGAAATTGACGCGCTAATGAATGTAAAATCTGAAAGTACGATATGGCCTCCGGTTGATGGGGAAGATATTGTTTTATCAATAGATTCAAAGGTACAAAATAAATTATATGAAAATATAAAAAGTCTTTCTCAAAGCGTTGGGTTTAGTGGCGGTGCTGGAGTAATTATGGATATTAAAACAGGAGAAATTATTGCTATTACAAGTTATCCCGAATTTGATTCTCAAATTATGTCCGACGGAATTGAAGAAGAAAAAATTAGAAGTTTTGTAACTAATACGAACAAACCATTTCTTGATAGAGTAAATATGGGTTTATATACACCGGGTTCAATTGTAAAACCTTTTATGGCGATTGGTGCTCTTAATGAAAATATTATAAAACCAGAAACACAAATATTAAGCATGGGTCAAATAGAAATACAAAATCCATACGACTCAACTAAAAAATCTGTTTTTAAGGACTGGAAGGCACACGGCTGGGTTGATTTGAAGCAAGCTCTCGCAGTTTCTTCAAATGTTTATTTCTACGAAATAGGGGGTGGTTTTGGGTCACAGAGAGGTTTGGGAATTGAAAAAATAAACTCCTACGTGAAGGCCTTTGGTCTTGGGGAAGAAACGGGGATTAATCTTTACGAGTCGAGCGGAATAATTCCTAGCCCAGAGTGGAAAAAAGAAAATTTCGATGGGGAAGTTTGGAGATTGGGGGATACGTATAACACTGCAATAGGGCAATATGGCTTCCAAGTGACCCCGATTCAAATGGTTAGAGGGGTTGCGACAATTGCTAACAATGGAGGAATAGTTACCCCAACGGTCTTGTTTGGCGACCAGATAAATGTAAAAAAAATACCAATTGATATCCCACAAAAATTTTTTGACGCGGTTAAGGGGGGGATGAGAGAGTCTGCTTTAACCGGGACGGCAAAAGGTTTAAATATCGTTGGTTTTGATATAGCAGCAAAAACAGGAACTGCTGAGTTAGGCACTGTAAAAAAAACAGTTAACTCTTGGGCTGTTGGTTTTTTCCCTTACAAAAATCCAAAATATGCGTTTGCAGTTGTAATGGAAAAAGGACCAAGGGACAATGTGATAGGGGGTGTTTTTGTAATGAGAGGTTTATTTGACTGGATGATCCAAAATACTCCGGAGTATACGAAATGAAAAATGCCCATAATGACATTTTTCATCCATAATTATTTTATTTTTTTGTAAGTATTGACATAATTTAAACATATAGTAAAATAGGTTAAGACTCTGAGTTCTAACAAAATAAATTAACTAAAAAAATAATTTTGGAGGATTAAGTGAAAAGTAAAAAATCAATCTTCTGTATATTTATCCTAATATTATTTGTTGCTGCATATGTCCCAACTATGTTTTGTGAAAAAGAATCTCAACAGATTCAAGTTCAAGTTGGAGATAAAATAAGTACAGCGTATGGAAATGTTTTAGTGACACGATGTATTGAAGGAGGTTCAATAGTGTCCTCACAAATCTTTGAGACCAAATTGATGGTTGATAAGATAATTTCTTACTCAACATATAACACAAGATATGAAAATGGTCCGTCGTGGTTTGTAAAAAGTAATAGGAAAAATTTCTATATTCAAGGAAACAAAAATATCTATTTAGGTAGACATATTATTTTGAAAATAACGGAAGTTGAAGAAACTTAACAAATTAAGAAAAATACCCGTCTGCATTAGACGGGTATTTATTATTCAAAATACTCCCGAGTATACGAAATAGAAGTTATCCACCTCTTCTTGACTTTTATCTTGTTGCGTATATGATAGTTAAACCCCAAAGGAACTACCTCTGGGCAGGACACATATTATGTGTCTTTTTAAAAAATAAATTATGGAAGACAAATACTATCTAACAAAAGAAAAATTAGATGAACTAAAGAAGGAATACAAATATCTAACCGAAACAAAGAGAGAAGAAATTGCTTCAGATCTTGAAAAAGCAAAAGCCCTTGGTGATTTAAAAGAGAACGCCGAATATCATGAAGCAAGAGCAAATCAGGCTATCATTGAAGAAAGAATTGCAAAATTAAATACAATATTAAAATCAGCTATTGTTGTGACTCATAAAAAAGTTGGTATTGTTGGAATTGATACCGTTGTTGTAGTTAAAAAAGATAAAGACCCAAAAGAAAAAGAATTTCACATTGTTGGTTCAGAAGAAACAAATCTTGGCGCCAGCAGAATATCACACAAATCTCCACTCGGTTCAGTTTTAATGGGTAAAAAGAAAGGCGATAAAGTTAAATGTTGCACGCCCGGGGGAAGTGTTGAATATACTATTTTAGACCTGAAATAATTAACATTTTCTAAATAGAATAAAAATTTTAAATAAGCTATACTGTAAAGGTATAGTTTATTTGTTTTTACTAAAAATTAACTGAAATTTTGTAATTATTTTTTATATTTATGGCATCTTTGGAAGAATTAAGAAATGAGAGAATAAAAAAACTTAAATTATTGCGAGAGAAAGGCATTAATCCTTATCCAGCAGTTTCAAATAGGTCTGATATTATTTCAGATGTTTTATCTTCGTTTGATAAATTTGAAGGTAAAAGTATTTTTGTTGCTGGTAGAATCGTTGCTTTGAGGAAACACGGTGGTTCCACCTTTTTTGATATTTTTGATGGGAGTGGGAAAATTCAGGGTTTTTTAAAACAGGATGAAATTGGGGATGATTTATACAAACTTTTTGATGAAACGATGGATAGAGGAGATTTTATTGAAATTAAAGGTGAACCATATATAACGAAAAGTGGCGAAAAAAGTATTTTGATAAGAGAATGGAAAATTTTAACAAAAAGTTTAAGACCAATTCCGGAAGACTGGTTTGGTCTTAAAAACGAAGAGGAAAGATTAAGAAAAAGATATTTAGATATTTTTCTTAATAAAGATGTTAGAGAAATGGTTGAAAAAAAATCTATATTTTGGAATTCAATTAGAGAATTTTTGATTGAAAGAGAATTTATTGAAGTTGAAACTCCGGCTCTTGAAATAATCGCCGGTGGTGCAGATGCAAAACCTTTTATAACACATCATAATGCACTTGATATTGATGTTTATTTAAGAATATCAATGGGAGAATTGTGGCAAAAAAGGTTAATGGTTTCTGGGATTGAGAAGACCTTTGAAATAGGAAGACAATTTAGAAATGAAGGAATGGACGCAGAACATTTACAAGATTACACACAGATGGAATTTTATTGGGCGTTTGCTGATTATGAAAAAGGAATGGATCTTGTTGAAGAACTTTATAAATATGTAGCAGAAAAAACTTTTGGAACTTTACAATTTAATATAAAAGGACAAGAAATTGATTTGGAGAAAAAATGGGAAAGATATGATTATAGAGATACTGTTAGAAAACTTACAGGGATAGATGTTTTAGAAACTACGACTAAAGAAGTAGAAAAGAAACTGCAAGAGTTAAAAATTGATTATGATAAGAAGGGATTTAATTTAAATCGTGCGATAGACAATTTATGGAAATATTGTAGAAAAAAATTAATTGGTCCAGGATTTGTTGTTGGAGTTCCTAAAGAGGTTTCTCCACTTGCAAAATCGGATGAAAAAGAACCTAGAATTACACAAAGATTTCAGCCTATAATCGCTGGGAGTGAACTTGGGAATGGCTTTTCAGAGTTGAATGACCCAATAGATCAAGCAGAAAGATTTAAAAAACAGAGCGATTTAAGAGAGGCGGGAGATGAAGAAGCGCAGATGTACGATAAAGATTTTGTTGAGGCATTGGAGTATGGAATGCCACCAACATGTGGATTTGGTATGAGCGAAAGAGTTTTTGCATTTTTAATGAACAAACCAATTCGTGAGACACAGATTTTTCCATTGATGAAACCGGAGGAAAGTCAGAAAATCACTAAATCAGAAAAACATCCCAGTTAAATGTGCCAAGCACCTATTTAACGGGACAAGCAAAATCAAAAAAACTAAACAAATAAAAAAGAGCCGATTAATCGGCTCTTTTGTTTTGAAATTAAAATCTAAATCCAAAAGTCTTGCTAAGCTCTTCTTTAAATTCCAAATCCTGAGCTATTGCATGTGTATATTTTCTTCTTCCTACGTATGTTTCAAAAAAGTCATATGAAGATGTGCTTTCACTTCTTGGTTGGCCGTTTTTAAAAAAATACTCTAATTCATTGTTAATTTTTAATAAATCAAATAAAGTAATTCTTTTTTTTGATGACCAAAATGGAAAAAAATAGCCAAAGCAAGAATGTAATTCATACGAAATTAAACCATCATCTCCTATTATCATACAGATGCAATTTCCAGTAAGATTTTTTAATGTACCGATTTTTTTTTCTTCTTTAACAATTAACACAACATAAGTTGTATATTTGTCAAAATGAGCAATTTTTGTATTGTCAGGTAAAACTCCAATCTTTGTTGCAGATGGAATTATTTTTTTAAAGAACCTTAATAATTCTACTTGCGGGGCGGTATTTGCGTCAGAATACTTTTTTGCAAAGTCTGATAAACGTTCAAGAATGTCTTTTCTCATTACTTTTCTCCCTTTATTTGTAAATGTTATAGAACTTTTTATTTATTTATACTCTTTAAAACACGAAACTGCAAGATTATCTAATATCATTGACAAATTTATAATTTTTGTTATTATCTTGTCAGAATTTTCTTCCTCTCCACACCCCTCAAGTAGGACACTACACGAACTATAATTATACATACTTGGCATTTTGTATCCAATAACTTTTCTCGGTCTGTTATTGACGAAGG
>VMGX01000002.1 GCA_007376805.1 Parcubacteria group bacterium Athens0714_16 | reverse complement strand
TGGCGAGCTTGTCGAGCAGTGGCGGGGCTGGCTTCCTTATTGGGGGGTTTGCTCAAAAAAAGTTCGAACATCAATCAAAAAACACCGCAACGATTTTTTAGAATAGCATTTCAATAGCTATTCTAAATAAGCGTCTTTGTGTTGTGAGGGTGGGATTCGAAAGACGCAGACAGAGAAAAATTTTAATTTTTCTTTCTGTCGAGTCGGGGTCGGCAAACACTTATTTATTTTTTCAATTTTGTTGTAAAAATAATTAGTGATTTGTGACCGAATCCCTAGTGAAATGATTTTTGTTTGAAAGTATGGGGATTCGAATGAATTTTTGCGCCGAAGGAAAAAGTTTACCCCGTAGCCCAATCAAAGATTGGTGGTATTGGGGCAAAAATTCACGGGCCTTGAATAAAATAATTTAGTAATGTCGCTCTGCGACTCTAAATCATTTTATGAAAAGGAATCCCTCCCTCTCCGCAGTAAGACTTTTTTATCGGGAGACCCTAAGTCCTAGATAAATAAGTATTATTTTTATAAATGATATCAATACTTGAAAAAAAAGTTTTAAAGTATTTGTATAAAGAGTACCAAAAAACTAATACTCGGGAACTTTATCGTTGCACAGAAATTTTTGAAAAATTGAGTATCAAAGGTGACCTAAATCCGATTAGTAATAGCGAGTATATTGACCCTGTTTTAGATGGGACTCATGAATGTTATCAAATAAACTCAGTGGGTATAATTTATGCAGATAACAACTTTGGTTTTATTAATCATTTTTTAAATAATAAAAAATACTACATTTCTGGTTTTGTTGCCATTGTTGTCGCCATAATAGGAGTTACCCCTTTTCTTATGTCAAAACTCAAAATAAGAGTATCTGTAATTGATGTCCGGTATGAACTTCAAGATGAAAACGAATCTATAATTCATAGAAAAAGTTGGCAAGATAACTTAATTTTGGAAGCAGATAATAGAAATATCGATAAAATGTTTGTAAGCATAAAACTTAGAAATTCTAGTGATTTTCAGTTATTTTCAAAAATTGAAAACTATGATGAAATTTTTCAAATACCTTTTGTAGTAAAGGAAGATGGAGATTTTTTTAGTAAAAAATATTCAATTCCCGCTAATGGCGATTCAGGTTTTATCTTTGCTATAAATATAACCCCATTTACAAGAATACATCCAATGTCGTTAGTTTCTTCTGGAGAAAAACAAGATATTGAATTTTATAATGATAAAGGTAAAAAAATAGAAACAGCTCAAATAAATATAGCTGATACCTACGGAATCACAATTCCTTACAAAATAGGAATTTATAACAACAAAGGGGAATTTATAGATACTGTTAATTTTAATGTTTTATGTCGTGCCAGAATGAGTAATCTAAAAGCAACTTTAGATAACCAAGATGATCGTATTGATTTAAGTAAAACCCTTAACTTTGAGTGTTTACCGACATTCTGAGATCGTCACTACTTTCTTCGTAATTTTAATCTTTGATTTAAAACATCCCATCAATTCTCTTTTCTCCTGACTTGTACCATCTCGGAGAATATATTTCACATATGTTTTTAAATCAATATCTTCATGTTTTGTTTTTTTCTTTTGAACTCCCAAAACTCCAAGATTAAATTTATTATATCTCCTTAACTCCTCTTCAAATTTTATTTTTACTCCCGCTTCATTTAAATCTACAGAATCTATTAATTTAATAAACTGATCGGTTAAATCTTTCTCTTGTAGGTATTGGTTTTTACAATATCTATCCTTTGCTCTACTACATCCATAATATCTATATGTAGCTGTTGTCCCGTCTTTGAGTTGCTTATATTTTTCTTCGGCAGATATCCCTGAACCACAAAGTCCACAGGTCATTAGTTTTGTGAAAGTAAATTCTTTTGATTGGCGAACTATATTATCTCTCTTTAATTGTGTTTTTACTTTTTCAAATAATTCCTGCGTTATCAACGGTATATGTTTTCCTTGATACCAATTTCCGCTTCCTATTGGTTTTTCAAATACCCCGTAGTAAAAAGGACTTTCAAGTATTCAGGCAGGTGGCGGAACGATACGAGCGTACAGAGAGGTTTAGAGCCACCACGCGCTCCGCGCGTGCGATTAGTCGGCATCAGGATTATCAGCAAAATACATTCGAACTTTGTTTAATACACACCGCATCAAATCGGAATTCAAATTTCATCAATTATCTAATATGCGTTTATGGAGTATACATCCAAAATATTTAGACCGGATGGGACTTTTAGCTGTTTGGCGAGAAGGCCTTCTTGCAAAAAAAGTTCTTGAAGGAAAAACTGTGGGTTATAAAAATCATCCACAGCTTTTGCGTTTTAAAAATACAAAAAATTCGTTGAATTCAATAAATACATATCTCCATCACATCGAAAAAGAAGCATCTGAAAGAAAATATAAATTTGATAAAAATAAAATTGAAAAAAATTACAAAAAAATTTGTATTAATGTAACAAGTGGACAGTTAGAATATGAATTTAAACATTTAAAAAATAAACTAAAAAATAGAGACAAAATAAAATATTCTGAATTAAAAAAGATTGAAAAGATAAAAATACATCCACTTTTTAAAATTATTAAAGGAAACATCGAGAGTTTTGAAAAAACAAACAAAAAGCTCGCACAAACTGTGCGAGCAAACAAAAAACTTATCTAAAAAATGATAGACCGTGGGTGATTTACCGATTACCCCAACCAAGCTCTCCCGTTCCGTTGAGCCCGCGCTGTTACGCCAGTCACTAAAGACCTCGGTCTGTTAATTCAACGGCCCATATAAAAGAACTCAAAAAAAACTTCGAGCAGAGGGGTGGACTCGAACCACCGACCTTTCGTTTTGCGAAACGAATGTTCTAACCAACTGAACTACCCCCGCCTTTTGTGACGATAATCGGACTCGAACCAATACTCTTCGCCTTAAAAGGGCGACGTTTTAACCCTAACCAAAAACCACTGGTCAGTCTGCCCAGAGCAGATTAAACTATACCGCCAATTAAATATTTAAAAAGAACAAAAAAGCACTAAATTCAAAAAATTTAGTTCAGAAAAAAAATAATAGTTAAGTATATAAAAACAGATAAAGTATTTTTCACCTAGCGGAATAAAGAATCCACAAAAATAAAATATTGTAGCTCACATAGCTCCCAACAGGAAGTAATTTTGATTAAATTAGTACCTCTCGGCTGAACACATTGCTGTGCTTACACCTAAGGCCTATCAACCTGATCATCTCTCAGGAATCTTAAATGATTTCTTATCTTGGAGTTGGCTTCCCGCTTAGATGCTTTCAGCGGTTATCCTTTCCCGACATAGCTACCCTGCGGTGCCGTTGGCACGACAGCAGGTACACCAGAGGTCAGTTCACTTCGGTCCTCTCGTCACATATTTCTTAATCTTTTTAATTGATTTAGAATTTATCCCCTATTTCTAGGAGTGTAGACTATATCTTCACCCACCAACCTTGTGTTGATTAGGGTGTCGGCGTATTACAAGTATAAATCTGTCCTAAAATATTTCAGAACCTTCCGAAATTATACAAGTCCGTTTGTTCAAATTAGATTGAACAAAACAAGTCGTTACGGGGTCAAATCTAATAGTTTTAGCAATTCTTCTTTGTCTTTCTTTTTCTTTGAAACATAGTTTTCTTTTTGAATTGTAAGAATCAAATCTACAAGTTTTCTGAAATCACTTTCTTTTAAAGCATTCATTGGTTTTTGTAAAATTTTACAACAATCATATAATGCTTTTGCTTGTATCTTTTTGAATTTTATATAAGGAATAAGATTTTTAAGAATTTCTTCAATTCTCTCAAATCCATTGATCCTCAATTCAGTAATTCCATCTTTTCTTTTTGAAACATACCCTATGTTTAATTCTTTTCTTATCCAATATAAAGGTTCATCGTGACGACTATCTTGATAGAAACATATTGTCGCCATAAAACGAATCCCTCTTTTGTTATCACTTCTTTTCTTTATTTGGAGCATTAAACTTCCATCTCCATCAAGAAAACCAGCGATATATGCTAAATTAATTTTAGATCGACTTCCCACGGTATTGTCTTAAAAATTATCTGGTCCTCAAGTAATTTTATCACAATTAACGGACCGCGCTAATTGTTTTTCCACTGCCAGATAACCTATGAAGATTTCACCGTTATTAGCCAAATTGTCATCCCATATTACTATGAGAAGTAGCAATTACTTACTAGAAGCAAATCTCCTCAAAAATCGACGCCTGCAACAGATAGGAGACCAACCTGTCTCACGACGGTCTGAACCCAGCTCACGTGACTTTTTAATTGGCGAACAGCCAAACCCTTGGGGCCTTCTCCAGTCCCAGGATAAGTCGAGCCGACATCGCAATGTCATTTTTCTTCTGTTACCAGAAGGATCGGACTATATCTTCTTCCTTCCACAATTAATTTATTGTGGTTAGGAGTTGGCGTATTAGCATTTCGTTTATGAAATACTCTCTGCTTTCGCATCAGTCTCTACGGGGTCATTCGTTTTTGAAAACGAAGACTTCCCACGGTATTGTCCATAATAAAAATTTTTATGATGGAGTCCACCGTTATAAGCCAATATTTTTAATCTGAACATATTCTCCTACAAATATGTTTTTGATTCCAGGCTACGCAATCTCTCACGTCGCACCCCGATTTAAATTTGTAAATTTACTTTAAGGTGCCGAACTCCGCCGTCGCTCTGAACGCTTAGGCGGAACCAGCCTGTTATCCCCGGGGTAGCTTTTATCCGTTAATCTCCGACCGTGTCTAATTCGAATCGTCGGTTCATTATGTTCTGCTTTCGCATCTGCTCGACATGTCCGTCTCGCAGTTAAGCCAGCTTGTGCCATTACACTATCGGCACGGTTTCCATTCGCGCCTAGCTGACCTTGATAAACTCCTCCGTTACTCTTTAGGAGGATAGCGCCCCACTAAAACTGCCCACCACGCAATGTCCCTCACCGTTTTTGCCGTTGAGGTTAGAATATACATCACATAAGAATGGTATTTCACTGTTGACTCCATCTGTTCCGAAAAACAAACTTCAAAGTCTCCCATCTATGCTACGCAGATGAAACGTATATTCAATACGAAGTTGCAGTAAAGCTCCCGGGGTCTTTTCGTCCCGTTGCAGGTAATCGGCATCTTCACCGATACTGTATTTTCACCGAGCTGTTCCCCGAGACAGTCCCCCAGTCGTTACGCCATTCGTGCACGTGTGAACTTACCACACAAGGAATTACGCTCAACTTTGTTACTTTGTAACAAACGCAGATCTACGCAAATTATACCCCAGTACCATAGAGCTATGCTCTAGCTACGGGGCAGGCGCAGATGAACGCAGATACAAGGTAAGAACATTTCTGTCTCACTCTCTGTGTCGCCACAAAGTTCGGACTATATTTTCTAAATTGTTTTTGTAGACAACTTAGTCTGACTTTTAGTCTCTGAGGATTTTGAATTCTAGATTTAATTAAAAAGAATTCAAACTTTCCTGCTGATTTTCCGCATCACCTTAAAGTTTGTTACTGTTTAAAAAATTAAACGAGTACTTAAGGATACATCGCGGGTTTCCCAGCATATGGTCAAATTTTATAGACATTTCACTTTACGTGAAATAGGCAGCAATCTTTTGTTACCAATTTTTTATTATAACAGTCCTAGTCTTTCTCGATTCAATTTAAAAATTAAACCGAGAACCTTAGGACCGTTATAGTTACGGCCGACATTCACCAGGGCTTACATAATCCAGCCCAAAAAGTAAAACTTCTTGGACCCCTCATGTTTAACCTTCTGGCATTGGTCAGGCGTCACCCCCTATACATCCTCTTACGAGTTCGCAGGGAGCTGTGTTTTTGGTAAACAGTCGCCAGGGGTACTTTCGCTGCGTCCAGCTCCAATTTTGGGCTCAAGCAAACTATATCTTAGTCGCTTAAGTAATTCTTTTTTACCACCACCATGTTGTTTTAATTTATTTTCTCTTTCTTGTGCATCTTTTTTATTTCTGAATATTTCAAGATAAATAATTATCCACTTACCGTTTTTTAGTGGTAAACTTTTTGACATTTATTATTATGTTCAGCCAACCTTCTTTTTATATCAGAAGTTTGTCCAATATATATTTCTCCATCAAAATCATTTTGAATAAGATAAACATAATTCATAATTTAATTTTACTCCCAAAATTGGAGCTGGAAAGCCTTATTCCAAAGTTACGGCTGCTTTTTTGCCGAGTTCCTTGGGGAACACTCACTCATTCGCCTTAGTCTTCTCGACCTGATCACCTGTGTCGGTTTTCGGTACGGTTTTCATTTATTTAACCTTAGAGGTTTTTCTTGGAAGCTTGCTTTGTTTGATTCCCTTTGACGAATCTCAGGTTCTCCGCCTCGCTTGGAATTGACATTAAAGTCAGGTGCCCGGATTTGCCTAAGCACCTTCCTCACAAAGTAGACGCAAATCCAATAATGCGCCAAACATACTAAACTTCGTCACCCCATCGAAATAAATGAAAGTCACGGAATATTAACCGTGTGTCCATCGGCTCCGACTTTCGTCATAACCTTAGGACCGACTAACCCTTGGATGATTTACATTGCCAAGGAAACCTTGATCTTTCGGCGTTCCACTTTCTTAGTGGAATTGTGGTTACTCGTGCCAACATTATCTCTTCCGTACACTCCACCATGGGTCACCCCTTTGGCTTCACAGTAGAACGGAATGCTCTCCTACCACGCCATCACAATAAAGTGATGACATCCTCAGTTTCGGTATCACATTTAGCCCCGATTATTTGTGGCGCAAAATCTCTTAACGAGTGAGCTGTTACGCTTTCTTTAAAGGATGGCTGCTTCTAAGCCAACCTCCTCGCTGTCGGAGAAATTCCACCTCCTTATTTGCACTTAATGTAAATTTAGGGACCTTAACTTGAGATCTGGGCTGTTTCCCTTTTGACCGACGGAGCTTAGCCCCCGTAGTCTGACTGTTTAGTAGTGGCTTCTGGTATTCGGAGTTTGATTGGTCTAGTGAAGTTGCCTCCTATCCAGACCATCCAGTGCTCTACCCCCAAAAGATAAACTAAACGCTAGCCCTAAAGCTATTTCGGAGAGAACCAGCTATTACCAAGTTCGATTAGCTTTTCACTCCTACCCACAATTCATCCGATAGTTTTGCACGGCTAAACGGTTCGGGCCTCCCTTTGTCTTTCGACAAAGTTCACCCTGATCATGGGTAGCTCACCTGGCTTCGGGTCTTACATATACTACACCCGCAATAAAGCGGAACGCGCTTTTAACACTCGGTTTCCCTTAGACTCCGTCCTTTCGGGACTTAGTCAAGCAGTACATGTAAACTCGTTGGCTCATTCTTCAATAGGCACGCCGTCGCAGAAACTCTACTCAATTCTCTAATTTTAAAATCCATAAATTATAAATTTTAAAAAACATATTTAAAGAACTCAGTAGAGTTCTGCTCCGACTCCTTGTAGACATATGGTTTCAGGTCTATTTCACTCCCCTCTCCGGGGTTCTTTTCACCTTTCCCTCACGGTACTTGTTCACTATCGATCTCTAAGAGTATTTAGCCTTACCGGTTAGTTCCGGCAGATTCTCTCAAGCCATTCGTGTCTTGAGATACTCAGGAACATTAACAAAGAAGTGTGTAAAATTTCGTTTAAGGGGCTATCACCCTCTGGGGCCAAGCTTTCCAGCTTGTTCAACTATCTAACACATTTGTAACTTCTTTCATATAAATATGATATTAACGTCCTACAACCCCGAGCCCTAATAAAAGAGTTCGGTTTGGGCTTTTCCCTTTTCGCTCGCCGCTACTAAGGGAATAACTATTGTTCTATTTTCCTCTGGGTACTGAAATGTTTTACTTCCCCAGGTATGCACTGAATAAATTCAGTATTGTGAGTTTGTCACAATGGGTTACCCCATTCGGAAACCTTCGGATCAAAGGTTGCTAGGCACCTCCCCGAAGTTTATCGCAGCCATGCCACGTCCTTCATCGCCTCTTAGAGTCAAGGCATCCACCATACGCCCTTATGTATTTCCTGTTAGGAACTACATAAACCACAATTTTTTTATTAAATCACGCGGGACTTAATAAAACTTATTTTCTATGGAATATTTCTATTCCGCTAGATGAAAAATACTTTAAAATCCAGTGCCACGAAAAAGACACTTGGATTCTGCTTTTAAACTTAACTAATATTCATTTTTCAATGTTCATTCGTCCAGTCATTCCGCCAATTTCTTTAATAAAAAAACCGCTTTAATAAGCGGGCGATAATCCTTCAAAAACAAGATTATTACCTCCGCTTTTTTAGTGATTTTTTGTATTCGTTCATATTTCTTAACACAAGGTTAGAGTATATAGGAAACAAATTTAATGTCAAATAATTCACATATCCAAAAAGTGGACATTCTGTGGATAGAAAAAGGCCATTAAACTTGTGTTTTTTCTTACTGTGTTTATAATGACAAATAGATGTAGTTGTTACATCGATCTGCGAAAAAGGCATCGGCGCGGGAACGATGTGGAACCTAGGAACCCCACAATCGTTTTTATGTTCAGAAGACAATTTCTGAAACAGATCCATTGTGTTATAGCATAATCAATTAAATCATATTCTGCGCATGAGTATGGTTTGACCCTTAATTCAAAGACAATCAAGAATTCCCTATAGACGGGAAATTCGCCAAGCTTAACGGATTGTCTTTTGAATTAGGGGGTTTTTCATTTCCCAAAAAATAAGGAGCGAAGCGACTATATTTTTTGAGGATCCAGCTCCACTTTGCTAGAAAAAATAAAGTATTACAAAACTAAAAAAGAGTTATGAAATTAAAAAATAATATTTATGGTTTGTTATAAAAAAGTGGGGCTGTGGTGAATTAAAAAATTATGGATGAAAAAACAATCTAAATTGCTTTTTCATTTGACAAAAATTTTGTTAGGAGTATTTTGAGAACCAGAGACACAATAAGTGTCATCGTTATTTAAAAAATAAAGGAGGAACAGCTCATGGAAAATCTAAAAAATGAGACAGTCCCCATACAACCCGACACGGTTGGCGAATTAATCCAAACCATGGTTTCCCAAATTAAATGGAATGGAATAACACCACAAGACATACTCTACATTTCTCAAAAAAAGACAGAGTTTGGTGAATCTTTTAACAAAATGATCAGAAATTTTACGGATGTTAAAATTTTTAAAATTGGAACGTTGTCAAAATACAACGGACAAGATTTAAATATAAAGACAATTCGTAGAATGGCAGAAACATCTTTTCCACTATCATCGTGGCACGGAGAATATATTGAACCATTAGAAAAACTTCTTGAAACAATTGGAAAAAAATTCCAAAAGAGACAGGAATCTGAATTATTTTTGATGAATGTAAAAGGAAAAAACCAATTTGGATTTCTCAAGAATAAAGTAAGGTTTTACGGATATTCTTTTGCAAGTGCAGAATATTTTTATTGTTTTATCAATCAAATTAATCCTTTGGCATTAAAATCTCGTGGAATCTGGGGGAAAATAATTTGTGTTGACCCGCTTAGGTCTCCTATTTTGATAGAGCTAGAAAATGCGAACGAATTATACTCCTTGTCTCCTTGCGAAAACGTTATGATATCTTGTGACGTCATAAACAAATGTTCTTCTATAACAATAATGCCGGAATATTTTGATGAAAATCATTATATTTTATTAAGAAAAAAAATTTAAAAATCTTTTCTTTATTTAAGCAACCACGCTCAAATTTAACGTTTGAACGTGGTTTTTATTTTATATTGACAAAAATTTTGAATGGGAGTATTTTGAATTTAGGAAAGTAGTACATTTAAATAACAAACGAAGTGAGGTTTTAAATGAAAATTTCAGAAGTAAATGAAGACAACATTGAAATCGTAATGAAGATTAACCAATATGACGGATGGGCCGCAAAAGTGGCAGAACAACATCCTAATTTAATAATAAAAATATTAAAATTTTGCCGTCCAGGAGAACGTCCTAGTGTTTTGAAAGTTATACCTCTTGAAAAGATTCTAGAAGTTGTGAAAGCAGAACCTGATTCTTCATATTTTTTTGTTACAAAGTTCCCGGGGGAAACAGTTGAAATTATAAAAACTTTGGTAGAAAAAAGTGGTGTAATTAATGAAACTGCGCTAAGAATTCATTTTAATTTCATCATACCAAAACTCCCCGATCACATAACTTTGGAAGTTATAAAAGCTTTCCCAGAAAGAATCAGTTGGATACTAGAATTAAAACCAAAACTTACAGATGAAGTGGAAAAAATTTTCAAGTTAGAAGATTAACAAAAAATCGTTTGTCCCCGTAATAAGGGCAAACGATTTTTTTATTTTACGTTGACAAAGTTTTTTATAAGAGTAATTTGAATTTAGATAAGTAGTATATTTCAATAACAAATAGGAGGAGCAGAGATGCCATCGCCAAAATTTCATATCGATGAAAAATGTAATGAAGCAATTATTAATCTAATTAAGGAGCTAGAGAGATTGGAAATGGAAAGCGGCGGGATGAGTTCTTTACTTATTATTGCCCCCGAAAATCCGAATGAACAAATTGTTTCTTTTGTAGGTGGGAAACCTTTATCCGACGAGATGTCGAAAATGTTTGACACAAAAGAATTGTTGGAAATGACGCTGGAAAGGAGAGAACTTCTTAAAAACCAATGATTATAAAAATCTGCTTGGAAGGGAATTAAAAAATAAGCTCGTTTGAATTTTATTCAAACGAGCTTATTATTTTTGTTTTTTTGATTTTTTTTGGTTTTATGATTTAGTGATTTGGTGATTTGGTGATTTGGTGATTTAGTGATTCTACTTTCTCGCTTCTATAATTTCTTTAGCAACATTCTCCGGTACAATCGCATAATGATCAAATTCCATTGTTGAAGATGCACGGCCTTCTGTCATTGAACGTAATGATGTCGTATATCCAAACATTTCTGAAAGAGGAACTTTCGCATGAATTACTTTCAAACCAATTCTTTCTTCAGAGCCTTCAATTTGTCCTCTCTTTGAAGCAAGATTTCCTGTTATGTCTCCCATAAATTTATCTGGTGTAACAACTTCTAATTTCATAACAGGCTCAAGAATAACTGGTTTTGCTCTTTTTGTTGCATCTTGAAATGCTTGTGATGCTGCAATTTTGAATGCAATTTCAGAAGAGTCAACGTCGTGGAATGAACCGTCAAACAAATCCACTGACACATTTACAATTTTATAACCAGCCTGAATACCTCTGTCCATCGCTTCACGAACCCCTTTTTCAACTGCTGGAATATATTCTTGTGGAATAACGCCCCCTTTAATATTATTTATAAATTCAAGTCCCTCAGACCTCTTTATATTTCTTGCAAGTTTTTTATTTTTTTCTTCTTCTAACGGCATTGGTTTGACTCTAATTTTTACGTGACCGTATTGTCCGCGACCACCTGTTTGTCTTATGTATTTATATTCTGCTTCTGCCTCGCCTGTTATTGTTTCTCTGTATGCAACCTGTGGTTTGCCTATATTTGCTTCAACATTAAATTCTCTTTTCATTCTGTCCACAATAATATCGAGGTGTAATTCTCCCATACCAGAAATAATTGTCTCCAGTGTTTCTTGATCTGATTTAATTCTGAATGTTGGATCTTCGTCAGAAAGTTTTTTAAGTGCAATACCCATTTTTTCTTGGTCTGCTTTTGTTTTTGGTTCAATTCTCAAAGATACAACCGGTTCTGGGAACACAATTCTTTCAAGAATTATTGGATGGACTTCGTCACAAAGAGTATCTGATGTTCTTGTGTTTTTAAGACCAACAGCTGCTGCAATTTCTCCTGCATAAACTTTTTTTACATCTTCTCTTAGGTTTGCATGCATTCTTAAAATTCTTCCGATTCTTTCTTTTTCTCCTGTTGTAGAATTGTACACATAAGAACCAGATTCAAGTGTTCCTGAATAAACTCTAAAATATGTTAACTGACCAACGAATGGGTCCGTTTGTAATTTAAAAGCAAGCGCAGCAAACGGCTCGTTATCATCTGATTTTCTTTCTATTTCTCCGTCAGTGTTTGGGTCTATTCCTTTAATTGGCGGAACATCCAAGTTGAACTCCTTTATTTTTTAATGCGGAACCAGTAAAAACAGGAACAACCAACCCAGCAATTACTGATTTTCTTAAAAGTTTTTTCAAAATATCAACTCCAATCTCTTCACCGCCAAGATATTTGGTCATCATTTCTTCGTCGTTCTCAACAATTTTTTCTACAAGTTCATTTCTGTATTTCTGTGCATCAGCCTTTAATTCGTCTGGGATTTCAGCTTCTCTTATTGTGCTCCCTAAATCTCCTTCAAAATAAAATGCTTTCATTTTCAAAAGATCAACAACTCCCATGTGTTTTTCTTCTTCACCGATCGGTATCTGCATTCTAACTGCATTTTTTGTTAATCTATCTAAAATTGTTTTGTATGACCTTTCAAAATTTCCTCCTGTTCTATCGAGTTTGTTTATAAAACAAATTCTTGGAACATGATATTTATCTGCCTGTCTCCAAACTGTTTCTGACTGTGGTTCAACTCCTGCGACTCCGTCAAAAACAACAACACCACCGTCAAGAACCTTCAGAGATCTCTCAACCTCAACTGTAAAGTCCACGTGTCCTGGTGTATCTATAATATTTATTCTGTGTTCAAATTCTTTTTTTGTTTCATCTGCGTCAATCTGCGATTTTTTATCTGCGTTTATCTGCATTGTTTGATATGTTGGAGTCCAAAAACAAGTCGTTGCAGCGGATGTAATGGTAATTCCTCTTTCTCTTTCCTGTTCCATCCAATCCATAACCGCCTTTCCTTCGTGGACTTCACCTATTTTGTGAGAAACTCCTGTATAAAAAAGAACGCGCTCGGAAACTGTTGTTTTCCCCGCGTCTATGTGTGCAATAATTCCTATGTTTCTAACTTTTTCTAATGGGTAATCACGCATAAAATTAACTCAAAACTTAAAACTCAAAAGTCAAAACTACAACTTAAAAGTATAAATTTATAAAATAAAACCAATAAATTACCACGAAAAATGAGCGAACGCCTTGTTTGATTCCGCCATCTTGTGGGTATTTTCTCTTTTCTTTACTGCCTCACCCTCTCCCTTACTTGCGAGAATTATTTCATCTCCTAATTTTTTAAACATTTTAGCTCCTTTCTTTGATTTTGCTGCATCAATTATCCATCTCATAGACAAAGATAATCTTCTTTCTGGTCTAACTTCACGAGGAACCTGATAGTTTGCACCACCAATTCTTCTTGAACGAACTTCCATAAGTGGAGATGAATTTTTTATAGCATTTTCAAAAACATCAAGAGGATTTGCTCCTTTTTCTTTTTCCTTTATATAATCAAAAGCATCATAAACAATTTTCATTGCTATTTCTTTTTTACCACTCTCCATTATATAACCAAGAAACTTCTCAACTTTTGTTGAATTATATATTCGGTCTGGTGAGACAGGGTCTCTTCTTTTAATTGCTCTTCTCATATTAATAAATTATAAAATATTTTTTGTGCTTTGTTTTCTTGTTTTCTTGCTTTGTTGCTTTGTTGCTTTGTTGTTTTGTTGTTTTGTTGTTTTGTTGCTTTCTACTTTTTAACCTTAGGTTTTTTAACTCCGTAACGACTTCTTGCGTTTTCTCTTTTATCAACTCCGGAAGCGTCTAATTTTCCTCTTACAATCGTGTATCTAACACCGATATCTTTTACTTTCCCAGATCTTAACAAAACGACTGAGTGTTCCTGAATTGTGTGTCCTATCCCCGGAATATATGCTGTTACTTCCAATCCGTTTGTTAATCTTACCCTAGCAATCTTTCTTATAGCAGAGTTTGGTTTTTTAGGAGTTTTTGTCGTTACTTTTATACAAACACCTCTTTTAAAGGGAGACGGATAAAATACTGGTGCATTTTTCTTAGTATTAAAACCACGCAAAAGAGCCACAGCCCTTGGCTTTTTAACCTGTTTTTTTCTTCCGCTCTTAATTAATTGATTTATTGTGGACATTTTTAATAAAAAACACCGTTCGGTTAATACACCGAACGACATATAATGTAATATTTTTAACAATAAAAAGCAAGGGTTTTGGAAAAATTCCCTATTAAACGGCTATTCCTGTTATGAGAGAAAAAATTAAATGAACGAGTGGTAGTATAAATTTCCACAAAAAGAAAACGAGTATAAATGCGAAAACTGGCCAATATTTTTCAAGAAAATCTTTTATAAATAAATATCTGACCGGCAAAAAGTTAAAAAGAATTTTTGAACCATCCAATGGTGGAATCGGGATCAGATTAAAAATTCCTAAAATTATATTTATAACAACAATCAGAGCAAAAACATCAATAAATGGCGACGGGAAAAGACCATATGCGACATTGAGACGAATCAAAACACCAAAAATTACTGCAAGTAAAAAATTTGAGCCCGGGCCAGCGACCGCAACAATTGCATCTCCATATTTATGTCTTATGTTGTATGGATTATAGGGAACTGGTTTTGCCCAACCAAAAATAAAACCACCGAGCGAATATGTTATTAGAGGAAAAATGAAAGAACCAAATAAAGAAAGGTGTGCAAATGGGTTTAAGGTCAGACGACCAGCCAACCGAGCAGTTGGGTCGCCTAATTTATCTGCGGCATATCCATGAGAAAACTCGTGTATGACAACAGAAAAAATTAATATTATTATTGAAAAAATTGTTTCCATTCCTTGTTTATCCCGTAGCAAAATCAGAATTTAAAATATTTAAAAGAAATTTTAATTCATCCGCTGTGTTTTGAATGCAACTTATAATATTGAAAAATATTTTGCTACTGGGACATAATACTTGAATAAATTTGATATTATGATAACATAATCACACTTAATAAGAAAAATATGGCAAGAAAATGCGCAGTAAATGGTAAGAGTTCAAAAATGGCTGGTGGATACAGCAACAGAACTCGTGCTACACAGTTTAATCCTGTGGGAGTAAAAAGAAGAAAAGCAAACCTTAAAAACAAAAGGGTTTTTGTTCCTGAAATAAATAAGACAGTAAATGTAATACTTTCAACAAAGGCAATCAAAACTATACAAAAACATGGCGCCTACGCCGTTCTTAAGAAAGCTGGGGTTATATAAATTAAAAAGCTCTTAATGAGCTTTTTAATTTATAATGTTTTTTGTGTTTTATAAAAATAAAAGTCGGATTTAATCCGGCTTTTATTTTTGTAAAAACCTATAATCTATTCTCTTATTCGTAAGAATAAGAGAATAGATTATAATTTTTGACATAACAAATAAATTTAGAAGTTATTGGATTAAATTTAAAACCTCTCCGTCTGTTTCAAAAATTATTGTTCCGTTTTCAGAAGTTTTTAAAATTCCAACATCGAATTCATTTAACAAATCAATTACCTCTTGGTTTGGATGCCCATATTTATTATCTGCCCCAACAGATATAACCGCGTATTCGGGAGAAATAAATCCCAAAAAAGATTTTGACGAGGAGGTTTTTGAACCATGGTGGCCAACCTTTAAAACATCACTTTTTAATTCCTTGCTATTAAGTGAGGTTATATAATTTTCAATTTTTTGAGGCGAATCGCCTGTAAATAAAAATTTTGTGTTTCCATAAACAAGTTGAGCAACAACCGACGCATCATTTGTATCTATTCCAGACACATCTCTGTCTGGAAATAAAATTTTTAAATAAATACCATTATCTAAATTTAAAATCATTCCTCTTCTCGCTAAAATTTGTTCGGATTTTTCTTCTTTAACTAAATCTCTTAAAAAATTATATGTGTCCGTATCAGAAACCACCCCCGATTCAATAAATTTAGAAATTTCATATCCTTCAAAGATCGCAGGTAATCCACCTATATGATCTTGATCTGGGTGTGTTTCAATAACAACATCAATTGTCCTATCAAAAAAAGGCATAATTTTTGATAATTCTCTCAAAACTTTTTTGTCGGGACCACCATCAATAAGAACTTGGTTGCCACTTGGTGTTTCTATAAATATTGCATCACCCTGTCCAACGTCCAAAAACGCAATCTTCAAAATATCGCCTTGTTGCTGAGCAAAAACCCCAGACCAAATAAAGAGAACGGTGAGGGTCAGAAAAAGTAAAATAATAAATTTTAAATATTTTTGAATAGATTTTAATGTTTTCATAAAACAAAATAAAAAAAAGAGAAAAACAAAAAACAAATAAAAAACCATCGAAACCTATTCCAATGTTCCTAGGAATACCAGAACGGCTTTCCCGCGCCTAGTTAATTCGTGTCTCACAAAATTTATATCTGCTCTTTTGAAAATCAACCCAGCCACAACCAATCTCCTTGTGTGTTCAGAAATCGTTCTAAAATTTACATCCAAATATTCTGCGATTTCAAACAACGACAGTCCAGGTTTTTTATGCAGAATTTCCATTATTTCAATTCTTCTGTGATTAGAAAAACCCTTAACAATTTTTTCTAATTCTTTATAGTTTTTTCTTTTTTTCATAAATAATTTTAAAAATAATATAATTATGAATTATACCATAAACCATTCCAATATTCCTAGGAATATTGGAATGGTTTAGTAGCTGGTGATTAAATTATTATTCCATAAAAAGGTCGATACCAATCATAAATTTATTTTTGGAACATTTTTCTTATTTTTATTAATTAAAAATAAAATCACTCCATAAATTATATATATTAAAACCATAAAAACTACCGGAAAATTGTTTATTTGGATCGAAGAAAAAGGTATGTTTGCAAAAAAATTCACTATCTTTAACTCATAATCTAAAAATAGAAATGTTATAAAAGAAAATGGAAAAGCTATTGCTGAACCCAAAAAGCCAATAACCCCAGAAACAAAACCGAAAAACATCGTTATCGGAATAAATGGGAGAATAAGTAAATTTACAGGTAGAGCCAAAATGGAAAGGTTCCCCATTTTATATAAAATCAGGGGCAAAACAAAAAGCTGTGTCGCTATCGCCGAAACAACAAGCTCACGAAATTGAAATTTTGTAGTTATAAATTTAAAATATTTGTAAATTCGTGGTGAAACATACAATAGTCCTAGGGTCGCCATAAAAGAAAGTTGGAAAGAAGAATCAAATGCCAAAATCTTAGGATTTTGTATTATCATAACAACACCAGCGATTAAAAGTGCGCGAAGCGCATCGTATTCTCTTCCCGTAACACGAGCAATAATAACCAGAACGGCCATTATCCCAGCTCTAACGGCCGTTGCAGAAGCTCCGGTCATCAAAACAAAAAATATTATTGCTAAGGCACCTAAAGAAAATTTAAAAACCATCGGGAGAAAACCGAAAACACGCATTATGGCTTCGGAAACAATTGTCACGTTATAACCAGACAAAACAACTATGTGCGCAATCCCTGTTTTTCTAAAATTATTTTGTAATTCCTCTCCCAAAGATTCCTGAGCACCAACTGTCAAACCACCGAGTAAAGATGCGTGTGGTTCAGGAATTATTTTTTTAATACTTTTTAAAAAAGAATTTTTTACACTAAATAAAACTTCTTTTATATAATTACCCCCACCTTCTGATTTTAGTTTTATTTCCGGACGAAACATTTGATAAAATATTTTATCTTTAGAAAGATAGGAAACATAATCAAATTCTCTATCGTTACTTGAAAAATTTTTTGGTTTAATGAGAATGCCTCTTAAAACAACTTCGTCACCATATTTAAATAGAGACGGAAGATCTGTAATTATTAAAACCCTGTCTTTTACTTTTGTTTCTCCATCAAATGAAATAACTTTGTCTAATTTAACTATAAATTTTATACTTTTTTCTTTTTCTATTGGTTCATCAGTGATTATTCCTTCGGCTGTAATTTTTTGCTCAACTAATGAGTCCGTAATTTCACTACCCTTATATTCATCATATAAACTAAACCTAAATACACCAAAACCAAAAAACAAGATAAATATTGCAACAAAAAGAATATTAATATTTTGTTTGCAAAACAAAATATAGAACAAAGAAACCAAAATGGACATTAAAATTAAAAACAACAAAAAAAATAAACCAAAATTAAAAAAGGAGCGGAAAAACACTCCTAAAACAAAGCTTATTATTAAAACATAGAAAACCGAATGAATTTTCAATTGAGTATAAATCATTAAATACTAATCAGTTTCAAAAATTTTAAGAACAAAAAGATGAAATTGTGGATTCAAAACCTCATTCATCGGTTTTGAATTTAACTTGTCCACTCATCTATAATTTTTTCTTCATCCTCCCTACTAATTGATTTTTTAAACTTTACATCTTTTTTCCCCTTCACCACGCTTTCACATTCCTTCCATGTTTTGTGTTTTTCTATTTTCCCATTAACCATACTTAAATATGAATATGCTATTACATTTTTTTTACTACTCTTACTTATACCATTTGTGCTGAGATCAAGAATATTTTTATTATATTTATCAATTGTTCCTTTGTATAAAATAGGTCTATTTTCACTCGCAAATGTTGTCGCTATTTCATCGGCTTTCTCATTTCCAAATATTCCGCTGTGCCCCGGCAATAAACTCCACTTAATATTAGAACCACTGACTTCTTTAAGTTCTTCCCACAAATCCTTGTTTAAAATAGGTTGTTTGTTAACTCCAACCCATCCCTTTAAAATCCAGCCATGAATCCATTTTGTTATTCCATTTACAACATAACTTGAATCTGTATAAATTGTAATATGAGAATCGGGAAATTCTTCGTTTACACGTTTAATAGACTCTATTACTGCAGTCATTTCCATTCTGTTATTTGTAGATTTCTTTTCAAAGCCCCCCATTTCCAAAATTTCTTTTTTGTTTGAAATAATAACCGCCCCCCACCCTGCTTTACCCGGGTTTCCAAGTGCTGAACCATCTGTAAAAATAATTATATTATTATGCATTTGAAAATTTTAACATTACACAAACAAAATAAAAAGCGGATGTTAATCCGCTTCCAAGGTTCTTAGCTTATTTTTAAAACTTTTGCTTTGTCGTGGTTGTATTTCACACCAACAATCAGAGCCGAGCCGATGATGGATGTTGCAATAAAAACCCATTTTGCCATGCGTAGATGAGTTTTCTTGCCACCCCCTGCACATGTTGTGTCGTCGTGATAAACAACTCCCGCACCATCGATTCTTGAGTGCGTAATCGCCGTTCCATCATTATGAGATAAAACAGTATTTCCACAAACCCCACAAATCCTTTTTTTAAACTTCTTCACAAAACCTCCTGCAAAAAAAATGAATAAAATGAACATATTTTCGAATTAATAATACCACCAACACTAAAAAATGTCAACAATTCTCAATCTCAGCTGTGGAAAATTTCTAAAGTCAGATTTTTCTATATTCGCAACCAAATTTATTTTTTCATCTTTTTTTATGTTTGTCTCATAATCCTCCATTGATGAAAAAAAACTAATGGCTTCTATTCTATTCCCTTTTGAATTTCTAAATTCTAATTTCAAATGTTCTTTGTTTTTTCCAAAAGCTAAAACTTCGTCTATTTTTATTTTGTTAAAAATAAAAAGTGGTTTTGAATTCCCCTCTCCAAATGGAGACATTTTTTCTATTTGCGAATAAGTATTTAAATTTATATCATCAATAGATAATTCTCCATCCAAAAAAATTTCTCCTGCCGACACAGCCATGGTAGACAAATTATTTTTCAGCTTCAATGTTTCAATCGCCTTTATTAATTCCTCTTCGAGAAAATGTATTTTTTCATTATGAACAGAAAAACCACCAGACAAAGAATGTCCGCCATATTCAATAAAAACTTCATTTTTCATTTCCGACATTAATTCAACAAGATCAATCGTTCCGTCAGATCTGCAAGAGCCCTTTATAACCGAATTTTCATCCCTGCCCCACAAAAATACGGGCTTTTTGTAATCATCAACCAAACTATTGCAAGCAAGCCCAACGAGTCCGGGATTCCACCTTGGGTCACCTATAACAATTATTGGTTTATCTTCTCGATGCTTATAAGTTTTCTTTATCTCTTTAATTATTGAAGCAACTACACCCTTTCTTTCATTATTTATTTTGTCTAAGTGTGTCGATAATAAATCCGCCTCCACTTCATTATCTGTTGTTAAAAGTTTAAATGCCTCCATGGGAACATCCATTCTTGATGCTGCATTTATTCTCGGGCCTATCATAAAACCAATGTCATCTTCTGTTAATTTATCTTGGTCAACTTTAATTTTTTTAAGAAGTTTCACCAGGCCAGCCTTGGGAGATTTTCTCAATACTTTCAAGCCATAATAAGCGAGTGCCCGGTTTTCACCCATTAGAGGAACCATATCCGCGATTGTAGCCATGCCAACCATATCGAGAAGCCATTTCTCCCAACCTTCTTTGATTTCAAATAATTTTTCTTCGTTCCCCTTTTTTATTAGCGCCTGAATCATTTTAAAAATAACACCGGCACCACAAAGATTTTCAAAAGGATATTTGTCATCTTTTTGTTTTGGATTTAAAACCGCACATGCATTTAAAACATGCCCGTTTGGCAAGTGGTGGTCTGTAACTATTACATCAATACCGAGTTCATTGGCCGAATCAACTTCTTTTACATTTGTTATCCCACAATCAATGGTTATAAGTAATTTTGTCTTTTCTTCTGCAAATTGTTTTATTGCGTCTTTGTTTAAACCATACCCCTCTTTGTTTCTGTGTGGAATATAATTTATAAAATTTTTGTATTCTATTTTTTTGAAAAAATCATGTAATGCAACCGCTCCGGGAATTCCGTCCATATCATAATCACTAAAAATCACAATTTTTTCTTTATTTTTAATCGCAAAAAAAATTCTCTTAACCGCCTTGCTCATATCTTTCATCAAAAATGGATCATGTATATTATTTTCATAATTTAAATTCAAAAAACTTTCCGCGTCAATCGCGGTTTTTATTCCCCTATTCGATAAAAGTATGCGAGTTAATTCTGGGTAACTTTGTAACTCTTTTTCTGTCTTTTCGTCCAACTTTTCAGAAATTTTATATTTCATATTCGTGATTATAACACAGTTTCATTGTCCAATTGCTCAATTGTTTCATTGTTAAATAGAAAATTGATATAATATTCTACAATGAAAGATTGTATATTTTGTAAAATAATAAAAGGTGATATTCCTTGTGTTAAAATTTGGGAAGACAAGAAACATCTTGCGATATTGGATATAAATCCGAACACAGAGGGAATGACCTTGATACTAACAAAAGATCATTATGATAGCGATGCAACAGATATGCCTGACAATCCCTATAAGAATCTAATGGTTGCTACAAAAAAAGTCGCAAAACTACTTGAAAAAAAACTTGTGGTAAAAAGAGTTGCAATTGTTATGGAGGGTCTTGGAGTCAATCATGTCCATATAAAATTATATCCAATCCACGGATTGGATGAGAAATTTAAAGAAATGTGGGCAGAAGATAAAATTTACTTTGATAAATATATCGGATACATTTCAACACAATTAGGACCTCAAAAATCAACAGAAGAATTAAACAAGGTTGCAGAAAAAATAAAGAAAGAATTATAAAAGATGAAACTTATATTTAAAAACACTACGGAGGCAACACCTCCGTAGTGTTTCTGTTTTATGATTTAGTGATTTTACTAACTTTTATCAACAATTTTTAAAATTTTACAAAACTTATCAGCGTTCAGTGATTCATGACCAATAAGAAAACCATTTATGTTCCCATTTTCTATCAATTCCTCAGTGTTTTCTAATTCAACAGAGCCACCATAAATTATCGCAACTTTTTCAGATGATTTTTCATCAAATAAATCTTTCAAAACTTTTTTTATAAATAAATGCATTTGATGAACACCGCGAGAGTCCATGGCGTCTTCGGCTGTTTTTCCTATCGCCCAAATTGGTTCGTATGCGATTATTAAATTTTTTAAATATTTTTTTTCGACACCATGTAAAGAATTTTTTATTTGTTCTGAAATAAACAAAAGAAAATCTCCTTCTTCACTTCTTTCTTTTTCCCCAATACATAAAATTGCATTCAATTTTGAATTTAAAACCAAATTTATTTTTTTTGAAACAATATTATCATCTTCCCCAAGTATTCGTCTTTCCGAATGACCGACTATCACATATCCCATACCCAAATTTTTTATCATATCTATTGAAATCTCTCCTGTATGGGCACCTTTTTCTTCATAAAAAACATTTTGGGCCCCAAATAAAATTTTCTTGCTCTTTCCTAAACTTTCTTTCAGTTCATTTGCGTATAAAGATGGGGGGCAAATTACAAGTTTTGTATTTTTGAGAGTTTTTGCAGTTTCTTTTACTTTTTTCAAAATTTCAAATGCCTCGTCAATTGTTTCTGGAGACATTTTCCAATTTGCAACTACTATTTTTTTATTTTGTGAATCTTTAGCCATATTTTACATCTTAATTATAGCATAGTATTCTTATATTTTTTAAAATATGGCTATAAATAAGCTTTTTGGGGAGATTTAAAAAGATATTACCTGTCCCGTTAAATGCAAAGCATATTTAACTGGGATGGATGAAAAATATTGTGAATGAAAAAGCAATTTAGATTGTTTTTTCATTCATTCATCTGCGTTTACCCTGTTAAATAAAATTTGAGAGAACTCAAATTTTAATTTTAAATTTTTTCATTACTAATATAGGATTTTGTTTTCCTCTTTTTTTTAAAAACATACCTATATTATTTTTCTTTCGATTTAAAATTATTTAACGGGGTGAATCTGCGTCATTCTACTTCAGCCCAACCGCTTATGTTATAACCTCCTCCCGGGCCACTCGAAAAATTTGGATTAGCCAGACCTGATTCATAGGTAATAACAGCACCTCCGTCGGCTGTAATTTTATATGCGGTAGCTTCTTTGAGTGAAACTCCACCACCAAGATGTATTGTTCCTTTCTGTGCATTAAGTATCATTGCTCCAGCTCCGCCACCAACCTCAATGGCATTACTCCCACCACAGGATAAACTTGTTGGACAATCACTTGTTGTTAGAATAAGAATATAACTTCCACTTGTTCCTGAACCGGATACGTCCCCACCACCAGCAAGTGTAATTCTATTGTCCGAAATAAGAACACCGCTTTTTGCTCCGTAAGATGCCGCCAGTTTAATTGAACCACCCCCAGAAAGACTTATTGTTCCTTGAACCCACAATGTACCAGAGACTGTAAATATACCTCCGCCAGTTACCGTTAAGTTTCCTGTTATTTTTTTAGGCCCCAAAGTGGCTCCCTGCCAACCAACAGAATAATTACCATTTATAACACCGCCCGCTTCTGCTTCTTCTTTCCACACATCTATGTTTGCGTCAGAAATAGGAAATCCTTGTGGTGAAGGATCGCCTTTAGATGTATTACACACCTTGTTATTATCATCACCAACCTGACAATATAGATTCCCGGCAACACTCGCACCAGTCACGGTGTGTGCCCACGCATCACCAACCCCCGCAGAACCAATATAAACACTCCCAACATATGTCCCGCCACCCAAAATTGAATTAAGACCTCCCATGTATAATTTAAAATAACTATCCAAACCAGATGGACTGGTAGCAACCCAACTTGAACCATTATATATTTTAGCCACACCATTTACGTATGTATTGTTCGCACCAAGAATATAATATTTATTGCTACTCGTCCCACCATCAAGAACTACCCAGTATGTAACACCAGAAACGAGTTCCCTGTTTTCTGTAAATGTAGCAGTAATCCATCCGTAACTTGTTGTGACCATCCCAGCAGTAATTGTTGCAGTGTCCAATATGTTTGTGCTTGGAGAACCTGCATTATCAGTGACAATTTTTACAGTAATATTTGCAGGAAGAGATGTTCCAACTCTTTTTAAATAAAACTGAACATTATTAATTTGACCAGTGGAAGAAACTTGGAAACTTTGTGCTGTGTCCTGTGTAGCACTGACGTTCGCAAATGTTATTGAACTTGGTGGAGTAGAAGGAGTATCATTTATTTGGTCTGCAGATATTGCCGAACTATTTGCCGCAACAGCTGAACCGGTAATTACAACTCCATTTGTTGCAATAATATCCCCGTTTGAATACACGTTGCCATTTATTCGTGCACCTCCAGACATTACAAACCCACCAACTCCGGTTTGGATACCATAATTAAAAGCCACTCCGCTTCCTTCTGTCAAAGAAACAGAAACTTTCCTTATTGCCCCTCTTGAATCTCCCGAACTACTTATTGTTTTTATACCGGAACTATCTGAAACAACTGCCGTTCCTATTGCATCATTAATATTTATTGTTTCTGTTGGAGATACCTGAATCCCATTTTTGATTCTATAAACAACATCCTCGGTAATTGATTCAGCAGAATAATAACTTTTGGCAGAGGAAGATAAATTCGATTCTGTCGCAACTTCTTTTTGGACATTCCAAGCAACACCAGAAACAACTGATAGTGAAATAACAACAAACATAATAACTATACCCAACATCACTTGTCCTTTTTTATAATTCATTTGTTTCATTTTTTGTTCATTTATGTTTCTTAAAAATCTCTCAGATTTTTAGTTAGTATGACCCACTAAGAACCGTCGTCATATAAAAATTTTCTGACTTTGTAAAACCACTCTCTTTGTCTTTTATATTCATCTCTATTTTTATGGCTTGTCCTTTTTGGTTATTAATCATTCTAAATACCAAATTGCCTATAAAAGTATTAGACAAACTTAAACTACCTTCTATTACCCCATTGTTTTCTATTTTTAAAATCCCCGAATCAAGAAAAAAAGTCGTTTTGTCGCCGTTCGCCATATTAAGGGCCAACTTTCCGTTTGGGTTATTAAACAAACTTAATGTCTGGTCTGCATTTTTTGCCTTTCTGATTTCATTTATCATTCTGTCCATCGATATGGTCGCTGAATTTTTTATATCTCTTGAGGTTTTAAAATTATTAAATGTTTTGGATGTAAACATCATCATGTTAACAACAAAAATTAACACCATCGTGGTTATAGCCATATATATCAATGTTTCTATTAGTGAAATTCCTTTACTCGCCCCGTTAGAGATAGGAAATGTTTTTAAACATTTCCGTAGATAAATTGGTAATATTTTATTCACTTTCATAAATTTATATTAAATATTTATTGCAAATTTTGTTAATAATTTCATCTCTAATGGGGTGGATTAAAATGATCTTTCAAAATAAAAAATTAACATGGTTCTTTAAAAGCTCATTTAGAGCTTTTAAAGTTAATTACCAAAGATATTCGTTATAATCATAGAAAGATTTTTTGTCACAATATTTTCTTTTAAGGAATAAGAAATTGACACGTTGACCTTTTTAGAACCCGGGTCAAAAACACCAGCCAAAGAAATATCTCCATTTGTATCTCTGTATATATTTTCCAAACTGAATTTTCTTGTAAAAAAATTATCAATCTTACTTGGAGTAGTGGTACTTTCCCACTTACTTTCGTTGAAATAAAAATAATATTCTTGTCCTGAAATAAGTTGATTAATATTTGTCGTCCAACTATTATTTCTCATAGATTTTATTGCTTCAATGCCTTCTTCTGCCAAAAAATATGACTGAACTGTTTTTGTGCCCAAAATAGAGTTTTTTATGAAATAATTTAGAGAAATAATAAAACTCAAAACAATAAGAACAAAAACAGAGAGCCCAACTATCATCTCAACTAGTCCAATTCCTTTTTTACTTGCCCTGTTAAATAAAAATTGTGGGCTTTTATTAAATGGGTATTTTTTCATCATAACTTTTTATATCTTACTAATTTTATTTTATCCTTTATTTACAATTTTTAATTCTAAAGTTTTTTATAAAACTTTAGAATTATTTAACAGGGTTAATTCTTTTCTACAACGCCGGTTTGATAAATTGATACGATTTTAAAATTTAGAGGATTCGAAACTAAAGATATTTTTATCGTTCCGTAATGATCTGTTTTCCCGGTTAGTCTCTGAAAAACAACGTTGTTTCCATTACCATTTAAATTTATGGATGATATTAAGGCTTTTTGGTCTATTTGATTTATTTTATTATTTGAATCTCCAGAAACATATGTCGTTCCCTTAAAAAGAACAGCTACTCCTTGTTCAAAATGAACACCATATGAACTATCTCCCTTAGAAGAAATGGTCAAACTTCTAGCCTCTTTTAATAATGAAGATATTTTTTCTGAGGAATTATCTAAAACTTGTTTTTTGTTATAATTTGAAAACAAACTTATAACAACAAACAAAACCGCAACAATAATTGCAATTGATAAAAGCATTTCAAACAATGAGAATCCTTTTTTAGTTTGCATCCTGTAGTGAAAAATGGCATCGCTCTAAAAGAGCGTGGTCATTTTTGTTTTTAATATTGATAAAATTTTTATTTTTTGATTTTCTCATTTTTAATATTTTATATTTATGCCATTTTCTACTACGGGATGCATAAAAAATATTTTATATACTATTTGTTAAAGAATACATTGGGGTTATCATTGAGATTGCAAAAAAACCTAACGCCGCACCAACAAAAACCATCAATAGCGGTTCAATTATTGTAGACATATTTTTTGTTTTTCTTTCCACTTCATCCTCATAAAAATTTGCCACTTGCATCAATAAATCTGGTAATTGCCCTGTTTCTTCACCAACAGAAATCATTTCTCCAACAAATGCTGGGTAAAAATTTTCATTATCCCTAAAAGTTTGTGAGATGGGTGCACCTTTTTGAATAGATTTTTGGGCCTTATCTATAATTTCTTTATAAAATGAATTCTGAACCACGTTTTTTGTTATTTCTAAAGACCTAACAACATCAACCCCAGAAGAAAGTAGGGTAGAAAGAGTACTGGCCGTTCTGGCAGAATTTACTTCTTTTATTAAACCATTAATTAGTGGCATTTTTAGAATAATGAAATCAAAAAAACGTTTTCCTTTTTTAGTTCTAGATAAACTATAACTAGAAAAAGAAATTAAAATCAATACAAAAATCATCACGAGTGTATTTTGTTTGAAAAGTTCACTTATCGTAATGATAAGTTGCGTACTGAACGGTAATTCTGCACCAAGCTCTTTAAACGTTGAGGTTAACGTTGGCACAACAAAAATTAACATCAAAATACCTATTATTATCATCGCCACAGTAATAATAGATGGGTATATCATAGCTCCTTTTATTTTTTTTCTAAGATTGTTTGATCTCTCCATTTGTTCGGATATATTTCTCAAAGAACCAGACAAATCCCCGCTTTCTTCTCCAGCACCAACCATTGATACAAAGAGCGGTGAGAATACTTCCGGAAATTTTGACAGAGCGCTTCCAAGAGTATTACCCCCACCCAAATCACTTTCAATGCTTCGAAGAATATTCTTCATTTTTACATTTTTTGTTTGTCTTCCTATAACCGAAATTGCTCTTGTTAAAGAAAGTCCGGCCTTTATCATCGCTCCGAGATTTCTTGCAAACATTATTTTTTCCTCTATTTTTATTTTTCCAAAAAAATTAAGATTTTTTTTATTAAAAAACGAACTACCTTCTTTAACTTCTTCGCTAGAAATTAATGTCAGTTCTTCATCCCTAAGATAAGAAAACAAAGAAGACTTATCTTTTGTCTCTGTTGTATCTTCAAAGATTTCTCCGTCTTTTTTTATTGCTTTAAATTTAAATTTCATCCCGTTAGTAAGTTAAAAATTAAAAAATTAACAATGAAACAATGTGACAATTGAACAATTTTATTAATATTACTTTTTAATTCCATAAAAACCACTCGGTAAACTTTTTTATACCCCTACTCCGAAATAACCCTCAAAATTTCTTCTATACTGGTAGTACCCTGAACTGCTTTAAAAATTCCATCTTCAATCATGGTCATCATGCCTTCTTTTTTTGCCTGTTCTTCAATTTTTGCACTGTCGGCATTTTCAATTATTAAATCTTTTATAGCGGGAGACATCTTGAGAACTTCGTGAATTCCAATTCTGCTCTTATATCCTTCTGGATTTTCCGTTGATGATTTTGGACGATAAAATGGAATCTCCTCAAAGCTAGAAATTTTAGAATCTATAATGTTTTCTTCTTTCAAAATTTTAAATATTCTATCCAAGTCAACCGATTTCCCAAGTGATTTCATTTCTGCGGGAGTTAAAAGATATTTTTCCTTTTGAGCATCTAATTTTCTTACCAATCTTTGTCCAACAATAACTTTTATTGTTGAAACAATTAGAAACGGCTCTATTTTCATATCAATTAATCTCGGCATTGCCCCAGCGGCAGAGTTCGTGTGTAGAGTTGATAGAACTAAGTGTCCGGTTAGGGATGCATTCACAGCAAGAGATGCTGTCTCCGTGTCTCTTATTTCACCAACCATTATTATATCCGGGTCTTGTCTGACAAGAGAACGAAGTCCGTTGCCGAATGTAAACCCAATATCTGCTTTTACTTGCGTTTGATTTACTCTTGGCATTTGATATTCAATGGGATCTTCAATTGTTGATATATTAACTTCCGGAGTATTTAAAATATCTAAAATTGTATAAAGTGTTGTTGTTTTACCACAGCCGGTTGGTCCTGTGGTCAAAATCATTCCGGTTGTTTGTTTTGTTGCGTTATGTATTCTCTCAAGAGCTTCTCCGTGAAAACCTAATCCTTCAAGAGTAAAACCAGAAGCCCCTTCCCTCAATAACCTCATAACAACTTTTTCTCCATAGTATATTGGCAAAATCGAAACTCTCAAAGAAACCTTTTGTCCTTCCATCTCAATTTTAAATCTACCGTCCTGTGGTAATCTTTTTTCATCAAGTTTTAAATTAGATAAAACTTTTATTCTTGCGGAAATACTCGGTGCTGCATTTTTTGGTAATATCATTGCGTCTCTCAATATTCCGTCTATTCTATACCTAACCAAAAGATCTCTTTCCATTGGCTCAATGTGAATATCGGAAGCACTTTGCAAAACCGCATGTTTCAAAAGCGTATCAACAATTCTTATAACGGGTAAGTCCTCTGCCATTTTTTTCAAATCTTTTTCTGAAATTTCTTCTTCTTTCCCTTCTTTTATATTTCTTATTGCTGCTCCTTCTTTTTTAATAATATCTCCGAATTCCGCTTTTAATGTTTTTTGATATTGAAGTAAGACACTTTTGATTGATTCGCTGTCCGTTAATCTAGATAAAATTTTTAATCCAACTTTTTTCCCAACAAAATCAACCGCTGCAAGATCATCCACGTCAAGCATGGCAACTTCCAAATTTTTTGCGTCCTTGCCGAAAGCAACAATGTTATGATTTCTGGCGATTGGTTCAGGAATCATAGAAAGTATTCCAAAATCAATTTTTTTATTTTTTAAACTCACAAATGGTATTCCAAGAATATGAGCATGTATTCTCCTTAAATCATCCTCGTTTAAAAGACCCTTGTTTACAAGTATTTCGCCTGTACTGATACTTCTTTTAGCCCCCTCGGTCTGAGCCTCTACAAGATCTTTTTTAGAAATTAATCCAGAGTCTAAAATAAATTCTTTTAATTTTTCTTCTTCTATTTTCATAGATTTATAAAATTACAAAAAACATAAATGTTTTTATTTTATAATGTAAATTATATCAAATTTATTTTTTATTTTCTGTAAAGCAGTGAATAAAAAACCACCCCGATATATGGTCAGGGTGGATTTTAAAAAAAACAAAAATATTACTTGCCCCGTGAAATTTAAAAACTATTTCACTGGGGTGGATGAAAAAGCCCAAAATAGGATTAAAATCTAACACGACTCTTTAAAATCTCGGAGAATAATAAAAAACTGACACAATTCTTTAAAAGCTCATTTAGAGCTTTTAAAGTTAGAGATTTTAAAGTTAGGGCTTTTTCATTTATTTGGGTCTTATCCACGTAGAATCAAAGCTACAACCACCATAATTATTACAACACTTTAAACCAACCGCAAGATACCACGGGTTACTACCATAAAGTTTATTTGCATCAACCACAGCTTGTGTTATTTCTGCACTTTTACTTCCACTGGTATCCCCATTATATGGACCAAACCACCATGTTGTTTTAGCATTAGACCACGCTTCATTTCCTCCACAATATGTCGCGGTACTACCAGAACTCCAGGTGAAAGTAACCGTATCACCAATATTAACCAAATGTGGTTGAACATCGAAACTAATGCCAGGTCCTTTTATATAAATCCATATATTTTTTGATACACTTTTTCCAGAAGAATTCCTACATAAAATAGTAAATAATTCTTTTTCAAGTATGTCTGTGCCTTTAAGTGTCGTATTTCCATTTTTGTCTATCAAACTTCCACCTTTACTACATTCACTGGCACCCGTAGAGCTCCAAGAAATATCTGCTGAATCCCAGTAATCTATATATAAAGTCGGATAGTCCCAAGCATTTGTTGATATGGTACTTCCTCCGCCCGTTGCGGTCATAATCAATGTTAGTGCAACTGGCACGGGTGAAACTACTGGTGCTTCATCAACGTCCACCGTCACACTAGCACTTTGTGAACCACCAGTTCCCGTACATGTAATAGCGTATGCCGTTGTAGATGTTAGATTTGACTTTGTTGTACTTCCACTTGTTGCTGTAGAAGACGTCCAGTTTGCCGAACAACTTGTTGTGTTCGTTGAAGTCCATGTAAGAACAGATGAATCGTTATATGCAACACTTGTTGGTGACGCTGAAAGAGAAACTACTGGAGTAGAAGGCGGTGTGAATACCGGGGTTCCGCATGTTTTATCAGACCATGATGATATACAGCACCCATTTAAACAAAATTGTTCTGCCGTCATATCTCTATTAAATAATCCGTCACCAAAAACAGAAAGTGCATTTACTCCTAAGCTACCATTCTTAATTTGATTTATTGAACTTAAGTTAACTGGAGTGGGAATACCACCGCTCGGCGCGCTTGCAGTAGGTCCGCTCCATGCCGCGTTAGCATAATTCAAACCGACAATCAGAATTGCCGACATGGTCGTTATTTTAATCGCGCTTATTATTTGATTTTTTGTAAACATGTTTTTGAATTTAAAAAATATTACCTGTCCTGTGGAATTTGAAAACTATTTCACTGGGATGAATTAACTTTTATCAATTCCTAAATTGAAGCCGGGGGTGATTACTGTGTCCTACATGTTTTATCAGACCACGATGATATACAGCACCCACCCAAACAAAGTCTGTCTGCCGTTGCCTTACCTGTAAAAAGTCCGTTACCAAAAACAGAAAGTGCGTTTACACCCAATCCTCCGTTTTTTATCTGGCTTGCTGTTCCGATGTTTACTGGTGCTGGTGTATTTCCGTCTGGAGCTGTTCCTGTTGGTCCACTCCATGCTGCATTAGCATAATTTAAACCAACAATAAGTATTGCTGACAGAACAGTTATTTTTATTGCATTTGTGATTTGTTTTTTTGTGAACATAATTTTAATTATTTAAACATTATTATAATAAACTCGACTAAAACTCCTCTACTTTTATTTTTTTATTATCAACATTTAAAACTACATTTATGGTGCGAGTTAAACCACCGCTTTGGCCTTGTATCGTTATTAAATAACTACCAGTTGCAATAGGATTGTTCGCAATAATTCTAAATTCTGAACCAGAACCAAACACTGAACTTGAAAGTGAGCTCTTAGACAAAACAATCTTCGCTCCAGATAATTGTGGTGGTAAATAAGATACTGACAAATTAACAGCCGATGAGAAACTATTTTGTGGGAGTATGGACAATGTTGTTGGAGTAGACGTTCCTCTTACTCCACCTATTTCAACATTACCAGATTTTTGTAGACTAAAATCTGGGGGTATTACTGTTACCAAAACACTGTCTTCTTTTTCTTCACCCAAAACATTTGAACACTTAATTGTATATGTTGTGTCGGTTAGTATTGGACCAACATTTTCTTTGAAACCGTTTAGAGCTTCATTTCCTGTCCATGAACCAGTCCACAAACCACTCGATGCATTACATGTGCTTATGTTTTCGTTTGTCCAAAATAATTTTGTTGTTCCGCCAAGAGTAACTGCTGTTGGAAATGCGTCCAGGGCAACAGTAATTGAATTTCCATTTTGATTGTTTTCGTCTACACCAACTCCGTCTGTTCCACTAAATCCAGAAAATTTTACCCAACCAACAACATCAGACCCCCACGCATATCCTGAAAAACTTTTGGTCCCCGAGTTATAAGAAACGCCATAAGTAGAGCCGTTTTGTCCGAGGTCTATAAAACCATCCCAACCAAAATAGTCAGCAGAAATAGCCTTTGCCCAACCATTTAAATTATTTCCACTCAATTTTGCCTTACAAGCCCCAGATGGACAACTACTTAAATCTCCCTGATTAAAACTTATCCATCCAATATTATCACTCCACGCATAACCAGAAATGTCTCCATTATCAGCAACCACGACACGATAATTAACGCTGTTGCAAGAATTTGTATTTGAACAACTAAAACTTATCCACCCAATATTATCTGACCAAGCCCAACCAGCTAGATTAAAACCTTCGGATGCTGCATTCACAGTACCACTGCCTTCTTTTGGACCAGAATAAAAAAACCCAAACACAACCAAAAACACTATCAGTATCGTTGGGATATAAAATTTTTTAATTGATTCAAACATTTTTATAAAAATAAATTATTTTGTTATTGAATTTAATATCTCTAGTTTTTTTTCTTCCGTTATTTCTTTATCAGTTTTTCCTGTTTCAGATAGTTTTTTTAAAATATCTAATTTTTCTTCATATGTATACTTATTTGCGTCACTATTTTTTATCAACTCATCAAGTATTGTCATCTTTTCTTTTTCACTAAGAGATGTCCCCTGTTTTTTATAAGAGGTTCCTAAAAATAAAGAAACAATTATCACAACCAAAAGCACAACCAAAAAAATCACGTTTGTGTTTTTTGATTTTGTTTCTCCACTTGTTTGAGAGTTGTTTGGTATTGGGCCTTTATAATCCATTATCTAAATTATATTCCATATACTTAGTTATGCAAAAGAATGTGTTGATAACCGGGTTGTATCTTCTGTTTTAAAAACAAAAAACGGAGCTCGGTTGACATTTATTTTTAATTCCTATATACTTATCTTGTAAATCTGAATAGTTTAGATGTCTGTCCGTTCACAAAACGGACTTTTTTATTAGATTTTAATCTGCGTTTATCTGCGTACAATCTGCGCAAATCTGCGTTTAAAATATGTTTGATCTAAAAGTTATAAATTCAATTCTTGAACAACTCGAACAAGAAAGAGGAATACCAAAACAAAAAGTTATAGAAGCAATAGAAGATGCCTTGGCTACTGCCTATAAAAAAGAATACGGGAAGAGAGGTCAAATTGTAAAAGCAAAATTTGATCCAGTGACAGGTGAAACGGAATTCAACCAAATAAAAATAGTTGTTGATGAAAGTGTTGTGAGAATGGACGAAGAAGAAAAAGATGACGACGAAGATAAAAGAATTCGTTTTAATCCAGAACATCATATTCTTTTAAACGATGCAAAAAAAATTAAAGGCAATGCAAAACTCGACGAAGAAATAATATTTCCATTAGAAAACAAGAGCGAATATGGCCGTATTTCTGCCCAAACAGCAAAGCAAACAATAATTCAAAAAATCCGCGAAGCGGAAAAGGTTTCTGTTTATGGAGAATTTGAAGAAAAAGAAGGAAGTATAATAAACGGAACCGTTCAAAGAGTGGAAAGAGGAAATATATTTGTTGATTTAGGAAGAATAACAGGAATACTTCCGTATGAAGAACAAATTGTCGGTGAAAGATTTAAACAGGGAGAAAGAATTAGGGCTTATTTATATTCAGTTGAAGAAACTCCAAAAGGTATATTTTTGCGCCTATCAAGATCAAGACCTGAATTTTTGAAAAAACTTTTTGAAATAGAAGCACCCGAAATAGCGAGTGGTGTTGTCGAAATAAAAGTAATCGCAAGAGAGCCCGGAGCTCGTTCAAAAATTGCTGTATTGTCTCACGACGAATATATTGATCCCGTTGGTTCATGTGTTGGACAAAGAGGAGTTCGCGTTTCCACGGTTATGAGTGAATTGGGTGGTGAAAAAATAGACATAATAGAATGGTCTGAAAATCCGGAAGAATTTATTGAAGATGCATTATCTCCTGCCCAAATCTTAAATGTAAAAATAGACGAAAAAGAACATAAAGCAATTGTTAACGTTTCACCAGATCAACAATCGTTGGCAATCGGGAAAGGTGGACAAAATGCTAGGTTGGCCGCAAAACTTACTGGGTGGAAAATTGATATACAGTCGACGGCGGTTGAAAAAGAAAAAACGGAAGAAAAAGAAACCATTGAAAAATAAAAACACGAAAAGAAAAACCCGCTTTAACAAAAATTAAAGCGGGTTTTTTATTATGGACGAAAAATGTCGTTAAGACATTTTTCATTTATTTTTTCTTCAAAACATCATCAATTATTCCATACTTTTTAGCTTCATCTGAGTCCATAAAGAAATCACGTTCAACATCTTTCTCAACCTTATCCATCGGCTGGCCAGTATTTTTTGATAAAATTTTATTTAATCTCTCTCTCAATTTTATTATATGCTTTGCTGTTATTTCTATATCCGTTGCCTGCCCCTGCGCACCACCCCAAGGTTGATGAATCATAATTTCTGAATTTGGAAGACAAAATCTTTTTCCTTTTGCTCCAGCAGAAAGTATTATCGCCGCACCCGAAGCCGCCATCCCAACACAAACAGTGGAAACATCTGGTTTGATATGATTCATCGTATCAACCATCGCCAGCGTTGCTGCAACGTCGCCTCCGGGAGAATTAACATAAAGTTTTATATCTTTTTTTGGATCTTCTGATTCAAGAAACAACAATTGCGCAATAACAATATTTGCAAGATGTTCATCAATGGCACCACCAAGAAATACTATTCGATCTTTTAACAGACGAGAATATATATCATATGCTCTTTCGCCAAATTGGCTTTTTTCAATCACTGTTGGAATTAACATAGTATTTTGTTTAATTTATTACAAATAAACATTACCAGTTTCCGGTTCCTTTTTCAAGGGTAATTAATATTTTATAATTCTAGTTTAAAATTTAAAAATCAAAATTAAAAATGACAATGTAAAGTTATAAAATGAAACATTTTTATATTTTGAACTGTCATTTTTCACTTTGAGATTTTCATTTTGCATTTTCTAAAAATGTCATCACCTTTTCATTCGCCAAAACAGTCTCCACATATATTCTAACTCTTTCTGGGTCAGCGCTTTTGTAATGCTCCAATAAATGGTCTGTCTCTTTTTGTAACTCCTCTTTGTCTGGGAAAAGATTTTCTTTCAGTGCCACCTCATTTAATATTAATTGTGTTTTTGCTTTTTTCTCTGCCTGCGGTTTCCATTCTTTGCGTAATTCTTCTTCTGTTTTTCCTAGCTTTATGAGATATGTTTTAAAATCTATTCTTGCATTTTCAACATCGGTTTTTAGTTGTGAAAGCATTTTTTCTAATTCTGATTCGGTTAGTATTTCTGGAATTTCTGCTTTTGTTTCTTTTAGTATGCCTTCTATTATTTCTCCCCTCTTTTTATCTTTATTTTTTAATTGTTTTTCATATAAAATATTTTCTCTTAATTTTTTACTGAAGTCCTCAACGTTTTCAAATTTACCAAGTTTTTTAACAAACTCATCATTAAATTCAGGCAAATCTTCCCTAAACGTTTCTTTAGAAACGTCGGGCGATCCAGCTTCGCTGGATTTAGTCTTCTCTCCTTTTTTATGTTCGTGTGAACCACCCGCATGATCTTTTTCAAAACTATCATAAAGTGCCCATTGCTTTCTAATTCCTAAAATTGCTTCGTCAAACTCTTTGTCAGTTACAACCGGCTCTTCTTCCTTTTTTGCCATCACCTTTTTTGCTTTTTCTTTATAGTCAGGCAATTCTATTTTAGGAACAACCGATGTTATTGCTTTAAAACAAAGTGCATTATTTTCTGCCAATTTTGTTATTGAGATAGATGGTCTGCCAATCGCATTAATATTGCCGTTCAAAATTATTTCAGGATATATTTCTTGTATGGCCCTTTCCACCATTTCATTTAACAATTCTACATGCCCAATTTTTTTAACGATAATATCTTCTGGAACACGTCCTTTTCTAAATCCAGGAACAGTAATTTTTTCAGAAAATTCAGAAATTACAGGTTTTCTATATTTATCAACCTCCTTCCACGGTATCTCTACCTCGATTTCCATTTGAGATTTTTCCAAATCCTTTGTTTTTATATTGTATTTTTCATTTGCCATATCGGAGAATATTACTATAAATAGAATAAAAATCAAAAAACACCCCGTTATACGAGGTGTTTTTGATTATGAAAGTTTTACAAACCTAATTCCGTATCAATGTTTTTTAATTCCTTGTCCAAATTGTTTAAGTCGGTAGTATTTAAATCTGCTTCTATGTTAGTAATTTTTGTTGATGTCCCCTGTGTATTTAAAGAGTCCAGCGCGGGATCCGTTTCAGAAAGAATTTGTTCTGGTGTAAGAGAAATCTGTGTTTCTGTTTGAATAATTTGTTTACCCCACAAATATAAACCACCAATTATCAATACTATAATGATAATTATTGACCCAATAATTGCACCCGTCGATTTAGTCTGTGGTGCCTCTATTTCTGGTAGTGGTCCGTTTGTAGTGGTGGTTTCTCTGGGGATGAAAATTTCTGTTATTTTGTTTTTATTTTGTTCGTTTTCCATATTTTTATTTTACAGTGAAAATTAAATAATTAATCTTCAAGTTTTGTTTCATCACCAGTTTTTTCAACTGTATTTTTAATAGATTTGATTAATTCGACCAATGATTTATGAACTGTTTTTATTGATTCGTTTGTGGCATTAAATACTTCTTTTGAACTCTTAAACATTTCTTTTGGATTTTCGCTTGCTATTATTTCTTCTATTTTTAATGACATTTCTCCAATCTTCACTTTTGCTAAAGATATTTCGTCTCTCGTTTTTTGGAGTAATGTTTTTGAATCACCTAACAATATTCCACCATTTTCAATTTTTTTAATTCTTGCCTCTGCTCTGTCAGAAAGAACAATAAATCTTTCAAGAACAGCGTTGAATCTATCTGTTATTCTCTTAGAATAAGCCTGTACTTTTTTTATAGAATTTTCTGTTAATTTTTGTTGTTTTTCGATTTTATTCTCATCTTTTTCTTTTGTTGAAGTTGAAATATTATTTTTTATAACATTCACAAGTGGTTGTTTTCTTGAATTTATTTCTCCATTTTTTTCTTCTTTGTCTTTTGTCGATGTTGAAATGTTTTCTTTCTTTTGTTCATTAGTAATTTTCATTTTTTGTTGAAGTTCTTGAATTCTTTCTTTTATAAGAGAATAGGGTGATGGTTTTTGTGTGCTCGCTGTCGTTGTGCTTACCGTTGTATTAACGATCGTGGATTCTTCAGCCAAAACTTTTTTAGATGTTATTCCAAAAAATACGACAAACGTAATACTAAATATTAAACACGGACCAAATATTTTTAAATAATTTTTGTTCATTTTTATTTTATTCTAAGAAATAAAGCTTTTCCAAAAAAAACATCATTCCTTGTGTAGATTAAATTAATAACTCTTTCTAAACATTTACATTATATCAGATAACAAAAAATTTACCGCGTTAAATCCTACTTCTAACAAAAATCCGCCAACTGGCGGGGTTATTTAAAGGCACGACAAAAGGATTATTTATGAAAATTGTGTGTGAGTAAATAAAAACCACCAAGAGTTACCCTTGGTAGTTTTTTGTTTTCTTGTTTTTTCTATCTGCAAAAATCTGCGGTTTTTTATCTGCGTTTACCCTATTAAATAAAATTTGAGTTCTCTCAAATTTTAATTTTAAATTTTTTCATTACTAGTATAAATTTTGTTTTCCTCCGTTTTTAAAAAACATACCTATATTATTTTTCTTTCAATTTAAAATTATTTAACGGGGTGAATCTGCGATGCCTAGCGGGCATACTCTATAACCCTTGTTTCACGAATCACATTAACTTTTATTTCCCCAGGATATTTCAATTCTTTTTCTATTTTTAATGCAATATCACGAGCCATTTTTTTTGCTTCAACATCAGATACTTTATCTGGTTTAACAAAAATTCTTATTTCCCTACCAGCCTGAATAGCATAAGATTTTTCAACCCCCGATGCTTCATTTGCGATAGCTTCGAGGTCCGCCAATCTTTTTAAATAATTCTCTACAGAATCTCTTCTTGCACCTGGTCTACTTCCGGAAATCGCATCGGCAACCTGTACAATAATTGATTCTACTGTTTCATATGGATGTTCTTCGTGGTGCGACTTCATTGCATCAATAACAGCTTTGTCTGCACCAAACTTCTGTAAAATTCTTATACCTATTTCTACGTGTGTTCCCTGAATTTCATGGTCAACTGCCTTTCCTATGTCATGCAAAAGAGCACCGGCTCTTGCCACCTGTACATTCGCGCCCAATTCTTCTGCCAACATTCCTGCGATGTGAGACATCTCTATAGAGTGTTGCAAAACATTTTGTCCATAACTTGTTCTAAAATATAAACGACCTAAAATAGAAACTATTCTTGTATCAAGATTATAAACACCACATTCATACGCCGCCTGTTCCCCTTTCTCTTTTATAATTTTATTTATTTCTTCTTTTGCATTTTCAACCATTTCTTCAATTCTTGCAGGCTGTATTCTTCCATCTAAGATTAAATTTTCAAGAGCAACACGAGCAATCTGTCTTCTAACAGGATCAAATGAGGAAATTATTACGGTCCCCGGCGTGTCATCAATTATCACTTCAACACCGGCAACTTTTTCAAATGCCTTTATATTTCTTCCTTCCTTGCCTATTATTTTACCCTTCAAATCATCTGAAGGAATTGAAACGGTTGTTGCCATAACATCTGAAGCGACAGAATTTCCCAATCTATGTATTGTACTAACAAGAATATCCTTGGCCTTTCTTTCAAGTTTTTCATTATTAGACATCTCAACTTTTTGAATTCTTATACTGAGATCTTCTTCGTATTGTTTTTCTACTACTTTAAATAATTCTTCTTTCGCAACTTCCTTTGATAGCCCAGCAACTTTTTCAAGTTCTTTTTCTTTTTCAGCAACTATTTTTTCTATTTTATCTTTTGTATTTTTTATCTCAACTATTTTTCCTTTTATTTCTTCAACTTCTCTGTCGATATCCGTTTGTCTATTATCTAGAAGTTCTTCTTTTTTTATAAAACGCTCTTCTGTCTTTTTTAATTCCTTTTCTTTTTCAAAAACCTCTCTTTTGGAATCTTCCAACATTTTAACTGATTTTTTTTCTGCTTCAGATGTTATCTTTTTCGCCTCCTCCTTTGCCTCTAACATCATCTTTTTTATTTCCAACTCCATCGAACCTCTTTTACCAATGGTAAGAATCCATCGTAAAACATACCCCAATGCAATTCCAATGAGCCCCGTAAGGCCCGCCAGAAGCATAACTATTTTTAATGACATAATTTTTTATGACTTCAATTTTTAGATTTTACAATTAGACAAAAAGTTTCAAAAAAATTAATTACAAATTTAAAGCTCTCGAAAGAGTTTTAAAAATTGGAAATATCTGTTTATTTTTTCTTCGAAAGACAGAAACATAATTTTTATTTTTGAGAAATTTTTGTTGCTTGTTTTAAATTTATAGATTTTTTCAATTCAATTCATTCTTGATTTTAGAAATTCAGAACATCGGAACAAAAAACTAAAAAGTGAAATCTCGCTTAATCCTTTAATGTATTAATAGTATAACAATTTATAGAATTTGTCTAATTTAAATTATGTTGTTCAATTATCTACGCCCCCGCCTGTTTTCTATGTTTTTTGTGACTTCATAAAAATATCCTTATTTAAAGCCATGTTTTTGTTTTTCAAAATAATTTTGTGTATGCTCTCTGTGTATTTTGTTTTATTGTATTTTATTTTTTTGTTTCTTTGTTTTTTTGCTTTTTTGTCTTTATGTTGCACAAAATATGGCTTAACTATATAATATGCTGGTAATTCAAAAGGACTCCATGGGCGAAATATCGTCAGGGGTCAAAATAAGGTCGAACACATAGTTACATAATTTTTAAGAATAATTTTTTACGAATATGAACAAACAAGCTATTGTCGACAAAGTACACGAAATTTTAGGAGGAACAAAGGTTCAATCAGAAAAAGTTGTTGATACAATCCTTGATAGTATTGTAGATACACTTAAGAAAGGTGGTGAAGTTTCTATAGCTGGTCTTGGAATCTTTTCTGTTAAAGCAAGAGCTGCTAGAACAGCAAGAAATCCTAGAACAGGAGAATCTATACAAGTTGCCGCAATGAAAGTTCCAAAATTCAGAGCTGCTAAGGCTTTGAAAGACGCTGTTAAGTAATAAATGTCAAACTCAAAAACGACCGAGCTTATTTAAATAAGCTCGGTCGTTTTGTTTTTATAAAAAACTTTTTTGTTTCTTTGCCCTAGTACCACAAGCCTTCGATTTGGTTACGGGTAAACTTCTTTCTTACTTGCCCCAAGCTTTGTCGAGAGATTTTATTGCTTTGTTGTTTTTTTGATTTCTTGTTTTGTTATTTTATTGTTTTGTTGCTTTCTTGCTTTTTTGCTTTCTTGTTATATACTCTCCATAAATCAAGTTCCATAAACAAAAGGAAAGGTATTATATGTCTTTAACAAAAATAGAAAACAAAAAAATCGTTGATATTTTTCCCGGAAAAGAGATAAAAGACCCGTGCGGGCCACCGCTAAAAGATTCTAAAAAAAATGAATCCGAATCAAAAGAAAATCAAACAAAAGATATTATAAAAATGGTCTGGTTTGATTTAATGTTCAACGGTTCTGGGTTTCCCATTTCTCGGTATGATTAATTTCTACAGCCGCACAAGTGCGGCTTTTTTTATAGAAAAGTTTACTCTTGGTGCCACAGCCCCAAATTTGTTGATATTTAAATTAACCAAAGAATAATAAATAAAGTATGAATAAACTCCAGACAAAAATAACAAAAAAAATTTTGAGCTGGACACTAAGTTTTACAATCACAATAAAAGAATTGCTGTGGCAGTTCTTTTATTGTGAGTAAAATTTGTGCGGGATACCGGAATCGAACCGGTGACCTCTACTTGGAAGGCAGACGTTTTACCACTAAACTAATCCCGCTTATTATTTATTTTTTTAAAGGCCTCATTCGTCCATGCGTTTATCTTTCTAAACAAAAAAACACCGAGCTCTTTTTTACCATTACTTATAACCGTAAGATGTGCCGTACCGTGTGGTAATTTACCCTTCTTGAATACTTTCTTATCTTTCCTTGTGTCTATGTATGTTTTGTTAAAGTTACTTCTCCTAATCCCCGTGACCCCAGACCAATAATTTAGACATTTTTCAATATCGTTATCTGGGTACAAATGTATAGTAATGGAAAAATTATTTTTGTCTATCCCACAAGTTTTTTCAAACCATTTTATCGCAAGTTTTATTATATCAGGATCTGAATTAATAACCCTAACAATATTTGCACTTTTTGAACCTTCCCCTATATATAATCCTAAACCCAGCATAAACAAATCTCTTTCGCTTATATTTGTGATATCTTCTTTTGCAATTTTCTTTGTTTTTTCAATCATCTGCATTTTTTGAGATGTTTTTATCATTGCTGTTTTTAATTTTCCTCTACCAATTCTTTCTACTGTTTCTTTGTTTGGTTTGAATGGAATTTTAGATAACCAACAGCTTAATGTGCTTTTAGATACATCGGTTTCGTTAATTATAAAACTGTAAGAAAATCCTTTTTTTCTTAATTTTATTGCATGATTTTTTACACTTAAATTTTTCATTTTTTACACACACTTTCACGTCCCCCCAAAAACACCGACATCAACCCGTTCACGCCCACAACAAATTTTTTTCCACCAGTATACCAGCCCAGCAACTGTATTCGTGGGTCTAATAAATTTTAACAAAGCAAAAAAATAAAATCAACACGACTCAACACAACTCATTCTTTCAAAAAAGTTTGATTCGATAATTTAAACAATATTCCCACAAAATAAAACTCCCACAAATTGTGGGAGTTTTATTTTTTATAATCTATTAAAAATCTGAATCCATGCTATCACCATCATCTTCGTCCTCGTCAGAAATTTCTTCCACATCTTCTTCTATTTCTGCGTCTGGATCAAGAATCGTTTCTTCTGAATTTTCCTCCAACGGAACACCTTCTTCGTTATTTAATTTTTTCTTCATATTTTTTATTTTGATAAATAAAAATGATCTTTTTTAGATCGCGCTTATAATGAATTTCTTGTTATATTAAAATATAACTTTTGACATATATATTATCACAAACAGATATTTTTGTCAAGCTCCAATATTTTTATACTTTGTAAATATTAATTGGACAAATTTTGATATAATAAAAATATGAACAAAGAAAAGATAGAAAATGTTATCAAAATTTACGCACTACTATTAATCATATTTCTTTTTATGATTATTATTTCTGACGTAAAAAATGAAACACAAACATACCCGAACGAAAACACACCATTTAAAAAAATCGCGAAATCGCAGGAAAATACTCCCATCAATAAAATCACGGATTTAAAACCAAGCGAACCAAAAATAATAAAAGAAACGCCAACACAAGAATCAACCACCGCACCGACACCTACAGACCTACCCGCCGTGTCTACACCCACAGAGCAGACAGAAAAAATAACTCCCCCAATCAACCAACAACCCACCACCAAAGAAACTGTTTCCTTTGACATAATAAATAAATCCACACGTGGAGCAATCGTAAATATTTTATGCACAACAGAAAGTTCTGGATCTTTTAACCCAATATCTGGAAGTGGAATAATAATTAATAAAGAGGGTGTAATTTTAACCAATGCGCACATAGCACAATATTTTCTTTTGAGAGATTATATTAAAAAAGACTTCGTCACGTGTTCAATTCGCATGGGCAGTCCATCTCAATCAATTTACAAAGCAGAGCCGTTATATATTTCTGGAGAATGGATAACAAAAAATTATCAAAACATTACACAAAAAGATTATTCAGAAAATGGCGAAAGCGATTATGCGTTCCTTTTGATTACAGAAACCACAAACAATGAAAACAAACTTCCTAACGAGTTTCCGTGGGTTGATTATGACACGGAAGAAAACACCGTTGGAGTTGGAGAAAATGTTTTACTTGCAGGATATCCCGCCGGATTTTTAGGTGGAATAACTATACAAAAAGATTTGAATATCGCAACAACAATAGAACAAATAAAAAAACTTTATACATTTTCAGAAAAAACACTTGATTTAATTTCTCTCGGTGGTTCCGTGCTTGCACAAAAAGGTTCTTCTGGTGGAGCGGTGGTGAATAACCAAAACAAATTGATAGGACTCATCGTAACTACTACGGAATCAAAATTAACACAGGAACGGGACCTAAGGGCAATAACGCTCGCGCATATAAATAGAAATTTAGAAAAAGAAATCGGTTTGGATATCAAAAATTTTTTATCATTCAATTTATTAGCAACGTCAAAATCGTTTGACGAAATAAAAGCTCCTGTATTAAAAAATCTGTTGATAACAGCTTTGGAGAAATAAAAAAGGGATGAAAAAGCTCTCCCAGAGCTTTTTCATTTAAAAAACTTACTTATAACTGCACTAGAGAAATGAAAAATGTCCACAATATTTAACTTGGACACCGAGTGTCCAAGTTAATGATTTTTTATTTATTCAGAATAAAATTTTTTATCTTTTATTTCTTCAGGTAGATAAGTTTGTTTAGAATCATCTTCTGTGTGAGTATATTTATAATTTTTTCCGTAACCCAAACCTTTCATCAAACCGGTTTGTGCATTTCGTAAATGTAATGGCACGGGCAGGTTCATTGTTTCTTCAACAACCTCCTCTGCTTTGCAAAGTGCATCATAAGATTTATTTGATTTTTTTGCACTCGCTAAATAGACAGCCCCTTGCGCTAAATTAATTCTACACTCCGGCAAACCAATTCTTTCAACAGCATCGAAAACCGCATTCGCAACCACAAGCGCATTCGTATCCGCATTTCCAATATCTTCGGACGCAAGCACAACCATTCTCCTTGCAATAAATTTTGGATCCTCCCCTGCCTTAACCATTCTTGCAAGCCAGTAGAGAGCACCGTCAACATTTGAACCTCGCAGTGATTTTATAAATGCAGAAATTACATTATGGTGCTCTTCCCCATTTTTATCATACTGAAGTGCCCTGTGCTGAAGCGCGTCTTCAATTAAATTTTTAGTGACAATATTTTTTTTCTTCCCACTATAACCAAAATTTTTTATCGCAACTTCAAGTGCGTTCAAAATTATTCTCGCATCTCCGTTCGCTGATTTAATTAAAAATTCTTCTGCAGATTTTTCTATTTCAATTTTTTCATTTCCAAAACCAAAATCTTTATCTTTAAGAGACCTATCAATAATTTTTTTCAAATCGTCTTGCGAAAGTGGTTTCAAAACATAAACACGTGAACGAGAAAGCAGTGGTGAAATAACCTCAAACGATGGATTCTCTGTTGTCGCTCCAATAAGCGTAACTATTCCCTTTTCAATATGTGGCAAAAGTGAATCCTGTTGTGCCTTATTCCATCTGTGAATTTCATCAACAAAAAGAATTGTTTTTTTATTATTAAATTTTCTTTTTTCTTGTGCGTCTTTTATTATCAATCGCAAATCTGCGACACCAGAAGTCACCGCCGACATTTCAATAAAATAAGAGTTAGTCATTTCTGCAATTATTTTTGCAAGTGTAGTTTTTCCACTTCCGGGAGGACCCCAAAAAATTATTGAGGGAATTTCATCATTTTGAATTGCCCTTTTTAAAAGTGATGTTGGCCCAACAATATGTTCTTGTCCAACAAAGTCATTAAGATTTTTTGGTCTCATTCTATCCGCCAAAGGAGCGTTTCTACTTAATTCCTCGTTTAATTTTTCATCAAATAGATCTGACATAGTAATTCCATCATACTACAAAAGTCTTCACTTGAAAGTAGGGTTTAAAATATTATTAGTTTAAGCCATATAATGTATCTAAAACGCGTGCAGTTATTTTAATACTTGACAAACAATATACAATTTGTTATACTGTATATAGAAAGTTAGAACATTAAAATTTAAAAATAAATTTATAGGAGTACTAAATGTTTACATTAGCACTGGTAGTTATGTTTACAACCAAATTTGTTGCTATTCTTGTGGTAGCAACAGTTGTGTGTGTTTTATTAAACATCGCACAACAGGCAACAAAAAGCACCTCTTCACAATCAAAAGGAAAAAAAATAAATAAAAAAGTTCTGGTTGTTGAAGATACCCCAGAAAACATAGCCGCAGCCAAAGACTTCTTCTCTCAGGTAGATGGTTTTGATTTTTTATTCGCCATAAATAGGAAAGAAGCGGAAAGCCTGATACATGAAGTGGATGCATTACTTACCGACCGATCACTTCCTTTTCAAAGAGAAGATACGATCAATAGTTATCGTAACTGCCCCTCAGAAGATTATGGATATGTGTTAGAAGCGAACGGTTATGATTTACTGGCTCAGGCGGTGGCAAAAGGAATTCCATGTTTAATGTTTTCAAATCATGGTGACTCCAATTTTTTTATAACCATACCGTTTATTGAAAAAGAATCTTGTAAAAAGATCCTCAACTCTAAAACTGATGATTATGATACCAAACATCGTCAAGATTTGAGGTGCGCAATTAATCAATTTTGCGAGCGAGAGCATTTGGAAGACGGTATGTCAAAAGAAAAATTGAATTCGTGGAAGTCCGCATGGGAACGACTATTCCAACAACTAACGGAAAAATCCAAACAAAGCATAGCGTAAGCGATGCCTCTGGTTAAGGTGATTGCTCATCTTGAAACTGAAACAAAAGCACGGGGAAAGACATTATCTCGTTATGTCAAAAGTTCATCCCGAAAAGCATTCGCTTTTCGGGATTTTTTATTTTTGTTTTTTAATTTTTCTACTCTTTATTTTTACACTAAAATGTCCGATAGGACATTTTAGTGTAAAAAAATTTTTGATTGTGTTTAAGATTTGAAATAGTTATTTACTGCAAATTCAAATTGCTCTATAAACATTCTCTTTAGCGGATCAAGATTGTGAGATTCATAAAACACAAGAATTGCTTTCTTGTATTCGCTTTCTTTGACACTTCTATATGATAACGGACAATAATTGTAAGTTAGGAGAATCGCATTCGCTAGCAAGCGCGCTGTTCTTTTATTCCCGTCTTCAAATGGTTGGATATATGAAATCAAAGACAAAGCAAAAAAAGCTTTTATGATGGGGTGTTCCGTATCGTTAATTAAATCTATCATTTTTTGTATTGCTTCTTTTATTTGATATTCATTATCAAGTGGTTTGTAATTCGTCCCAACTATTCCCACCGGAGATTTTCTAAGATTATAATTAATATCCAAATCCTTCATTATTAATTTGTGAAGTTCTTCCAGCTTCTTTATTGAGATTATTTTAAAGTAGCTACTATTTTTGTTCATAAAATCAAGTGCTTGTTTATGATTGAGTATCATTATTGCTTCTTCTTTTTTGTGACCACTCGCTTCAACTTTATTTTTAATTAAATCTTCCGTATCAAGCAAACTATAAGCGTTCCCTTCTATTTGAGAAGATTTCCATGAGAGTTCTATTGTAAATCTCTCCATTTCTAATTTTTTGATTGTTTTAGAAATTGTCCTAAAATTCTTTCTGAATTTTTTATTTAGATTGTCTATTTTTATTAAATTTTCTTTAGAAAAAATATTTTCTAATTTTTTAAAAATTTCAAATTCAAAATATCGAGACGCGAGTTTTCTGTCGTCTTGGGGCATTTCAAAATATTCATCAATATCCACATATTTGTGTATGGGACTGTTCTGTACTTCTCTATATTTTATAGACCTTCCCCCACCAACTTTATTTATAAAACTATTCTGAATAAGCACATTTAAATCACGCACGATGGAAAAACGGCTGATTTTTATTTCATTTTTATTTAAGAAATCTAATATATCAGATACCCCAACTTCTATTTCTTTTGATATAAAGGAAAGTATTCTTTTTTGTCTATCGGTTAATTTAATCATTTGTTGCAATCAATTTAGCATAATGCAACAAATAATGCAACAAATAAATTTGTCAGGGAAAGCTTCTTTTTTTGAACTTAAAAATTTAAAAACTAAATAAAACTTTTTAAAATGTAGTGTCTATGTTATTATCTTTTAGTTGAAAAACGGGGCGTAGTGTAACGGTAGCATATGTGCTTTGGGAGCACACAGTCCGGGTTCAAATCCCGGCGCCCCGACAATTTTTTGGAGGAAGCAGTGAGCAAATTTATTTGCTCGCGTCGGGATTTGAAGGGATTTTATTTATTTTGTGAAACAAAATATAAAATCCCCGGGGTTTGCTTTGGCAAACAGTCTCGGCGCCCCGACATTAAAAAATAAGTCAAAATATGTTATCCAAATACTCCACTTTCGCTTTTTTGTTTTCTAAATCTAAATAAACCACAACCAAATCAAGCGCCCACTCAACATCGTCAGAAATATTATTCTCTTCTAGGTATGATTCAATCGCACGGTTGAGTCGTTTTAATTTCCATGGATGCACGTTTTCCTCTGCTCTATATTCATCGTCTCCCCTATTAGAGACATTCAAATTCCGCGAAATTGTTTTGACTTCAACAAAGTGAATGTCTTTTTTCTTTTTTGTAATGATATCTATCTCCCCCCACTTCTTATTATAGTTCCTGCCCACAACAGAAAACCCCTTCTTTTTTAAAAAATTACAGGCAACATTTTCTCCTATATCACCAATATATCTCTTGTGTGTCCTATTCATAAATTATGCGTGCTTTTTCAACAAAATATGCCTACACAAAGCCATATTTTATAAAAAATCAATTTTTAAAGACATTTTTTAAAATTGTCTTTTATACACATACACACATAGTTATCCACAGTTTCTAGCCCTTTAAAAAAGGACGTTGGGGATAATTTTTCGATGTCCTTATAGACAATTTTTAAAATTATTGTGTTCAAAAAATTATTTTTCTCCACACACGAAATTACTATTTTGTGCGGGTAGGGAGAATCGCTTATTACATAAAGCTTGGTGATTTTCTTGTTTCGTTCTCGTAATACTCGAGCTCAACATAGAAAATCCTTCGATTCTCCACAAAAGCAAATAAATTTGCTTTTTCTACCATGCACAAAATTACTTCGTTGTTTTGTGCGGGTAGGGAGAATCGAACTCCCGACTCGTGCTTGGCAAGCACGTGTTCTACCACTAAACCATACCCGCAATATGTTCTGAAATAAGATCAATCCACCTTAACAACTTTTTCTTCAAAAACTTATTACTAAGAATAATATTTCCGACGCCATATTGCAACCTTTTTTTCTTATGTTTTCCTTTTATAATCTGGTTTTTATAAAAATCTCTGTCCCCTATTTGTAACTTGTTTTTCCACCAAACTTTACATGTTTTTTCGTTCAAATCTGGATACAATAATATCCAAAACTTAACTTTTTCTTTTTTAACAAAGAAAAACTTGTCCAAAAATAACATAAAAATTTTAAGTACATTTGGGTCAAAATTACTTATTCTTATCATCCCGTCAACAATATTTTTGTCTCCTTCTCCTATATATAACATTAAACCCGCAACAAAAAGTGGGTTATTTTTATGTTTTTTAAATTCCATTTCCGCCTCTTTTTCAGCTTTTTTATATTTTTCTTTTAATTTATTTTTTGTTTTTTCATTAAGATTTTGAATGTTTCTTTTTGCAGATACTATAGAATTTTTTTTCCTAATTTCTTCAGACCATGGGTGGTGTGCAAACCAATCTGAAAGCGTACTTTTTGGCACGCCCAATATTTCACTAATATAAGCATACGTATGGCCATTTTTTCTTAATTCAAATGCTCTGTCTTTTTTATCTTTCATGTTTAAGTTAAATCTATTTTCTATCACATATCAGTGCCGTACCCCTAAGGTATTATAATATACATGCTAACACAAATCCGAACTACAAGAAAGTAATCCCGGGCGATCTGTAATTGTGATATTGTAATAATAATGACAGAATAATTTCTGCTAAAATATTAAGAAAATAAAACGCTCAATAATATTTTCTTTACTTTTAGCCAATTTTAATGGATAATATAGCCATGCTCCTGTGGTGAAATGGATATCACAACGGTCTTCGGAACCGTTGTTCCGGGTTCGAGTCCTGGCGGGAGCACATATAATGTGCGGGCGAAGGAAACAAATTTATTTTCCAAAAAATAACGAAAAGGATGAGTATATTTTTTGAGAATCCAGCCCCACTTTTACGGAACAATTCTTTACAAAGTGATTTTATATATTTTTATGAGTATTGAAAATATCCAGCACCACTTTTGTTTTTGATTTTAAAGACATTATAAACCTAAGAAAATTTTCTAAAGTTTAGTGATAAAACAAAAATCTGTTACAAAAGTGGTGCTGGATGAGATAATTGTTATGTAAAAGTGGAGCTGGATGATGATTTTTATATTCGCTTCACTCATTAAAAATCTATCATGCAAATACCAAAAGAAATATCCCAAATAACTGGAAAATTAGAAAGCGCTGGTTTTGAGGCGTATCTTGTTGGTGGCTGTGTAAGGGACATTTTTATGAACAGAGAGCCGAAAGATTGGGACATAACAACAAGCGCCAGACCAGACCAAATCACTTCCCTTTTTGAACATTCACATTATGACAACGACTTTGGAACGGTTCGTGTTGTTAACGACGAAACAGAAAATGAGAAACTAAAAGTTGTAGAAGTCACAACATACAGACTAGACGCAAACTATTCCGATAGCAGAAGACCGGACAGTGTTGTTTTTAGTGAAAAACTGGAAGATGATCTAAAAAGACGTGATTTTACTATAAATGCACTTGCATTAAAGGTTTCACGTGAAACAACCAATGTTCTATATGAAACAGTGATAGATTTGTTTGGGGGAATAAAAGATTTGAACAATGGCATAATAAAAACTGTTGGGAAAGCAGATGAGAGATTTAATGAAGATGGTTTAAGAATACTAAGAGCAATAAGGTTATCCTCAGAACTTGGTTTTATAATAAACACAGAAACAGAGAAATCAATAAAAAAGATGCCACAAAAGATAGATTTGATAGCAAAAGAAAGAATTCGTGATGAATTTATCAAAATTATCATGTCAGATAGACCAATGTTCGGAATAGAAATGATGAACAGATTAAATATCTTAGAATATATAATTCCTGAACTGGAGGAAGGTTTGGGAACAAAACAAAACCAGGCACATTCATACGACGTCTGGGAACACTCTTTAAGGGCAGTTCAGGTTACTTCAAACAAAAAATGGTCCCTCGAAATAAGATTATCCGCACTTTTTCATGATATAGGGAAACCAAGAACAAGAAGATGGTCTGAAGAAAAACAGGACTGGACGTTTCATGGACACGAGGTTGTTGGTTCACAAATTACAGAAAAAATACTAAAAAACCTAAAATTCCCAACAAAAACAATAGAAAAAGTTGTTTTATTAACAAGATGGCATATGTTTTTTTCAGACACAGATCAAATAACATTGTCAGCGGTTAGAAGAATGTTAAGTAATGTGGGACCAGAAAACATTTGGGATCTAATGAACATAAGGATCGCAGATCGCGTAGGAACGGGTAGACCAAAAGAAGACCCTTATAGATTAAGAAAATACAAATCAATGATCGAGGAAGTGATAAGAGACCCAATTTCAGTAAAAATGCTTAAAATAGACGGGTCGGGAATAATGAACGTTACACAAGAAACACCGGGGCCTAAAATAGGATACATATTAAGCGCGCTTCTTGAAGAAGTTTTGGGCGATCCCAAAAAAAATACCAAGGATTACCTTGAAAAAAGAACTGTGGAGCTATCAAAGTTTGATAACCAAACGCTTCGCGAGCTTGGAGAAAAGGGAAAAGAAAAAATGGGGGCAGAAGAAGAAAAAGAAAAGAAGATATTAAGAGGTAAATATGGTGTAAAATAGGACGTTTCACAAGAAACGTCCTATTTTGTTTAATTTTATTTTTTATTTGGTTATTTGTGAAACATCTTATTTACGAAGTGTATATAACACAAAAATCAAAAACACCCCAGAAAACATTGTTTTCTGGGGTGTTTCACGAATAACATTTTTATTATAAAACAAATATCTACTGTAAAATGCTCATTTTGCAATGTTTCACAAGAAACAAACCCGCTTAACTCTCTTAGTTTTGGCACCACAGCCCCACTTTTTTATAACAAACCATAAATATTATCCCAAATTTTGGAACCCTTTTTCAGTTTTATGATACTTCCTGTCTTTTTAGAAAAGTGGGGCTGGGTCCTCAAAAAATATAGTCACTTCGTTCTTTATTTTTTGGGAAAAGAAAAGCCACTTGGTAATGAGTAGAATGATTGAATTTCTTTATTACCAAGTGGCTATATTAAAATCTTCCACCAGCAAACTTTGCGCATTAAATGTGTCATTATTGTTACACAAGAAACCGAAATAAAAAATTTAAATGTTTGGGATTTCGTGTAATTGTTTACAAACACACTTTGCCAGAAGAGATTGCTATTAGTAGAAGATGAGCTCATCTTTAAAGAACAACTCAAAGTTATTTACTGTCTGGAAGACATTAAAAAAACTTCTCTATCAATAAGTTTATTCTCAATAAAAAAGGTGTCAAGGACAAAGTGTGGATAACTTGTCCTTTAAAAATACCTAAATTGTCCTTTAAACTAACCGGATATCTCGAGAAGGATCGGGCAGTGGTCTGAACCATAAACATCACCTAAAATTTCTGATGTTTTTATATTTTTTATAAACTCTTTATTTACAAAAAAATAATCAAGTCGCCACCCAACATTTCTATCTCTTGCATAAGTTATTAAGTCCCAGTATGTATAAGCGTTGAACTGATTTGGGTTAAAATGTCTAAAAGTGTCTACATATCCATGTTCCAAAACCTTATCAACCCAAGCTCTTTCTTCTGGTAAAAATCCGATATGATTCTGATTTTCTTTTGGTCTCGCAATGTCAATTTCTCTATGCGCAACATTTATATCTCCACAAAAAATTATATTTTTATATTTCTTTTTTAATTCATCAATTCTTTTCAAAAATAAATCATAAAATTCAAATTTAAAATCAAGATTTGCTGTTTTGCTTCCACCGTTAGGTATATAAACATTCACCAAAACAAAATTCTCAAAAAATAATGTTTGCATTCTCCCTTGCTCATCAAATTTCTCTACACCAATTCCATTTTCAACTTTTTCTGGTTTTATTTTTGTATAAACAGCAACACCGCTATACCCCTTTCTAACCACGGAAGGGAAGAAGTAGGAAAAATATCCTTTCGGCTCACGAATTTCTTCTGGTATTTGATGTGGGTCCGCTTTTACTTCCTGCAAACACAAAATATCAGGTGATAAATTTAATATATCGTTTACATTATTATTCTTGTGTGCAGAACGGATTCCGTTTATGTTCCAAGAAATTATTTTTATATTTTTTGTGCCATTCATTTTTGTAATTTACTATTTGGTTCTACAACACTACCTTCTTTTGTCATGGAAATTTTTATGAATCTCGCGAAGGTGTTTGTCTGTTACGTGTGTATAAATCTGTGTGGTAGAAATATTTGAATGACCGAGTAAAATCTGAACTGAACGCAAATCAGCGCCATTTTCAAGCAAATCCGTAGCAAAACTATGACGAATAACGTGTGGAGTAACCTTTTTTGATATACCCGCCTTAATTGCATACTTTTTTATAATTCTTTCAATTGAACGAGGTGTGAGTCGATTTGATTCTCTATCTGCGTCTTTGCCCGACGGAGATAATTGAACAAAAAGTGAATCATCCATATCTTTTCTTTTGTCTAAATACGTTTTTATTGTCATCTTTGCTTTTTCAGAAATAAAAACAACTCGCACTTTATCACCCTTTCCTCTAACAGAAAGTTCTCCTTTACTTAAATCTATATCTCTCTGAAGAGAACAAAGTTCTGAAACACGAAGTCCTGTCGAAAATAATAATTCTAAAATAGCGCCGTCTCTCAAACTTTTTATATCACTTCCGTCCGGAGCAGAAAGGAGTCGTTCAAGTTCTTCGTATGTAATTACGTCTATTGTTCTTTCAGCTACTTTTGCAAGTTCAATTCTTTCTGGGGGCAATGACCTAATTTCTCTTCTTGCTAAATATTTTAAAAATCCACGAAGTGCAATTAAATAATAGTTTTGCGTCTTCTTTTTTAATGTTTCTTTTATTCCCCCAACACTTGTCCCAGAAAATTGTCGATTTAACCAAAGGCGATATGTTCTCAAAATATCGTCTGTTATTTCTTTTGGTGATTGTATATTCGCAAACTCAAGAAAACGAGACAAATATCTCTCGTAGTTGTTTATTGTCTTTATATTTCTTCCTTTTTCAATTTCTAAATATTCGAGAAATTCTCTTTTTAGTTTTAACAATTCATTTTCCGACATATGAATATTATAAACTAAAAAATTATCCTTTCAAAGATTTTGCGACACTGGTATTGCAACATTTTGTTGTATAAAAAAAGCCCCACATGGAGCTTTTCCGGAACTAGTTTTTGGTTTGGTATCTTATCCAAATGTATACGGCACTAAAAAACAAAACAAAAGCAAGAACACAAAGCACTTGATATAGAAAATTATCTTTGAAATTCATCTTTTCTACAGCAATACTCGCCAAGAAAGTAATAAGGGCCAAAAAAAATAAAGGCCCACGAAATTTAGATATGTTTTTGAACACCTATCCTCCTATTCAATTGTTCTAATGAAAATATAGCAATATCGGAAAGAATTTGCAAAATTCACGTTTTATGCTATTCTTTTGGGGTAATGTTAACAAAAAGAAAAAAGCAAAAAATAATAAAGGAAATGGGGAGAAATGAAAAAGATTCAGGTTCTCCAGAAGTACAGATTTCATTGCTCACAAAAAGAATTGACGAACTTGCTGGTCATCTAAAAAAACATCAGAAAGACAATAGCTCAAGAAGAGGATTGCTTCAAATGGTTGCCGACAGAAGAAAGCATGTTAAATACTTGCAAGAAAAAGATCTCAAAAAATACAATTCTGTAGCTAAAAAAATAGGACTGAAAATAAAATAACAAAAATCATCCAACCGGATGATTTTTGTTTTAATTCTTTAGTGTTAATATGTAAGCGAAGTGCAAAGTTTAAAAGTCAAAGTGCAAAGTTATTGACTGAAAAGCTGGCACGGTTCTTTAAAATCTCATCGAGAGATTTTAAAGTTGTGGAATTCACTATTTGCAAATAAACTATTTTTTTGTAAATTTTTTAAAAGAAGTTTTTTAATAATTTTAACATTTTAAATTGTCATTTTTCATTTTGAGATTTGCATTTTAAATTTTTATATCATGTCAGTTATAAAACACAAAGAGCAAAGAGTTGGAGTTTACATAGATACACAAAACATTTACCACAGTGCAAAAAATCTTTATCAATCAAAGGTTAATTTTGCTGAGGTCTTGAAAAAAGCAGTTGCTGGGAGAGTTTTGATTAGGGCAATTGCATATGTAATAAAAACAGAGTCGGGTGAAGAAAAAGGATTTTTTGAGGCACTTGAGAAAATTGGGATTGAAACAAAAGTTAAGGACTTACAAATCTTCGCGGGTGGTGCAAAAAAAGCTGATTGGGATGTTGGTATGGCGATTGATGCATTAGCACATGCACCAAGATTGGATGCGGTTGTATTAGTAACTGGCGATGGCGATTTCGTTCCATTAGTTCAATATTTAAAAATTCATGTTGGATGTCAGGTTGAAGCAATTTCATTTGGGAAATCAACTTCTGCAAAATTAAAAGAATCGGTTGACGACTTTGCTGATTTGGATGAAGAGCCTTCAAAATATTTAATCGGCCATGGAAAAATTGCTGGGTTGATAAGAAGGAAGTAGGATTAGGTTCTAGTTTCTAGGGGCTAGGTTCTCTGCCTGAGGCAGACAAGTAGTTTTTAGAAAAATAAAAAAGGCACGATTAGCATCGTGCCTTTTGTTTTAAAAAAATATTTCAAATTTTAATTACCTTTTTAAAGGAACTGTCTCGATATTTAAACCCGACAATATCTCAACTGCCGAAATTGCTTTTAGATTAATTTTTGAAGCAACTAATTTCCATTTTGTGCCTGACTCATCCCAAATCGCAAGCCCGTAGGCCTCCTGAGCAAGGCGTGTTACTTCGTCGTTGCTACCAAAAACATTAGAAACTAACACCCTGAGTTTTTCTTCTGTCGAATATTCTCCCACTGATCTCTCCTCAACAATATCCCAAAGATTGGAAGATGTTACATCTTGTTCTTTTTGATAACCAACCGATTTAAGCAAAACTTTTATTGCTTCTTTTGGTTTAAAATTTGCCACTTATAACCTCCTTATTTTTTAATTTGTCTAAATGAAAACTAACACAAAACGATACGCAAGTCAAGAAAAGCACGCCCACCTTATTTGAACTTCATTTTCTCTCAAAATATGTTAGAATATCAACATATTAGTTAATCGATTTGGTTTTCAAATGCATAGGTTTTGACGTATCGCAGATATACGCGGATAAAAAACCGCAGATAGACGCAGATAACAAAGCTCAAGTCCTAACATTTGGAAATCAGGTCTAAATAGTACCTGTCCCGTTAGAAATTAAAACAATAAAATTGATGGGGCTTGTATTAAATTAAAGACATGAAAGAAGAAGTTTCTAATGGGATGAAGAAAAAAGAATATTCACTTGAATTCGGCGGAAAAACAATAACGGCTGAATTCAATAATTTGGCAGACCAAGCACATGGTTCTGTTATTTTGAGAAGTGGCAACACAGCTGTTCTAGCAACCGCTGTAATGTCAGACAACGAAAAAGACGGCGATTATTTTCCTCTAACAGTTGAATACGAAGAAAAATTTTACGCTGCAGGAAAAATTCTTGGAAGTAGATTTATGAGAAGGGAAGGAAGACCGAGCGATGAAGCAACTTTAAGCGGAAGAGTTGTAGACAGAACAATCAGACCACTTTTTGATGGAAGAATTAGAAACGAAGTTCAAGTTGTTGCAACTGTTTTATCAATCGGCGAAGACGACCCAGATGTTTTAGCTGTAAACGCAGCTTCTCTTGCTGTAGCAACATCAAACATTCCTTGGAATGGACCCGTTAGTGCTGTTCGAATAGGAAAAAATAAAGATGATAAAAATATCATAATAAACCCAACATATGTTCACAGAAAAAATGGAATATTTGAAATGGATTTGTTGGCATGCGGAAAAGACGGAAACATCAATATGATAGAAGTTGGCTCAAAGGAAATTCCTGAAAACCTTGTAGTTGATGGTTTAAAATCAGCAAGTGCTGAAATTGAAAAAATGCAGGAATGGCAAAAAATGATTGTAAAAGAAATTGGGAAAGAAAAAAGAAAAATTACAATCAAAGAAGTAAAACCAGAAACAATCGCCCTATTTAAAAAAGAAATCGAACCGGAATTAGAAAGTGCAATTTTTTCAGGAATTCCCGGAAAAGAAACAATTCATAAAAGTGCAGAAAAATGGTCTGACCTAGTAAAAACACAATTACCTGAAGAAAATTATATTCTCGCAGTGGCTTTCTATGATGAAAAAGTGAACGAGATGGTTCATGGTGGAGCAATAGAAAAAAATAAAAGAGCTGACGGAAGAGGAATGGATGATTTGAGACCACTCTTTGCACAAGCCGGTGGTGTTTCAGAGACACTTCACGGAACTGGAATTTTTTATAGAGGAGGAACACACGTTTTGTCTGTTCTCACACTCGGCGGCCCTGATGATTCTCAACTACTTGATGGTATTGAAGTAAACGAAAAGAAAAGATTTATGCATCACTACAATTTTCCACCATTTTCAGTTGGTGAAACAGGAAGAATGGGTGGAACAAACAGAAGAATGATAGGACATGGTGCGTTGGCAGAAAAAGCTTTGTCTGCAGTAATCCCACCGGTAGAAACCTTCCCTTATACAATTAGATTGGTTTCCGAAGCACTTGCTTCAAATGGTTCAACATCAATGGCGTCTGTTTGTGGAAGCACAATCGCGCTTATGGACGGAGGTGTTCCAATAAAAAATCCAGTTGCAGGAATTGCAATGGGACTTATGAGCAGAAAAAATTCTACTGGAAAATTGGACTATAAAGTATTAACAGATATACAAGGACCAGAAGACCATCACGGTGACATGGACTTCAAAGTTGCTGGAACAAAAGACGGTGTAACCGCAGTTCAAATGGACATAAAAGTTGATGGTATTCCAGTATCCATCCTCGAAGAAGCACTCGAAAGAGCAAAACAAGCAAGAATAAAAATTTTGGAAGTTATTACAAAAGAAATTTCTGCTCCAAAAAAAGAAATTTCAAAATATGCACCAAAAATTCTTACAGTCCAAATAAAACCCGACCAAATTGGAATGGTTATCGGTTCTGGTGGTAAAACAATAAATGAAATAAGAGATTTGACCGGAGCTGAGATAACAATAGAAGATAGCGGTTTAGTTTATGTAACAGGAGTTGGAGACAGTGCAGAAAAAGCAATAAAAATTATCAGTGATATGACAAGAGAATATAAAGCGGGGGAAAAATTTGAAGGAACAGTAATAAAGGTGATGGATTTCGGAGCATTTGTTAAAATAGGATACAGCGCGGAAGGCCTTGTTCACATTTCTGAAATTGCACCATTTAGAGTAGAAAATGTTTCTGATTATATAAAAGAGGGGGATGTGGTTCCTGTTGTCATAAAAGAGATTGATGAGAAAGATAGAATAAGTTTGTCTATAAAGCAAGCAAACCCAAATTTCGCAAAGAAAAAAGGACTCTAAAAAAACTTTTATGCCAGAAGAAACTCCACAACAAGAAAAAAAACAGAGGGACGGTGTAATAAGAACCTATGAAGGCGACATCTCTGATGTCGTAAAATTTAAAAAAGCATCCGTTGCTGGTATTGCTGTTGCCGAACAAAAAAGAAGGGATGGGGAGGGAGAATATTTTATCGACAACAAAAAAGAAAGCTTTTCCCAAAAATTTTTGGACAAAAAAACACTTATTACGGGTGGTTCAATTTTGCTTTTTGTTATTGCAATTATAATAATTATTTTATCTTTGACTGGGACAGAAAACACAGCTGATGTAAAAATATTGCCGACACAGATAGAAATAATTTTTAGCAACGAAACAAAAAACATCGACGTAACGGGGGTGGACAAAAAAACTTTTGTATCAAAAGTTTTAGAGGAAAGAAAAACAAACAAATCTCAATTGGGGTCAATAACAAAAATATTGGCCACAACAGAAGATGTTGAGATAATAAAAATATTAACCCCTAGTGAGTTTTTAAATTTACTCGAAATAAAATTGCCGGTTTCTTTGTCTAAATATTTGAGTGATGAATTTATGTTTGGAATTCACTCGGTCAGAAATATTGAGCCATTTATAATTCTTAAAACATCTTCGTTTGAAAATGCATTTACGGGCATGTTGGAGTGGGAAAAAACTATGGAAAACGATCTTGGTCCAATATTTATAGACGGTCCTTCTAAAACAACAAACAAAAACAGTACTGAAATAATTGCAGATAGCGGAACAACAACGAGCGAATCGTTTGTAAATATCAAAAAAACATTTGAAGATATTGTTATAAGAAATAAAGACACACGCGTATTGAATGATGCAAAAGGAAATTCAAAGTTGATGTATTTATTCCCAGACAGAGAAACGATTCTCATCACAACAAATCAATACACTGTCGCAGAAATCCTTGATCGTCTCATTCGTGTAAAATTTGGACAATAAATTCAAATGCTCTAAATGAGCATTTGAATCCATAATATTTTTGCTTCATTATTTCATTGTTTTGTTGTTTAAAATTTGGCCCTGTTAAATCCTGCTCGTGCAGGAATTTGTCATGGACAAATTATTTAACGGGGCAAGTTTGCACATAGGCAATTTTTGAGATAATATACTTTAATAATTATAAAAACATGGAAAAAAATAAATTAGAAAAATATAAAAATTTACTTGAAAGTGAACTAAAACTCTTGGAAAACGAGCTTAATAGTGTTGGGAGAAAGAACCCAGACAACCTAAAGGACTGGGAAGCAGAACCAGACGAGGAAGCTTTGCCGTCCGCTGATTCAACTGATTATGCTGATGAAATTGAAGAATTTGAAGGAAATGCAGCAATACTAAAAGAGCTTGAAATTAAATATAACGAAACAAAAAAGGCGCTAGAAAAAATGAAAAATGGAACATACGGAATTTGTGATGTGTGTGGAAAAGAAATTCCAGAAGCGCGATTAGACGCAAACCCATCAGCAACAACTTGTTTGGAACACGTAAAATAAATTTAAAAGCTCGTTTAGAGCTTTTAAATCCATAATTAAAAAGAAAAACACCGCATAAGCGATGTTTTTTTAAAAATAAAACAAAAATATTCACAAACTATAAATAACAACTGTCGCCCACGCAACAACAGCTACGATGAGCATTGTGAAATAAACCTTCCCAAGCATTTTGCATTTTTGATTTTTTGTTGTGTTTTCCATTTTAACTCTCTTTATTAGTTAGTTCTCTAAAATTATAATCGTTTGTAATTTTAGAGAACTAACTAAATTTTTTAAAGAACTTTTATTTTTTCTGTTGTCAAACATCGGGTGTTTGACAAACTTTTTTGTTTCGTCCTTTTGGACTCATCAGTTGAGATACGCATCTCAAGACAGAATGAGAGAATTGGCATACTGTTAGTGTTCTGCGTCTTGATCTGGTGTAAAAAACATCAGTAAGGACGAAACACAAGTCGTGCGTGCCAAATTCTCTCGTGGAGAAATTAATTAAGAATGAAGTTACGAATTATTATTTAAAGAACTCTTCAAAAAAGGAAGTGCCGACATGAAAGAATGGAATGTTCGTCATTATTTATTCTTTCATATCTTGTGCAGATATTTGTCGTACACTTCCTTTTGAGATGTGTTTCTGTGATTAATCTTTTCTTGGACTAATCACAATCAATTCGACTCCCAGAGAGCGTCACACCAACCCAATTAGCTGGTGATAACCATTTTCGGTTATCTGAAACTCTCTATATTAACCTTTCTGGGAGAACGCTGGAGAGACACTGGTTATTATTAATTTTGTGGTCTCTCCACTGTTCTCCTAGAAAGCTCATTTCAAACCTCTTAATTATCTTCCTATATGATAGCATAATTGAGTTTTCTTGTCAAGTATTTTAATATAATATGGCTCAACAAGGCCACTGCCTAGGTTCTAGTGGCTAGTTTCTAGGTTCTTAATTTTTAGTTTTTAACAATGGAACAATGAAACAATGAAACAATTGTGAATGAAAAAAAACTTTTTAATATCAAATTAAAAACATTGTAGTTTTAAATCTATTTTTGAAATAATTTATTTTTTGTTAGGTTTTTTCAACATTATTTCTTTGCTTTTTTGTTTTCTTGATTTATTGTATATACATCATGTCCTTCTCAAAAGTTTATTCTGCACAAACATCTCTACTTAAAGCACACTTAATTGACATCGAGGTTGATTTAATAAAAGGTCTTCATTCTTTTTCAGTCGTTGGTCTTCCTGACAAGGCAGTTGAAGAATCACGCGACAGAGTTTCCGCTGCAATAAAAAATTCTGGCTTCCCGTCACCAAAAAAGAAGAATCAAAAAGTTGTAATCGCGCTCGCGCCGGCTCAATTAAAAAAAGAGGGGCCTATTTTTGATTTAGGAATTGCTCTTGCGTATTTGCTCGCGGTAAAACAAATTAATTTTGATACTGAAAAGAAAATGTTCCTTGGTGAATTATCTTTAAATGGTGATTTGAGAAAAATAGGTGGTGTGCTTCCACTTGTTTTAAAAGCAAAAGAACTTGGATTTGAAGAAATTTATATTCCAAGAGACAACGCCGTTGAAGCGGGACTTATTGATGGAATAAAAATATTCGGTGCGAATTCTTTAAAAGAAGTTATTGACCACTTGAACAAGGAAATAAAAACAGAAATCAACCCGCAAGAACAAACAGAAATTTTTTATAAAGAGCTGGATTCACTTTTGGATTTTTCAGATATAAAAGGTCAGGAAACTGCAAAGAGAGGTTTGGAAATCGCAGCGTCAGGCGGACACAATATTGCCATGTATGGGCCACCGGGAACTGGAAAAACAATGTTGGCTAAAGCTTTTTGTGGTATTTTACCTCGTTTGGATTTTGATGAAATTTTAGAAGTCACAAGTATTCATTCTGTTGCCGGAATTTTAAATGAAGATTTAATAACAAATCCTCCGTTTCGCTCTCCACATCACACTTCGTCATATGTTTCTATGGTTGGCGGTGGAACAATACCAAAACCAGGAGAAATTACTCTTGCACACAAAGGGGTTTTATTTATGGACGAATTTCCAGAATTTGATAGGCGAGTTGTTGAGGCAATGAGACAACCTCTCGAAGATAGAATTATAAATATTTCTCGTTCGCGTGGATCTGCCACGTTTCCTGCAAACTTTATTCTCGTTGCTGCGATGAATCCGTGCAAGTGTGGAAATTTTGGAACAGAAAAAGAATGTACCTGCTCTCCGCTTGAACTTGATAGATATAGAAAAAAAATTTCAGGACCTATAATCGATAGAATTGATATGTGGGTTGAGGTCTCAAAGATTGATTATGAAAAATTAGCAATGCGTGGGAATGGCGGGGAATCAAAAAGGGTTCGCTCGCGGGTTGAAGAGGCTAGAAAAATTCAAAAAGAAAGATTTGAAAAAGAAAAACTTAAAGGTGTAAAAATAAATTCTGATATGTCCGCGAAAGATATTACAAACACAGTTGATTTAGATTTACAAACTCGCATGGCATTAAATAATTCTGCTGAAAAATTAGGGATGTCTGCTCGCTCATATCATAGAGTAATAAAACTTGCGCGCACGATTGCAGATTTGAATGGAGATGAACAAATAAAAACACCTCATATATTTGAGGCGTTGCAATATAGACCGAAAACGTATTCATAAAACCACTAAATCATAAAAACAAAAAAACGGCTTTAAATAAGCCGGTTAAAAATAAAAAATATTACTCGTCCCGTTAAATACGAAGTATATTTAACTGGGATGGATTTAAAACCTCTCCCAGAGGTTTTAAATTAAAAAGGATTTGTCGCACCACGAATTTCAAAGTGTAGGTGTGGACCGGTTGATTTTCCTGTTGAACCAACATACCCGATTACTTGTCCTTGGACAACCCACTGTCCTGCAAAAACAATATTTTTACTCATGTGACTATAAAGTGTCTGCGTTCCATTGCTGTGTTTTATAACTATGTAATTTCCATAACCACCATTCCATCCGTAATCTTTACTTATAACAACCTGACCTCCAGCAGAAGCAACAATTGGTGTCCCTGTTGGTGCGGCCAGATCAACTCCGTTATAACCATGAATTCCTTGTGTTTTTATTGATCCGAGGAGTGGATTTATATAATAACCTTTGTATACAGGTCCACCAGAAGATTTAATAGGCGACGTAGACGTCGTTGCACGAGGTTGTGCTATTTCTCCATCTGGAATCATCACAACATCACCAATTGCCAATGTTGTATTTTCATCAAACCCGTTATATTTCATTACTTCGCCCAAATCACCATTATATTTTTCAACAATACTTTTTAATGTGTCTCCTGTTTTAACTTCATATTTAATTCCTGACATAGGCAATATTACAAGTGTGTCGCCAGGAGAAATTTGTGTTCCTTTATTTATATCATTTGCCCAAATGATTGTATTAATAGAAACACCAAACATTGTTGCTATCTGAGAAAGGGTGTCTCCTTTTCTAACAACATAAACGCTTATCTGGTCTGATGGGTTGTCAGTCACACTTTCGAGAACTGAACCAGAAGGTCCTGCTTCGGAAAGAAGCGCAACGCCATTAACTATAGTTATATCTCCACCTCCTTTTGCTGGATTTGGATCATTGTTTAGAGCCGCTTGTAAAAGGGTCATATTTTGTAGATTTCCACTTTCTACAACCTCTGATTGAACCGGCTCACCATTAAACATTGCATATATAAATGAAAAGACCCCTGCGTTTGCGGTCAAGGGGAAGTAAACAAATAGTGTTGTTATTACAAGCAAAAGGGACTTTTCAATGAAAAGCCTAAAAATAACGCCTTTTTGGGCCTGATTCCTGTTTCTTGCTACACCGCCTGCGGAATCAGGTTTTAGATTTTTAGATAAAATAAGCCTTTTTTTAGTGTGTAATCGTTCTTTCTTTCAGTATATGGCTCTGCTAAGCCATTTCTTACCAAATCACCCATAAATCAGCCGTCACAAGATAGAATATAGTCCTTGGGGGCAAAAAAGTCAATCTAGAAAAAACCCACCTGTGGATAACAAATTTCATTGTTCAATTGCTCAATTGATACATTGCTTAACAATTTGGAATATTTTGAATGTGTTTTTATTTGTTTTTGGTGCTTTTTTGTTTTATTGTTATTAGATGAAATACAAAAAATCCCTTGGGCAACATTTTTTAAACTCAAAAAGTATATTAAACATAATCCGCGATGCTTCCGATGTTTGTCCTGAAGACATTATTTTAGAAATTGGACCTGGAAAAGGTTCTCTTACAGAAATTTTAACAATTTTTGCTGGGAAAGTGGTTGCCGTTGAAAAAGACAGGACACTAATTGGTGGTTTAAAGGAAAAATTCTCTGAAGCAATAAAACACAACCGTCTTGAGATACTCGAGGAAGATATTTTGAACTTTGACCCAAATATCCTTTCTTTTTATAAGGATTTTGACTATAAGGTGGTAGCGAACATACCATATTACATAACGGGTGCCATACTTAGAAAATTTCTGGGAGCAAAATATAAACCAGAGCTGATGGTATTAATGATACAAAAAGAAGTGGCCCAGAGGATTGTGGCAAGAGACAAAAAAGAGAGTATTTTGTCGATTTCTGTAAAAGCATACGGGAAGCCAAGGGTAGTAAAAAACGTATCAAAAAAATATTTTAAACCACAACCAAAGGTTGATTCAGCAATACTACTAATTGAGAACATATCCAACGACTTTTTTAAAAAAATTAATGAAAAAAGATTTTTTGAAATTGTGAAAATAGGATTTCTACATAAAAGAAAATTGCTTTTGGGAAACCTGATCAGTGGGGGACTTGGAACAAGAGAAAAAATAGAAAATATTTTTAAAAAAATCAAGCTTTCAGAAAAAATCAGAGCCGAGAATCTGTCCTTAAAAGATTGGGAGCAACTATGTTTTGAGTTGTCCACAAAAGAATAGTATTTTAAAGCACTTTTATATTTTTTTTGATATAATTTGGGTGTTGAAACGTAAAAATTTTTATTTCAACAAATAATACTAAAAACTTGAAATTCTTACCAAGTAAAAAATTCATAATTTTACTGGTTATCGTTCTGTTAGTGATAACAGCTATTTTGGTTTTTACCAGAAAAAAGAATACGCCTGTTTCTACGGAAACAAAAACAACAACCCAAAACACCGTCAGCGAAATAGATTCGGACAACGACGGCCTTCCCGACTGGAAAGAAATACTTTGGAAAACCGACCCCAAGGTTTCCGACACGGACAGTGATGGAATGAACGACGGGGAAGAATTAAAAAATAATAGAAATCCTATTAAACCAGCACCGGGAGATGAACTAACTGACGAAGAAATAAAAAGTTTAAATGATCCAAGTAATTATGTTTCTCCATTTGACCGAGCTTCTAAAACAGATGACTTCACACAAAAATTTTTAACCCAGTATGTTTTACAAAAAAGTCTGAGTGAGGGCGTATTAGATGATGTTGCAAAAGATGTTCTTATAAAATCTGTTCTTGGTGAAACTTCCACTGCAATGCCGTTCAGAACTTTTAGTGTTATAGATATAAAAATTTCAGAGGCAGATAACACGGCCACGATAAAACAATATGGAAATAGTGTGGGAGAAATTATAATAAAAAATAACCCAGGAATGACGATGGAAAACATGTTGAAGTTACTCAAAACAGCTGTTGAAACAAAAAATAGTAGCGGTCTTGAACAATTAAAAACGGTCATAGAAAAAAACACCCAGATAATAAATGAATCATTAAAAATTTCTGTCCCAAGAAGTGCTGTAAACATACATGTGGATTTTTTGAACGGAATGAGCCGTATAACAGAAATGATTTTGGGTATGTATAAATCTATTAATGACCCAATGTTTGGGCTTGTTGTAATAGGAGACTACCAAGCAACTGCCGTTGAATTAAAAAACACAAACACAAGAATAGAAGAATATTTTAATAAAAAAAATATTGTTTACAAATCAAGTGATTATGGCTATGTTTTTACGAATAATATATTCTAAATGATACAGACTAGCGATGCGGACTTATACGGAACAAAAACATATTTTAAGTTAACAAACAACAAAATGAAACAAAAAACACAAAAATTTATCGTTTTTATTTTAGTGGTTTCAATACTTGCACCTTCTGTATTTTTTTATAAACCACAAAAAACAGAGGCACTTGAAATATTCGGTTTTGGAATATCCGGCGCTGATTTTTTGTGGATAAAAGAATCGGTTTTAGATCCTATCGCATATGGAATTGTAAATATGATGGTGGCGGACATGACAGACCAAGCAGTTGATTGGATAAATGGCGATAATTATATGGGAACAAGTGTTAACGGTGGAGGCGTCCCAGGTTTTATAACACAGCCCGGAGTGTTCTTAAAAAATGCCACAGATAAAGCGCTCGGCGAATCCATAAGAAACATTATGCCATCCTTGTGTAGTCCTTTTAGATTTGACGTGCAACTTGCATTAAACACAAAATTTAAAAGTAATGTAAAAAACACGGACTACTGCACACTAACAGAAATAAAAGGAAATATTGATAATGCATATAATAACTTTATTAACGACTTTAATGATGGGGGTTGGGACAGGTGGGTAAGATTGACAGTAAATCCAACCAATAACCGCTATGGATCTGTTGTTAAGGCCACCTCGGAAGCATCTTTAACAATCGGAAATGAAAAATTTGATTTATTGCCACAAATAACGAGAGGATTTTTAGATCAGAAAGTTGGAGGAGAATGCACAAAATATGCAACAGAAAAAAAACCATGGGAAGACGGAACATTCCATTGGGTTGGTGATCTTGGCGAAGACCTGGGCGACGTAACAAAAACACTAAATGCTCCTTGTTATATAACATCAGAAACAAAAACAATAACCCCGGGTGCATTTCTTCAAACGGGGATTTCAGAGGCAATTGGTGATAGTAAAAGTAGACTAAGAATTGCAGATGAAATTGATGAACTTATTGGGACTCTTCTTACAAAATTAATTACAATGGGTTTTGATGAACTTGGTTTAAGTGGTGGTGGGGGGCTACAAGGAGAAGAGGGGAACATAAACAATGCAAAACAACAAATTAAAAATACAGTTGACCGAATGACTGCAAAAACGGAGCAATATATAAACATAAAAAAAACGTCACTTGAATTAATAGGAAATTTTGACACTGCTGGTGTGATACTGGGAACGACGGGAGTAGTAAATAAAAAAGTAAACTGGGCCATGAATGATTTTGAATGGGCATCTGGTCTCTTTTATAAGGAAGACCGTTCTTCCAAAATTGACTGGACGGGTGAACCTTTCGGGTGGACAGACGGAGCACATTATGGAGAAAAAAACCCAACCACGGGAGTAATCGAAAGTATTGAATGTATAACCACGGATGATGCTTCGCGCCAATTACCTTCGTATACAACGACTGCCACTTCTCCTTTTTGGTATAAATCAAAGTGCAATGATATAAAAGATCTCAGCAGCGGAAATCGCATTAAATCTGAATGGGGAGAGGCGACACCAACAACAAAAGAAAATTCCACGGTAAAGGNNNNCCGTGAGTGCTTCTTGTTCCTCACAACAAAGAGACGTGGGTATAAAGGGGTATACTGTTATATCAGAAACTGACGGATTTTGGAGTTCTTCTGTTTGTGAAAAAATTGCCACAAGCACGATAGATTGGTCAAAAACAACCCTAACAAATAAAAAACTTTATGATATAAAGACATCCAACTATGTTGAAAGAAAAGTTGACTGGAATGGCTTGCTCTACGATTGGAACGTTAGTGAAATTATAGATGGTAGAGGAAGTCGTTATTACTTACCGATCGAGATGTTTCGGACCAAAGACCAGGGATCGTACATAGATGATAATTACCGGGGGAATAATACGATAGAAAGTTTGTCCGTTCCACCAAAATTGTGTTTCCCTGCAAGCGAAAGAAGAGACACCCCACAAATCAAGACGGGTGTAAAAAGTGGTCAAAATGTAGGATATGAAAGATGGACCGTTTTGGAATGCACACAGGCGCCAGGAGATCCTGAGTCAGAAAGAGTGCTCAAAAATTTTCAAGACAAGGATGGTGACCAAAGAGATTATGGCGCATGGAAAAAACTTAGCTCTACACCCCCAGCAAGAATAAGAATAGCACTTGAAGGTCCTATATTCGAAAACTTAAAGAAAAACTATGGTAGTACCGCAGTAACAAAAATGTTTGATGATCCTATTGGCAACGGCTTACTTCAATGTTTAACAGAAAAATATGGAGCAACCTCATCTGAAGTAAAAGAAATAAATGGCTCCGTGGACGGAAAAATAGCCAAAAGAAAAACACAGAGGTTACAAATAATTTCAGACATACTGCTCGCAGAAAAAATGATTGAAAATGTAAAAACATTAGAAGATTTATCGAGCAATTTGGGAGCGGGTGGTTTGTTTGACTATACCTTCTTCTTGGAACAATTAAATGAAACGAGTAAGGTTGTTGGAATTTCTGATGCACAGCTCTCCGAAGCGAATGCTGAGAAAATTGGTCTTGAAACAGATAATGGCTTTGTTGATATGCAACTCAAAATGTGCAAGGGAGGAAGCAACTACTCTGGAACAGAAGCCGATTATAAATTTACCTATGATTATTATTATCCGAAAGGATATACTGATGGAAAAGTTGCATATTCTCCAGCTCAGGGGACACTTGAAGATTTACTCACATCGCTCGATTCATTAAATAAAAGAGTTCTTGGTCCTAGTGGAAATCCTATAAAAACAGGATTCGAGAATGGGAAACGCGAAGGTTATCGTGATGGATATATTGCAGGATTCGAACAAGCAAAAAGAGATGCTGAATACGAAGATTATTTGCGAAATCAGGGCAGGTAGACAAAATTCTTAAATTATCAAATCGTTTAAGTTTTTTGAAACTTAGGATATTTTAAATCCCAAGACGGTTGTGAAAAAATAATGGAAAACTTATTACAAAATAAAATTCACCCTGTTAAATTCTGCAAAGCAGAAATTTTGTCCAAGACAAAATTATTTAACAGGGAAATACTTCTAAAACTTGCCAAATATGGCTTGTTCGTATTTCTTCTATTTTTAATTCCTTCAAATGTTGCACACGCCGGTTGGTTTGGAGACATTGTTATGGGTGTACTTGATCTAACTTCAGGAACCATCGGCCAAATTGCAGCAGAAGTTTTGTCTTGGCTTGTTGAATTTGTCTGGATTCCGATTCTTTCTTGGATACTTACAGTAATGGGAAATTTGTTAGACCATTCAATTACTTTTTCTTTGGACATGACAAACATAAGCACAATTCCTGGAATAAAAATTGGGTGGGTTATCGTTAGGGACTTGGTAAATATGGTTTTTATTTTTATTCTCCTTTATATAGCAATAAGCACAATACTTGGAACGGATGGTGCTGCCTCAAAGAAAACTCTGGCAAATATGGTGGTGGCAATAATACTTATAAATTTCAGTATGTACATCGCCGGACTAATAATTGATGCGGGAAATATAGTTGCATTAACATTTAGAAATGCGATTGTTACACAAGGTAATAGTGGTGGGCTCGGTGCTCTTGTAATGAAGGTGTCTAAAATATCAGAATCATATGAGCCATCAGGGTTTGGATACACAAATTTTATATCTGCTGCAGTGAGAGCAACTCTTATGTCTGTAACAATATACGCATTCTTCTTAGCATCAATGCTTTTTGTTGTTCGAATCGTTTCGTTTATAATTTTATTAATTTTGTCACCGATAGGGTTCATCGGGAGTTTGTCTCCAAAATTTGCAGAGCAATCAAAAAAGTGGTGGACGACATTAATAAATCAAACACTTGTAGCTCCTGTATTTTTATTTTTCTTTTACATAATTGCACAAATAACAAGTAGTGATGGCTTGTTCAGAAATACATTGGGAACAAAAGATGCCATGGATGTTACATATTATTTTAATTTCGTAATTATCATTGGATTAATTTTAACGGCTGTAAAATTATCAAAACAATTTAGTGGTGAACTCGGTGGAAAAGTTGCTGGTTTTGCAAGTACTGTCGGTAAAATGGCGCTTGGTGCTGCTGGTGCCGCGACTCTTGGCGGATTAGCGATTGCAGGACGTGGGATTGCTGGCAGAGGAGCTTCTGCAATATTATCTAAGACAGGAGAGGGGTTGGCTGAAGCCGGATCAAAGGGCGGAATAAAAGGACTTGGTGCAAGGTTTGCATTGAGGGGACTAAAAGGAACAGAGAAAGCAAGCTTTGATGTGAGAGGAACAGAGCTTGGTAAAAAGACACTCGGTTTAGCTAAGGGTATTTCATTTGGAAAGGCGGGTGGTGGGGGCGGATTTAAAGAAGCAGTAAAAGAAACTGCGAGAGAAGAAAGAAAGAAGATGGGTGAGATGTTTGGAATAAATGAAGCACAAAAGGAAAGATACGCAAAAGAAGTTTTGCAAAAACCAATTTGGGCTGGCGGAAATGCCGTTGATCCAAGCTCACCGCTTGGAAAAATGTCTAAAAATGTGCAGGCGGGTGCTATGATAGAAAAAGAGTCGGGAATAAGAGTAGAGTTGGCAAGTGAAATAAAAGATTTGAAAGGTTACATGGAGCAACTTCGAACGGGCACTGATCCTTCGGGTGTAGCACTTACAGACGTTAATAAAGCAGACATAAAAATCAAAATGAAGGATATCAGAGAAAACATAGGATACCTTAAGGAGGATTTAAAAGAAGCAGCTGGTGAAGCAAAAAAGAAAGACTAAAAAGTTAAAAAATAAACGCATGCAAGAAAACCAAGAAAAAAATCCTTTGGAAAAACTTTACGAGGCACTGCCTAAAAATGTGCAGGAGGCCATTTCGTCTGTTGCTGTCGCTGAAAAAATTCAGGAAATAGCAAAAAGAAATGGTTTGCATATAGATGAGGCAGGAATAATTTCAGATGAAGCGACTATGGTTATGTTGGGAATAGAACACCCAAATGATTTTGTTGACGGATTAAAAAATAAATTGAAACTTCCGCAAGAAAAAATAATCGCTTTGGCAAGAGATGTTGATAAAGAAATTTTTGAACCAATAAAAGAGTCGCTGATGAGGATTTATAAAGACCAAGAAATTGCAGACGATTATGCCACAGCATCGCAGATTAATGCAGATAAAAAACCGCAGATACACGCAGATGACACAATCGCAGATGTACGCAGATTAGATTCAACAACAAATCCAGCTAAAGCCGTGAATGCCGACATTATAACAAATGAAGACGGTTCGATAAAAAAAGAAATTCCTATTGCGGTGCCCATAAACATTATAAAAACAGAACCCGCAATAGAAATAAGTGCGCCTGTTGTTTTAAAAACAGAGCCCGAAAAGATTGAGAAAAAAATGTCGCCGGAGGAATTGGGACAAAAACTTATGGAAGAAGACATTATTTTCAAAAACAAAGTAGAAAATATTGTCAATTTACCAAGACAGGAGACAACAACAAAAGATAACATATCGACTTTGATTGAAAATAAAATAAAACACATTGATCCATATAGGGAATCCGTAGAATGAGAAAATATTTTTTAGATTAAAGATTGCAAACAAAAAATGTACGTGATTGATCAGATAAACTCAAATGTTAAAACGCAAAACTCAAAACCACAACGAAAATACCAGAACTGATTTAAGATACAGAAGTTATAAATATTCGGTATACATAATAAAATTTTTAGAGAGATTGCCAAATAGCAGATTATACTGGGTTATCTCCGATCAATTATTAAGAAGCGCAACAAGCATAGGAGCTAACATTATGGAGGCAAAATCGGCAAGCTCAAAAAAGGATTTCGCAAGATTTTATGATATAGCACTAAAATCAGCAAACGAAACAAAATATTGGATTTGTTTATTAAGAGATACCACGAACACAGACAAAGAGTATTTGAAACAACTGTTGAACGAATCAGAAGGATTATCAAAAATGTTAGGAGCAAGTCTCTTAACAATGAGAAATAAAAGATAGTTTAAGGTTTTGAGATGTGGTTTTGAGTTTTTAGATTTGAGTTTTGAATTAATACCATGAAATACCAAGTACCACAATTTATTGATGTGGAAGATAAAATATTTGGACCACTTACGTTCAAACAATTTGTCTATTTAGCCGGCGGAGCTGGGTTGTCTTTTGCGCTGTATTCGATTCTTCCGCTGTTTGTGGCAATAATTATTATTGCTCCAGTTGCGATATTGGCCCTCGCTCTGGCTTTTTATAAAGTAAATGAGAAACCTTTTATATTCATGTTGGGTTCGGCTTTAAAATATTTTACAAGTTCTAAATTATATATTTGGAAAAAAAGAGACAACATAAAAAAGGAAGCCCCGGGGAGTGGAAGGAACACAGCTGGGGCTCCCACACAAACAGGGGAACAATACATACCAAAACTTTCGGATAGTAAGTTAAAAGAGCTGGCATGGAGTTTAGGAATAAAAGATAGTATATATTCTAACTCTAAAGATTCTTCAAAAATGAAAAGTTAAAAAATCAAAATGTAAAATGACAGTTAAAAATGTCAAAATCAAATAAAACTCAAAATAACCCTAATTTTATAACTTTACATTGTCACTTTTCATTTTGAGATTTGCATTTTACATTAAAAATTACAAAAACAAGTAACAAAAATACAGAACAAAAAACAGAAAACAATTATCATGGACAAACAAACAACAAAAGCATCACAAGATTTCGTACCAATAAAAGAAATACGAAACGAAACCGTTGTTTTAAAAGACGGATCTGTCAGAGCAATTTTGATGGCATCTTCTTTGAACTTCGCGCTGAAATCAGTGGACGAACAAATAGCAATAACTTCTCAATTTCAAGACTTTTTGAATTCTCTCGATTTTTCTCTCCAGTTTTTTATTGAATCAAGAGAGCTGGACATTAGGCCATACATAGCAGTACTCGAAGATAGATACGAAAAACAAATAAATGATTTGATGAAAGTTCAGGTGAGAGAATATGTTGAATTTATAAAAAATTTCACAAAAAATGAAAATATAATGACAAAAAATTTCTTTGTTGTTGTCCCTTACACACCGCCAATTCTAGACACTACAAAAAAAATGTCCGGATTCTTTGGGAAAAAAGAAGAAACGTTGGAAATAAAAAATTCTTTCGAAGAGAACCAGACACAGCTTGAACAAAGAATAGCCATGGTTGAGCAGGGGCTAGTGAGAACGGGTGTGCGTGTGGTTCGTTTGGGGACCGAAGAATTAATTGAGTTGTTTTATAAAATTTTTAATCCAGGAGATCTTGAAAAGCCAATGAAAATTGACTAGTCAATTTTCATTGGCTTTTCAAAATTGCAAAATGTAAATATCAAAATGAAAAGTGACAATGCAAAGTTTAAAAATGAATTTAAAAAAAGATTATATGTGTGGGTGTTGAATTTAATAAGATTTATTGATTCTTTGCCCAAAGATTCTGTTTGCAATGTTATGGGGAAACAACTGTTGAGAAGTGGAACGAGTGTGTTAGCAAATTATATCGAAGCAAATTCAGCCAGTTCGAAGAAAGATTTTATAAACTTCTTTACACATTCTTTAAAATCATCAAACGAGTCAAAAGTTTGGTTATCTTTATTAAAAGACACAAATAAAGGAAACAAAGAAAATATAGAAAAATTATTAAAAGAATTAACGGAAATATCAAATATCATTGCCTCTGGTATTATTACACTAAAAGGTAAGAGACAATGATTTTGACACTTTTAACTGTCATTTTACATTTTGAGATTTACATTTTACATTAAATAAAATTACTATGAGCATACTAGACATTTTCAAAAAGAATAAGAGTACAAATGGTGTAGAAATTACACCGATATTACCAAAACAGATCTATGACGCGAGTGTTTTGGAAATGCAGGATATAATTTCTCCATCCGCACTTAAAATAACATCAAAAGAAATATACCTTGGTGATCGTTTGACTCGTACATTTTTCGTAATCTCGTATCCGAGATTTCTTTCAGATAATTGGTTTTCTACAATTGTTAATCTGGACAGAATGTTTGATATTTCTGTTTTTATACATCCAATCGATACTTCAAAGGTGCTAAAACAATTTCAAAAAAGGGTCGCCGAAGTAGAGAGTCAAATAAATATAAGAAGTGATAAAGGGCTGGTTAGAGATCCAAAACTCGATACGGCATATCAAGACCTAGAAACACTACGAGACAGTTTGTTACAGGCAAGAGAAAAACTTTTTGATGTTGCATTATACATTACGGTTTATGGAAAAACTTCCGATGAACTAGACAAAATAGAATCAGAAATAAAATCAACGCTTGAATCAAGATTAATATATCTGAAACCATCTTTGTTTCAACAGAAAGAAGGGTTCATTAGCACACTACCGATATCAAGCGACCTCCTGGAGGTTCGTTCAAAATTAAATTCATCTCCTCTTTCAACTATGTTTCCGTTTGTTTCTTTTGACCTGACTTCAGACAGGGGAATTTTGTATGGGGTAAATAGACACAATTCTAGTTTAGTTTTGTTCGACAGGTTTTCTATGGAAAACTACAACTCTGTTATATTTGCAAAGGCAGGTGCAGGAAAATCCTATGCTACAAAACTTGAAATTTTGAGATCATTAATGTTTGATGCAGATGTAATTGTTATAGACCCAGAAAGCGAATACAAATATCTTGCCGAGGCAACAAACGGAAGGTATTTCAATATATCTCTAACCTCAGAAAATAACATAAACCCATTTGATCTACCCGCACCAAGAGAAGATGAATCACCAGCAGATGTTTTAAGGTCACAGATAGTAAATCTTGTAGGACTTTTCAGAATTATGTTGGGTGGATTAACCCCAGAGGAAGATTCGTTGATAGACAAAGCAATAACCGAAACATATGCGCTGAAAGATATAACACCCGATTCTAATTTTGCTCGTGCAACGCCACCAATTCTTTCCGATTTTGAATTAGTTCTCGCGGGCATAGAGGGAAGTGAGTCGCTCTTGAATAGATTATCAAAATATACAAAAGGCACTTGGGCTGGTTTTATAAACAAACAAACAAATATAGATATAAATAAAAAATTTGTTGTATTTTCAGTTCGCGATATGGAAGACGAATTAAAATCTGTAGCAATGCACTTGGTTATGCATTATGTCTGGAACTCTGTAAGAAGGGGGGAATTGAAAAAAAGATTGCTTGTGATTGATGAGGCGTGGTGGATGATGCAATCAGAAGACACTGGTTCATTCTTATTTAGCATGGCCAAGAGGGGAAGAAAATATTATTTGGGGCTTGCAACAATAACCCAAGATGTCGGCGACTTCTTAAAATCACCCTATGGTTTACCAATAATCACAAACTCATCTATCCAATTGTTATTAAAACAATCGCCAACGGCAATTGATGCCCTACAAAAAACATTCAATCTAACAGATGAAGAAAAATATCTCTTGCTGGAATCGGACGTTGGGGAAGGAATATTTTTCGCTGGACTAAAGCACGTTGCAATAAAAGTAATCGCCTCCTATACCGAAGATCAAATAATAACATCGGACCCGTCACAAATTTTGGCCATAAGAAAGGCAAAAGAGGAATTGGCGTCACAGAGTATGTAGTTCGACATTAAAAATGTTAGAATATAAACATTATGTTTTCAAAAAGAGAAAAAAATATATATATCGTGATGGCATGTTTTTTTGCTCTTTTGTCTATTTTTTTACCAACAACTGTTTCAGCTGTTGAATTTTCGTTGGCCGAAATAAAAACAACAATAGGAACTACTCCCAAAAACCCGGGGTCCTATGAAGATGTTCTTCTGACAATAAGTAGCCCGTTTGTTGATATGAGCAAAGCAGAAGTCACGTGGAGTTTAGATGGAAAAATTGCACTAAAAGGAATCGGCGCACAAAATCTAAGATTTAAAACGGGCGAGGTAGGAAGTTTAAACAAAATAGGAATTGTTATTAGAACACTTGACGGAAAGATTATATATAAAGATCTCATGATTACACCTTCAGATGTTGATATGTTATGGGAAGCATACACATACACGCCACCGTTTTATAAAGGAAAGGCGCTTGATACACAAGAATCCTTGGTAAAAATAGTGGCTATTCCTTCTATGTTTGATAAAAATGGAAACAAATTATCCGCGGAAAGTTTGGTTTATAAATGGAAGACAAAAGGAGAACTGAGAACCGAAGCGTCGGGTTTTGGAAAAAATATTTTTACATTTAGAAACGACGTCGTTCCCGTTTTGGAAACAATGGAAGTTGAGGTTTCTTCTATTGATAATGCTTCCGTGGCCAGCAATTCATTAACAATGACAAATGCGGATACAAAACCAATAGTATACAAAAACGATCCTCTTCTTGGTGTTTTATTCAATGAAGCTGTTTTTGGCACAATTAATATGAATGGAGACGAGATGGGATTCAGTGCATATCCTTTTTTCTTTTCGACATTAACAGATAGAAAAAATGCGAGTTATTATTGGAAAATGAACGGGAAGGCTTTAAATACGGAAGACTCCTCTGTGACCTTTACAAAACCAACGGTATCAGGAACTTCTAAAATAGAGCTTAAAATGACCGGAGTTTTTAGTGCTTTTCAAAGAGGAAGTAGTAGTTTTTCTTTAAATTTTATAGGAGAGTAGTTTAAAAACATGAATCCCCTAGTAAAATTTCAAATTATTAATTTGTTTTTCTTGGGGATAAATCTTAAAATAATTATGTAAATTAATTTAATAATAGAGTTCTAAATTGTTTTTGAAAATTAATAATCCAAGTAGTGGAGCAAAGCTCACTACGGGACAAGAAAACAATTTGAAATTTCACCACAGGATGAAAAAAATAATACCAATAATATCAACAATTTTTGTTTTTCTATTAAACTTTGATTCTGCTTTTGCTGCAATTTCATATCAACCACTTTCTCCACTGCCAGGGACAACCGTGACAGTTAATAATGAGCAGTCCGTAACAAGTCTTGGGGGATATATTACCGGTTTATATAAAATTGTAATCGGTGTGGCAATTATTTTAGCAGTACTTTCTTTTATAATGGCAGGGCTTGAGTGGATGACATCAGAAGCTGTTGGAAAAAAGGAGGACGCCATAAAAAAAATCAACGCAGCTCTTTTTGGGTTACTTCTTACATTTGGATCTTGGTTATTTTTAAATACAATAAATCCAGCGACTGTTAGTTTTAATTTGGATATGAAAAAAGTTAGCATAATCGATACTGAAGCTCCCATCGTCGGGGGATATTTTTGCCAACTTGTAGAGGGTGGCCCCTACTATGGTCCATACGCAACGGAAGAATCGTGTGTCTCTAAAACGGAATGTAACTCAACTTCTGTTCCTGGAAGTGGTGGTCGTTATTGTTTAAAAATTGCAAAAACCCCACCAACTGGTGGAACAGGAGGAGCGACAGGAATAGGAGTAGGTGATGAGGTTTTAATAGAACCAAAGGATAAATTTTTTGATACGGGAATCAGAGAGGAGAGTGGAGATTTTACAATACTCCCCGGTCCTGGTTTGTATTTTAATGTTTACCTTTATTCGTATAATTCAGAAAAAAATATATCCACCCCGCGGGGGAAAAAAAAGATGGGTCCTTACAAAACTGCCCAAGAATGTAACACCGCAAAAGATAAATTTGGAACAGCCGGACTTGAAGAAAAAGCAAATGGGGAATGTTTTTTGGTTGACTGGGGAAGTAATGACTATGTTTTAAATAAGGCACTCTTAGATGAAAAAACAAACGACTTGAGAAATAAAATTTCAGTGCCCATAAATAGTTTGGGGTGCAGATATGTTGGGCAGGGGTGTCCAAAAATAGAAAACGGCAAATGTGAAGGTAGCCCAGCCGGTGGATGTACAAATGTTGGTGGTTTAGACTACACGGTTATCAGCGCAATAAACACTCTAAAAAAATCTTGTGATGCTTGGGTAAAAAACCCAGTCAACATTAACCCACCAGCAACAGATTGTCCTATAACATTAACCGGAGGGACGGAGTGGTGGTTTCACGGAGATAGGTTTTTAGATGTGATGAAAAATATGGAAACAACAGAGCACATACCAACAACCACAGGAAACACAAGTAAAGGTAGGGATATTGATATATCATCTGGTGACACAAAAACAATATTTACCCAATACATACTTAAACACACTGACAAAATTTGTAGTAAAGGAGCGGATGGAAAAATAAAAGATATAAAAGATGAAAAAACACTTGACCCGACGAAGAAACTAACGAACTTGGAGTATTGGCAAAATCTGGGACTTGGAAAAGAATTCAACCCCGGTAATATGGTTAAATTTTGTTTAAATTCGCCATATGCAATGTTTCGTTTTGAAACAAACCCTAACCATTGGCATGTCAGGTTTGGCACCTGTGGATGTAACTAAAATAAAATTATGCCCAAAAAAAATGCAAAAATTATAATAATACTGGTAGTGTTCGCACTCATATTGTTCGGCTTCGCTTACTATTACTTTTTTCTAAGGAACATCGCGCCTGAAATTACTCCCGGCATAGACGAAACAACGGGATTGTTCCCTTCGGGAGAACAGGGCACTTCTGGTGGTTCTACGGGCACAACAGGAGGAACTGGTGGTGTTGAAAATATTCCTGTTCCTAAGTATAGAAAAATCTCACAAAAACCCATCTCTGGTGGAGTGATAACAACGATTGCTGACAAAGATAAAGGATTTGCAATAAGATATCAGGACAGAGCAACCGGGCACATTTATGAAACGTGGACAAAATCGATGAAACAAGAAAGAATTTCAAATACAACCATACCAAAAGTATATGAAACACTTTGGAATAAGTCTGGCGACTCTCTTGTTGCAAGATATCTTGATGGGGAAACAGAAGACATAGTAAGTTTTTATGCTAAGTTAATAAAAAAAGAAAAAAGTGAGGATTTAAAATCAGATATGTATTCTCTTAATGGTTCGTTTTTGCAAAAAAACATTACTGATGTATCCGTGTCTAGTAATGGAAATAATTTAATTTATGTTCTCAAAAAAAATAGTGGCTCGTCCATAATTAATTCTGGTTTTGGAGGAACAGATGGGGTTAATATTTTAAATTCTCCGCTGAAAGAATGGCTCGTTGAGTGGTTTGGTGGCAGTTATCTTTTAAAAACAAAATCCACATATAAAACAGGTGGCTTCGTTTATAAGTTGAGCAACACTGGCAACATGACCAAATTACTTGGTAATATAACTGGGCTAACAGCACTCGGAAGAAATGACGGGACCGGTTTATTATATTCAGAAAGTATAAACGACACATTTAATCTGTTCTCTATGGAAACGGCGAATAGAAAAATAACAAAAACAAACAAAAACACTCTGCCAGAAAAATGTGTGTGGAGTAAAAAAAATAATGTAGCTATGTATTGTGCTATACCAAGCACTGTACCGTCGGGGCAATATCCAGACGACTGGTATCAAGGTTTTGTTTCTTTTGACGACACGGTTTGGATTATTGATACAGAAATTAATTTGGGAAATATTATTATTGATCCGAGCAGATATTCCGAAGAACCAATTGATGGTATTAATTTAACATTAAGTGAGGATGAAAATTATTTAATTTTCACAAACAAAAAAGACCTCTCTCTGTGGGGAATAGACCTGACACCAGAGCCGCTCCGCGAGTCACCTGCAGACTAGGGGAATTGCAAAATGTAATATAAAAAAACTACCACTCAGTGGTAGTTTTTTTATCCAACAAATTTTATTATTACTTTACGAAATTTTCCCTCTCCGTCTGATTCTGTTTTAACAGACCTATCATCTGCAAGGGTTGAGTGCACAATCATTCTTTCGTATGAACTCATTGGTTCCAACTCTACATCTCTTCTGAACGTCTTGGCCCTATTTGCCATGGTCATACAAATGTTTTTAATTTTTCTTATTTTTTTTGTGTGATAATCTTCAACATCAACATAGAATTTTTCCACCACCTCTTCTCCGTCGTTTTTTGCAACTATTTTTTTGATAATATGACTTAGGGCAGAGAGATTTTCTCCGTCTCTACCAATTAAAAGATTGGAGTCCGATCCTTTTATAACAAACTTCTTACAGTCAGCGACTTCACCGTCTAAAACACACACTTCCGAGAAGGCTAGGGGTATTTTGTTCAGTACATCTTCTATTGTTTTCTTTATTTCTTCTTGATTCATGATACTTATTTACTACTTTTTTGTGTTTCTGTAAAGTTTTTAATTATTTTCCCATCCACACTATCATTTTCTTTCTTCATTTTTCTTCTCACATAAATTTCTTGAAAAATATGAAATAGGTTACTTGTTGACCAATAAATAGCCACCGCCGCCGACAATGTATATGAAATAAAAAATACTATGAAAGGAAACACGTATCTCATCTGTGTCGACATGCTTTTCATCATTTCATCTTTAAATGATCTTGTTGTTTTTGTGTCTTTGTCGTTCTTTTTGTCTTTCGGCATTGAAATCATCGTGTGAAAGAACTGTGTTATACCAGCTATAATTGCTATAACTAAACTTTTTTTTGTTATATCAACCAAGCCAAGAAACATAACATTTATCATCTCTGGTTTTGATACAAATGAATATAAAATATCCGTCTTCACCGTGGGCAATCCTCCCTTAAGAAATATAAAATATAAAGCTAAAATAATTGGCAATTGTAAAAAAAGAATGAGAAAGCCAGAAAAAGGTTTAATCCCGCGTGTCTTGTATAAATTCATTAATTCAACAGCTTGTGCTTGACTGTTATCTTTGTTTTTTTCCTTTATCTTTTTTATTTCGGGTTCTATATCTTTCATTTGAACTTGTGTTCTAACGGCTTTAAATGAAAGCGGTAACAAAACGAGTTTTATAATTATAGTAAATATAATTATAGCCACCCCTATATCTGCCCAGGGGATTAGGTTTGTCATCAAAAAAATTAACCCGTTATATAAGGGCTCATAAAAAAATGTGTTAAATACTGAAGAAATCATCGAGATATTTTAACCTATCGTGGCTGTAATTTCAATCTCTTATGAATTTAATCAAGCGATTCTTTGTGGTCTAAAATTGGTTCCTAAACCACTAAAAAATACAGCACAAATTAAGTCTGGCGAAGCAAAAACCCAATAGTTGATACAGACTATTTAACACGACAGATAAGAGATAAAATGTCTTCTTTTATTTCTTCAAATTTAGCTTTTAAAGAATCTTTATTAAAAATAAATATCATAGCGATTCCGCTATTTATTTTGTTTTTATTTAAATTTAAAACATACTTACCCCTTCTTTTAAAAAGGTTTCTTTTTGCCGCACTTTTTAAAACGGAGGAGGGAACCACAAATGTGAATTTCTTTTGGTCTTTTCCTATACGAAAAAATCTTAAAAGAAAATATTTTCCTTTTAAGATTTTGCCTTTTTTAAACACTTCTTCAAAAAGCTTTTTATCTACTCTGTTTTTTGAAGGTGACATAATATATACACAAAATCACAAAACCACGAAATCATAAAATCAACACAAAAAAATAATTATGGATTCAAAAGCCCTCCTAGAGCCTAAACACAAAAATATTATGGATTAAAAAGCTCTCCCAGAGCTTTTTAATTTAGACAGATAGTTTTGCTCTTCCTTTTCTTCTTCTTCTGGTTAAAACAGTTCTACCATCTTTGGTACTACTTCTTTTTAAAAACCCGTGGGTCTTTTTTCTTTTGATTTTTTTTGGTTTGTAGGTTACAGACATACTATTTTTTGAATAAAACAACGCTTTTAATATACTTTCCACTTATCAACACGATGTCCACTTATTATTAACACAAATTGCCCCATTAAACAAGTTCTTTGTGCTCGCGACTGATATATAATATACCAAAAGTGATTTTATTAATAACCCCACAACAATAAAAAGAAAAATGAATACTAAACAGCTTTGGGAAAATGTTCTAACGGAAATAGAGCTTGGGGTATCCAAGGCTTCTTTTAATACGTGGTTCAAAGATACACATATTATAAAAGAAGACAGTGGTGTAATTTTTGTCGGTGTACCAAACGAATTTGTAAAATCATGGCTTTCAGAAAAATATCATAAAACTATTTTAAAATCGCTCAGAAATATTGTTCAAACAGTGAGGTCTGTTGAATATGTTGTCGCAAAAGATAAAACAAATAAAAAAGAAAGTGACGGACAAAATATAATAAACATAGAAATGGGAAATAAATTACCCTTAGGTAATTTATATATAAATAAAGACGACAACCTAAATCCAAGATACACTTTTGAATCTTTTGTGGTTGGTCCATTTAACGAATTGGCCTACGCGGCGGCCCAGGCGGTTATAAAAAATCCGGGCACAGTATACAACCCACTTTTTTTATATGGAAAAACAGGACATGGGAAAACACACCTTATACAGGCAGTGGGGAATGAAATTAAAAAAAACAGACCAAACGCAAAAGTGTTTTATTTAACCTCAGAAAAGTTTGTTATTGATTATCTAAATTCCGTTCAAAACAATAAAGCCAATGCTTTTAAGGAAAAATATAGAAAATATGACGTTTTAATAATGGACGACATACAATTTCTTTCTAATAAAGAAAAAACACAGGAAGAACTTTTCCATTTATTTAATACTTTGTATGAAAACAATAAGCAAATTGTTTTTTCCTCCGACATGCACCCAAACTATCTAACAAATATGGAGGACAGATTAAAATCTCGTTTTAATGCCGGAATGATCGTTGATATCCCAGCACCAGATCACGAATCAAGGGTTGCTATTTTAAAAACAAAAATTGCGCAAGAAAATTTTTATTTAAGTGATGAAACAATAGATTTTTTAGCATCTTCAATGGACACAAATATAAGAGAATTGGAGGGTGCACTAAATACAATCATGTGTCAGTCCAGAATAAAAGAAAAAGAACCAACTATTTCAGAAATAAAAAATTTAATAAGAAACAATATGCGTTCAAAGAGGATTGTTCCAATAAAAGACATTGTTAAAATAGTTACAGACTTTTACAACATTGACGAAGCAACAATATACGAGAAAACAAGAAAAAAAGATGTGGTAAAACCTAGACAAATAATAATGTATATTTTGAGAGAGGATTTTAGTATTCCATATCCAACCATTGGACAAAAATTGGGGGGAAGAGACCACACAACTGTGATTCATTCTTATGAAAAAATAAAAAAAGATTTAAAAACAGACAGTTTTCTTTCACAAGAAATTAATCAAATAAGGTCAATGATATAAAAAATAAATGTTAATAAGTGACGTATAAGTTTGTGGATATGTTGTAAATAAATATTTAACAAGGTGTTATTAAAAAATAATAAATATTGAGAAGATAGAAAACAAACGCCCAATACAAACACTTATAAACAACTTATGATTATTAAAAACTTCAAAAAACTTTTATTTAACAACATTTTTTAAGGTTCTCAACATAAACACATAGATAATAATAAAAATATATTTAATAATATAAATAGTTAACAAACAATAAAATGAATCCCGTAGTAGAAAATGACATGAGGGAATTTAAATAAAAAACAAACAAATTTTATGGAAATAATTATTAAAATTAATAACAAGAATGGTGCTACTCTTTTAGAGTAATGTCATTTTTCACTACAGGATGAAAATCGAATGTATAAAAAATAAATTAGAGGAAGCAATATCAAAAACAGAAAAAATAACAGGAAAGAATTTAACTCTACCAATATTAAAATGTATTCTTCTTATTGCAAAAGATAATATATTAACAATACGAGCAACAAATTTGGATTTAGGAGTAGAAATGTCAATTCCTGTAAAAATAAAAAAAGAAGGTGTTGTTGCTGTTCCTGCTGGAATTTTATACAGTTTTTTAACTAATTTATCTAATGAAAAAAATGTAAGTTTGGAAGTGAAGGAAAATAAATTAATTGTTTCAACAAATCATACAGAAACCCAAATAAAAACATATCCATACGAGGAATTTCCAACAATTCCTGTTGTTTCAGATAAAAAATCTATAAATATAAATTCAAACGACTTAATTTTAGGATTAAAATCGGTTTGGTATAGTGCTTCACCATCAAGTATGAAACCAGAACTATCAAGTATTTATATTTATTATGATAGTGGAAAAATGGTTTTTGTTGCTACAGATTCGTTTAGGTTAGCAGAGAAGAAAATATTTAATAGAAAAATAGAAGAGTTTGATTCCGTTCTTATACCACACAAAAATGTCAGTGAAATTATAAGAATTTTTGAAGCAACAAACGGAGATATAAAAATAAATTTTAGTGATAATCAAATATCTTTTAGTTCAAACGGAACATACTTAACTTCCAGAATTGTTGATGGAACATTTCCTGACTATAAGCAAATAATCCCAAAAGAACATTCTTCCAGCGCGACACTATTAAAACAAGACACAATTAGTGCGTTTAAGGTTTCAAATATTTTTTCTGACAAATTTAATCAAGTTACAGTTGAAATAAATAAAAAAGAAAAGTATTTTCAAATAACAACAAAAAATCCAGATGTTGGAGAAAATGTGTATAAAATAGATTCTGCAATAACAGGAGAAAGTTTAGAAATGAGTTTTAATTATAAATATATTAACGACTGTTTTCAGTCAATAACAACAGATAGTGTTTCATTTGAGATGTCAAAAAATAAACCAATGGTAATAAAGGGGGTAGGGGACCCGTCGTTTCTTTATTTGGTAATGTCTATGAATCGATGATTTTAAAAACCCCGCAAGGGGTTTTTAAATAATATCTACCGGTGTTTTTTTACCAAGAACCTCTCTCAAACTTCTCATTATTTCTATTTTATTAACAAAAATTTTACTTTTTGTTGTGAAGTCACAATTTATATATACTAGTCCACGACTTATTTTGATGTTTTCTTTTTTTAATTCAATTCCAAAAATAGATAATACAGAAATCAACGCGTCTTTTACAACCCCATCCCCAGGAAGAATGTTTTTATATTTTTCTAATAGAACAGAGATATTTTTAAAATCCATAATTTAAAATATTAGTGCTTGAGAAACTGGTGTACATCCAAAATTAATTCACGGTTATATTAATTGAGGATTCTGTTCTATTAAAAACAGAATCATAGCCAACTGCCTTTATTTCGTTTGTGGTAGTAATATTGTTTATATCACTAGGAACAAATGAAAGAGAAAAAGGTTTTTTGTTTGACGAACCAATATAATAGCTATTAACATAAAAATCAATTCTTGATATCTGATATGGTCCACCAACCTGTGTTACGTCAATATTTATTTGTTCATTTTTGTTGAACGTATTTTTTCCCGTGCCCAAGTTTATTTTAGGAAAGTTTTGAGGAATATGAACATCGTCTTTTTCTGCGGGTATCACCGAATCATTTTCTTCTTTTATATTATTTTCATTTATCCATTTTCTAACGGTGTATTCCCACCTGACAAATTGTGGATCGGTTTGTGGGTTGCTTGGTTTTTCTCCGTCCGGATCATTTTTATTTACCCAATACAGAATAGAATGTATGTTTTTAACAACCCTTTCTTCCTTGGTTTGTTCTGGTGTGTACTCTGTTGCCAATTTACCAGAGATTTTATCTATGAAATACTGTTTTCCGCCTTGCCAAACTCCACGCAAGATTGGTTTTTTGTTTAAATCTACAACAGAAACATTTTTTTTGAATAGTTCGTTTGGTCTTGTTGGTAGTGCCTCATTCATAAACGCATTCCATAGTGGTGCAACGATAAAACCAGCAACCTTTTTTTCCATCGGGGTGTTGTTATTATTACCAACCCACGCACCGACAGAAATATTTGGAGTATAACCAATTATCCACGCATCTTTGTAGTCATTTGTTGTTCCTGTTTTTACAGCAACTTCATTTGTTGGGAAATATAAATATGAATGATTACCAAAAGCAGGGGCACGAGCACTTTCATCGGACAACATACTTGTTATGTCTCTGGCGACTTCTTTGTTTAAAATAACTTCTGGTTTTAAAATATTTTCTTCCAAAATATTTCCTTTACTATCTTCTATTTTTATTATTCCATTTACCTGATTTTTTACACCATCGTTTGCAAAAACAGAATAGGCGCCGGTCATTTCAAGTAAAGAAACTTCACCGCCTCCCAGAACCAATGTTAATCCATAACGCGCAGCATTTTCCAAGCTTGTTATTCCCATGTCCCTCGCCAAGTTCAACGAGTCATTAATTCCGCTCAAATAGAGCACTTTTATTGCTGGAATGTTTATTGATTGAGCAAGCGCATTACGAAGACTTATTGGTCCTCTATATTTTTCGTCGTAGTTTACTGGCATGTAGCACACAGCCTCTGGATATAATTGTTTCCCACTGGGATCACATTCTGTTGAAAACTCTGTTTGTAGGTCAAAAACAACCGTTTCAGGGGTGTATCCTTTGTTAAGTGCACTCGCATAAACAAATGGTTTAAAAGACGAACCCGGCTGTCTGTGTGCGAGCGCGACATTAAAGTTACCGTCGATTTTTTCATCAAAATAATTACGAGAACCAACCATAACAAGAACTCCACCCGTTTTTGGATCCACGGCAACAAGTGATGCATTTTCCGCGTTGTATTTTTCAGTATTTTCTTGTGCAAATTTATAAACAATAGCCTCAGCTTTTTCTTGTAATGAATAATCTAAGGTTGTTATTACCTTCATACCATTTTCTTCAACGGCCTTTATTCCATATTTATTTTCCAAATATTCTTGAATCCAAAAAACGAAATGCGGAGCAAGAATTCCTTTTTCTTGTCTTTTTTTAAATATAACAACTTCTTTTTTTGCGGAATCATATTCCTCTTTTGTTATAAAATTATTTTCTAACATTTTTTCAAGAACAAGATTTTTTCTGTTTTCTAGTTTATCTAAATTATTTCCGTAGGGGGAATAATATGTTGGCGCCTGTGGTAATGCCGCAAGATAGGATGCTTCTGCAAGTGTCAGATCACCAGAACTTTTTCCAAAAAAAGTATTACCCGCTTCTTCAACACCATATACACTTCCACCATAGGGGGCCTCGTTCAAGTAAAGTTCCAGAATGGAATCTTTATTCATCACCTGTTCCAGTCTGATTGCCAAAACCCATTCCTTTATTTTTCTTGTTATTGTTTTTTCTGAGGTTAGTAGAGAATTTTTGATTACCTGCTGTGTTATTGTCGAACCACCCTGTCCGGCATTAAGAGAAACAATATTTGATAAAACAGCCCTTACTATCGAACTTAACTTAATTCCACCGTGTTGATAAAATTCAGTGTCTTCTATAGCAACAGTTGCATTTTTTATATATCTTGAAATTGAGTCAAAAGACATCACCGTTCGTTTCTTGTCTTTATTTATTTCAAATAACAAAACCTCCCCGGTCCTGTCATATATTTTTGTTGATTGCAAAACTTTTCTTTCTTCAAAGGAGCGTAGGTCGGGGAGTTTAAATGTCGTTATCCACAAAAGAAAAACACCAACAAAAAACACGAACAATACAACCAATAGTTTAATTGTTTTTGTGGATATGTGAGTTTTATTTTTTTTCATACTGACTTATTATATAGCAAAAAAACAAGACACGTTAGGTCAATTGTGATAAAGTATTTTGTAAGAAGAGTATATGAAAATAGACACAAATAGCAAAAAAATAGAAGAAATTTTAACCAGAGGTGTGGAAGAAATATTTGTTTTAGATGATTTAAAAGAAAAATTAAACTCGGGCAAAAAACTTCGAATAAAATTAGGAATAGATCCGACAGGACCAAAAATTCATATTGGGAGGGCTGTTGCTCTTAGAAAACTTAGAGAATTTCAAAATCTTGGGCACACAGCAGTTTTGATTGTTGGTGATTTTACAGCACAAATAGGGGATTCCTCAGATAAATCTGAAAAAAGACCGATGTTAAACAAAAAAGAAATAAAGAAAAATCTAAAAGACTACAAAAGACAGCTCGGAAAAATAATAAATCTATCCCAAACAGAGTTTAAATTTAATAGTAAGTGGTTAAAAAAGTTAAAATTTCAAGAAATTGCCGAACTCGCTGAAAGTTTTTCTGTTCAACAAATGTCAAACAGAAGAAATTTTAAAGACAGATTAGAAAAAGGACAGGATGTTTCTCTTAGAGAATTTTTATACCCGCTAATGCAGGGGTATGATTCTGTTATGGTAAGGGCGGATGTCGAAATAGGTGGAACTGACCAACTTTTTAATTTAAAGGCGGGCAGAATTATTCAAAAAAAATATGGCGAAAAAGAACAAAATATTCTGACACTTGGTATGTTGGAAGGTACAGATGGGGAGAAAATGTCTACGACTAGGGGGAATGTAATAAACATAACGGATGAGCCGAATGAAATTTTTGGGAAAATAATGTCGCTAAAAGACGAATTAATTACAAAGTATTTTACATTATGCACATCCTTAGATTTATCTGAAATTGAAACTATAAAAAAAGAAATAGAAAACAAAGAAATGAATCCAAGAGATGCAAAAATTAAATTAGCAAGAGAAGTGGTTTCTATATATCACGATAAAGAGAAAGCAAGAAAAGCAGAAGAATATTTTATAAACACATTTAGTAAAAAAGAGATACCCGAAGATATTCAAACCATACGCGCTTCAAAAGGAGAAAAATTATCAGATATATTGTTAAAAAACGGATTAGTTTCTTCGGTGTCTGATTTCAAAAGGTTAATTGATTCTGGCGCCATAACAAATATGTCTAATAATAAAAAAATAGAGGACTATAATTATTTAATTACAGATACGTCCATTTTTAAAGTAGGGAAGCATAGGTTTGTGAAAATTGAATTATCGTAAAAAAATAACCCCAGAAGAGGGGTTATTTTTTTAAAACACTTCGAATTAAAAATTATCAGTGTCATCAAATTCACTAACTTCGTCTTCGTCGTCCACAATCTCATCGTCATCAAGTTTTTCCACATCTTCAAGAGACGCGTCCATATCTCCGAAGGCCTCCTCGCTTGTATCTAAATTATCTTTTTCTTCTTCGTACATATTTATTTAAAATAAATTTTATTTTAGGCGACCTATTTAGCCATTTATTTAATCAATTAAAAATGGTTTCTATATTTTTAACAGAAAAAAATATTTTTGCAAATAAATCACATAATAGAGTGTGGATAACCCATGAATAGGTTCTAGTTTCTAGGTTCTTGTTTAAAATTAAAACTTTTCAGACGCTAGACAAGTTAGTCCAACGGCTATGGCATCAAACTCATCGTCATAGGAAATTTTTTTATCAATACAAATCAGTCGTTTTACCATATCTGTTATTTGATATTTTGTGCTTCTCCCGTAACCGGTTATTGCTATTTTAATTTCAGACGGATTATATTCAAACACACTCATTTTATTTAACATCGCCTGATAAATGATCATTCCTCTAACCTGGGAAACCATCATTACTGTTTTTTGGTTCGTATTAAAAAATAATTTTTCTAGAGCACAGCTGGTTGGTTTAAATTTTTTTATAATTTTTGTTATTTCTTCTCCGATTAAAAATAATCTTTCCTCTGGAGATAATTTTGGTGATGTTTTAAAACAATCAGAATATAAAAGAACCTCCTTTTTGTTAGGGAGGCGCTCTAAAACAGCTATTCCGATTCTTTCATAACCGGGGTCTATCGCCAAAACTTTCATTGGATTTTTACTATTCAGCCTCATCCCGTTAGAAGTAGGAAATCTTTAGATTTCCGTAGTTAATTTTAATAAATAATGACTTTTTTATATATAACATTCTTTTACTTCCTGTAATTATATTAACCGTATGACTTCTAACGGGACTCATTTTTTACATTTACAAAAACTTCTTGTATATCTTCATTTTCTTCCAAGTTATCTACAAGTTTTTCAAGTTTAATTAAATCCTCTTCGTTTACATCTACAACCGTCTTTGGTATCCATCCTCCCGCATTGTTTTTTTCAAATGCCCATTTTACAGCACCAATCTGAGCTATTGATGAATTATTTTTTGTTAAGATGTGTTTTATCTCGGCGAATGTTCTGTTTCTACTATCTGTCAATGTCTCAATTATTATTCCAATTCCAGATGGGCCGTATGCTTCGTATGTAATAGATTCCATACCAGAACCTTCAGAGCCAGCACCTTTTTTAACAGCTCTTTCTATGTTGTCGTTTGGCATGTTTTCTTTTTTTGCTTTTTCTATGGACGTCTTTAGTCCGGGCGCGTTCGTGTCCCCGTTTGCCTTTTTTGATTCAACTTGTATTAGTCTAACAAGCTTTGTGAAGACACGACTTTTTTGTGAGTCGGTAACTTCCTTTTTTCTTTTTATTTTTGACCATTTATTATGACCGGACATAATGAAAAAATTAATTTATTAATTTTTTTAGAATCTCAATGTCTAATTTCTAATACCCAATGAAATGTCTAATTATAAAATTGTAATCAATAAGTGTTTTTCATTAGAAATTAGTAATTGGAAATTGGAAATTAAGAAACTTTTATAAAAAATTTGTTAAATTTTTTATAAAAGTTTCTTTTGTTCTATTTCTGGGAACTTATAACCCAAATGTTCATATGCTAACTTTGTAGCAACCCTTCCTCGTGGAGTTCTCTCAATAAAGCCTATTTGCATGAGATATGGTTCGTGAACTTCTTCTATGGTTGACTGTTCTTCAATTATTGCAGCAGATATTGTGCTTAAACCAACGGGACCACCGTTAAACTTATTTATTATTGTTTCAAGGATTCTTTTGTCGTGTGAACCCAAGCCCATGTCATCTATTTCAAGAAGAGAAAGTGCTTCTTGAACGGCGTTTTTGTTTAACTCTGTTTTTTTAACCTGTGCATAATCTCGACATCTTTTTAAAAGATAGTTTGCAATTCTCGGAGTGAATCTACTTCTTTTTGATATTTCAACCAAACCGTCTTTTCCCACGTCTACGCCCAATATTTTTGCTGATCTTTTTAATATTGTTTCAATTTCGTTTTCTGTGTAAAAAGATAATCTAAAAGTTCCTCCAGAGAAACGAGAGCGGAGCGGGGAAGACAAAAGAGCCATTCTTGTTGTTGCGGCGATAAGGGTGAAAGATGGTAATTCAAGTTGAATTGTTCTTGCGGAAGGTCCTTTGCCTATAATTATATCTAAAACACGCGACTCCATCGCGGGATAAAGTGTTTCTTCTATGATTTTATTTAATCTATGAACCTCGTCTATAAAAAGGATATCCCCATCAGAAAGATTTGTTAATATTGACGCCAAATCGCCAACTTTTTCAATGGCTGGACCGGAGGTAATTTTCATGTTACCCTCCATTTCTTTGGATACCAAATGTGCGAGTGTTGTTTTACCCAAACCAGGCGGACCATAGAAAAGTATATGTTCCGGGGAGTGTCCGCGCTCCTTTGCCGCGGTTAAAAGTATCTTTAAATTTTTTTTAATAGAGTCCTGACCAATATATTCATCCCATTTTGAGGGCCTCAATGTTTGGTCAAGGGAGGTGTCGCCAAGTGGCTTAACCACATCCTTTTTTTCATTTTTGTCTTTAGGGCTTGACATATTTTTATAATGTGATAGACTTATAGTGTTGAGTTATTTTAAGTTTATCCAACCCACAAATCTCTAAGTGATAAGTCCATCCGGACTTTAGACATATTTCGTAGACATTTTGGTTACTCTTTCGAGTTTTCTGCAATTATCTATAGAATTATGTCGGCTTTTGGACGCCCGTTTGAAGGTATCACTTAGAGATTTGTTTGTTGGATTTTTTATTTTCAACAAAATCTTGTTTTTAACACAACACTTCTATTGGAATTATACTTTTTTTAGGGAAGAATTAAAGCCCATAAAAACAAAAGAAGGTTTTTCTATTATTGTCAAAACTGTTCTATTAGTAGAACGGGGCATACCTCAGACAAGTAAAATTATTCCAAATCTATTACTCTTCTTAACTCACCAACATCTGTTGTTCCTTCTAATATTTTTATTACACCGTCCTGTCTCATGTTTAATATTTTTTGTTTTGAAGCCGCTTTTTCAATTTCTTTTTCGCTCGGATTATTTCTAACCGTGTTTTCTATATTTTCGTCTACTATTATTGCTTCAAAAATACCAATTCTTCCTTTATATCCAGTTTGATTACATTTTTCACATCCAACGGGAACATAAACAGAATTGTTTTCCCAGAGAGGAATTTTTCTTTCGGGGTCTTTTTCTTTTATTTCATCGAGAGTCTTTTTTATAATTCCAGCAGTTAACGTGTCTGCAGGAATTCTTTTTTTACAATTATTACAAAGTTTTCTGACCAATCTTTGTGCCATCGTTAAATTAATTGCTGTGCCCAACATTTGTGGTTGTATGCCAAGGTCTACAAGTCGGGGGAATGTTCCTGCCGCCGTGTTTGTGTGTAGAGTTGAGAGTACAAGATGTCCTGTCAAAGATGCGTGTATTGTTGTCTCTGCCGTTTCTTTGTCTCTTATCTCACCAACCATTATTACATCAGGATCTTGTCTTAGAGACGAAACAAGACCTTTTGCGAATGTATATCCTCCGTCTGGGTTGGCCTGTGTTTGTGTTATGCCAGCTATGTGATATTCAATTGGGTCTTCTATTGTGATTATTTTTATATCTCCCGTGTAAATTTTTTTAAGAAGTGCGTATAGGGTGGTTGTTTTTCCCGACCCCGTTGGTCCCGTATTTAATATTATTCCATTTGGTTTTCTTATCTCGCTTTCCATTATATCCAAAAGGAATTTATCCATACCAAGTTTCTCAAGTGGAATAGAAATTGTTTCTGGGTTTAGGATTCTTAGAACAATTGATTCTCCATGCTCGCTTGGTAATGTAGATGTTCTTATTTCAATTTCAGTTTTATTGACGTGAATACTAAATCTTCCGTCCTGTGCATTTTTTATTCTACTTATTTTTAAACCAGAAATTAATTTAATTCTTGAAAGTAACAATCGATATGTTTCCAAATCAAGGTCTGTAATATTTGTGAGAACACCATCAAGACGAATTCTTATTTTTACAGTATTTTCTTCTGGCTCTATATGAATGTCCGATGCATCCAAAACAAGACCGCCAGCCACGATTACCTCTATTATTTGTGTGGTTCTTTTATTTTTTTCAAGAGAAAGCGTTTCGTTTATTAATTTTTTTACTTCTTCGGTTGTTTTTGTTTCACTAACAAATTTTTCAATATCTTTATCTGAAATGTCTAAAATTCCTGCTTCTGTAACCGTGCCAAAAGACAGCTCTTTGTATCTATCCCAAACCTTTTTTAAACTATTTTGAGATACAATAAACAAACTTGGCTTGTATCCATTTTCTTTTAATTCTTCTATGGCAACAATGGTCTCGTTTTTTTCCGGAGCATTAATTGCTACGCTTAGATTTTTTCCAGCGACATCAAAAATTGCAAGATTACTTTTTCTTGCTTTTTCCTCGGGAATTATTAAAAGCGCATTTGCATTTACAGGAATTCCCAAGAGATTAAGATATGGAATCTTATATTTTTGTGAAAGTATTTGTGCGAGATCCTCTTCTTCCAAATTTCTTATTTCATCAAGCTTGTCGTTTTGTTCTTTGTCGTTGAAACTTATCATAATGTTCTAAGGTTATGTTTATATTTTAACACAAAACTACCATTTCAACAGACACTTTTGAGTGATATTATCTTAACAATGGAAATAATTTCTAAAAACACAGAAGAAACAAGAGATATTGCAAAAAATTTCTTACAAAATTTGGAACAACCAAACAAGAAAGCACTTGTAGTAGGTCTTCATGGGAACTTAGGTTCGGGTAAAACTACATTTGTTCAATTTGTTGCCGAGGCATTGGGCATAAAAGGGAACATAACAAGCCCGACATTTGTTATTGAAAAAATTTACCCTGTTAAATTCCGCCAGAGGCGGACGAGATTTAACGGGGCAAGCAAAATAGAAAATCGCGAATGGCCTAAAAAATTAATTCATATTGATGCTTATAGATTACAAAAAGGAGAGGAATTGAGGGTTCTTGGGTTTGAAGAAATTTTAAATGATTCCGGAAATTTGGTTTTAATAGAATGGCCAGAAAATGTTTTGAGTGCATTACCAAAAGAGATTTTAAAAATGGAATTTGAGTTCGTTGATGAAAACACGAGAAGAATACAAATTATTAAATAAAAAACCACGAGCAGGATCGTGGTTTTTTTGATACACTTTTGAAGTAAAGAATGTCTAAAAACAACAAAAAACGAATAGTTTTACTCGATTCTCACGCGATATTACACCGAGCGTATCACGCATTGCCGGAATTTACATCTACGAAAGGCGAGCCGACAGGTGCTCTCTACGGACTATGCTTAATGTTGTTAAAAATAATTAATGAATTAAAACCAAATTATATAATCGCTTGTTTCGATTTTCCAAGCCCAACACACAGGCACGAGTCATATGAAGGATACAAGGCAAACCGTCCAAAAACAGACACGGAATTGGTTGGACAAATAATAAGGGCACATGATGTTTTTAAAGCATTTAATATTCCAATATATGAAGTTGAAGGATTTGAAGCGGACGATTTATTAGGAACAATTGCCGAAAAATTAAAATATGAAAAAGACACGGAAACAATTATTGCTTCTGGAGACATGGATACACTTCAACTCGTTGACGGAGACGATGTTCTTGTTTACACGCTTAAAAAAGGAATTAAAGACACAATTATTTATAATGAAAAAAGAGTTTTTGAAAGATTTGGTTTTGGACCAAAACTTTTACCCGACTACAAAGGGCTTCGTGGAGATCCATCAGATAATATTATTGGGATAAAAGGGATTGGAGATAAAACGGCTTCAATTTTAATTCAAAAATTTGGAACGATAGAAAATATTTATAAAGAACTAAAAAAAGATGAAAGTAAATTTGAAAAAGCAGGAATAACAAAAAGAATAATAAATCTTTTGAAAGAAGGAAAAGAAGAAGCAATTTTTTCAAAAATTTTGGCAACGATAAGATTGGATTCGTTGAGAAAATTTGATTTACCAGAAAAAGAAATGGTGGACAATATAGATTTGGAAAAAATAAAGAAAGAATTGGACGAACTTGGTTTCAGGAGCATTTGGCAAAAGGTTAGTGATATGTTTTCTAAAAAAGGAATATCGCAAGAAACAGTGAATAAAAAAAATAACAACGACGAAATGGGTCAAATTACAGAAGTTAAAAACAACAAAGAAAAAGAAGCCCCAAAGGACACACAAAATATTTCAGAGATTGAAATAAAAAAAATAGGCATAGCTCTTTGGCTTACAAATTCTAATATAACAAACCCAGATTTTGATAAAATACTTAATTTTTCACACGCGACATCTTTTGAAGAAGCAAAAAAAATAATTTTAGATAAAGTAAAAAAAGACGGATTAACTAAATTATATGAAGAAATTGAATTACCATTTTTACCAATAACAGAAGAGATGAAAGAAAGAGGAATAAAAATAGATACAGAATTTTTGAAAAATTTATCAAAAAAACTTCATATAGATTTAGACAAAATAAAAAAAGAAATTTGGAAGAAGGCTGGCGCAGAATTTAATATAAATTCACCCAAACAACTCGGAGAGATTTTGTTTGAAAAAATGCAGATTAAGGTTAAAGGGCTAAGAAAAACTCCCGCAGGAGCCTATTCTACGAAAGAATCAGAGCTTCTTAAAATGCAGGGAACAAATGAAATAGTGGATGATATTTTAAAATATCGCGAATTACAGAAATTACTTTCAACATACATAGATAATATTCCAGATATGGTTGGCGACGATGGAAGATTACATGCTAATTTTATACAAACAGGCACAACGACGGGACGACTTTCATCAAATGATCCGAATTTACAAAATATTCCAACCAAAACAGAACTTGGGAATGAAATAAGAAAAGCTTTTGTTGTTGAAAAAGGGTTTAAACTTCTTTCATTTGATTATTCACAAATTGAATTGAGGATTGTTGCTATTTTATCTGGTGACAAGAACTTGATTCAAATTTTTAAAGAAGGCGGAGACATACACAGTGCCGTTGCATCAAAAGTGTTTAATGTATTACCAAAAGATGTTACAAGTGAAATGAGAAGAAAAGCAAAGGTGATAAATTTTGGAATTCTTTATGGTATGGGTGTAAATTCATTAAAAAAGAATTTAGGAACAAGTAGAGAAGAAGCCGAAATTTATTTGAGCAATTATTTTGAAACTTTTTCTGGTGTTGCTGAATATCTTGAAAATATAAAAAAAGAGGTCTTTAAAAAAGGATTTACAGAAACACTTTTTGGCAGGAGGAGGTATTTTGAAGAAATTAAATCGAGATTTCCACACATAAGAGCTTCAGTTGAGAGAATGGCAATAAATGCGCCAATACAAGGAACATCGGCGGATGTTATTAAAATAGCGACTGTTAAAATAGAAGAATTTTTGAAAAAAGAAAAAATTGAAAACGACTGCTCGTTGCTTTTACAAATTCATGACGAATTGGTTTATGAGGTTAAGGAAAATGTCGTAAATAGAGTATGTCTAGAGATTAAAAAAATTATGGAGAGTGTCTTAACAGAAAAAGAATCTCTTGGTATAAAACTTGTTGCTGACGCCTCTGTTGGGGATAATTGGGGAGAGATGCAGAAAATCACGTAGCAATTTTCAAAAAAATTATTATGCTTTATTTTATTTACGGAGAAGATTTTAAAAAAGCTAGAGCAAAGGCGAAAGACCTTCTGAATATTCTTGTTACAAAAAAACCAAACTCGAATTTATTTAAATTAAATGGTGAAAATTTTGAGGAGAAAATAGTAGAAGAAGGTTTGGGCGGAATGGGCCTTTTTGAAAACAAATATATAATTTTTTTAGATAAAATTTTTGAGAAGGAAGAAATAAAAGAATTTGTTTTAGATAAAATCAAAAAAATCGTAGAATCAGACAACATTTTTATTTTATTAGAAGAAAAAGTTGATAAAAAAACACTTACAAAAATAGAAAAGTGCGCACAAAAAATACAGGAGTTCTCTGGTGTTATAAAAAAAGAAAAAGAAAGGGCCAAACCGTTTTCTTTAACAGATGCTTTGGGTAGAAGAGATAAAAAGAGCGCTTGGGCAGAATATCAAAAAGTTTTGAAAGAAGGACTTGTGCCAGAAGAGATACATGGAATATTGTTTTGGCAGATTAAAACAATGCTTTTAGCAAATTCATCAAAGAGTGGTGTTGAAGCAGATTTGAATCCATTTGTTTTTAAAAAAGCAAAAGAGTTTTGTAAAAATTATTCTGAAAATGAATTGAAAAAAATGTCTTCCCAGCTCGTTTCCATTTATCATGACATGAGAAGAGGTATTGTCGAGGACATGAGTTTAGAAATAGAAAAGTTTTTGTTGGACATTTAAAAAATTGAAAAAGATTTATTTTTCTGTTATATTTTTATTTTGTAATATCCGCTCGTAACTCAGCTGGTAGAGTAGCTGCCTTTTAAGCAGACGGTCGCAGGTTCGAGTCCTGCCGAGCGGACAATGAAAAATTTTAAGGTCTATCTAATTCTTCACGACATAAGAAGTAATCATAACGTTGGTTCTATTTTTAGAACGGCTGACGCAGTTGGTGTCTCAAAAATATTTTTGACTGGTTATACCCCCGCTCCGGTTGATAGATTTGGTAGAGATGTAAATGAAATTTCAAAAACAGCACTTGGTGCTGAAAAAAACATTGAATGGAAAAAGGTAAAAAGTATTAGTACTCTTATCAAAAAACTGAAGAAAGACGACTTTTTAATAATTGGAGTAGAACAATCAAAGAAATCTGTTGATTATAAAAAAATAAAAACAAATTCTTCAACGGTTTTTATTTTTGGTAACGAAGTGAAAGGAATATCAAAATCAATTTTAGATAAATGTGATGTTATTACAGAGATACCAATGAAAGGGAAAAAGGAGTCATTAAATGTCTCTGTTTCTGCGGGGGTTGTCTTATTTAGGATTCTTGGTGTTTGATTGGCTTTGTAGAGCCATATTCAGGGGGTATTAAGTAGATGCTTGACTTTTTAAATGGATTGTGCTATTATACATAACAGAAAATAGTTGAGATATGCTATTTATTTCTTTAACAAATCCAGGAGGATGTAGTGAAAAAATTCATCGCGTTTTTGAAATCTCTTTTCAAATCTCCCAAAAAAGATTTGAAAAAAATTCTTCCAACGCTGGAAGAATTGCAGAAACAGATGTTATCCATCGAAGCAATGGATAACAAAGTTGAAGCAATAGTTCGCTTGTTTCAAGTCATATCCCCCGTTCAGGATTCTGGAGGCTTTAGTCAAACACTCTCAGTTCTACAGGCCAAAAATTATGGTCAGTTGACTGAAACGATTGGAGCTTTGGAAATTCTTCAAAAACATATTAATAATGCGGGAAGGTCTCCATACGGCATGAACCAGACAAAAAAAGGACAAGAGGTAACAGCGGCCGATGTCTTTTTGGGAGATGTTTTTGGAATATGGACTAAGCCGGCTAGTTATTGGCTTAGCAAACAGGACGAGTTGAAAAAAGAATTTAGGGTGGATATTTCCAAAGATCCAAAAAATCCAGTAACAACTTGGTATTGTCTTAACGACTACCAAGCTGGAATATTTGTGAAATCCCACACGGATGGAATTTTAGAGAAGATTACAATTCTTCTCGCCGCATAAAAGTTAAACCCCGATTCAAATCGGGGTTTTTTATTTTTATTAAAAATGTTGTGGATTCAAAAGCCCTCCCAGGGCACAACACAAAAAACATTATGGATTCAAAAGCCCTGGGAGGGCTTTTGAATTTAGTATATTATTGTTCCAACTGTTTTTCCAGCTCCATCAATTAATTTTATGATTTCTCTTTTTGCTTTCCATAATTCTGTGTCACGGGACAAATAAATTCTCCATTCTCCACTATAAAAACTCTCGTCATTTCTGTGTTTATCAATGCAGGCATTGTAATTTATTTTTTTTGTTACAAAGTCCTGACACTGTGATTGCATACCAAGAGGAAGTTGTCCTGTGCTAATGGTACATTTTCTAATCCCATCTATAAAATTTAAACAGGCATCATTATAAGCATTTGGTCCAGCAAGATATTGTTCTTCTATTTCACTATATGGATCAGGACACTCCGATTTAATTATTGGATAAAAGGTTTGGAACTGTGTTAGATATCCAGAACAAATATTTATTTTAAAAGAAACACCAATAGGGGAACGGCCCGTGGATATAACGGCCTTATCTCCCGGGGATAGGACGATGGTATTTTTTGTATTTGAAGCTCCCAGTCTTGGTAACCAAGTGGCCTCTCCTATTTTTATAGATACACCAGAAATTGCACTTTTTAATTCCCAGCCGGTGATTATCACTTTGTTTGGTGCTTTTTTTGAAAGCACTATCTGTACATATTCTTTGTCTGGAGTGGTTGCGGTTGCTGTACCTTTGGAGAAAGTAATTAAATCTGAATATTCAGACGCGCTAGCCATTTCCTGTGCTTTTTGAAGTTCGTCTTTTACTTTTGCCGTCTCATCTCCTATTGTTTTTAGTTGTTCTTGAATTGTGCCCTGTTGTTCTTCCGTTGTGTTTGTTGAGGCGCTACCCCTTCCCACAGAAAAGAAACCAGTTCCATAGGTTTCTCCAAAGGAAATAAAATTTGTTTTTGCTTCAACCTGTTCTTTTTGTGTTGCAGTGTTGTTTGTTGGTGAATTTGGAAAGAGACCCACCTTATATGTTTCTCCCGAATCCGCGGTATTTGGTGCGTGTATAAAAGGATTCTTTGAAGAAGCTCTATCTTGTCCACCAGATAAAAACCAAATTACTCCGAGTGCTAATAATATTACGAAAAACCAAGTAAAATTTTTTAGTGCGTCCATGTTTTTATTATACCAAATTTATTTTATTAAAATCTTTTTTAATTCTTCTTTTACTACAGTGGCATCATCCCAGGAAATTTTTGTATTATTTGCTCCCATAATGTATGGGTCTGTTCCTTTTCCTGTAATTAAAACCGCATCACCTGTGGTTGCAAACCCAAGCGCCTTTTTTATTGCATCTCTTCTGTCTATAATTACATGACAATTTGAATCTCCAATTTCTTTTTTCATTTCACCAACGATTTCCAGCGGATTTTCATCGTAAGGGTCCTCGTTTGTTAAAATTATTTGTGAGCAGTGTCTTTTTGCAATTTTTGCCATTTCTTTTCTTTTCCATTTATCTCTACCGCCACCAGTGTTCCCGAGGACACATATTTTTTTTGAGGACTGAAATACTTCGTAAACCTTTTCAAGAGAGTCTGGTGTATGTGCATAATCAACTATTACGGTAAAATCTTGCCCCTCTTCTATTTTTTCTAACCGCCCCCGGATCCCGGAAAATTTTTCCAGCGCATATTTTATTATGTTTTCGTTAATTTTTTGTGTCTTTGCAAATTTTACAGCCGCGATTATGTTATATAGATTAAATTCTCCAGAAAGTTTAGGTTCAACTTTTAAGTCCCCGATTGTCATTACTAATCCATCCTTTTTTATAACAAAAGGTTCGGCATCTTTTATTGAATAGGGATATTTTTCTTCAACATTAATATTTAAAAATTTATATCCTTCTTTATCGTCTGTATTTGATATTATTATTTTTCTTTTTTTCTTAGATTTTTCAAGCGCTTTTGCTATTTTCAATTTTGCTTCCAAATATTTTTCGTAGGAGCCGTGATATTCAATATGTTCTGGTGAAAGATTTGTAAAAATTACTGTATCGAAATTTATAAACTTATGCCTGTATTGTGCAACTCCCTGGGATGTTACTTCCAACAAAGCATAATTACATTTTGCTCTCACTGCTTTTTTTAAAAATCTTTGCACAAAAAATCTTCCAGGCATTGTCATTTTGTAATTATTTTTTTGTGTTTCGTTTCCGATTTTAAATCTCAGGGTTCCGGCAAGAGCTGTTTTTAGTCCGGCTTCCTCTAGTAGGGCACTTATTATTTCTATGGTGCTGGTTTTTCCCTTTGTTCCTGTTACACCAACCACATTGATTTTGTTTGATGGAAATCCATATATGAATGCTGCAACAAACGAGAGAACATAATGATAGACCGGTTGTAATAAACGAAATAATTTCATTGGAAGAATTTTTTTTATTTTGTATAAAACGTTGTCTAACATGTTGTTTATTTATTCAAACTTTTTAGGGCGCTTTTTATTTTTTCACTCGTTGTTGCATTTTCGTCCACCCCTCTCAATGACTCACGCGCATCTTTAGATGTGTAGCCCAACGACTTAAGCGCTTCTACAACATCAACATCTTCTTTCTTAAGTCCAATCGTGTCGCCAACTCTTTCTTCAACCTTATCTTTTAGTTCAATAATAATTTTTTGTGCATTCTTTGTTCCTATTCCAGACACCTTTGTTAAATATGAAATATCACCAGAAGTTATTGCGGAAACGAGTGTTTCAACGCCAACAATAGTTAATATATTCATTGCAGATTTTGGCCCGATCCCAGAAACTCCTATTAGGAGCTTAAAAAAATCTAAATTTTCCATATTTCTGAATCCGTATATATCCAAAGCATTTTCTTTAACAACAAGATGTGTCCAAAAATTTACATCGTCTCCTTCTCTCATATCAAGCACTTCATCAAGCGTTGTATGTATTTTATAACCAACCCCAGACACATCAACAATTGCACATCCGGTTCCTTTATAAGACAATTTTCCTTTTATTTGTGAAATCATACTTTAATATTAGCCCATTTGGAGTAAATTATGAAGCATTATTCGGTGACACCAAAGAGTTTGATTTTACTTAAATTCAAAGTTAAAAATTCAAAATGCCTGCCCGCCAATGCCAGAGTAGTAATGATTGTAACCTGGGCAATGTGGCATATTGTCAATATTATTTATGTGACGCATATAATTGTGCACTAGACGATGGCGGGCGGGAAAAGTGACAGTTAAAAATGTCAAAATCATTTTATAACTTTGCATTATAATTTTACATTTTTCCGCCCAAGGCGGATTATCCTCGGGTTGAGAGATTTATATTTTACATCCAGGTGAGTTTTTGGGCTTGAAACAATCATAATTCTCTGATACTATGAAATGGTTAAGAATAATTAATCTAATAATACTGTGCCAATTACATCATCAGCAAAAAAAGCGTTGAGAGGTTCTCTAAGGAAGAAGGTTTTTAATCTTGAGAGAAAAAATAAAATGAAGTTTGTTGTTAAAGAATATAAGAAACTTATAGCCGAAAAAAAGACAAAAGAAGCAGAAAAACTTCTTCCAAGTGTTTATAAAGAAATAGATAAGGCAGCAAAAAGGGGAGTTATAAAGAAAAACGCAGCCTCAAGAAAAAAATCTAGAATTACAAAAATGAAAATCTCTTAGTTTAAAAACTAAGAGATTTTTTTATTTTTCTTCAATAAGTCCGAGTTTTATAAGTCGTGCACGAATACCCCCAACTTGTCGTCCAGACAATGAAGAAATTTTTTCAATAGATTTTCCATTTTTAAATTGTGACACAATCTTTACCTCTTCTTCTGGTGTCCATTTTCTGTAAGCATTTTTATGTTTTGTGCGAATCTGTTCTAGTCGTCCGGTTGATGAACTCGGAAGCTCGACTTCCAAGTCAGAGAGCTCGTGTTTTTTTGGGTCTCTCCATTTACCACCTAAGGCAATGATAAAATTTTTATGCATTTCTCGCATTTCTTTTTTAGGAAGTGTATTAAAAATTTCTTGTGCTCGTTCTGATTCTGTTCGGAAAACATTATCTTGCTCTAAAATTTGTGGATGTACTTGCAACGCTTTTTCGTTGCACCCCAAAAGATAAAGTCCATCCATGCGACGAACTCGAGAAAGTGCTACATATCCTTGCCCGTATTCAAACACAGATGACAAATCCATTACCGCGGCGTCCATACTCATGCCTTGGCTTTTGTGTACAGTTATTGCCCACGCTAAACGAAGTGGAATCTGTGTAATTTTTGCTTTGATCTTTCCGTTTTCTTCCACACCCCAATCCATCGGGGTGATTAATAAATTTTTTCCATTTCTTGTTTTAATGATTGGGTAGTTTGTAATAGAATCAAAATCCACGACCGTTCCCAGCGTGCCGTTTACAAATTTTTCTTTCAGATTATTTTTTGTACACATAACAATTGCACCCTTTTTTAAAATTAAAATTTCTGGGGAAAGGCATCCTTTTTTGAGAGTAGTAACGAGATTGGGCGACCCAATAGAATCCATTTCAAATTTTTTACTGCTTTCTTTTATTTTTTCTAACATTCCATCATTTACCCTATCCACATCCAGATTGTGTGAAAAAAGCTTAGTGATATTTTCTGGGAAATTTGTATCCGACACATAACGTGACTTTAGATATTTACGATGTTTGTCTTCCAAAGCGTTACGACGAATAGCAAGCAAGAATGCGAGAAACTCTGCGTCATCTTGTCGGTGCTGTTCTGATATGTAACAAATCATTGGACGCAAATGTGCCCACGCGCTTGATTCGTATGAAAAACAAGGAATTTTTTCTTCTAATAAAAGATCTGTTTGTTTTGGTTCAGCACTTCTTTTTTCGATTGGTGGAAGCTGAAAAAAATCTCCAGCAAATACAACCTGAATACCACCGAACGGTTCATTTATTTGTTTTATTTCTCTACACACTGCCTCCACCATTGAAAGTGTGCCCGCACGGAGCATTGAAATTTCATCAATAATTAGAATTTTTGTTTTTCGCACACGGCGATTGATATATTCACTTGTTGCAATTTTATCTAAATCATATTTAGTCAATTTTTCTTTAATACCAATACCACTCCAAGAATGTATCGTCATTCCACCGATGTGTGTTGCTGCAATGCCCGTGGACGCGGTGATTGCATGTTCGATTTTATGCTCGCGTAAATATGCGATATATTTATTTATCGTGTAGGTTTTTCCAGAGCCCGGTTCTCCTGTGAGAAAAACATTGGCACCGGTTTTTAATATTGAAAGCGCTTCGTCTTGGGTCATTAAATAAGTATAATATATTTTTTCAGCTTCTCTTAGTGTGATATTTGGTATATATTTTAATTGTTGTCCTCATAGTTTAATGGATAAAACATGAGCTTGCGGAGTTCAAGATCGAGGTTCGATTCCTCGTGGGGGCACCAAAAAATAAGAAACCAGTTTTGTCTGGTTTTTTATTTTTAGGTCAGAGGAATCGAACCGTTTTTTGTCCACAAAAAACGCGTGGTTTGCTTTAGCAAACAAAAAATTCCTCCCGCCAAAGGCGGGCAAGCGTGGGGGTACATAAAGATAAAAAACATTATTGATTAAAAAACTCTTCCGGAGCCAGCTAATATTATGGATTCAAAAGCTCTCCCAGGGCTTTTGAATTTAAAAACCTAATTTTTCCATTATTGCGTGTGCCATTGGTTCAGACATCTCCTCTTCTTTTATATGCCCCAGTAGATACTCCCTTAAATATCTTTGGTCTGTATTTTCTAGTGGAAGTATCAAAAAAGGAACAACTAGTTTTTTTGATTTAATAATTGCTTTTTTTTCTTTACCAATAATCCAGAAAGATTCAAGCGTGTTGTATAGATAAAGTTTTTTGTCGATGATAACACCCTCATCATTTGTTTCAAATTCTATCATTCTTGGTTTTTTTACGGACTGCAGTGAAAGTGTGAAAGCTCCAAGCACAACAATAATCGCAAATAATAGGTTATCCAAAAAAATAGATAAAACAGCTAGGCCGATACTTACTATCCAAACAGCCCAAAACCAATCAATACTTTTTTCTTTGTATTCAAATTCTTGCGCACTCCAACTTATTTTGTTTTTTGTTTCGTTTGGGTACATTTTATGGGGTTAATGTGTTGGTGCAACCTTTTAGATATTTAGAAACCGTGTTTGTTTCCATACAGAAACCAAGAGAATAATTTGTTCCGCCAGAGTTTGACTGATATGTGTAAGCTCCATAGGTTGGAAGCGGATCGGTTGGAACGGCGGGCATATTTTTTTCACTTATTAATATTTCTGAAAAAGCATCATCACCCGTTATGTTTATTTCCACAGGAAACACAGGAAAAATGTTATGACTACTAAAATAAAGATTTAATGCTTTTTGTATCTCGTTTACATCAGACAATCTCCTAACGTCTCGACTTCTTTCTTTTATTCCTGATATTGTTACTAATATTATAGAAGTTAGTATCGCTATTATTGCGACTGACACCATTAGTTCAAGGATTGTAAAACCCTTTTTATTTGTCGATTTCATATAAATAAATTATACCACGAAATTTTTAAGTAAATAGTTAAAATCCGTGAAATAAGTTCATTTCACGGATTTTTTAACCCAAATAACTCTTGAAAAAAAATTCTCCACGGCGATCAAGTGTTTTTCCGTTAGAATTTAATAGCCAAATTTTAAATTTCAAATCTAACAATGCTTTTGCCATTACAATTCTAAGAGCCTGTCTATATCCACACTCCCAAACTGGTGTGGAAAGAGATGTTTCCTCCTCTGTTTTTATAGAAAAAGTTTTTTCAAAAATAGTTCCAAAATCAGCAAACATTTGTGCGATAGTTTGATTTGTTTTTGGATCAAGGGGCTCAACAAAGAAAAGGAGCTCACTGTCCTTTTCTGCTCGTTGGTTTTTCATAGGCGCCTCGTTTAATGTTCTTGTCTGATTACAATGATATCTCTATGAGAATGATTGTCAAAAAAATGGAGTGCAAATTGTGTAGGCAAGGGCGGTCGAGCCCATTTGCTGAACTTTGGTGTAAAATAACTAACCATATATAAATTTAATTTATTTGATATTGCGTCGTCGGTTTTTATTTTGAATAATGCGTTTGTTTTTTAACTCAATTATTTTATTTCCAACCGCTGTATTCTTCTTGATCTCATCATTGACGATGAGTCCCAAAAATATTAAATCTCTTAGGTCATTGCCTTTTCTGTGCCAGCGAAGACGATTACAATGCACACAAGATGGTAAACAGTTTTCAATATCCTTACTCCCGCCTCTACCTTTTTGAATAACATGGTCTGCTTCCCACGAACCATTTAAATTATCAATATCTTTCACTCCATATTTTTTAAGTGTCAAAGAATCACCACAAAAATGACAATGACCTTTTGTTTTATTAAAAACGGCCGTTAATTTATTGTTTGTGATCATATTTTTGGCGGAAATTTGAATTCCGAATTTTGGCGGAGGGTAGAGGACTCGAACCTCTAAGGGCTTTCGCCCGCTAGTTTTCAAGACTAGTGCCTTACCATTCGGCGCAACCCTCCAAATAAAACCAAACACTCGTATAAACGAGTATTTAGATTTTTTAAAACTTTGTTTTACAAAGTTTTATTTTCTTCTTTTTGGCAACATTTTTTGTTAATGACAAAAATATAAATGATATCTAATATCGCCAATGTGTTTAACACTAACAATATTATGAACCACCACTTACTATCATTTTTTGCGGCCAGCCATAGGGCATAACCTTTCCAGGGAATTACCCAAAGCGCCAATAAAAGAATGACCAATATGTTTTGTTGTAAAAACAATTCCATAATGGATAGATATTATCAAAAAATGGCCACAAATCAATCGTACCCTTGTTTTTGACTTATTTATTATTTATGCTACTATTAATAATAGAAAAAGTGGAGTAAAAATGAAAAAAATGAGGGATTTTTGTGAGGCACACAATGTTGGTATAACACTAACAATTTGGGTGTTGTTAGGAATCGCTGTCGCGTTTGCAATGTGATAAATGGCCGTACTGTTAACATCAGTGCGGTTTTTGTTTTCATTAATTTATAAATTTAATATATTATTAAGATAATGAAGAAAATGCTCGGGATAGATTATGGTTCAAAAAGAATAGGAATCGCTATTTCTGACGACGAAGGAAAAATCGCTTTTCCAAAAGTTATTTTAAATAACGATGAAAAATTATTTCAAAACATAGAAAAAATAATAATGGAAGAAAAGATTTCCGGTATTGTCTTGGGAGAATCTTTAAATTATTTGGGAGAAAAAAATGAAATAATGAAAGACATAGAAAAATTCAAAACGAAGTTAGAAGAAGGGCTTAATTTACCGGTATATTTTGAACAAGAATTTATGACATCTATGCAAGCGAGAAGAACAATGAAACAATCAAACAATGAAACAGTGAAATTAGATGATTCTGCCGCGGCAATAATTTTACAAAGTTATCTGGACAAAGAATAAAAAAAACAATAACGCAAAAACGGGATGAATCCCGTTAGAAGTCATACAGTTAATATAATCACGGGAAATAGTAGAATGTTATATATCAAAAAGTCATTTTTTATTAAAATTAACTACGGAAATCTAAAGATTTTCTACTTCTAAACGGGATGAGACAAAAAATACAAAAAATAAATGTTTTTCAAAAAATTATAAAAAAAATAGTTTCTATTTTAATTTATGAAACATACCTCCTACAGTTTCAGGATTATTCAACGGATAGATTTTTTGCTGATATAAGATTTTTTTTAAAAAACAAACTCAAGGTTGTCACTGGTAAAAAAATAGAATGGACATCTAAAGCAAAAATAATTTTTTTCTCGTCCATTTTTTTTCAGCTGGTTTTTTCTTTTTTAATTGTTCATACATTTAATTTGAGCATTATATTTCCAATCATAGCATTACTGGTTTTATTTTTTGCTTTGTCACCGGTGTTTTTTGTTTTTTTAATTTTTTCTACCATCATTTTTTTCCCATTCGATTTTATTTTCAAAAAAATCGTTATTTTAAGGGCTAAAAATAAGATCAAAAAATATCGCAAGAATATAAAAGTAATTGCCATAACCGGAAGTTATGGAAAAACAACAATGAAGGACGCGATAAGTTTTGTTTTGTCGAAAAAATTTAATATTTTAAAAACGGAAGGGAATAAAAATACGATTTTGGGAATTTCTCAATTAATAAATAAAAAATTAGACGAGAGTGTAGAAATTTTTATTGTTGAAATGGCGGCGTATAAAATCGGGGACATAAAAGAACTTTGTGATTTGGTTTTGCAACCAGATATGAGTATTTTAACTGGTATAAATGAAAGCCATCTTGAAAGATTTAAAAAAATAGAAAACACAATAAATGCAAAGTTTGAAATAATACAGAACTGTAAAAAAAATGGGACAGTTGTATTAAATGCAGACAACGAATTAGTTGTTCAAAATTTCAGGGAATATTTAAAGGACCAAAAAATATATTTTTATAGTTCAAAAAATAATCCGCTTTCAAATTATAGATTTAAAGATAAAATTTTCTACGAAGATGGCTCTGGAATATATTTTGAAATTAATGACGAATTTGAAAATCTTGGGCAAATTAAAACACCCTTTTTGTCGAATTATATTATAGGGATTGTAATGTCCTGCATGATTGTGGGGAAAGAATTTGGGATGAGTTTTGTTGAAATTAAAGAAAAAGTGGAAAATCTTCAGCAACCCGAACATCGTTTGCAGGCAATAAAAGCAAAAAATAATATTTTAATAATAGATGATAGTTACAACGGAAATCCAGACGGGGTGAGAGAGGCAATAGACGCACTTTCCTTGTTTGTTAAAAGAAGAAAAATTTATGTAACCCCCGGATTGGCAGAAGTTGGGGAGAAAAACAGGGAATTGCATTTAGAAATTGGTAAAAAACTTGCCGGAGTCGCCGACATGGTTATTTTAGAAAAAAACGAAGCGTGTAAATTTATAAAAGAAGGACTTTTGCAAAATAATTTTCTTGAAAAATATATAAAGGAATACGATTCAATTTTTGAGGCACACATTGATTTAGACAACATACTTTTGGGTGGGGACGTTGTTCTGTTCCAGCGCGGGAGGAATGAATTTTTGTTTAAATGGATAAGAAGTATGGTAAATTGAGCTAATAACTTATATGTTAAACTTATTACATGATAACTTTTGATGAATTTAAAAAATTAGACATTCGTATAGGAGAAATTTTGTCTGTGGAAAAAATTCCAGAGACGGATAAACTTGTTAAATTAGAAGTAGATTTGGGTGAAGAAAAACCGCGCCAGATTGTTGCTGGTATCGCGGAATTTTTTCCACAGGAACAAGAACTTGTTGGTAAACAAATAACGATTTTGGCAAATCTTGAACCAAGAATAATAAGAGGAATAGAAAGTCAGGGAATGATTTTGGCGGTTAAAGACGAAGACGGTCTTGCTTTATTGATACCATCTAAAAAAATAAAATCTGGTAGTAAAATTTCATAACTCTTAAAATTTATCCCCCGATTTGTTTAGAACAACCACGAATAAACTGTATAATTACATAGACAAACGTCGTATTGTTTTTTATATTTTAAAATGAGATTTGATAAAAAAAATAAAATTATAGACCGTATTTTTGGATTTCCACCTCCAAAGTTTTTAAGAATGCCGGCCGTTGGTGTTACCATATCGGACCACTCAATAAAAGTGATGGAACTTTTACATTCCGGCAACCACCTTGAAATAGGAAGATACGGAGATATTCCAATACAAGAAGATGTAATGATTGCGGGTGATATAAAAGATAGAAAAAAATTAAAAGATATTTTGTTATCAATAAAAGAAAAGTTTGGTATAGATTTTATATATGCTTCCGTGCCAGAAGAAAAAGCATATCTTTTTAAAATAGAATTACCCAGAGAGTCAATTAACAACATTAGAGAAAATATAGAATTTCAACTGGAAGAGTTTGTTCCAATTTCTTCGAAAGAAGCCGTTTTTGATTACGAAATAATAACGGAAAGAAATAATAACGATAAAATAGAAGTCAATGTGTCTGCAATTTCAGAAAAATATATAAATGATTATTTAAGTATATTTCAAGAAGCTGGAATGATGCCGGTTTCATTTGAGATAGAGGCACAGGCATTAAAAAGAGCTGTTGTTCCTGCAGGGGATCTTGGAACATATATGATAATTGATATTGGAAGAACAAGAACGGGGATATCAATTGTTAGCGAAGGTTTTTTAAGATATACATCAACAGTTTCAATTGGTGGGGACTCTCTTATAACTGCAATCCAAAAACAAACAGGGGTTTCGTTTGAAGAGGCCGATAAAATAAAACAAAAATTTGGTTTTATAAAAAATGAAAAAAATGCGGAATTATACAAATCTTTAACCATAACAATGTCTGCTTTAGAGGAAGAAATAAACAAAAGATATTCTTATTGGAGTGAATCCCCAGAAAATATAAATAAAAACAAAAGAAAAATTGAGAAAATTATCCTATGTGGTGGAAATGCACACATACCGGGATTTAAAGAATATTTATCCTTAAGAATAAAAACACCAGTTGAGATAGCGAATATTTGGACGAATGCTCTTTCTTTTGATAATTATATTCCAGAAATAAGTTTTAATTATTCTTCGGGGTATGCCTCCGTTGTTGGCCTTGTTCTCGATGAAATGTATTAGTTTTTTATGGCAAACCTTTTACCAAAAAAAGAAAAAGATTTTATTAAGAAAGAATATTTAATTCGATTAATTATTGTATTTTTATCTTTGTTGATGGTATCAATGTTATTGTTTGTTGTTTTTCTCATACCGTCATACATATCCCTTGTTGTAAAAGAAAATACGGCCATAGAACAAATAAATTTGGTGAAAAAATCTGTTCAAAATAAAGATAACGCCGAGGTTGAAAAAAAATTAAATCTGATAATGGTAAAGACTGCGGTGTTAAAAAGATATGTGGAAGAAACTTCATTGGGCGATGTGATTTATGCAATTGTAAAAAACAAACCAAATGGGATTTATATATCTGATATTTTATATAACAAAATTCAAAAAAAAGATGCCATTGAAAAAGTAATTACAGTTCAGGGAACATCGGAAACGAGGGACGAACTGTTAGTTTTCAAAGAATCTCTCATAGATGTTCAGTATTTTAAAGAAGTAAACCTTCCTCTCTCAAATCTTACAAAAGATTCTGATGTTTCTTTTTTAATAAACATTATTCTTAAAGATGATAAAAAAACAAACTAATATGATTTTCCCTTCCAAAACAAAAAAAATATTAATTATCGTTTCGGTGATTACAATTTTAGTGTTGTCTTTTGATGTTTTTTTTATGATTTCTTTGGGCAAAAAAACAGACAGTGTTACAAAACTAAGGGGAGATTTTTTGGTGGAATTAAAAAAAGAGAAACAGCTTGATTTAATAAAGAAAATAATAAAAGAAACGGGAGCAGAACAATCAAGTCTGGATTTGTGTTTTGTAAGCAGTAACGGTGTTGTGGATTTTATAAAAACAATAGAGCTCGTCTCTGAATTAGTTGGGGTTACAGTTGATACAAAAACTGTTGGAGTTGAAAATAGCGAATTGATAAAAAATGTTAATGTGGAAACATTGTCCGTTGAGTTTGTTATTCAGGGATCTTGGACTCAGACGCTCGAGTTTTTATCATTGATTGAAAATATTCAATACGATACAACGATTGAGAGAATGTCTATAAATAAATTCACAGACGCCGAAACCAAAAAAGAATCTTGGAAATCGAGTTTTACAATTAAGGCAATAAAAATTTAAAATTTATTATGAATATTTCTGGTATAAAAAAATACATAAGAAAAATATTTTTTTCCGAAAGCGAGAAAAGTTTCGGTTTACACTCAAACCTTAAGAGGGATTGGAAAATAATAATGTTTTTCTTTTTGATTATAAATCTTTTGGCGTTGATATATGGATATTATTTCTTTTACAAAACCGTCTCTGAAGATATTTTTCAGACAACAAATGAAACAGAATTAACTGGTGCCGTGGATGAAACAGCTGTATTTTTTGATAAAAATAAATTAATAGAAGAATTGAAAAAATTTGAAAATAAGAACGGATGTTCGATAATGTCGGAAGAAAAAGAATTGAAAATACTTGACCCATCTTTGTAAATTCAAAACCTCTGGGAGAGGTTTTGAATCCATAATGTTTTAGACAAAAAAACAACCATGCTCGTGATTGTTTTTTTGTGTTTTGGTGCCACAGCCCCACTTTTTAACTATTGAAGATTGAAGTCAGACTTCAATGAGAATTTTTGTTTGCTAAAGCAAACTACGCGTTTTTTGTGGACAAAAAACGGTCCGATTCCTCATACCTAAAAACAAAAAACCAGACAAGCTGGTTTCTTATTTTTTGGTGCCACAGCCCCACTTTTCAAAATAAAAGAAAAGTGAAGCTGGATACTCAAAAAATATAATCGCTTCA
>VMGX01000013.1 GCA_007376805.1 Parcubacteria group bacterium Athens0714_16 | reverse complement strand
ATGAAATGTGCCTATATTTTTTTATCTTTTTCATATGACAGTTAGTTAAATTACTAATCTATATATTTTAACTGTCCTACTTCAAAGGTTAACTGGGGTTCATTAATTTTTAAATTTTATATACGGAGTTCAAATGATTGAAATTAAAAAAGAGTTTTTGACACATTTTTCGTCTAATTTTAAACTTCCGGTTCTTGGACAAAGTGAAAGTAAATTTCATTTTGAAGCCAAAGAACTTATTGAATCGGAAAAAATAGACAATTCTGTAAAAAATTTTTTTGAAGAAAAAGGTTTTTCTTCAAAAAAATTAACAACAGGAGGACTTCTTTTTAAGAAAGAAAGAAAAACTGTCATTGTGACAGTTACTAATTTTTCAGGAAGCAGACCATTTTCGATCTGCGTTTCGATAGAGTTTTTTTAAAATTGTTAAACCTCGCATTTATGCGGGGTTTTTATTTTATAAGTTTAACTTAGCATGTTAAAATATAGTGGTGAATTTAAAATCAGTAGAATTATCAGGGTTTAAATCTTTTGCAACAAAGAGTAGATTGGAGTTTAGGACTCCTATCTCTGCTATTGTTGGACCAAACGGTTCAGGTAAATCAAACATTGCGGAAGCATTTCGTTTTGTGTTGGGGGAACAGTCCATAAAATCAATGCGTGGTAAGAAGGGTGAAGACCTCATATTTAATGGTTCCAGAAGCATTTCACGAGCAAATAGGGCCAGTGTAAAAATAACTTTTGATAACAAAAAACGACTTTTGAATATTGATTATGATGAAGTTGTATTTGAAAGGACTGTTTACAGAGATGGTGTAAATCAGTATCTGATAAATGGAACGCAAGTTAGATTAAAAGATATTATGGAAGTATTGGCTGGTGCAAACATAGGCTCAACGGCACATTATATAATTTCACAGGGAGAAGCAGATAAAATTTTGAATGTTAATCCAAGAGAGAGAAAAATGATGATAGAGGATGCTCTGGGTTTGAAGATTTATCATTACAAGAAAAAAGAAAGTTTAAGAAAACTTGAGAAAACAGAACAAAATATAAAAGAAGTTGAGGGACTAAGAAGAGAAATAAAACCTCATATTAAGTTTTTAGAAAAACAAGTAAAAAAAGTTGAAAGAACTTATGAACTAAAAGATAAGTTAAATAAAATATATAAAGAATATTTAAAAAGAGAAAGAACATATCTTGATAATGAAAAGAAAAGATTAGACGAAGAAAAGTTAGGACCACAAAAAGAACATGATGCTTTAGAATCAGAACTGAAAGAATCACAAAAAAAATTGTCCAAAAATAAAGAAGAAGATGTCGGTGTGAAAGAACTTATAGAGATAAAGATATTGTTAGAGAAAAGTCAAAAGGAAAAAAATCGTCTCGAAAGAGAAATAGGAAGAGTTGAGGGTGAAATGTCCTACAATGAGAAAAATTTAGTAAGAACTAAAAGTTTTGAAGACAAAAGTGATTTTATAAAAATTCCAGTATCAAATTTGGAAGATTTTTCTAATATTGTTGATAAATATGCAAGTGAAATAGATAAAACAGATGAAGTTTTGGTATTGAAAAATATTTTAGGAAAAATAAAAGAGGCAATAAGCAATTTAATATTGGTTTATAGAAAAAAAAGAATTGATTCTTTGGATACAGAAGAAAGTATAAAATTAGAAATAGAAAGATTAAAAAAAGAAAAGAACAGTTTGGAACTTGAAATAAGCAAATTAAAACAAGAAGAAAAAGAATATGCAGAAAGATATAATTCTTTACAGAAAAAAATAGAATCCGAAAAAGACACACATAGAGATATGGAAAAAAGAGTTTTCCAGATAATGGCACAAATAAATGAAATAAAAATTCGATTAAATTCATTAAATTCAAGAGAAAATAAATTATTTTCAGATGAAACAAACTTTAAAAATGAATTTTCCGAAGCACTTGTTTTGATTAGAGATGAAATGCCTTCTTTTTCAACCTACAAAGTTCTCAACGAGGATGATTCCGATGTCACACTAGAAGATATTATGAATGAGGACAGAACAAGACAAGAAGAAAGAAAAAGAGAGGTGGAGAAAATTAAAATTCGTCTTGAAGATATTGGGATCGGTTCTTCCGATGAAATTGTTAAAGAATATAATGAAGTAAAAGAAAGAGATGAATTTTTGGAAAGAGAAATTGATGATTTAAAAAAATCAAAGGAATCAATGAGTGTTTTGATAAAAGAGCTTGAAGAAAAATTGGACATAGAATTTAAAGAGGGAGTAAAAAAAATTAATGAACAATTAAGCGAATTTTTCGTTTCAATGTTTGGTGGTGGCTCAGCATCTATAAATGTTGTTAAAAATACAAAAAAGAAAACAACAAGAGACCTGTCTGTGCAGGCAGAAGAAATTGATTCTGAAGAAATTGTAGAAATACCCGATAACGAAAATGAAGAAGAAATTGTTGAAGAAGGTATTGATGTACACATATCATTACCACATAAAAAAATAAAAGGATTGGAAATGTTATCTGGTGGGGAAAGAGCTTTGACATCCATAGCTCTTACTTTTGCAATATCACAAATTAAACCACCTCCATTTATAGTTCTTGATGAAACAGACGCAGCATTAGACGAATCAAATTCAAAAAAATATGGAAATATTATTGAAGATCTTTCAAAATATTCACAACTTATATTAATTACACACAATAGGGAAACTATGTCTCGTGCTGGAGTTTTGTATGGAGTGACCATGAATTCGGATGCCACATCAAAATTATTATCAGTTGAATTAGAACAAGCGGTTAAAATTGTAAAGTAGTATGATATACTCTATTTAAAAAGTATTTAAAAATAAATTATGGAAGAAGAATTAAAAAAACAAATAAATATTCCCGAGAAAGAATTAAATATAAAACCTATTAGTGCACACGAACTTGACGACGATTTAAGAAATAGAGTTTCAAGAATAAATCAGGAGTTTGTCGATGGTTTAAAATTTTTAACTCATCATCCTAAATCTGTTACTTTTTTTGGTTCAACAAAAATAGATGAAAATAATATTTATTATGCGAAAGCAGAATCTTTAGCTGGTAAATTATCAAGAAGAGGTTACGACATAATAACTGGAGGTGGCCCTGGTATTATGGAAGCGGCAAACAAGGGTGCTTTTGTCGGTGGTGGAGATGGTCGCTCAATAGGGTTTAATATAGAACTTCCAAACGAGCAGGCAGTAAATCCTTATGTTGAAGAGGGGTTAAGTTTTTATTACTTTTTTAGTAGAAAATTTATATTGGATTTTTCTTCTGAGGCGTTTGTATTTTTCCCGGGTGGGTATGGAACAATGGACGAATTTTTTGAAATTCTTACACTTATCCAAACTAAAAAAATAACAAAAGCGCCGATTATATTATTTGGAAGTGAATATTGGAGAGAAATTGATAAACTTTTTAATGACTTATTTTTAAGGAGATTCAAAACTATTGATGTAGAAGATTTAGATTTATATATTATTACAGACAATGAAGAAGAGGCTATAAAAATTGTCGAAAATTCACCGATGAGAGAGGGGTGAAATCATAGAATCACCAAATCAGCAAATCACTAAATCACAAAAACATAAAATCAAAAAAACACAAAAACATAAGTGACGTTGTATTTCTGCTATAGCAGAAATACAACGTCACTTTATACAATAAATAAAGCGACCAGTAAAGGTCGCTTTTTGGAAACTCATTTTCTAGATTTTTTCATACATTAATTTATAAATAAATCAGTGACAAAATATTCTTTTCCAACGCGGACAATATACAACGGGGCCGTTCTCATGTCGTCATCATCATAAAACTTTCCATAAAGTCCATAGAGTAGTTCTGATTTTTTAGTTTTTTCCTTTCCAAGAAATTCTTTTAAATCACTTATTTCAAACGAAACCTAGCGACTTTGTTTCTGGAAAAATTTTATTAGATTTCCCGCAGCTTCTTCTATTTCAAATTTTCCAAAAAAACCTGCATACTTGCCATCATCTAGTTTTATATCCTTTGGTCGAACCTGATATAAAATTACGTTGTTTTTTGTTTTGTTGGTAAGGATTATAGATCCTTCCCATATTATTACTGGTCGTTCATTCATTTGTTGCCTCTATTTGTTTTTTTGATATTTAATTAACTAAATCTGAATTTCAAAATACGCCCTCTATCTAAATAAGTCAAATTTGACCAAAAATCTAATTTTTGCTAAGATGTTTCTCTAAATGTTAAAAATAAGATTAAAAAGAGTTGGGAGGAAACATGATCCGTCATACAGGATTGTTGTGACGGAGGATTTTCGTGGTCCCAAAAGTGGAAAATACTTAGAAAATATTGGTTCTTATGACCCAAGAAAAGACACAAAGACAATAAACGCTGATCGTGTTAAATATTGGATTTCAAAAGGAGCACAGGTTTCCGATACCGTTCATAATATTTTTGTTTCAGAAAAAATTATTGATGGAAAAAAGAAAGATGCATCTTCTAAAAAAGTTGGTAAAAAAGCACAAGAACTAAAGAAAAAAAGTGAGGGAAATTTAGAACCTCTAAATGAGGTTCTAAATCCATAATATTTTTTTGTTTTTGTTTTGAATAGAGTTTTATAAAAACAATAATTGTCCACTGTAAACAACCCGTGTGGTTGCTTTTTTTTTGAAAATCCTGCATAATTATTTTAGAACAGCATGATAGGTCGCGCTGTTTTCCATCTCAAATTGATGGAATATATTAGATTAATAGTTATTTGATAAAGATAAAATGGAACAAGATAAAGATTTTCTGGAGTATGTTATTAAGGCATTGGTTGATCATCCTAAAGATGTAAAAATTGATAGGGTAGTTGACGAAATGGGTGTGCTTATCACTCTGGATGTAAATCCTGAAGATATGGGAAAGATTATTGGTCGCAATGGTAATACGGCTAAATCAATCAGAACATTGTTAAGAGTTGTTGGTATGAAAAACCACGCAAGAGTAAATCTAAAGATTAATGAACCAAAAGATGGTGTAAAAAGAACACCAAGAGTAAGTTCAGCATCTGAAGAAGTTGATAGAGCAATGGAAGATTTGAAAGCATAATTTTATCTCAATTTTTTAAAGAGACATAAACTAGGGGCCGTGATATTCTAATGTCACGGCCTTTAGACTTATAAAATGATCAATTTTCACGTTTTGAGTATATTTCCGAACGCGATGGATTCATATTTGGAAGAATCTATTCTTAAACGTGCCCAAAAAGAGAAAAAAATAAAAGTAAACATATATAATCCAAGAGATTTTTCTACAGACAAACACAAAAAAGTTGATGCAAAGCCTTATGGTGGCGGTCCCGGTATGATAATGCAGGTTGAACCACTCGCAAAAACTATTAAAAAAATTTTAGGTAAAATAAAAGACAAAAAAACAATAAAAATAATAATTTTTTCTCCAAGCGGTAAAAAATTTACTAATTTAGACGCAAAAAAATATTCAAAATATAAAAACTTGATTTTGATTTGTGGTCGCTACGAAGGGATAGATGCAAGGGTCAAAAAAATATTTTCCGCCAAAGGTGGATCCGCCTCGGGAGGAAAAGTCGAAGAAATCTCAATTGGAGATTATATTCTTACTGGCGGAGAAATCCCGGCAATGGTTGTTATAGATTCGGTATCAAGACAAATCCCTGGAGTTTTGGGTAATTTGGAATCAATAGAAGAAAACAGAACATCAAGCAGTGAGATGTATACAAGGCCAGAGGTTTTCAAATTTGATAAGAAAAAATGGATTGTACCGAAGATTTTACTTTCCGGAAACCATAAAAATATAGAAAAGTGGCGAGAAAATAAGAAAACAATAAAATAAGAAAATAAAAAAATTTACCCCATTAAATCCTGCGAAGCAGGTCCGCCAATGGCGGAATTTAACGGGGTAAAAAAAGTGCCAAGTAAATGGCACTTATAATCACAAATTTTTACTCCTCATTTTTTTAATTCTCGCCCCGAACGTCAAACAGAACAAAATACACGGAATATAAAATATGAATTTTAAAACAAAATACGGAATAATTAATGCATAAAGAAAATATTTTTTTCTTTCGTAAATATAATTGAATATTCCCACAGAAAAGCAAAATAAAACAATTAATACAGGAATATTCGATATTTCTTCAAAATAATCCCAAAAAGTCATAGAGCCTCCAAAGAAGTTTTCTAGTTCGCATAATATATAACTTTATTAATTTTGTCAAATATGATTTTAAATAAAGATAAAAAAATATTTGTGGCAATGTCAGGCGGAGTTGATTCATCTCTGTCGGCTTTTTTGCTGAAAGAAAAGGGATATAACATAACTGGCGTTTTTATAAAAGTTTGGCATCCAGATTTTTTGGAATGTGATTGGAAAAAAGAAAGAAATGATGCCATGAGAATTTGTGCACAACTAGATATACCTTTTTTAACTTTTGATTTTGAAAAAGAATACAAAAAAGAAGTTGCTGATTATATGATTGAAGAATACAAAAATGGTAGAACTCCAAATCCAGATGTGATGTGTAATAAAAATATAAAATTTGGGGCATTTTTAAATAAAGCAAAAGAAATTGGAGCCGATATGATTGCAACGGGACACTATGCTCGTGTTGATAAAGACAAAAATGGGAAAGTTAAACTTTTTGCTGGTGTAGATAAAGAAAAAGACCAATCATATTTTTTATGGACGTTAAACCAAGAACAATTGAAATATACATTATTTCCCGTTGGGGACTTAGAAAAAAGTGAGGTTAGAAAAATTGCAGAGAGATCAAAATTAAGTACCGCACAAAAAAAAGATAGCCAGGGATTGTGTTTTTTGGGTAAAGTTCAAATAAAAGAGTTTTTGAAAAATTTTGTTGAAGAAAAAAGAGGTAATGTTTTAAATGAAAAAAATGAAATTATCGGTTTTCATGATGGTGCTTTTTTTTATACGATAGGGCAGAGACATGGATTTAAAATTACAAAAAAGAAACCTGACGAAAAACCATACTATATTATTTCAAAGAATATTGATGATAATACAATTACGGTTTCAGAAGGTTCAGAAAAAGAATCATCTTTATTTAATTCAAACAAAGTAGAAATACAAAATACGAATTGGATTTCCGGAGAAAAGCCAGATGAAAATAAAAAATATTTAGGAAGAATAAGATATCGCCAACCACTTCAAAAATGTTCAGTTGAATACGAAAAAGAAAAAACTTTTATAATTTTTGAAGAAAAACAAAAGGCAGTTGCTTTGGGCCAGTCGGTTGTTTTGTATGATAAAGAAGAATGTTTGGGTGGAGGGGTAATACAGGAAATCATAAAACCATGGAATCACTAAATCAAAGGATCTCATAATTTCAAAATGTTGACAAAATACACACTAAGTGTATAATTCCATTTGAATTAAATACCTCTCCACACCCCTCAAGTAGGACACTACACGAACTATAATTATACATACTTGGCATTTTGTATCCAATAACTTTTCTCGGTCTGTTATTGACGAAG
>VMGX01000012.1 GCA_007376805.1 Parcubacteria group bacterium Athens0714_16 | reverse complement strand
CTGAGTGTTTTTAATGTTTCCAGAGTATCGGGCAGTGTCTTTGAATGGACGACGCTCTTGGCAATGTTTGTGTATTGGATAATTGCCATCGGCATAATCAAATTGTTTCTTATGGGAAAAACTGTTTCAACATCAGAAGCCGCAGTTAAATTAGACGAGCAAGAAAAAAAATAATTAATTAAAAAAAATATATGAGCATTATTTTATGGATTATTTTTGGAGCAATCGTAGGTTGGGTCGCCTCACTAGTTATGGGCACCAACGATAGCTTAGTTCTAAATATTATTCTGGGAATCGTGGGAGCTATGTTAGGCGGATGGCTGATGAGCTTTCTGGGAGAAAGCGGAGTTACAGGTTTCAACCTGTACAGTATGTTTGTAGCGCTAATTGGAGCAATAATCCTAATAACAATCGTAAAAGCCATCCGCTAAAAAAGACATCGTCGCGGCAGAACAAAAAAACGGCTCAGTGTATTGAGTCGTTTTTTTAATGAACTGCTTAGTTAATACGGTTAGAACTGGATTTATAAAAAGAAGCTTTGTTTGGGATTGACATCATTCTTTGATTCCCAAAAACTCAAATAATTCTTCTGAATAGTTGTTAATTATTAAATCATCCGTTAAGCCAATTTCTTCTTTTATTGAAGTAAGCGAGGAATCGTCACCCAATTCCCAGATATTATGAGCATCACTGCCTAAAATAACCTTTTTTCCATTTCTTCTAACAATATCAATGATTATCTTTAAATTTGAAATAGTGAACGACTGCAATTTTCTACCTTTTATATAAGAAAAATTGACTTCCAGAAGAACATTGTTCTTGCAAGCTTCTTCGCTTATCTTTTCCATATCAACATCATAGGATTTTGTATTGAATGGATGTGTAATAATATCTATCTTTCCTGACCTAATCAGTTTGATTAATGTTTCAGTGTTACCTTCTTTCCCTTGGTCGATATATCCAGCGTTTTCATGAAAACTTGCCATAACAAAATCAAGTCTTTCAGCCAGTTTATCACTCACATCGATATCGCCGCCTTCATTGATAACATTCGCTTCAATTCCTTTTAGGACACGAATTCCATCAACAACATCGGGAATCCTATCTAATGTCCTGAAATAAACTTCTGTTGTAAGGGTTTCCGCATTATTAGGACCATGGTCACTAATGCCGATAACATTCATCTTTAACTTCTTTGCCTGTTCAATATACTCAACTAAAGTACATTGCGCATGACCGCTGGCAACTGTATGGAGATGGAGATCGATTTTTAACATAGATATTATATTTATTATGCATCTATTTTTATTATACCTATATTGTACGCCAAAAATTATGCTCAAGCAACACAAAAAATCCCCAAAATAATTTCAGGGATTTTCGATTTAGAGCGGTTTTTACAATCAAGCTCGCCTGAAAACCGCCGTTTTAATTTGGCGGCTTCTTTTTCAAACGAAGGATGTGAAATGAAATCAAGCATGATTATTAAAATCAGTTCCTCTATAAAAGGCTAACTCATACGGAATTTCCTTTTTTGGCTCCGTTCCAATATATGGAGCTTCCGCGTGCGTCAAATCTTCCAGTTGCTTTCCATTCAAATTTCCATATTTCATGATAACTCGGTCAAGCATTTCTATTTCTTCCTTAGAAAAAACGGAGATCTTCGGATCTTTTAAGCATGTATAAACTTCTGTTGCGTTATATCCGTTATGTTCGTTCACTGACTCAACTTTCAATGTTTTTTCTTTTGTCATTTCCGCCGTAATTTCATTCAGGGAAACTGGGAAAGGTCCCATTGGCAGTGCTTTATATTTGTCGCCAGTAAAATATTTTTGATTTTTTTCAAAAAAATCAAAATCAACGAAATAAAGCAATTTCGCCAGTTTTTTCTTTCCTCGAACTTCCTTGCCTAGCTTGGCGCAAAGATAAAGGATAGTTTGTTTATATTTTTCAGTATGCAGAGTCATATTTTTTTCTATTTTAATAATGCCATAATATCATTATTTATGCAATTTTTCTATATGTTTTAATACCATTTTTAACCAAAAATAATTTCACGCCAATTTCATCGGCGCACCGGGTGAATTCAAGAAGTAATTGCAATACTTCATTAAAGAAATATAATGGAGTGTATGAAAAAATTAGTTAAAAGCGTCAAGGATGGATCATTTTGCTCTGTGTGTAAATGATGATTTTTTGATGTATTTTAAGGCAGAACATGTTTTCAATCTTCCTTCGGGGAGTTTTTTATTTTGAATACTGAAAAAATATTTTTCAGTATTCAAATTTCATTATTTTTATCAGAGGATAAGTTCCGACCAAGAGAAAGATTGCAACCGATACTGACATCAACGCCATCATCGAAAATTTTTCCAGAATTATTCCTCCGGCAAACATAAAAATTGTCGCTCCAGCACGAATTATCAAACTATTCAAAGAAAGAACGCTTGAACGCACCGATTTTCCGATCATCGAATTTATATCTACCATAAGTTTTGTTTCAAAATATCCTCGCATAAAATGCGCCGCAAACATTCCAATAAGTGAAATAGCAATAATATTCGTTGCGCCAATTGACAAAACCGCTATCAATAAAACTAAAGTTGCCGAAAAAATGTTTAATTTCGAAAACTTTTCATAAAATTTCACACCAATCGCAATTAAAAGAGTTGCAACTCCGATTAAAACTCCCCAATATGCGACATCAAGATCAAGACTTAAAAATAGTGGATTATACAACCATTTGAAACTAAAAAAGAAAGCTCCGATAAGAGAATAGACGACCATTATATTAAGAAGTTGTTTGTTGTTAATTGAGTATTTCAAGCCTTCAATTCCAAGACTGAAAATATTGGCGCCATTATCTTTTCCGCTCGCTTTTATTTTTGTTGAAATTACTAAAATTGAAGCAAAAATCAAAAACACAGCAGTTAAATATAACGGGATTCTCAGATCGATTGCCGAAACAAATCCTCCAATTGAAACCGCCAAAAACGTAATGATTATTCCGTATGATTTTACTTGGGAAAAATCTTTTTTAAAATCTTTGGATGCCGTATGCAAAAGAGCGTTGTCACTCCCGGAAACCAAAGATCCGCCCAACGCCAGCAAAAATAAGGTTGCGACATAAAACAAAACACCACCAGAAAAAGAAAGAAGGATATATGACAAAGCGAGAATAAGATATCCCCAAAAAACAGATATTCGATGTGAATAATAATCGCCAATAACTCCGGTTGGATATTCCAAAAGCACGCTCATCACATAATAAAATCCGATAAGCTGAAAAATATGCTCGGTAGAAATTCCCCTGCCAGTCAAATACAAAACCATAGTTGCTATCCAAAACCGGGCGGAAAACAATATCTTTGCCAATTTTATTTTTACCAAGTCGCTCATAACTGAATAATACCACAACAGAAAAAAACTCCCAAAATGAAATATTTCCGATTTTTTGGAGTTACTTAATTAATACGATTAGAACTGGATTTATAGGAAATAATTTTGACAATACTTTAAATCTGATATAATCTCCGAATAAGCTGACAGGTGCCCGGCTCTGGGAAACCAGTGAACGGCGGCCGTAACTATAACGGTCCTTGGACAAATGTCCTATCCAAAAACCTGTCAGCTTTTTATTTTGCACCAAAAATCAAAAAACTCCCCCTTCGAGGAGCCTTCTGTTTTTTGAGCGGGCTAGTGAGTGCGGTTAAAACTGGATTTATGAACAAAAGCTTTGTTGATCAAGATTGAATTTAATCAGGCAGTAATCCCCACACCAATTCGAAGATGCTTTTCAGGCTTTCGTGGATCTTCTTGCTTTCTATAATAAGTCCAAACTCTTCTTCATATGAAATAACTCCGACCTTATTATTTCCATAAATATTCAATTCTATTGAAACATTATATTCATCCTTGGAAACAATCTTTGTTCTGCGCAAGTGTTGCTGATCTTTATCAATTAAGCTTCGGATTGCTTCGCTATCCTGCAAAATAGCACGTACTGATATTTTTTTCTTTAGACGTCTAGGTATGTAATCCTCTAGGAAGAATTTCTCATCAAAATGCTTTACATACGCCTCAGAATACCAAGTCAACATTTCTTGATCTGGAAATTTTAAACTGTCTCGATAAACATCTTTAATCCCTTCCTCTCCCTCAAAATATCTGATCTCTGGTTTCTTATCAATTAAATTAGAAAAGGCCAGAAGCTGTGGCATAATCTTATCAATCTTATTTCTTCTCTCTTCAAGCATTGAATGCAATTTATGTGGATCTTCAGCAAAAAAGACTGAGGCTGCTTCTTTTTTAATAGAAGTAATAAGGCCTTTATCTTTAAGTGATTCAATCACCAAATAGGCCGTTGTCCTTTTAACTCCCGCTTTTTTGGCTAAACGACTTACTGTCGTTTCTCCCAATTCCAAAGCAGCCAGATATATTCCGGATTCATTTTCAGTTAGTCCTGCATCCAAAAGATCTTTTTGTAGGGTATTTTTCATATACTGTCGCCAATTATGTCAACATCATTATGATAGCATATTGTTTTAAATAAAGCAATAGTAGGCATTATTATTTTTCCATAGTCTTTATTATTGACGCTTTTGCTTTTTTCTGCTATACTGCATTGTTAAGATGAACTAACAAAAAAAATCTTAACGCCAGATCTTTTAAAACTAAATACCAGTCGACGGACTTAAAACGAAAAGAAGAATGTCATGGAATATAACAAAAAATCTGGGCTCTTGATGTTTGGGAAAAATATTTCCAGAGATGATCTGGATCAGGAGTTGCGGAAGTTTGAAAAAAAACAACAACGGGCAATATGATTGGACCTGGGATTGGGACTGTGACCGTACCGAGGAAGAATTGAGGTTTCTGGTCTGGATCAGTAGAGAGCTGACAGTGGAAGATGCAAAAGAAGTCTTTACTAAACTAACTAAATAAAAATAAAGGGGGAATAAAATGAAAACTAAACTTGTATTTGCAACAGCGGCTGAATTGTGTGGCGGTAAAGAAGATGATTGGTTCTGTATAGCTGCAGTATTGGCATCTGGCTACGCAAAACATTACCGTCCTGCAAGGAACATTTCACATGAAGAAGTGTGCAAGCAATTAATTACTAGCTTTCATGTAGCATGCATTCTTGCTAACAATCCGTATCTGGATGAAGATGATCAGCAGTACAAATTGAAATATGCAAGCACTAATTATGAGTCTACGGAATTCAGTGGTGTAAATGGATGGCTCGAGAATACTGTTGGCGGAAAAGCACTGTTTGCCTTCTTGGTTTATTAAGATGTAGCCCTGATAATCATTAATTATCAGGGCTTTTTTATTAAAATTTATTTTAACCTCAAGACGGGTAAGGCAACTTAATTAGAACTGGATTTTATGGCTTATCCATACATCACATATTTTCAAAATTAGGTTTTTTATGCACAAAAAAGGCTCCTGAGAGCCTAATTTTGAAGAATGTAAATTTTAATCTAAGTTAGAACCGTAAAATGCTTTAACAAAAACTAAATATAAGCAAAAGCTGATTTGGAGCGGGTAAGCAGAATCGAACTGCCGTCTCATCCTTGGCAAGGACGTATAATAGCCACTATACGATACCCGCTTGTCGCGCCTTGCGCGCAATTTTCAATTTCTAATTTTAAATTTTTAAACAAATATTAATTTACCAATTTCAAAATTAAATCATTTAAAATTCATTGAAAATTAAGAATTGTAAATTGGAAATTTCATTCAAGTGGGACCGGCTGGAATCGAACCAGCGACCAAACGATTATGAGTCGTCCGCTCTAACCCCTGAGCTACGGTCCCAAAAAAAAGCGCAAAGCTTAAAGTGAAAAACTTACAGCAAGTTTAATTGCTTTTCTTTACACTTTTCACTTTGCGCTTTTAATTTTATTGTGCCTCGGGTCAGAATCGGACTGACGACACAAGGATTTTCCTTATTTGTTATCTTGAGTTTCCCCAAGTATCGGACTATCTCATCATCCCGCTTTTTTGGCGGGAGTCGGGCGCTATTATAGGATTATTGTTGGGACTCACCTATTAGTCTCTACACCTTTCTTGATACTAAAACCCATCAAGACTTGGCTCGGGATTACCATATTTTCACTTAGGCTTCCCCGAATTCACCCGATTTTCATCTCCGCATTACTGCGAAGTGGACCGAAAACCAGTCCTTTGCTCTACCACTGAGCTACCGAGGCTCTGTGCGCGCTGAGGGATTCGAACCCCCGACCCTCTCGGTGTAAACGAGATGCTCTAACCAACTGAGCTAAGCGCGCATATTTTCAATTTTTATGGCTGCGCCACGTGATAAAAATCACAATTTTTATTTTACGTGGTGGGCGAAAGAGGACTCGAACCTCCAATCCCTTGCGAGAACTACCACCTCAAGGTAGCGCGTATACCAGTTCCGCCATCCGCCCTCTCCTGTGCCCTGTAACAAACTAATTACTGAATTGCTCCCGTCACGACGTCTTCATATCGGGACGCCGCATACCAATTCCGCCATCCGCCCTAAGTATAACACACCACTTGCAGTACAACAAAATACAAAAAAGGCTAACTTAATAGCCTTTGGTGAGCTATTTATTTTCTTTCTGATCTTCTTTTTCTTTCTTTTCAGCTTCTTCCTTTTTCTCTTCCGCCGGCGCCTTCTTCTCTTTTGCCTCTTCGGTTTTTTCCACCTTTTTTTCTTCCTTTACTTCCGCAATCTCTTTTTCAACTTCTTTGGATTCCTCTTCGATTTTTTCTTCAACAACAACCTCATTTTTCACTTCTTCTTGTTTGCTTGTTTTTATATCTTTGGCATCAGTATATTTAAAACGCAACGACTTGGCAGTTTTTTCCCGTACGTAATAAAGTTTCGATCTTCTTACTTTCGCCCTCTTTATCAATTCTATTTTTTCAATCATTGGAGAATTGGCAGGAATAATAAGCTCTACCCCCACTCCACTAGAAACTTTTCGCACTGTGATTATCGGAGAAGAACTTTGTCCGCCTTTAACAGCAATAATCATTCCTTCAAAAACCTGGGTTCTTTCTTTTTCTCCTTCTTTAATCTTTCGAAAGACGCGAACAACATCTCCTGATTGCAAAGCAAGAACTTTGCCGCTTCTCTGTGCCATATTAAATTCAATCAATTTCTTTTCCATATTTTTGTCAGACCGAAAACAAATAAAAAAACCTGCTATTCGGCTTAAGTAATAAAAACCTTTTAAAATTAAATCTACTCCATACTATACTCAAATCAAGATTTAGTCAATATCTGGTATTAGAAGAGTACATCTTGGACACTTTTGAATATTTCTACTTAAGAATTAAACCAACACTTGACACCCAGGTATTTTATTTATAATCTCAATCTTATCCAAGTTCCTTAAAATTCAACCAAGGAGGTAGAATAACTAACTGACACAAAGCATTTTTATCAAAAAAAGACAGATAAAATCTCAAATCAAAAAAAGGAGCATGCGCAATGAAAAAATTATTCTTAATTCTTACAATAATTTCTGTTCGTTTTTTAATTTCAAATTCTGCTTTTGCCTATGTTGAATGCAGTCAAGCGGATACAATCCCCTGCACGTATAACGGTAACGACTACAACGGCTACTATCATCACTACTTAGGCGGTTCCTATTTTTTAAATAGCGAACATTGTCGAATTGAAGATGGAAATAATGTTAATCATTGGGATGACATCAGCTCGGGAGTTACCTACAATTTAATTTGTGAATATCCTTTTCCTGCTTTAGTTTTTTATCAAG
>VMGX01000011.1 GCA_007376805.1 Parcubacteria group bacterium Athens0714_16 | reverse complement strand
GAATCTAACACACTTTTTTAAAACCCCATTCAGGGATTTTAAAAAATAGGGATGAAAATTGTCGCTTGACGACAATTTTCATTTATATATACTTGTTCTATTATAAGAAATTAACAACATTAACACCGTTCATGGCTCTTGGTATTGAAAAAACGGAAATATTGTATCAATAGATAATAAATTATGAGTATTTTTAAAAAAAGTGAATCAAAAGAAATAAGCCTACCTGCGCAGGCAGGAGAAACAACAAACGAACCAACCCAAATAGAAACAAAAAAGAAGTCATTCTCTATAGCTACATCAAAAATAGACACCGTCGAGATAAAAAAACCCCTAACTAGAATGGGAACTCTTTTGAGTGAAACTAAAAATTTTCCATCAGAAGGAGAGCTTATTGATGGTTCAGTCATTGCAATTGAAAAATCTTGCATTTATGTCGATTTACCTCCATATGGTACAGGTATCATTTATGGTAAAGAATTCATTAATGCGAGAGATATCATAAAAGGTATAAGTATTGGCGATAGTATATCCGCTAAAATCGTTGGGACAGAAAACGAGAACGGATATATAGAGTTGTCATTAAAAGAAGCAAGACAAGCAATTATTTGGAATGAAGCAAACGAAGCAATAAAAAACAAAAAAGTTTTTGATGTATTGGTTAAAGAAGCAAACAAAGGTGGATTAATGCTTGAATGGAAAGGACTTCAGGGATTTTTACCTGCCTCACAGCTTAATGCAGAACACTACCCAAGAGTTGAAGATGGCGAAAAAGACAAAATTTTGTCTGAATTGAAAAATTTGGTAGGACAAAAATTGTCAGTATCAATAATTTCTGTATCACCAAAAGAAGGTAAGCTAATATTCTCAGAAAGAACTCCGGAACAAAGTGAAAAAATTGGTATCGTAGAAAAATACAATGTTGGAGATACGGTTGAAGGACAAATAACAGGAATTGTTGATTTCGGTGTCTTTGTAAAGATTGAGGAAGGGCTTGAGGGACTTGTTCACATTTCTGAACTCGATTGGGGATTAGTGGAAAACCCAAAAAACTTGTTCAAAGTTGGAGAAGTTGTGAAAGCAAAAATAATAGAAATCAAAAGTGATAAAATTTCTCTTTCAATAAAAGCACTGAAACAAAATCCCTGGGATGAAGCAGAGAAAAAATATGAAAAAGGAAAAGAAGTTGAGGGTGTGATAATCAAATTCAACAAACACGGAGCACTTGCAAGTATTGAAGAAGGAATTGCAGGTTTGGTTCACATTTCAGAATTTACATCTGAAGAAGAATTGAAACAAAAACTTGAACTTGGTAAAAAATATAAATTTACAATAACTGTATTCGAACCAAAAGAAAGAAAAATGGCGTTGACATTGATAAACCAAGAGAACAAATAATCAAGAAAATAAAAAAACCACCTGGGGAACGACTCTCTAGGTGGTTTTTGTTTACCCTGTTAAATCCTACAAGGCAGGTTCCTCCATGACGAAATTTAACAGGGTAAATTAAAAAAGGTCGCGTTTGCACGCGACCTTAAACTCTTTTAGAAAGGAGAGGTTCTTGTTCTTCCCCGTCGTCTCAAAAATTTGAGAAAGGAAAAATTACCCTTTTAATAAACTTTCGTTCAAACCTTGTCTAAAAACAAGAGTCAAAAAAAATTTAGATGAGATCAAGATTTTTCAGAATTAAATCCAAAACCGTTTTCTTTGGTTTTGAAGCTAAACCCTTTCTTCATTTGTTCTTCAAAAGATTCGCGAACAAGTGGCTCAAAAAATTCAATTAGTTCTTCTTTTGAAAAACCTGTTCTTTGGGCAGTCTCCCCAAATTCTTTTTTGGTTTCCCCGATTGCTCGAAGATCTAAACTTCTCTTAAGTTTTTCTTTGATTACCACTTTGGCAATCTCGGCCCATCTTCCTTGTGAAAGTGCCATATTACACTCCTCAAAAAATTTGAAAAAATATTATTTAATTACTCAAAGAACTAACTGAGTTGTATATATAATAGCATAATCCATCTTTTTTGTCAACTCAACCTAATTAATAAACGAAGGATTGAAACTTTAGAAAGTAAAATCACATATACGCCATGGCGTATATGTGATTTCTAATTTTATTGTTTCTTTGTTTTCTTGCCCCAGTACCACCAATCTTTGATTGGGCTACGGGGTAAACTTTCTTGCTTTTTTGCTCAGTTGTATTTATTCATTGCCCTATCTTTCCCCTCTTCAACAATAACAGTTAATGCTTCGGAAACTTCTTTCAAAACTTTTTTCATAACTTCATCTTCTTTTTTACTAAACTTCCCTATTATAAAATCAAGAATTTTTTTCTCACCTAATGGTTTTTTTATTTTTCCACTTGGAGTCACGGGAGATATCCCAACGCGCACACGAATGAATTCATTTGTTTTTATTTTTTTAATTATTGATTCAAGACCTCTGTGCCCTGCCGAACCTTTGTTAAAAGAAATTTTAATTTTCCCCATTCCTAAATCTAAGTCATCATGTATAACAACAAGTCCAAGTGCATCTTTCTTGCTCTTAATAAATTTTGAAACACAATCACCGGATTTATTCATAAATGTTTCTGGTTCAATCAAAATTACAGACGACTTCCCTATTTTACCTTTTGTTAAAAGTCCATTTGTTCTTTTGTCTTTTTCAAATTCGTCAAAATTATTTTTATCAGCAAAATAATCAAGCATTATTCTGCCAGTATTGTGTCTTGTTTTTATATATTCTTCGCCCGGGTTCCCCAAGCCAACAATTATGTAATTCATAATGTGTGATATTATATCACACATTAAAATTAAAAATGTAAATCTCAAAATGTAAAGTTGCGGAGTTCGCCGAATGCGAACAAATGATCAAATACAAATTTTTTTCAGAAAATTTGTACAAAAATTTTAACATTTTACATTGTCATTTTTCACTTTGAGATTTACATTTTGCATTTCAGGACAAAATCATGTCATAACATGATTTTGTCCTTGTATCAAATGAAACTTAGGAATAAAATACACACATGGAAACAGAAAATTTTAATGAAAAAATTCTTTCGCCAGAAAAAAAAGGAGGATTCATTAAAGATATAATTACTGTTGTTCTCCTCGTTGTATTTATTGTGATACCAATTCGTGTTTTTATAGCACAACCATTCGTTGTCTTCGGAGAATCGATGAGCCCTACATTTGAAAATGGAGATTATTTAATTGTTGACCAAATATCTTATAGATTTAATGCTCCACAAAGACAACAGGTTATAATATTTAAATACCCAAACGACACAACAAAATTTTTTATAAAAAGAATAATAGGTCTTCCAAATGAAACCGTTGAAATTGTTGGTTCAGAGATTTTTATAAAAAATACAGAACATCCTGGTGGTTTTAAGCTTGATGAAACATATATCGCGAATGGTGGAAATAATAATATGACAAAAACACTCGGAAATAGTGAATACTTTGTTGTGGGAGATAATAGAAATGCTAGTTCTGATTCTAGAATTTGGGGTCCATTAGATAAAAAATTTATTGTTGGGAGAACATTTTTACAGCTACTTCCAATAAACAGAATTGGGCTGTTACCAGACAAATTTTAAATCCACCCCAGTGAAATAGTTTTTAAATTTCACTGGGCAGGTAATGTTTTTTTGTGTTTGCTCTGTTAAATTACTTCGCACCAGTTTTACTGAATTTAATGGGGTAAATTTTTTTGATTTCATTTAGATAAGATTAATTCTCAAACACAAAATGCAAAGACAAATATTACAACCAATCGAGTTGCAAACAGGGCCTGGTTTTTTAAGGGCTCAACAAATAAAACCTTTTGAAACAGCAATCTCTATTGCTGATTATTATGGATTCAAACCAATAAACCCAATTCATGATAAAAAATGTAATTCATGGAAAGATTGTGTAACACAAAATGAAAGAAATTTAATACAGAATGTTTATTTAGAAAACAAAGCGCCAAACTCTGATTATTCAATGTTTTATAATATAAAAGTTGATAAATCAGAAGATAAGGAATTTTGTCTTAGTGTTTTCAATACAAAAAAAAGTATTGCGGAAGCATTAATTATTCAAACATCAATGTCCATATTAAATGACTACGGTCATGAAGATATTTTCGTTGATATAAATAGTTTGGGGGACAATCGTTCTTTTTCAACTTTTTTGAGAGACCTTTATTCATATTATAAAAAAAATACTGATTTTATTTGTTCCAGTTGTAAAAATAGATTTGAAAAAAACATTTTTAAAATATTCGGATGTAAAAGCGAAAAATGTACCCTTCTTAAAGAAGACGCCCCCAAACCAATTTCATATTTAAACGATGATCAAATAAGACACTTCAAAGAAATATTAGAATATCTTGAATCCACAAATATTCCATATAAAATTAATAATAATTTAATCTCCCAGGACAACAACGAGGGACTTCCAAACATAGTATTTCAAATAAAAAAAATCGGACAAAGCGAAAGTCCTGAAGAAGAAAATATTCTCGCCAAAGGAGAAAGATACGAACATATTCTAAAAAATATTAAAACCAAGAAAAAAATGCCTTCTGTTTATACCTCCCTAAATTTGTTAAGTACTAAAAAAATTCCTAAAAATATTCACTGTCTAAACAAAAAATGTGACAAAAAAGTTTATTTCGTACACGTGGGCCACGAAGCACGACTTCAAAGTTTATTTATAATAGAAAATCTTCGCAGAAGAAATATCCCAATACTTCAATCTATAATTGAAGATGGATTAATCAAGCAAATGTCTAACGCAGAAGATACTCATGTTACTCATACAATAATAATGGGGGTAAAAGAAGTGAGAGAAAAATTTGTTATTGTAAGAAATATGGAAACACACGCACAAGAATCAGTAAGTATCGAACAGTTGCCTATTTATTTAAAACAGGTTGTTAAATAATTCTTAATATGATAATCTATCAAACTGTATGATAAATATAGAAATAATAGGCAATGAAAATGAAAGCAACACAAACCTTCTAAGAAGGTTTACTAAGCGTGTTCGTTCATCTGGTGTTATAAAGAAAGTGAGAGCAATTCGTTATAAACTAAGAGATGCCTCAAAATACACAAAAAAGAAGCAGGCTCTTCGTTCAATAAAAAGAAAAACAGAAATAGAAAAATTGATTAGATTGGGCAAACTTCCTGACAATCGTTCCGGAGAAAAACAAAATATTGATGCCTAAAGACGAAAAATTTAGCATAACAACAACCACAAAAGGCAGTCTGGCTATAAGCAGATTGCCTTTTGTTAATCTAAAAAACGAAATCGTTGGTAAAAACTATAATTTAAGTTTGGTTTTTATAGGTGATAAACTTTCAAAAAAATTAAACAAAAAATACAGAAGAAAAGATAAGAAAGCGAATGTTTTAAGCTTCTCTCTTACAAACACAGACGGCGAAATTTTTATAAACATAAACGAGACAAAAAAACAAAGTAAAATTAATGGGTACAATTTCAATAATTTCTTAAAATACCTATTTATACACAGTTTGCTTCATTTGAAAGGTTACGAACATAGTAGTAAAATGGAGAGTGAAGAAAAAAAGATTTGCAAAAAGTTCAAAATATTTTTTGTCCTTAATGCATTTGAGTAAACAGGTAATGTTTATCAGAAATTATTTTGAAAAACATGCCCCTTAATTTAAGGGAAGTTTAATCTTACACTTATAAAAAAATGGCAAGAAATATAATAACTGGAATAGACATAGGAACATACAATATAAAAGTTGTAGTTGCTGAATACGAAACAAAAGATTCTAAGCTACCTTCAATTATTGGATCTGGTTTTTCTGAATCGCGCGGTCTCAGATATGGATACATAATAAATATAAACGATGTAAAAAGTAGTTTGAAAAAAGCAATCGAACAAGCAGAAAAAACATCCAAGGTAAAAATTAAAAAAGCATATATTTCAACCGGTGGAATAAGTTTGGATAGTTTGGTTTCAAATGGTTCAACAATGATATCCAGAGGAGACAGCGAAATAACTGACATGGATATAGACAAAGCAATCGAGTCAAGTGAAAAAAATATTCCACACCAAGAAATTACAAATAAAAAAATAATCCACACAATTCCCCTTTCATATAAAATTGATGGCAAAACCGTTCTCGGGAGACCGGTGGGAATGAAAGGAATAAAGTTTGAAGTAAGTACACTTTTTGTAACTTGTCTTGATCAACACTATCAGGATTTATTACAAGCGGTTCAAGAAACAGGTATCGAAGTTGAAAATGTAATCGCCGCACCAATCGCAGCAAGTTTGGTTGCTCTCTCAAGGGCACAAAAAATTGCTGGCGTTGTATTAGCAAATATCGGTTCTGAAACAGTATCAATAATTGTTTATGATAATAACATTCCTATTTCTGTGAAAGTTTTTCCAATAGGTTCCACACATATAACAAACGACATTGCCCTTGGTTTGAAAATTCCTTTGGAAGAAGCGGAAAAAATAAAATTAGGTGCGCTAACAAGAACAGATTTTTCAAAGAGAAAATTGGACGAAATAATTATTGCGCGACTAACAGATATGTTTGAAATGATAGATTCACATCTAAAAAAAATCCACAGGAACGGGTTACTGCCTGCTGGAATTATAATAACCGGCGGGGGTTCTGGAATTTCAACAACCGAAGACCTTGCTCGTGCGACACTAAAACTTCCTTCAAAAATAGCACAAATAAAATATCCCACCGATTCAAAGATACAAATTAAGGATTCTTATTGGACGGTCGCATACGGGCTATGTGTTCTTGGATTTACAGACGAGGAAGAATCATCGATTGGAATTCGTATAGCAAAAAATACAAAAAACAATTTAATTTCTTGGATTAAACAAATACTACCTTAATTCAAAACCTCTAAATGAGGTTTTGAATCCATAATGTTTTTTTATTTTTTAAAAAATAAAAAAACCGCAAACAAAAATTTTGCTTGCGGAACTTTTTATGTAAATAAGTGTACTATCCAGCCCGTACAAAGTACAAGTACTGGGAGCATAAAACATTTAAATAAATCCTTTTTCTGTTCTTCTTCCGTCTGTTTTTGAGATGGAGTTATTTGATGACTCAGATAACCAATAGTCATACTGACACCAATTGCCTGCGGTAGCGAAAGTGGTGGCAATTTAAAAATCGGAACCATAAACCAGCCCCAAAGAAAAAGAAAAACTACTCCATCTAATATCCTAAAAAGGATTAAATAAATGAAATACTTCGTGTTCGTATCTCCTTAAATTGTTAAAAACTTATTGAATTTTCAACAGGATTATAACAAATCCATTATTTTTGTCAAGTGTTTTTCTTTTGTCTGCTTTTATGCTACATTTTGAATAATAAAATATAAGAAAACTAATCAAGCCCTCGGGTAATAAAAATATGTCTAAAAAAATTGAACCTAAAGTAGAAACATTCGCTAGAATAAAAGTTGTTGGAGTTGGTGGTTCTGGGAAAAATGCTGTAAATCACATGATAGAATCTCGTTTAGAAGGTGTTGAATTTATAGCAGTTAATACAGACACACAAGACCTTCATCATTCAAAGGCAAAAAAGAAAATACATATTGGAAAAAATTTGACGAAAGGACTTGGAACTGGAATGAATACAACATTAGGACAAAGAGCCGCTGAAGAAACTAAGGAAGAAATGTTGGAAGCATTAAAAGGTGCGGATATGGTTTTCATCGCCTGCGGAATGGGAGGTGGAACAGGAACAGGAGCAAGTCCAATTATCGCTAAAACATCAAAAGAAATTGGGGCACTAACAGTTGCGGTTGTAACAAAACCATTTTTCTTTGAAGGAGCTCAAAGAATGAGATTAGCAAATTCCGGATTAGAAAATCTACAAAGAGAAGTTGATGCGTTGATTGTAATACCAAATGATAAGTTACTAACAAATATTGAAAAACACACAACCGCAAAAGATGCTTTTAAAATGTGCGATGAAATATTACACGAAGCGGTTGAAGGAATTTCTGATTTAATTACAACTCCTGGAATAATAAATGTTGACTTCGCAGACATAAGAGCAATTATGGAAAATGCGGGTTCGGCACTTATGGGTGTTGGTAAAGCGTCTGGCGAAAACAGAGCCGTTGAAGCGGCAAAAGCAGCTATTAATTCCCCACTTCTTGATGTATCAATAAATGGCGCAAAAGGTGTTTTGTTTGCAATAGCAGGTGGAGATGATTTAACAATGAATGAAATACAAGAAGCAGCTAAGGTAATAACAGAATCAATAGATCCGGACGCAAAAGTTATATTCGGAGCAATAAAAGATGAAAGATTAAAGAAAAATGAAGTAAAAATAACAGTTATTGCTTCGGGTTTCCCAGAAAATCAAATACTTCACGGCGGTAAATCATTATTTCAATTTGGTTCTACAAAAGATTTAACTAAGATGGATAAAGGATTCTCCATGCAAGAAACAACAAAGGCCAAAATGGACGAGAAGGAGCACGAAGAAAAGAAAATGGAAAATAAAACAGAAAATAAGGATATTATTAAAAAAATAGAAAAAAACAACAAAAATGAGGATGAGGAGGATGATTGGGGCGCTGTTCCAGCATTTTTGAGAAGAAAGAAATGAAAAAGCTCTGGGAGAGCTTTTTCATCCATCCCAGTAGTAGAGCGAAGCTCACTACGAGACAGGTAATATTTTTTTACAAAAACTGCGAAAAATTCCGCAGTTTTTGTTTCTTCTGATATAATTAAAAAATATGGACAAAATTTACGATTTAATAATAATAGGTGGAGGACCAGCTGGTTCAGCTGCATCCGTTTATGCATCGAGAAAAAAATTAAAAACACTCTTAATAACTGATTCATTTGGAGGACAAAGTTCTGTTTCTGCGGATATTCAAAATTGGATAGGTTCTAAATCTATTTCAGGAAAGGAATTCTCAAAAAAATTAGAAGAACATGTTATGGCCTACGCTGATGATGTTTTAGATATAAAAAAAGAATTTGTTAATGATGTAAAAAAGAAAGAAAACAACTTCACAGTCAAAACCACGAATAACATTTATGAAACAAAAACAATTCTGATTGTAACCGGTAGTAAGAGAAAAAAACTAACTGTTCCTGGAGCGGAAAAATTTGAAAACAAAGGAATTACATATTGTGCAACATGTGATGGACCGATTTTTACAGGAATGGATGTTGTAGTGGTTGGCGGAGGCAATTCAGGATTTGAAACAGCGGCACAATTAATCGCATATACAAAAAGTGTCACATTACTATATGACGAGGACAAACCACGCGCAGATAAAATTATTGTAGATAAAATTCTTTCAAATGAAAAAGTAAGGAATGTTTCCTGTTCGAGAATAATCGAAATAAAAGGTGGAAAATTTGTTGAATCACTTGTTTGTAAAAATACAAAAACTGAAAAAGAAGAAGAAATACAAACGCAAGGAATTTTTGTGGAAATTGGAAGTGAACCAACTACATTTTTTGCAAAGGAAATAGTCAATTTAGATAATTATAATCAAATAATTGTTGACCCTAAAAATCAACGAGCTTCTACTGAAGGTATTTGGTCTGCCGGCGATTGTTCTAATGGTTTATATCATCAAAATAATATTGCTGCCGGCGACGCTATAAAAGCACTTGAAGATATCTATATATATCTTTCAAAAAGATAAATAAAAATTGTCGTTTAACGACAATTTTTATCCACCCCAGTGAAATATCTTTCAGATTTCACGGGGTAAATAATTATTTTTGTTTTTTTAA
>VMGX01000019.1 GCA_007376805.1 Parcubacteria group bacterium Athens0714_16 | reverse complement strand
CTTCTTCCACAAATATCAAAATATCCAAACACTAAAGGATCACCATTAAAACTTTTTGCTCCATTATATTTATCCATCAATCGCAAAAAAACTATTTCTTCTCTTCTATTTCTTCCATCAGTATTATGATGACAAGTAGAAGAAGCAATAACAACACCATCAAAATCTTCATTTCCTTCTAATCTTTTAAAATCTTCATATCTAAATCTTTGAGCCCTTCTAAGAATCTCAGCTTGAACTTCAGCTTCAGACAAATTCAAATAACTAGTATCTTCTGTAGCAGTATCCTGTGCATTCACACCCGAACTCAAAGCAAGTAATCCAACCAATCCTAAAGCTTTTTTCATACTAATTTCAGAAGTAAAACTCTCTTAAAAACCTTTCTTTTTTCACTTTTACCGGAAATAACAAACTTGCGCCTACTCAGAGCCTGGCTGGCGATTGAAGCCTTTGGAGCGAAGCGACTGAACAAATACAATACCTTTTGTTACTACCTGACGACGATCCAAACTTCCAAACCAAGCTCAAAATTCTATTCTCGATAATTATACCAAGTAGTTGAAGAAAAACAACAAAACAATATGGAAGATTTCCGGTTTTATCGACGAAAAGTTTATATTGAACAGGCACTGTCCTAATATCTATAGCTTAATTTAACATGCAAAAGATTCCCCCACGTCCATATTTTTGTTGTTTGATTTTCTAAAATTGCTGGTGTTTGCTTTTTCTTTATTGGTTTGATAAAATTCCAATAAAATTGAAAGAGCTTTAGAGAATTTTCTAAGGCTCTTTTATTTTTTGCATGGCATTGACTTCTTCGAACTAATTTAGAAATTCTATTTCTTAAAATTGTATTAAAACATTCAACATTTGTTGTATCTATTTCTTCTAATTTCAATTTTCCATAGATTATCCTTCTTAATTTCTCGACGAGCTTTTTTCCTTTTCTGGTTTTAACAAGTTGTCCATAATTAATATTTTCTTTTCCAAAAAATTCTGCTAAAACACTAACATAATCATCATTTCCATCAGAAAATATTTTTAGTTTTCTTTTAATGTTCGGTTTTTTGATATAATCTTCAAACTTATTGAACATACATCTACAAGTATTCTTGTTCCATTTACCGACTGCAAATGCAGCAAAGAAAAAACTTTTTCTTTTTACACATGTAAATATCGCAGTTTCAGTTCTTCTAGGCCATGTTTCGCATTCGGACTTAATATTTTTTTGTTTTTTTTAACAAATGTCCATAATTCATCTACTTCATAGCTTTGCATTCCTAAATTTTTAACTAAGTGATCTGTCATCGCAGATGCATGAGTAGCTAAATCATCAAGAAGTTTTGAAATGGTATCACGATGAACATGCAAAGTTCTTTCAACGGCTCTTATTCCTTGTTTTTCGACGAGACATTTACAAATCTGTTTAATTTTTCTTTCACTCATTTTTTTATTATACATAGGAGTGCCTTTTGTTTCAACAAAATATTTTTTACAATGTAAACAAAGGAATTGTTTTTTTCCGGAATGATTTATTCCTTTTTTAATTACTTCTTTACCTGGTTCTTTTTGATAAAAAGAGCAATTTTTGTTTTGACAAACAAATGGATTTTTACTTCTTGGTCTAGACATTATATCACCTCTTGATACTAAAATATAAGAAAATGGATTTTTACTTCTTGGTCTAGACATTATATCACCTCTTGATACTAAAATATAAGAAATAAACAGTTATAAAGCTATCTATCTAAGGACAGTGCCATACATCCCAACCTCTTTCTGTAACTAGGAAAGAGGGGTGTTTACGGGATGATTTTAAGTAAAATAAAGGAGATTCCTAAATTTTTAAGCTTTGCTAAAAAATCCTTTACAAAAGGTGGTTTTAGGCATGTTGGAAATTATTTATCTGGACTAATCAGTTTGGCTAAAAAAACAGTAAGAAAAATTTCAGTATCTTGTGCTGATGAAAAGTATTCATCTGCTTTAAATCGAATTTTGATTGATGCAAAATTTGAAAAAAAATTACTTGAAGAAAAATATTTTAAAAAGATTCGTTATCTTTTTAGAGGTCAGGATATTTTTTTAATTATTGATGATACTCTTGTCCCACATGATGGTAAGCATATAGAAGAATCTCAAGAACATTTTGATCATACTTCTAATTCCTTTGTAAAAGGTCATCAATTTTTTACAGCAATATTATGCACTCCTTTTTTACAATTACCCCTATTTCCTGAGCTTTATTCTAAGAACACAAATTCAAAAATTGAAATGGCTGAAGATCTAATTTCAAAATTAATTTCAGCAAAAATACAGATACATACAATTCTTTTTGATTCTTGGTATTCAGATAAAGATTTAATCAAAAAGTGTTTGAAATCGTCGATAAAAGTTATTTGTGGAATAAAAGCCAATAGAAAAATAAAGAGGTTCAAAAGAAGAATGTGGGAACCACTTTCATTATTAATACAAAGAGTACGATTACAAAAATTGAAAGAACAAAAGATTGATAATAAGACATATGATGTATGGATAGAAAAGGTAAAATTGAATAAATTACCATTCATGCGATTAGTCATCTCGCATGAAAGAATTGAAAATAAACTCCAAGAAAATGCATTTTGTCTTATATCAACAAATAAAAATGAAAAGGCAGAAGATATTTTAAAAACATACAAAAAAAGATGGAAAATTGAAACTTTTCATAGAGATATAAAACAAAATTTAGGATTTGCAAATGCTTTCTTTAGAAAAGAAGAAGGAATCGTTCGTCATGCGATTCTTGTAGCAATTGCATATGCAATTCTTTCTTTGTTTATGTTTCAAAATGAATTGAAAATGACCATTGGAGAATGTTGTGAATATCTGAAAAATAAAGCCAATAAAGAAATGATCGGAGAAATTATTTTCTTAGAAAATAAGAAAATAAAAATTGAAAAGTTTGAAGAGGTGTTTATAAGTTAAATTCAGAAACTCAAGTTCCAACAGAAACCTATTTAAATCTCTTAAAATTCAAAAAACCTATGCAAAACCTACATTTCGATTATGTAAGATTATCAGGTAGTTAATTCTCTATTATTTATTTTCAGACTCAAAATTTAAAATTAATTAATCAAAAAATGGATGGTAAAAAAATGAAAAAACAATACAAACAATACAAGGATCAAAAGCCCTATCAAATAGCACCAACTCCAGATGTTGCTCATCTACCTAAGGTTAAAGGATATAATTTCAACGAAGAATTTGACTTCAAAAAATTAATCGATAGCTATGCAACTACTGGTTTTCAAGCAAGCCATCTCTCTAGGGCAATTGATATCTGCAAAGAAATGCAAAAAAATAACTCTACAATATTTTTAGGTTACACATCAAATATGGTTACTTCTGGATTGCGAGATATTATTTGTTATCTTGTCAAAAATAAATTAGTAAGTGCAATAGTCACAACTGGTGGTGGAGTAGAAGAAGATATAATCAAAGTTCTAAAGCCATTCCATATTGGTGTATTCAATGTTAGTGGCAGAAGTTTATTTGAGAAAGGAATCAATAGGGCAGGAAATGTTTTCATTCCAAATGATCGATATTTATACTTTGAAAAATTCATCAATCCTTTTTTAGACAGATTATTTGAAGACCAGAAAAAAGAAAAGATTGTTCATTGTTCCTCAGAT
>VMGX01000001.1 GCA_007376805.1 Parcubacteria group bacterium Athens0714_16 | reverse complement strand
TTTCTTGTGCTAAAACTCTTCATTTTTTTGAATTGATTCCTATTTTTAGTTTCATCTTTCTTCGCGGAAGATGTTTGGGGTGTAAAAGTAAAATTTTTATGCAATATCCTATTGTTGAATTTACAATGGCTGTTTTGTCATCTCTTTTGTTCTTAAAATTTGGTTTATCTCTGGCAACACTTTATTTCATATTTTTGTTTTGTTTGCTTTTAATCATTACTATTTATGATTTTAAACATAAAATTATTCCTGAGGGTGCTGTCTATTTATTTATTTTATTTTCGTTCATACCTATTTTTTTTGATGTCGGTGCGTTGATTTTAAAAATGCCAAACATTTACGATATTCTTTCTGGCCCAATAGTTGCATTTCCTTTTTTCTTTTTGTGGTTTATTTCAAAAGGCCGGTGGATTGGTTTAGGTGATGGTAAACTTTCGTTGGGTGTTGGTTTTTTGTTGGGAGTTTCTGGTGGATTTTCTGCTATTGCTTTGGCTTTCTGGGTAGGATCAATTTTTAGTCTTGGATTGATGTTGGTGAACAAAATTTTAAGTAAAAAAGAATTGAGTTTAAACGGGAAACGAATTACAATGAAAAGCGAAATTCCGTTTGCCCCATTTATAATAATTGGTTTTTTAATAGTTTTTTTTACAGGACTAAATTTCTTCCCAATATAAATTCAAAAGCCCTGGGAGGGCTTTTGAATTCACCCCAGTAAAATATCTTTCGGATTTTACGGGGCAAGTAATGTTTTTTGTTTCAAATCAATTTAATAAAGTGTTATTAAAAAATAAGAAAAAATCAAAAACGATATTAGGGTTCACAATAGTTGAACTTATTGTTACAACTGGAATTTTTGCCCTGATAACATCAATGATGCTGGTAAGAGATGCAAAATTTAACAGCGAAGTTAAATTAGGCAATTTAACATACGAAGTTGCTCTTGCTGTAAGACAGGCTCAAATTTTCGGAACTGGCGTGAAAGAATACGGTTCCAGTAATTTTAATGTTGGTTATGGCGTTCATTTTGATACCGCAAACAATAAATCATTTGTTTTATTTGCGGATGTGAATAAAAATAATGCTTATGATGGAACGTCGGAAATAGTTGAAATTGTTAATATGATTGGTAGTAATTTTATAAGTAAATTTTGTGTTTTTTCATTAAGTGGGAATGAAACCTGTAGCGATGGTGGCTCCAAGTTAGATATTATTTTCAAAAGACCAAATCACAACGCTATAATAATGTCTGATATTACTCTTGGACAAAATGAATCTGTGCGTATTTATATTTCTTCAACAGACGGAGAAGAAAAATCCGTACTGATTAAATTTGTTGGGCAAATATCGGTTGAATGAAATTCATTGTTGCATTGTCCCACTGTTGGGATTGTTAAAAATAATGGAAAAAATAATATAACAATGAAACAATAGAGCAATGAAACAATCTATAATTATGTACAAAAATTTATTAAAAAAGAAAAATAGCAAAAACATTCGTAAAGATTATAATTCTGGTTTTACTCTTGTAGAAATGATGGTTGCCGTTGCTTTGTTTTCTATAGTTATGGTTGTGAGCGTTGGTTCGCTTTTGAGTATGATTAATGCAAATAAAAAATCACAATCTTTGCAACTTGTTATGAGTAATCTTGATTTTGCAGTTGAAGACATAACCAGAACAATGAGAGTTGGTACAAATTATCACTGTGGCTCTGGTGATATTAGCGAACCAAAGGATTGTAATGGTGGAAGTAGTTATGTTGCATTTGAACCAACGGGCGGTGATCCAGATTCTGCTAATGATCAGGTTGTATACAGATTAAATGGAACTCAAATTGAAAAATCAACAAGTGGTGGTGTAAGTAATAGTTTTATTGCAATTACTGCTCCAGAAATAACGATAGAATCCTTATCATTTTTTGTTCAGGGGTCTGGACCGGCAAGTGATGGAGATAAAAATCAACCAAGGGTTCTAATTGTTTTGTCTGGCTATGCCGGGAAAGATGAAAAAACAAAATCAAATTTTAATATTCAAACAATGGTTAGCCAAAGAATTTTAGATTTTTAGCAAAAAACAATGAAATTCACCCTGTTAAATAATTTTAAAGTTTTAAATAAAACTTTAAAATTAAAAATTGAAAATATGAAAGATATAATAAAAAGTAAAAAAAATGAAATTAGTCAAACAAAATTAATGTCTCTTTGTTTTTCTCGATTTTTATTTAACAGGGCAAGTAAAAATAAAAAAATAAAAAATATCAATGGGTTTACATTAGTGGAAACACTCATTGCCATAACAATTTTAATATCTGCGGTTATTGGTCCGATGACTGTTGTTCAAAAAAGTTTATCATCTGCCAATTTTGCTAAAAGTCAGATAATTTCATTTCACCTTGCCGGTGAAGCAATAGAGTATATAAGAAACAAAAGAGATGGAAATACATTAAATGGTATAAGCTGGACGGATGGTTTGTCGGAATGTATTGGTAAAAAATGTGCTGTGGATGTTGTAAACGATACAATATCTCAGTGTAGTGAAAATTGTCCAAATCTACAGTTTGACTCAGCAAATGGTTTTTATGGGTATGGTTCGAATTGGGAAAGTTCTATGTTTAATAGAGTTGTTGAGATAAAAAGTGTAAATCAAGAAGAGCTGTCGGTGCTTGTTACTGTGTCTTGGAGAAACGGAGTTTTTACAAAAGAATTTTCTGTTAGAGAAAATTTATTTAATTGGCAGTAATGATACAAAAAAACAATAAAACAATAAAACAAGAAAGCAAAAAAGGTTTTACCCTATTGATGGCAACCGTTGTTTCTTCTTTGCTGTTATCTATAGGAATTTCAATTTACAACATAACACTAAAAGAATTGATTTTGACATCCTATGGGAGAAATTCTCAGTTTGCCTTCTATGCCTCGGACACGGGGCTGGAATGTGCGCTTTTTTGGGATATAAAAAAAGATGCATTTGCGAGCACAACACCTTCAAATATAGAATGTGATGGTAAATCAATTGAAAATGTTGGTGGCACATCGATCTCAACATTCAATATAGATTTCTCTCCAGAGCCTTTTTGTGCAACTGTAACGGTTGATAAGTCTGGAAGTGGAACAATAATTGAATCTAGGGGGTATAACACATGTAATGTTGAAAACCCACGAAGGGTGGAAAGAGGGATGAGAATAAGTTATTAAAATGCAAGAAAGCAAGAAAGCAAGAAAACAAGGAAGCAAAGAGGGTGGAATATTAGACGAAATAGAAAAATTGAGGGGAACACTCAATCACCATTTGCGTTTGTATCACGAAAAAGATACTCCAGAAATTTCTGACGAAGCATACGATTCTTTGATGCGACAGCTTGTTATTCTTGAAGAAAAATATCCTCAATTTAAATCTCAATTAAGTCCAAGCCAGAGAATTGGTTCAAAACCATTGGATGAATTTAAAAAAATAAAACATAAAACAAAGCAATGGTCATTTGATAATATATTTAATTTTGAAGAATTAAATAAATGGGATGAAAAAATAAGAAGATTTATCACAAAGGAAATAAAACAGGATTTAATCTTAGAATATCTTTGTGAACTAAAAATAGATGGTCTTAAAATTGTTCTTACCTATGAAAATGGAATTTTGAAAACTGGTGCTACACGTGGCGATGGAATTTTGGGTGAAGATGTAACTCAAAATATAAAAACCATAAAAAATATTCCTCTTAAACTTAAATTGCCAATAAATATTACTGTTGTTGGAGAATGTTGGTTGTCGGAAAAAGAACTTGAAAGAATAAACAAAGAAAGAAAAAAAGAAAATGAACAACTTTTTGCAAACTCTAGAAATGCAGCCGCTGGGTCAATAAGACAACTTGATTCTAAAATAGTTGCCAAAAGGAATCTTGATTTTTTTACATACGACATAGACAACATGCAGATGAACGCAGATGAAAATAATAAAACCAGAACACAGCAGCAGGAGTTGATATTTTTGAAGGAACTGGGTTTTAATGTGAATCCAAACTTTAAACTTTGTAAAAATATAGATGAAGTTGAAGATTTTTATAAAGAATGGTCAAAAGGAAAACACAGTGAAGATTATGGGATTGATGGAATTGTTTTAAAAATCAATAATAACGAAATTCAAAAAGCTCTTGGATACACGGCTAAATCACCAAGATTTGGCGTTGCCTACAAGTTTCCAGCAATTCAAACCACCACAGTTATTAAAGATATAATTTTTCAAATTGGAAGAACGGGGGTTATAACTCCTGTTGCGGTTTTGGAACCAGTCAGAATAGCCGGGTCTGTTGTATCCAGGGCGACCCTTCACAACGAAGATGAAATAAAAAGATTGGACACCAGAATTGGAGATACCGTGATTATACAAAAGGCGGGGGATGTTATCCCCGACATAGTTTCTGTTGTTTTGGATTTAAGAAAAAAAGATTCAAAACCATTTATTTTTCCAATAAAAATTTCTGGTTGTGGTGGAGATGGGAAAATTGAAAAAATTCCAGGACAAGTTGCTTACAGATGTATTGATAAAAACTCTTTTTCATTACTTTCTAAAAAAATACATTATTTTGTTTCAAAAAAATGTTTCAATATCGACGGAATGGGACCTCAAATTGTAGATTTATTAATGGAAAATGGTTTAATTAATTCCTTCGATGATATTTTTAAATTAAGAAAGGAGGATTTGTTAGAACTGCCTAGATTTGCCGAAAAATCAGTTGATAATCTAATTGAGTCCATAAATAAAGCAAAAAAAATTACTCTTGCAAGATTTTTAACGTCTTTGTCCATAGATTTTATAGGGGAAGAAACAGCAAATGTTCTATCACAGGGATTTGGTAGTTTAGATAAAATAATAAAAACAAAAAAAGAAGATCTTCAAAGTGTTTATGGTATCGGTGAAAAATCAGCAGAATCAATATACGAATGGTTTAAAAATAAGAATAATTTTGATTTAGTTGAGAGATTGCTTAAGTATATAGAAATTGAAAATTTAAAAATTAAAAAAATACAAGGAAAATTTATCGGAAAAACATTTGTTTTAACAGGGTCTCTTTCAACAATGTCTAGGGATGATGCAAAAGGAAAAATTCGTGAATTCGGTGGAGATATTTCTTCTTCTGTTTCAAAAAATACTGATTATGTTGTTGCAGGCGATGACCCAGGTTCTAAATATGATAAAGCAAAAGAACTGGGAATTAAAATTTTAAGTGAAGAGGATTTTTTGAAACTACTCAATAACTAGTAAAAAAAAGTCTGCCAGTTTGGCAGACCTAATTCAATCAAGGACACTTTTTCTCGAAAATTGTTTTTCGTGACCAGATATAAATAAAAAGTGGCCACAAATTAAAAAATACCCACAGAATTGCGATTTTTTCTAGGAGATAATTTTTGAATTGAAAATATTCATTAAAATTTATTCCAGCGAAAACAAAAACCACAAACAAACAAGATGAAGAGATAAGTAATCCCAAAGAAATATTACAAATAGCCCCATGTTCGTTTAATCTACGAACAAGTGATTCTGTTATTTCTCCGAAAAAAACTCCGATCCCCGAAATAAAAAGCAATCCAAAAATTATTTCTTGAAATAATGTGAATGGTGGTTTGATATTTTCGAAAATTAAATTCGAATAAAAACAGAAGTGAATTATGAGACCACATAAAAGTCCTAGAATTGTCACACTTCTAACAAGCTTTTCTTTTTTCATTTGAAATTCTCCTTTTTTTTAAAAAACTGGTTTATTCTTATTACAACATACACTCAATATTTTTGTAGGTCAATGTTTATATAAGTAGCATAAAAATGTTAATATAATGTCATGATTTCTGGCGAAGAATTAAAAAAATTATCAAAACTTGCGAGGATTGAAATATCCGAGGGGGAACTTAGTGATTTAGGCAAAGATATAAATTCAATTCTTGATTATGTCGGGCAGATAACGCAGATTAACGCAGATAAAGAACCGCAGATGAACGCAGATAAAGTTTTAATAAATATAATGAGAGAAGATGAAAATCCCCACGAGGGTGGGGAATTTAGCAGTGATTTGTTAAACGAAGCGCCAAATAAAGAAAATGGATATGTTAAGGTAAAAAAGATTTTATAAAATTATGAAGATAGATTTAAAAAATTTAAATATAAAAACTGCTCATCAGCATCTAATAAAAGGCGATTTTTCTTCGGAAGAATTAACCAAAGAATGTTTGAATGTTATAAAAGAAAAAAATAAAGATATAAACGCATATCTTGAAGTATTTGAAAAAAATGCTCTCGAACGAGCAAATGATGCCGATAAAAAAATAAAAGAAGGAAAATATACAGAGCTCACAGGTATTCCTTTAGCAATAAAAGATAATATTTTAATAAAAGGACAAAAAGCTTCTGCGGGTTCAAAAATTTTAGAAAATTATACAGCAACATATGACGCAACTGTTATAAAAAAACTCAAAGATGCAGGCGCAGTGTTTTTAGGAAGAACAAATATGGACGAATTCGCGATGGGTTCTTCAACAGAAAATTCTGCATTTGGAGTTACAAGAAATCCATTAGATTTAGAAAGAGTCCCGGGAGGTTCTTCTGGAGGTTCTACATCGGCTGTTGCTATGAATAGTTGTCTTGGAGCTCTGGGTTCAGACACAGGTGGTTCAGTTCGTCAACCGTCTTCTTTTTGTGGTTTAGTTGGTTTAAAACCAACATATGGCTCTGTGTCACGAAATGGTTTGATAGCGCTCGGGTCTTCTTTTGATGTAATTGGGCCAATAGGAAAAACAACCAGCGATGTTGAAATTATTTTTAATACAATAAAGGGAGGAGATGATTTAGATAGCACGACTATTCAAGAAAGCAAAAAAGTTTACCCTGTTAAATCCCGCGAAGCGGGAATTTCACTAGGGGTGAAATTATTTAACAGGGCAAGAATTATTGGAGTACCTAGTTTTGTTAATGAAATCGGAGGAATGGATAATTTTGCAAAGAATAATTTTAATGAATCTATAAAAAGATTAGAAGCCATTGGTTATCAAACAAAAGAAGTATCACTCCCAAATGTTAAATATGCGATTTCGGCCTACTATGTAACTCTTCCAGCGGAGGCATCTGCAAATTTGGCGAGATTTGATGGAGTTAGATATGGTTTACACAAAGACGGTGAGAATGGTATTGATGACTATCTAAAAACTCGCGGTGTTGGTTTTGGTAAAGAGGTCAGAAGAAGAATAATTCTTGGGACGTATGTTTTATCGGCGGGGTATTATGATGCTTACTATAATAAGGCACAGGATGTTCGGGATTTAATAAGAGAAGATTTTAAAAGTGCATTTAAAGAAGTGGATGTGATAATAACACCAACAACAACAGGTTCTGCTTTCAAAATAGGAGAAAAAGTAAACGATCCAGTGAGGATGTATTTAGAGGATATTTTTACTGTTTCTGCAAATCTTGCAGGCATTCCGGCAATTTCAATTCCTTCAAATAAAAAAGAGGATGGAAGTTTTGATGGCGGGCTTCCTCTCGGGTTACAAATAATTGCTCCACAAATGGAAGAAGATGTTTTGTTTGAAATAGCAAAAAATTTTCTTGGAGAAAAATAAAGATAAGTTGTATAATATTTATATAGTTTTGCAAATCCCGTTAGAAGCTGTGGTCGTTTGCAGATAAATTGTTTAAATTTTTTTTATGAGATACTTTTATAAGTTTAATTTGGTAAGTTTTTGGTTTTTAACGACCACAACTTGCTTCTAATCGGGATGCAATCAATTGATTTTATAAACATAGAATATATTTTTAGGATAATATATAGTATCTTTTTTGATCCAGAACATTATAAAATTGCCTATGAATATTTTTTGAAGTTTTGGGGAGTTTATAAAATACTCGCTGTGGTTTTTTCTTTGGCGCTTCTTTATGGAATTGTTTACTGTGTTAATAGAATAAAACAAATAAGAACAGAAGAGGAAGCAAGATTGAATGAATTAACCGAAAAAACACTTCTTGATTTTCAGGGAAATCCGACAAATGAAAGGTGGGCACAAATAAAAAGACACATAGATTCTAATAATGAAAATGATTGGAAATTGGCAATTCTTGAAGCAGATATAATCCTTGGTGAGATGTTAACAAAAATTGGATATCAACAAGAAAACATTGGTGAAAAATTAAAAGCTGTTGAGAAAAGTGATTTTAACACAATAGATAAAGCGTGGGAGGCACATAAATTTCGTAATTCTATTGCTCACGAAGGTTCAAACTTTACAATAACGCAAAGAGAAGCAAAAAAAGTTATTTCTTTATTTGAAGATGTGTTTAAGGAGTTTGAATACTTATAATTACCAAATCACTAAATCACCAAATCACTAAATCATAAAAACACTAAAACAAGAAAACAATAAAGCAATAAAGCAATAAAACTATAAAACCACATCTACGCCATGGCGTAGATGTGGTTTCTTATTAAATAATTAAAATATGGCGACCATAAAAAAATAAAAATTAAAATTAAAATTAAAAAAACAAAACTCTACACTCTATTCTGCTATCGCAGAATAGAGTGTAGAGCTGAAAATAAAATAAAATAAAAACCCCGACGAATGTCGGGGTTTTGTTGAAACTCATGGAAGTAAAGAATTTTCTAAGAGATAAATTTCCGTATCAAGTTTGTTTATCTCATCAGGAAGTTTTTTTAGTAACTCCCTTTTTTCTTTTTGAGTTTTTTTCATCTGGTCGCATTTTTGGACCTTTTGAATAAACTCATTCAGTTTTTCAGGGTTTTTTGATAACTGTGTTTCAATTATCAAAACAGAAAATTTTGAAAAAACTTCATTACTCACCCACGAACCAAGGACATTAAATTTCTCCCGTGTTTGGGTTGCTTTCAAAATCGCAACACGCCAGTTTTTTTGGGGGGACACATTGTTTATCCCGACGAGAAAAGAAAAATATAATGTTACACCGAGCAATAACAGTAGCAATGGATAAAAAGAAAAACCAGATGACAATGAAGATGTAGATATACCAACCAATAAAGTTCCACCAACAAAAGACAAAATAAAAAATTCGGAGTTATTTTTATAAACCCTATAACCCAAAATGGATTGAATATTTCTTAATACTCTCATTTTTTCCTCCAAAGAAATTAAATTATTATTGAACTAATTTTCTTATATATTATATATTATTCAATAATTTTGTCAAATTTGTTTTTGTCCTTATTTTAGGTGATGTTTTCAATTTTTAGTTTTTAGTTGTGGTTTTGAGATCTAAGTTTTGAGATTTGAGTTTTCATTTCAAATTCCTTTGACTTTTGAAATGGAATGTATATAATTACATCCTTACTGAAAGGTGGCTTTTTTGTTGCCCGAAGTATGAGAACCTTGAAATAAGAATATAGAAACCTGTCTATTTTTTAGAAATATTTTGAAGCAAGAAAATTGTCCGCCAGGGGCGGATCCGTCTCGGACGGAAATTATCAATTCTTTTGTTTCGTTCAACTTTATCTTGGAATTTTGGGCTTGCCCAATTTCGCAAGGTATTTAAATTAGAGTTTGATTCTAGCTCAGGATGAACGCTGGCGATGTGGATTAGGCATGCAAGTCGAGTGGGTTTAGACCCACGGCAAACGAGGTAGTAACACGTAGGAACGACCCCCAAAGTCAGGGATAACCCGTCGAAAGGCGGGATAATACCTGATGGTCTGAATTCTGCTTTTTGGATTTTTTATTTAAAAATTTAAAAAGCAGAATTCAGTAAAGATTTATCGCTTTGGGATCGGCCTGCGGGATATCAGCTAGTTGGTAAGGTAAAAGCTTACCAAGGCTATGACGTCTAGGAGAGGTGAGAGCCTGACCTCCACCGGTGGAACTGCGACACGGTCCATACACCTACGGGTGGCAGCAGTCGAGAATCTTCCGCAATGGGCGAAAGCCTGACGGAGCGACATCGCGTGATTGATGAAGTCCTTAGGGACGTAAAGATCTTTTATGAGGGAGGAAATTATTGACGTTACCTCATGAATAAGGGGCTCCTAACTCTGTGCCAGCAGGAGCGGTAATACAGAGGCCCCAAGCGTTATCCGGAATTATTGGGCGTAAAGGGTGTGTAGGTGGTTGTATTAGTCTTTTGTCAAAACCTTCGGCTTAACCGAAGAGACGCAAGAGAAACGGTACAACTAGAGGGTGTGAAGGGTTTATGGAACTCATAGTGTAGGGGTGAAATCCGTTGATATTATGGGGAACACCAAAAGCGAAGGCAATAAACTAGCACATTTCCTGACACTGAAACACGAAAGCGTGGGGAGCGAAAGGGATTAGATACCCCTGTAGTCCACGCCGTAAACGTTGTTCTCTAGCTTTCCGGAGTATCGACCCTCTGGGAGGCGTAGCTAACGCATTAAGAGAACCGCCTGGGTAGTACGATCGCAAGGTTAAAACTCAAAGAAATAGACGGGGGCTCGCACAAGCGGTGGATTATGTGGTTTAATTCGATACTAACCGAAGAACCTCACCAGGGCTTGAAACCTATTTTATGTTTTTCTGGAAACAGAAAATCTAAACGAATAGGCAGGTGATGCATGGCCGTCGTCAGTTCGTGGCTTGAGCTGTTCCTTTAAGTAGGGAAACGAACGCAACCCTTGTTGTCTGTTATAAATTTCAGACGAGACTGCCCAGCCCCAAGCGTATTTACTTCGTAAATACTTAAATGCAAAATGTAAATCTCAAAATGCAAAATTGTTGAGTAAATTTTTTTTGAAAAATTTACAATCAAAATAGTTTGTCCGCCTTCGGCGGACATGACAACTTTAAACTTTGATTTTTTAATTTTAAATTTTAAGTACTAGCGAAGCGAAGTACTTTTGGGGCTGGGAGGAAGGAGAGGATGACGCCAGGTCAGCATGTCCCTTTGATGCCCTGGGCTACACACGTAATACAATGGCCGATACAATAGGTCGCGACGGAGCAATCCTGAGCCAATCCTAAAAATCGGTCCTAGTTCGGATTGAGGTCTGCAACTCGACCTCATGAAGCTGGAATCGCTAGTAATCGCAGGTCAGCATACTGCGGTGAATACGTTCTCGAGCCTTGTACTCACCGCCCGTCAACTCAAGGGAGCCGGGGGTACCCGAAGTCCCAGCACCACTTTTCGAAACGCAAGCTAATATAATTTTTTTAATTTTTAAAAAATTTTTATATACAGCTATCGTTTAACGAAAAGTTTAGAAAAGTGGTGCTGGGCCTAAGGTAAATTCGGTGACAGGGAGTAAGTCGTAACAAGGTACGGCTACCGGAAGGTGGTCGTGGATTATTTTAAAAAAAAACTTTTATCTCTCTCAAGGAGATAAAATTAAAGGGTTGATTTTCTGTGTTTTCCGCTCTAAGTGGACAAACATACAAACAGAAAGGGTACTGATGTCCTATCCTAAAGTACATCCGTTTGGTCAGATATACGAAACTGATAGTTGAACGAAACAAAAGAGAGGGTAATTACCAAATTTAAAACGAAGTTTTAAATTTGAAATGTCCAATAACTAATTTCTAATTTCTAATGAAATTAGAAAAAATTAGAAACCGCTGTAATGGTGGTTTTTGTGTTTAAATAAAAAATAAGTATCCACTCTATTCTGTTATCGTGGAGTAGAGTGAACAGTAGAAGTAATCAAAAAACTCGCCATGGGGCGAGTTTTTTGGTATATTTTTATTGTTCTAAACAAAGAAATGCGCGTGTAGCTTCCGTCAGAGGCGGACAGGCAGGTGTTATTACCTTCGCTACACGCAAAAGAAACGCGCGTGTAGCTCAGGTGGTTAGAGCGCAGTCCTGATAAGACTGAGGTCCCAGGTTCGAGTCCTGGCACGCGCACAACGAACAAAGTGAGTTGTGCAAGTGAGAAAGCAAACTGCTTTGCTTTCGTTCAGGACGAGAAAGGATTTTCCATGTTTTGTTTTAACAAAACGGGAAAATCACCAGCGAGCGTAGCTCGAGAGTCCTGGCACGCGCACAATGAGAAAACTATTCAGAAAAATAAGAGAAAAGAGATTTAGATACAAATCACTTGTTGAGGTTTTTATATATAAAGAAAATCTTCTTCATAATTTAAATGAATTTAGAAAACTGAATACAAAAGTTGACGTCGCTCCAGTTTTAAAAAGTAATGCCTATGGGCATGGGCTTATTGAAATCGCAAAAATTTTAGATACAGAAAGCATTCCTTTTCTTGTTGTCGATTCATTTTATGAAGCAATGATTTTAAGAAACGAAGGAATAAAATCCGAAATTTTAATAATAGGTTATTCATTAGAAGAAAATATTTTAAATAATAAATTAAAAAATATTGCTTTCACCATCGGTTCTCTCGAACAATTAGAAAATATATCTAAAAATTTAAAAACAAAAACAAATTTTCACATAAAATTTGATACAGGAATGCACAGAAACGGTATTTTGGATAAAGAAATAGAAAAAACAATCATTCTAATAAAAAATAATAAAAATATTTTTATTGAAGGAATATGTTCACATTTTGCGGATGCAGACGGCGATGATTCTGATTTCACAACAAACCAGATCGAAAAATGGAACAATCTAGTTGAAATTTGGAAGAAAAATTTTCCAGAAACAATCTATTATCACATATCAGCAACAGCGGGTAGTTTATTTGCAGATAGTGTAAATGCGAATTTAATGAGATTGGGAATAGGACTATATGGAATAAATACAAGTTTAGATGATAGATTAAATTTAAAACCAGTTTTAGAAATGAAATCAGTAATTAGTTCAATTAAAGAAATAAAAAAAGGCGATAAAATAGGATACAACACAACATTTACAGCAGAAAAAAATATGAAAATTGCAACAGTCCCAGTTGGGTATTATGAAGGAGTTGATAGACGACTTTCAAATAATGGTTTTTTAAAAATTCAAAACAAATTTTGTCCAATTTTAGGCATGGTTAGTATGAACATAACAACGATTGATGTTTCAGATATTGAACAAGTAAAAATAGGAGACGAAGTTGTAATCATAAGTTCTAAAAGTGCAGATGAAAATTCTGTTATAAAAATCGCTCAAAAATGTGCTACTATTCCTTATGAAATTTTAGTGCATATACCAGAACGACTCAAACGAATCGTGATATAATTTAAATGAGTATTAAAAAATGAACAAAGAAAAAAAGAAAGATTTATTTTATATTACATTAGCATTTTTATTTTTTACTTTTGTTGTTTATCAATTTAAACTCGGGTATCTTGAAACCGTGATATTACTTTTTGGTATTCCTTCTGTTTTCTTATCATTTAAGCTAAAAACCTCCATAAAAAAATCAGCGTTATTTTCAATCGCCTTTTCTTTTCCTATGGCATTTGTGTTTGATTATATATGCAATGTGAGTGGTTGTTGGTATGAAAATGGTTCTTTGGGGATAACAATTCTTAATGCATATCCGTTAGATATTTTTATTTGGGGGTTCATCTACTTCTATTTTATAACTATTTTTTATGAATATTTTTTTGACAAAGACAAAAATAAAACAAAAATATCAAAAAATTTAAAATTTTGGGTTTATGCATCAATTTTATTAATTTTTCTTTTTTCTTTTATATACATTACAAATAGAGAATTATTGGTAATTAAGAATTTTTATATTGTAGGTTTAATAATATTTTTTCTCATCCCAATAATTTTGATGTGTTGGAATTATCCTTCTTTGATTAAAAAAATTTCCATTCAAGGATTCTGGTTTTTCTTTGTTTCCGTTATTTATGAAGTACTTGCGGTTCACCTGGGGCATTGGAGATTTGTAAAAGGAATGAATATAGGTTGGGTAGAAATATTTGGAGTTGGGTTTGCACTTGAGGAATTTTTGTTTTTAATTTTTGCTGTTCCCGCTACGATTTGTATATATGAGTTTTTGGCAGATGATAAAAACTAAAAAATATGATCAAATTTTATATTATTGCCACATCGATAGGAAATCACTAAATCACTAAATCATAAAAATAATCTATTCTCTTATTCGTGCGAATAAGAGAATAAGGAAACGATTTTCTAATTTAATTAAATAATTGAATAGTTGAGATAAAAATAAAAGAAAGAGCGAATATAAATTCGCTCTTTTTTGCATTAAACAATCAGTGTATGTACGGAATTACCCTCCGAAACAATAGAATTTTCTTCCAGAACATTAATTAATTCATTCCAATCAGTTGTGGAATAAAGCATATACCAGAACGACTCAAACGAATTGTTGTATATTAGAATAGAAACAACGGCAGGTACTAATGTTTTAAAAACTTGATTAAAATAAAATATAAGTATACCATTCTATTTCAGATGGTAGGTTATTTCAAATTTTGAATTTATTTTTTTAAAAACCACAATTTCTGAGGAGGAAAAATGGCACGAAATGCTTTAAAGATAGAATTTGAATTTTATCTTAGAAACCAGACGAAACTTGTCAAAAAATACAACGGTAGGTATCTTCTCATATTTGGGAATAGGGTGCGTGGAGATTTTGAAAGTTATGACTCTGCTTATATTTTTGGATCAAAAAAATATAAACTAGGAAAATTTTTGATTCAAAAATGTTCACCCGGTGAAGAAGATTACGCAGCTAATATTTTTTACAAGCGTTTATCTAAAAAATAATTTTTGCCACGGATTTATTCCGTGGTAATTTTTTTATTTATATTTCATAATTTATCAAAACTATTTTAAAATGTTATATTAAAAGACAATGAAACAATTTTATGTGATAGCCACACCAATAGGAAATCTTGAGGATATAACTCTTAGAGCGATTCGTATACTAAAAGAGGTTGATTTGGTTTTGTGTGAAGACACAAGGGTTACTAAAAAACTACTTGATAAATACGAAATCAAAACTCCAACAATGAGTTATCATTCTCAAAGTAAGTTGGCAAAAATTGATAAGATTTTAGATTTAATTGATGAAGGAAAAATATTGGCGCTTGTTTCTGATGCAGGGACGCCGTGTATTTCTGACCCCGGTTCACTCCTTGTTTCGAAAATTAAAGAAAAATTTTTAGAAGATATACAAATTATTCCAATACCCGGACCAAGCGCAGTTATCTCAGCTCTTTCTGGCGCAGGTGTTCCTGCATCAGATTTTTTATTTTTGGGATTTCTACCACACAAAAAAGGAAGAGAAACATTGTTTAAAGAAATCTCAGAATCAAAAAGAACAGTTGCGTTTTATGAATCCCCGCATCGTATTTTAAAAACGCTAGAATCTTTAAAACAACATTTAGGTAATGAACGTAAAATTATTTTAGCTCGTGAACTAACAAAAATTTATGAACAAATAATTTCGGGAACAGGAGAAGAATTATTGAAATATTTTGAACAAAATCTGGACAAAATAAAGGGGGAATTTGTTGTTATTGTTCCAGAAAAATAATGTGGGAAATTATCTTTTGTAGTGTATAATGTATACAATATGCAGAAAAAAAGAAAATTATTTATAACCCTCGGTATTATTATTTTTCTTGTGCCACTTTTGGGTATTCCAGCTGGGTGGAAATTCTTTTTCACAATCATTTTGGGGCTCTGGGTTATGCTCTCTGCATTTTTTTCTGAAAGAACACTTAACGATATGATTGCTAAATTAATTGGTGTTAGAATTGAAAAAATGAAAACTAGGTTGCACAAAAACAAAGACGCTTTCTCTTTAAAGGTAAAAGAAAAAAAAGAAAAGCCGTCCGAACAAATAGAAGAAGAAAATAATTAAAGAACTGAATAGTAAGATATAAAATGTCATTTAAAAATATAAATAAGTCCATCCCCAAAAACCGACTTTTAATATTTCTGGTTTTTTTGTTTTTTATTTTTGCCGTAATATATTTTGTTGTTCCTCTTTTTGCATATACAAAATACAGCACAAATGATGCTGTGGGTATTTCTATTAGAGAAAAAGACAAAAAAACAGAAGCCGAAAAAAATGTTTTTGTTGCTACTCACATCAAAACCCCAGAACAGGTTAAAGCTTTATATATGACAAGTTGGGTTGCTGGAACTCCAAGTATTAGAAAAAAAGTAATTGATATTATTGATAGAACGGAAATAAATTCTGTTGTTATTGATATAAAGGATTACACAGGAAAGATTTCTTTTGAAGTCGAAGACCCTATTTTGAAAGAAGTTGGTTCGTCCGAAAAAAGAATTGCAGATGTAAAAGATTTTATAAAAATTTTACATGAGAAAAATATTTATGTGATAGGAAGGATTTCTGTTTTTCAAGACCCACAGTTTGTCTCTAAATTCCCAGAACTTGCTGTTAAAAAGGCGAGTGACGGTTCTATTTGGAAGGACTACAAAGGAATAAGTTGGTTGGACGCGGGTTCAAAGAAAGTTTGGGATTATGTTATTTCGATTGGCAAAGAAAGTTATAGAGTTGGATTTGATGAATTAAATTTTGATTATATTAGATTTCCTTCGGACGGAAATATGAAAGACATAAGTTACCCATTTAGTGAACAAAAAATTTTAGCAGACCCAAATCTTGGCAAAGCAAAAATAATGGAAGATTTTTTCAGATATCTTTCGAGTAAATTTAAAGGAACTGGTGTAACTTTGTCTGCAGATTTATTTGGCATGGTTACAACAAATTCTGATGATTTAAACATAGGGCAGGTTTTGGAAAGAGCGTTGCCATATTTTGATTATGTTGCGCCAATGGTTTATCCATCTCATTATCCTAAAACTTTCATAGGTCTTTCTAACCCAGCAGCATATCCCTACGAGGTAGTTAAATATTCAATGGACTTTGCGGTTAAGCGTGCAGTTGCACTTGATAATGTTGGGATTGCAACCACAAGTCCTATGTTTAATAAAACAACAAGTCAAAGTGTAAAAAAACTTCGTCCATGGCTTCAAGATTTTGATTTAGGTGCTACGTATACTCCAGAAATGGTTAGAAAACAAATGCAGGCCACATATGATTCTGGTTTAACGAGTTGGATGCTTTGGGACGCAGCGAACACCTATACAGAATCGGCCTTACTCAAAGAATAAAATCACTAAATTCAAAATCTCTAACTTAAGAATCTCTGGGGGAGGTTCTTAAGAAAAGTGTTAGGGATTTATTCAAATTTTGAGATTTTGAATCCGCAGTGTTTTTTCTTAAAACACTAAGATATTAAATCACAAAAACAGAAGTGACGTCGTATCTCCGCGATAGCAGAGATACGACGTCACTGAAGATTGGAAATAAATTTGACAAAATTATTGAATAATATATAATATATACGAAAATTAGTTCAATAATAAGTAAAAAATAGGAGGTAAAAGTGTTTACTCACGAACTTCAATCTGGGATTCTAGTAATTGTTGCATGTTGTATATTTCTGCAACTAATAGGAATATATTGGATATATTCTAAAAAAAGAAAGTTCAAAAAAGGGCTTCAAGATTATTTGATTTCTGATAATTTTGAAGAGCTCCCAATGATATCTCTTGCGATTGGATTTTTTTTAGGAATAACACTGGTATCAATCGTGTACTATTCTATTTATCCAAACATGTTAACAACAAAAGCGGAAAACATGTCTACCTTTTTAATCTGCATAATAGTTGTAATATATGCATTGGGAATTTTTCTAATGTCTTTTATAAGTTTAAAAATTTTTAAATTTTTTGTAGAAAAGACATTTTCAAAGGCATATGTAGACTTGAGGTTTTCAACATAATTGTAACAAGCCGTTCTGAGACACAGAACGGCTTTTTTTATTTCTTTAAACATTCTATAATTAACACAATGGCAAATGGAGATAAAATTACATATTTTGCTGAAACGGATTACAGAAATAACAAAACTAAATTTGGCATAAAAGAGGCAGACAGAATAAGACACGTTTATGTCATAGGAAAAACAGGAACAGGAAAATCTACTCTACTAGAAAATATGGCGATTCAAGATATCCAGAATGGTAATGGAATGGCTTTTGTCGACCCGCACGGAAAATCAGCAGAACTACTTCTTGATTATGTTCCAGAAAGCAGAATTGATGATGTTCTTTATTTTGCTCCTTTCGATTTGGAATATCCGGTTTCATTCAATGTGATGGAGGATGTTGGTATTGATAAAAGACATCTTGTTGCCAACGGCCTGATGAGTGCATTTAAAAAGATTTGGCTTGATGCATGGTCTGCGAGAATGGAATATATTTTGAATAACATTCTTTTAGCACTTTTGGAATATCCAGATGCTACTCTTTTGGGAGTAAATAGAATGTTAGCTGACAAAGATTATAGAAAAATGGTCGTTGATAATGTCACAGATGTTTCTGTAAAAGCATTCTGGCAGGATGAATTTGCAAAATATGGTGAAAGATATATGCAAGAAGCTGGTGCCGCTATACAAAACAAAGTTGGTCAGTTTATTTCTAATCCACTTATAAGAAATATAATAGGGCAACCACATTCGAGTTTTGATATTAGAGATATAGAAGATAATAAAAAAATAGTAATTATAAACCTATCAAAGGGAAGAGTGGGTGAAGCAAACGCAAATCTTTTGGGCGGTATGTTAATAACAAAAATTTATTTGGCATCAATGTCTCGTGCAGATGCTTCACAAGAAGAATTAAGAAAACTTCCAAATTTTTATCTTCACGTTGACGAATTTCAATCATTTGCCAATGAATCGTTCGCAGACATTTTGTCAGAAGCGAGAAAATATAAATTAAATTTAAATATTGCACATCAGTACATAGAACAAATGCAAGATGAAGTAAAAGCAGCTGTGTTTGGTAACGTAGGGACTATGATAGTTTTTCGTATAGGTGCAAATGACGCAAATGAATTGGAAAAAGAGTTTGCCCCGCAGTTTACGCCAGAAGATTTGGTTAATCTTGGGTTTGCGCAGATTTATATTAAGTTGTTGATAGATGGCATAAGCTCACAGCCATTTTCTGCAAGAACATTACCACCAATACCAGCGCCACCCGTTTCTTACAAAGAAAGAATAATTGAAAACTCAAGAAAAAGATTTGCTAGGCCACGTGCTGAAGTTGAAAAATACATTATTGAATGGCACACAAATACAAACAAATCAGAGAAAAAAAGTAGCTCAACCAACGGGGCTAGTAAAAATGTTGGTGAAGTTGTAAATAATAAAACAACTGAAAGTAATAAAAATGGTTTTGTAAACAGCAAAACTCAAAATTCTGTACCAGTTAATAATCTTCAAAGAGGAAAATTTCCTAATTATAAAAGTGAAACTAAGTCGGAAGTTAAGCCAGAAACTAAAATAGAAAATAAAGTTGAACCCAAAATTGAAAATAAGTCCGAAAATAGAAACCCAATAGAAAGAAATGATTTTAAACGAAATAATACACGTCGAGATGGTTTTCAGGGGAATAATTTTCATAAACCATTCAAAACACAAAGCAACGAAGAAGAATTTAGAAAGGCGATAGCGCTTAATTATTTGAAACCAGCCGAAGATGCAAAAAAACCAGTTGAAAGGAAGAAAAAAATGTCCGAAGAAAATGTTTTCGCGTTGAGAGAGGCGTTGAGTGAAATTTTAAGTGAAACTAAAAAGAACGGCGAAGCTTTGGCTTCCGGCGGTGTTAATGGTAATGGAACAAATGGAAATACTAACTATTGATGAGAGTATTACAAACACAGAAACAAATACTAATACAACAGAAACTACACAAAACACAATTGAACAGGATTATAAAAAAGAGAAAGAATTATTCGAAAAAGAAGCAGTAAAAGAAAATCCACCAGTTTCTATTGACGCTGTTCAAAACAAACCAACTGAAGCGACTGCTAAAACAGAAATACCAAAAGACACTGAACAAAAAGAAATTCCAGAAGATGTTTTACGAGGAATTTTAAAAATTGAAAAATAATATTTTAATTTTTTTTACCAAATCGCCACATTGAAGTCTGACTTCAATGTGGCGATTTCCTTTTTTATTTTTACACTAAATGTCCCTATAGGGACATTTAGTGTAAAAAAAGTTATCCACTAGTTATCAAAAAAATATTTGATAATAAACTCCATGATTAGTAAAATTTATTTATTAATATTTTTTAAATTCACCCCGTGAAATAAAAATATTTCACAGGGCAAGCAAAATTAAACATGGATAAAAATCAAAAATTTTTTTTATTTTTTGGAGTGATAATAATTATTATTGTAGGAATAGTATTTCTTTCGAATTTTGCCACAAAAGGAGCTGTTAAAGAATTTGTTGTGAGAGATAAAGACAGTTTTACATCCCCACAGGATTATTTGGACTATGTTGAACAATATAAACAAGCACAAAGTAGAGATACGTATGGTGGCAAAACACCAGAAGAAACACTTGGTTTGTTTGTAGATGCACTCAAAAAAGGCGATACCGAACTCGCCTCAAAATATTTTGTTTTGGATAAACAGAAGGAAATGGTAGATAGCTTGAAACAAGGGATAGAAAGTGGAGGAGCGGACAGGTTAATGGATTACTATTTAACTGGAAATACAGAAAAAACCTACAATGATTCATTAAATACTCATAGATTTAGAATTCTGAAAGAAAAAGATCAGCCTGGGTTTATAATTGATTTTGCTTTAAATGAATCAACTAATATATGGAAAATAGAAAGTTTGTAATTCTGATAATAATATTTTTAGCAAATTTCGTTTTTATAAACGGTGTTTATTCATATAATGGAGTAACACACAAGGCAATAACAAACGAAACTATAGAATTCTATAACGAAATTAATAATAAGAAAATTTCAAACGAAGATAAAGAAAAAATTCTTTTAGGGAGTGTAAAAGAAGACGAGCCATTTTATAGATCTGTTTATCATTTTTATGACCCAATATACAACAAAGGATTGTGGGGTGAATTTCTTCCAGCATATAAATGGGCTGAAAATACAAAAGCACAGGCAATGTTAAGTCCACAATATGCTCTTTTATCTAAACTGATGTCTTTTTTTAGCTCAAATTCAGATTATTCTTTTGATAGGGCTGTTTACGAATATGTTAATGGAGACAAACAAAGAGGCCTAGAAACATTAGGCAATATTCTTCATTTGGTTGAAGATATGGCTGTCCCGGCTCACACGAGAGATGACCAGCATTTGAATGGAGATTATTATGAAACATATACAACAAAATATGATAGTGAAACAATAAGTGATATTTCAGGAGAATTAGTAAAAAGTGGAGAAAAGTCAAAAAAACTTTCTTCACTTTTTGATTATTTTTCTAGTTTGGCTAATTATTCAAACAACAATTTTTTTAGTGGAGATACTATAAATGATAAAAAATATATTGAACCAAAAATAGATTTTGAAAAGAAGGATTTAGATACAGGGATTACATTTGGATATAAAAATTTAAAAGGTGATGTTTCCAGAGTAATAGGTATAGAAAATAAAATTTCTTTTTTCTCAAACAAAGATACAAACATATATTTTTTAGATGACGACGGAGATTTAATTCTTTCTGACAACTGGTCCCATCTTTCAAAACAGGCAGTTCTTCATGCGTCAGGAGTTATTTCACTTTTCTTTGAAAAAGTGAGAGAAGAAGAGGATACAATGGCTTTGTTCAATAAAAACAGGGACTCAATAAAGAAATTATTTGGGGCTGGATTGTATCAGTCGGCTAGTGTCGGGGTTACTCAAGAAAGCAACGGAGCAACGAAGCAAAAAAGCAATGAAGTTTATTCCACGGTCCAACCTGTTGTTAATAATAATGTTGTAATAAATCAAGAAAGTAATAATCAAGAACAAAATAATTCTGTTGTAGATGAAATACAAACTACAATTACAACAACACCGGAAACAAATCAACAACCAAACATACCGGACAGCACTATTAAATATAATGTTCAGGAACCAGCACCAATTACTCCAAAATATGGTCCCGGATTTGGTGGCGGAGGAGCCGGAGGTGGTAATTCAAGACAAAATACATATCCCACGATCACACTTACTGGCAGTGCAGAAATGACAATTACAAAAGGTGATACATACACAGACGCTGGAGCCACAGCTTCAGATACAGAAGATGGTGGTATAACAGCTAACATTGTTAAAACAGGAACAGTCGATACAGCAACCGTCGGAACATACACAATTTCATATAATGTTATGGATTCAGGAGGACTCACGGCAAACGAAATCACGAGAAGAGTTATAGTCCAAAATCTACCAAAACCTATTATTTCAACACCAGCAGTAAATCCATACACGTCCGCGACAAATTCAATTACATTTTCAGGAATTGCGTCGTCAACACTTTTAATATCAAACGATTTTTCAACATCTACAACCACAGCCGATGGAAATGAAAACTGGTCAATGTCGCTTTCTGGTTTTCAAGAAGGGACAACAACAATAAATTTTGTTTCAAGTAATACAAGTTATTCAACATCTACCGTCACAGAGTTTGTAGTTTTTGTTGATACACAAAGTCCGATTTTTAGTGCATTTAGTATAACCGAATGCGGACATTCAATAAGTACAAATGGGAGCGAGTGTTTAATCCCAACCACAAAAATAAATCCAGTATGGAATTCCAACGAACAAAATATTTCTTACTATGAAGTTTATTTAAATAATGTTTTAGCAACAACCACTACTGCAACCACAACGGAAATAACAATTCCAGAAAATTCACAGAGTGAAATTAAAGTGAGAGCGGTTGATAGGGCGGGCAATGAAAGATATTCAGATGTAAAACAAGTAAAGACAACAATAAATATGCCCGTAATAATAAATGAAATAGCTTGGGCGGGGACCTCAGCTACTCTTGAAAACGATGAGTGGATTGAATTATATAACAGAAGTTCGCAGGAAATTAAAATGTCTGAATTTGTAATTTTTGCAGAAGACGGAACTCCGTATATAAATCTTTCAGGAACAATTTTAGCAAATTCATTTTATTTAATTGAAAGAACAGATGATACAACTGTTAACGTTGTTGCAAATTTGGTTACGCCATTTAGTGGCTTGAGCGGTTCTGGACTTGGGAATTCGGGCGAAGTTCTATCTCTCGTTTATTCAACCGGAACGGCGACAACGACCGTTGATAAAACTCCAAATCTTGTAGATTGTGGAGGTGGTTGGTGTGCAGGAACTGCATCGGCTGATTACAAAACAATGGAAAGAATAAATCCGGACATAAGTGGAACAATCAGTACAAATTGGAATTCAAATAATACATATAAAAAGAATGGCACAAACGCAAATAATGGTTTAATAAATGGAACTCCACTAACAAGAAACAGTGCGAATGTTTCCAGTAGTGGAATTGGTTATTACTGCGGACCTTATGTTAATACATTCCAAGAGGGAATGACATACAAACCATCACAGGGAGTATGCACATACATTTTTCCAAGTTTTAGGACTGTTTCCACATACGGAGATATCTATAAAGGAGAAGTCGGCAATTCAATCATCGTTAATGGTCATTCTCTTAAGAATCACATAACGACAATTGTTGAAAGTCCTGAAAATGATGCGGGTGTATTAAGTTTGAATAATGAGGATAGAATATTTATTGCAATATATGAAATTAGACAGGGTAGTAATGATATTAATGACTTTAGAAATTATTTTAAAACCAACTTATCTCCAGCTCCACACTCTAATTATTCAATTTTGAATTGGGTTTATGGAGAATAATAAGCATTATTCTAACATTCAATCTTTTTCTCATGCAGAAATTTTACAGTTAACTGTAAAAAAGAAAATCAAAAACCATAGATAAACTCGGAGAGTTAAAAATCACAGTTAAGCGTAAAAAACTAAGAATTAAAAATAAATAGATTGCAAAATTATAGTTAACTGTAAAAAAGAAAATCAAAAACCAAGAGCAAAAAACAAAGAAATAAAAAAATAAAGAAACCAAAAATCAAAAACCGAGGGACAAAAATTACAGTTAACTGTAAAAAAGAATCAAGAATTAAAAATTAAGAATTAAAATAAAATAAGCCCAAAATTACAGTTAACTGTAAAAATTTATTTAAAAACTGGTATAAAATATGACAAATATTTCAAAGAAAAAATTAAAGGACAAAGTTTTTGTGGCGATTTGTGACCAATTAACAAATTATATTTCCAAACTGGACAATCCCGGGAAAACAAAAATGTTTTTAGACGGACTGTTTACTGAATCTGAAAAAATTATGATAGCGAAAAGGTTTGCTGTTATAGTAATGATAAAGTACGGATATGATTTTTTTGTTATACAAAAAACACTCAAACTAAGCATGACAACAATATATAAAATTTCGGAAAAGATGGATGATGGAGAATATGGTTTTATAATAGATCAAATACCGAAAGGTTCACTTATAAATAAGAAAATAAAAGATAACCCATTCTGGTCATATATTGAAACTCTTTTAGAAATGAGGATGCCACCCAAGGTAGGAAAAGGAAGGTGGAAGGGTTTTTATAAAGCTACAGAGCCGAAATAAAATGAGACGTAGTACTTTTTTATTTTTTTAGGAACAACTTTTTACAGTTAACTGTAAAAAGTAGAACAAAATAAAAAGAATGATATATAAGAGGTGAAGGATTAAAAATTACAGTTAACTGTAAAGAGTGAGAATTAAGAACGAAAAATTTAAAATAAATAAGTCAAAAATTACAGTTAACTGTAAAAACCGAAAATTAAAAATTAAATACGAAAATACTCATTTCATAAAATTAATAGAAATTTTCCACTATTGGAATTTTTAAAAATTTATTTCTAATGCTAAAATTTAAGTGATGAAAACTTGTTGTAACTTTCTAAAAACGGCTTTAATTATATTTATTTTTCTGCCCATCTTCGCACATGGGCAGATTGTTATTACTGAAATAATGTATGACTTAGCTGAAGGTTCTGATACAGGGAGGGAATGGGTTGAAATTTTTAATTCTGGAAACGCGCAGGTTGATTTAGCTGGTTGGAAATTTAATGATGGCGATGGAGTTACTAATCATATATTAAATGAACCACCAAAAAATGGTGGAAGAGGTTCATTAATTTTAAAATCAAATGAATATGCGGTTCTTTCCGGCGATGCAAATTTATTTATTCCAGAAAATTTAAGTTATACGGGTACAGTTATAGACACTGTCATGAGTTTGAAAAATATATCAGGAGAAATTTTGATTTTAGATAAAGAAAATAATCAAATAGATAAAGTTTTATATAATAAAGAAATGGGGGGAGCCGGCGACGGAAACACATTACAAAAAACAAATTCTGGATGGAAAGCGGGAAACCCAACATTGGGAAGTTCAGAAATTACTTCGGTACCTTCATCTACGCCCCCAAGTCCTTCAGGACAAGCGACAACAACAGTCACAAACAATTCTCAAACAACACAACAACAAAATTTTACATCTCCTGCTTTTGATCCACAGATTTTTGCCTATGCAGGCGAAGATAGAACGGTTATTGTCGGCGCAGATACAATTTTTGATGCGAAAGCCATCGGTCTTAATGATGAACCGATTGAAAATGCATTATTTACATGGAATTTTGGTGATGGTTCCTTTCAAAAAGGTAAAAAGATAATGCACTCCTATAATTATCCCGGTAAGTATGTAGTTTTTTTAGAAGCTAGCTCTGGTGAATATTCTGTAACCGACAGAATAAATGTTACAGCACTTCCTGCTGATATTGTTATATCAAATGTTGGTAGAGATGCAGATAAAAATTTTATAGAACTATACAACAGAACGAACAGAGAATTAAATTTATCATGGTGGCGTTTGCAGGCTGATAATAATTTTTTTACACTTCAAAAAAATACAGTAATACTTCCGAACGAAAAAATTATTTTTCCAAAAAGTGTCACAAATTTAAATATAACGAACCAATCAAAAATTAGCTTACTTTATCCGAACGGTAGTTTGGCTACATCTTTTGGTGAAAGTGTAACTAAGGTTTTTCTCAATGGAACGGTCGCGAAATCAAATGATTTAACCGAAGTGCTTAAAGCGTCTAATTATGCTATAAATAAAGAGATTTCCGACACACAGGAAGCCCAAAATGAGGTAAAAAACACGGAGAGTATGGATTCCTTGGCAACTGTGGTTAATTCAGATTTAGCCCCAAAAACAGCCCAAAACGGGGATGTTTTTAAATGGCTTGTCGGATTGTCATCAATGGTTTTGTTATCAATTATAGGATTTATTTTTGTTAAAAAAGAGCCGATACTACCATATGATAAAGAAAAAGATGAGATACAAAAAATATCAAACGAGATAGAAATTTTTTAATAATTCAGTTATTAAATAAAAGATGAATAAAAATAAATACAATTTTATTATTTCAACTATAAAGCAAGCTGGTGATATTCTGATTGACTCTCGCGAGAAATATTTCAGTGTGTCATCAAAAGATGGAGATTCTCGCAATATTATTACTTCTGTTGATTTAGAAGTAAATAATTTTTTAGAAAAAATGATTCATTCAACTTATCCCGATGAAATTATTTTTTCTGAAGAAACAGAAGATGTTATTACTACAAAAACTGGATTCTGGTCGCTTGATCCTATAGATGGAACTTCAAATTTTGCTCGTAATATTCCACATTTTGCTGTGGTGATTTCATATATAGAAAATAACGAACCGGTTGTTGGCGCCGTTTATAATCCAATCACTCGTGAATTATTTAGTTTTGAAAAAAATATAGGAGCGTATCTTAATGAAAAAAAAATTTCTGTTAGTGATGTTTCCACCCTAAAAGAATCTTATATACTTTTACACATTGGTCGTTCAGATGATGTTCGTGAATGGGGAATAAAACTTCAGAGAATTCTTCTTGGTAAAGCAAAAAAAACCATAAATCTTGGCTCATCGGCACTTGATTTGTGTTTTCTTGCGGCTGGGCGTGTCGACGCCGTTATTTATGGGACATTAACGACGAAAGACATTGCTGCAGCCATTGCTATTGTGAGAGAAGCTGGTGGCGAAGTTTACGATATTTCTGGTATTCCGGTTTCTATAAATAAAGAACCACAACAAATAATTGCCACTACAAATAGAGAACTATTTAAAGAAATTTCACAATTATATTAGGTTACGGTAAGTAGATTAAATTCTTTTTGACGTTCCTTTTCTTCGGGAGAACGAAGTTTGTCACGGTCACTCATATATTGATGCACTATTTGAGGTGGCATAGGACTATCATTAAGCAGACTTTTGAGAATTAAAGTCCACAACTCTATACGTTTTTTTGTGAGTAAATGTAGATTTCCAGAAGTTTTACTTAGATTTTTTATATAATAATCAATGAGAAAGGTTGCTTTATATATTCTCATTAACCTGAGAACCAAATATTCTTCCTGGTCTCTGTTTGTTTTTACATACTCAATAATTGTTTTTTCTAGAATTGGACTGTTTATAATCGTCCAATTTAAAAACCTAGCCCAACCATCATATTTGTTACCAAAAAGTATTGAGGACAGGTCAATGGTATATATTTCTTTTTTCTGTATGCGAAAGTTTGCTGGGGCAAGGTCAGTATGTGTTAAATAGTTGCAATACATATCAATCAGTCTTTTATGGTTTTGTAAAAGTTTCAGAGCTTCTGATATACTATTTTTTAATTCTGCATAATTTTCTAGATCAAATATTGTTTTTTTAAACCCTTCAATTTTTTCTATATAGTTTCTTCCATTGAGTATGGGCAAAATTGTTCTTATGTTTTGTAAATGTTCAAAAGTGGTAGCATGAAAAGATTCTTGATCCTCAAATACTTTTAAAATCATAAAAAATTGTTTCTCAATCGAATAAGAGGCAAACACTTTTTCTTGGTTGATATATTTTGTGATCCAAATAAGGAAATTTTCTTCTTGACCAAAATATATTTCAGTTGGGAAAATAACAGAATTTTGGGAAAAAGTAAAAGAGACAAGTGCATCCCGCACTTTTTTTTCTTGTCTTATTTCTTCCCGCCCTGTTTTGTTGTCACTGACTTTTATAATAACTTTTAGATTGTCTTCAATACGTGTTCCGACTAATACTAGTTTATCTCGAGTCATGAGATATCTTTCTCCGCTTATGTGTGGTTGTTCTATATCTAGTTCAAAACCAGTAAGTTTGAGTATGTTAGAAATATGCTTCACTTCCAAAGTAACTTTTTCATTCCAAACGTCTTGTTTATCACTTGAGTTCATAGTTTTTTTAGTTTACAATAGCATAATAATATGAAAAATAATAGTAAGAAATTGAGTATATTAGTTACAGGAGGGGCGGGTTTTATAGGATCACATCTTTGTCAGAAGTTGTTTAAAATGCCAAACGTTGGCCGTGTAATTTGTGTGGATAATTTGGATCCAGTTTATCCAGTAGTTTTTAAAAAGGAAAATTTGGCTTTACTTGCATCAAATTCAAAGTTTTATTTTTATAAAACAGATATTTGTAATAAATCAGATTTGAAAAATATCTTTAAGAAGGAAACTCCTGATTATGTTATAAATCTTGCGGCTAAAACAGATACCCGTTTATCCGTAATTAAGCCAGAAGAATTTATTGAGGTAAACATAAAAGGAGTGCTAAACATTCTTGAGCTTTCCAAGGATTTCAAGATCAAAGGAGTTTCACTTTTTTCATCTTCTTCCGTATATGGAAATATTAAATCTAAATCACGATTTAAGGAAACTGAAATAACTGATTTTCCGCTTTCTCCATACGGAGCAACTAAAAAGGCCGGTGAGGTTCTATCGTATACATATTTTTTTAATTACGAATTACCAGTTACTTGTTTTAGATTATTTAATGTGTATGGAGAGAGAATGCGACAAGGCTTGGTACTTTCAAAATGGGTAGAGAATATTTTTAATAATAAACCGATTGAGTTTTCCAGTACGAAAATGATAAGACGAGATTTTACCTATGTTGGTGATGTTGTTAGTGCTATTGCTAAATCCTTAAAAACTAACAAAGGTTTTAACATCATTAATATCGCCAGTTCCAATCCGGCATCTTTGGCTGAACTTCTTCGAATTGTGGAAAAAGTTACAAAAAAGAAAGCTACTGTTATTAAAAGAGAAAGTAATAAAGCAAGTATAGAAGTCAGTTATGCAGATATAGGGAAAGCCCAAAAACTCCTTGGTTGGAAACCAAAGATAGGTTTAGAAAAAGGTATTTCCAACTACGTATCGTGGTTTATTGAAAATAGATTAAAAAATAAAAAATCTTAGTTTATCGCAGACATAAACATGTTTTCTAAAATTTTTAGATGAGTTTCCCAAGAAAATTTTTCTTTTAAAAGCTGAAGACCGTTTTGGATCAGAATATTTCTTAATTTTTCATCTTCAAATAATCTTTCAATAGCTTTTGCCAAAGCTTCAGTGTCTCCGACCCCTATAAGAAGTCCTGTTTTTTCGTGATACACAACCTCATTTGTTCCTGATATATTTGTAGCGACAATTGGTATTTTTGCAGCCAACGAAGTCAGGAGTGTGATTGGTAATCCTTCGTGTGTGGAAATTAATACATAAACCGATGATTGTTTTCTTATCTGCCAGGTCTCAGCTCTGGAGATTTTACCCAGAAAAATCACATCATTTTCAAGATTAAGTTTATGTGTTAGTTGTTTCAAATTTTCTAACTCCGGACCGTCACCCCCAATAACAAGTGAGGTATCAGGATATTTTATTTTTAAAATTGATAAAGCGCGTATTGTGTCATCAATTCGTTTCAAATGTATCAAACGAGCGGTTGTGACAATTTGGTGTGGGATTGGCTCTACTTTAAATGGTGATACTTCTGTTTCTTCGACTGCATTGTAATTTACCCTTATTTTTTCAGGCAGAACACCATATGATTTAATGATTTCTTTAGACATATAAAGTGAAGGAGTTGTGACTATTTTTGCTCTACCAAGAACCCATTTTTGGATCTTCATCATTATTTTGATTTGCAATCCACCTTCCGGTTTTTCCAGAAATTCTTCCCAATTTTTATTTGTCAGTCTGTGTTGTGTAGCTCTTTCCCACGCTTCGTCACCAACTATTTTGACAATAAATGGTATTTTTCTTATGACACATACCAAAGCTGCTGGTAATCCGGCAGCCATAGCATTTTGAACATACATTACTTCTGTATCTTTTGAAGTTTTCCAAAGCGATAAAAAGTATTTTATTAGTCTCTGTAACAGAGGGGCATGTTTTGTGACTTTTACTAACTTTATTCCAGGAAATGCTACTCCAAAGTCACTATATGCTACGACGGTGATGTCATGTTTATTATTAATTCTGGCACACAGCTCTTTTATATATGTTGCGGGACCTCCAATTTCCGGCAGATATATAGGGGTAGCAATTAATATTTTCATGCCACAAATTTTATCACACCGGCATTTTATGTGCTATTATGGTCTTCTCTGTATAGATTTATATTTATGAAAAGTCAAAATTTGCTTATAGTTACCCAAAAAATGGATAAAAACGACCCAATACTTGGGTTTTTTCACGGCTGGGTGGAAGAATTTTCTAAAAACGTTGAAAAACTAAATGTGATTTGTTTAGAAAAAGGTTCACCCCGTGAAATGTCACAAGGTGACAATTTCGCCGAAGGCGAAATTATTTCACAGGGAAGCTATAATTTACCTAAAAATGTACAAGTTTTTTCGTTAGGTAAAGAACAAAACAAATCAAAATTAAAATACATTTGGAACTTTTATAAATATATATTCAAATTACGAAAAGAATATGATGCCGTTTTTGTTCATATGAATCAGGAATACGTACTTTTAGCAGGGATATTTTGGAAAATTTTAGGGAAAAAGGTGATGCTTTGGCGCAATCATCAGAATGGTAGTTGGTTAACAAATATAGCCGTGGACATGTCTGATGTTGTTTTTTGTACCTCACCTTCTTCATATACTTTTAAATTTAAAAAAACGAAATTGATGCCGACCGGTATAAATGTTGAAAAGTTTATGTTAGAAAATGAACCTACCAGAGTTTCTGGGTCGATTTTATCTATGGGAAGAATATCTAGTGTAAAAAAAATAGATGTTTTGGTGCGGGCACTGCTTCATCTGGACTCTAAGGGATTTGAATTCAAGGTGGATATAGTTGGTGACCGTGACCCAAAGGAGCCACAATATTATGATTTGGTTAAGGAATTAGCAGAACTATTGGTAAAAAAAGGAAAAATTCAATTTAAAGATTCGGTACCAAACACTAAAACTCCACAGGAGTATTTTTCTCACGAATTATTTATAAATCTTACATCCTCGGGATCTTTAGATAAGACCATCTTTTCAGCAATGATTTCTGGAGATTTGGTGCTAGTTTGTAATACTTTTTTTATAGGTGTTTTACCAGAACAATTTATTTTCAAAGATGGAGATGTTTATGATTTGTCATCAAAAATCAAAGCAATTTTAGAAATGGACAATTTTAAAAAAAGGAAAGTAATTGAAGAGATGAAAAAATATGTTATGGAGAAGCATAGTGTGAGTGTTACTATTAAGATGATAATGAACACTATATAAAATAACACAAATCTTGTTAGAGTTTTACAAATTTTGGATAATATCGTAGGTACGGTGTGTATTTATATAAAATTATGAAGTACAACAAACTAATAAAAAACCCTAACAGGATGAAAGTTTTAACCATTGGTTCAGACAGAAAATTGTTTGAAAATGGAAGCGCGGTTTTGTCGCGTGTTAACGAATATGCAGAAAGGATGGATGAGCTACATATTATTGTTTTTTCTCTGAAAAGTTTGGGATTTTCGGAAATACATAGTACTAAACTTCACATATATCCGACAAATTCTTCTTGTCGTCTGCTTTATATTAGAGACGCAATAAAAAAGGGCAAGGATATAATAAGAAAAAATAAATTTAAAAAGAGTGATTCAGTAATTTCTACTCAAGATCCTTTTGAAACCGGCAAAGTTGGTGTTGTTCTAAAAAAAATATTTGATTTACCACTCCAAATTCAGATTCACACAGATTTCTTGAGCCCCTATTTTAGAAACTCATTTTTAAACAAAATTCGAGTATTGATTTCTAAGAGCGTCATTCCAAAAGCAGACGGTTTACGTGTCGTCAGTTCTGTAATTTCTGATTCAATAAAACAAGCATTTCTAAATTTAAAAGCAAGAATTGATATTCTACCTGTTTTTGTTGATATAGAAAAAATTATAAATCGAGAAGTGACATATTATACGCAAGAACGAGGGATTGAATCTATTTTGATGGTGTCTAGATTTACAAAAGAAAAAAGAATCGATATTGGACTCAAGGTATTCAAAAAAGTTCTTGAGCAAAAGAAAAATATTAGTATGACTATTATTGGTTTTGGTCCAGAGGAAAAAAACTTGAAACAAAAAATAGATGAATTAAATATTGGTAATAAAGTAGAAATCTTAGAATGGGAAAATGATGTGGTTTCGGTTTATAAAAAGGCTGGGATCTTTCTTTTGACTTCAGAATACGAGGGTTACGGGATGACACTTATTGAAGCCGGGGCTAGTGGTTGTCCAATAGTTACAACAAATGTCGGAGTAGCCAAAACAGATTTATTTAAGAGTGGTGAAAACTCATTCGTTTGTTCGGTGGGAGATGTGAATTGTTTATCAAAATCTATTATTAATCTGATAGAAAATCCTGATAAACGCAAATTGTTTAAAGAAAGAATGCGGGATACCATACAGGGTATCGCAGTCTCTAAAGAGGAATACATGTCTAGATATGTTAATATTTTAAAGAACTTGCTATAAATTAATGAAATATACACAAAAAATTGGGTTTATGGGTCAGGGATATATTGGTAAAAATTATTCTGACGACTTTGAAAATAGGGGATTTAGTGTTGTTAGATATTCCGTCGAAGAAGTACACAAACACAATAAAGAAAAAATAAAAGAATGTGACATTGTTTTTATAGCCGTGCCCGCACCAACAACGCCAAAAGGATTTGATGACAGTATAATAAAAGAGGCACTAAAACTAGTTGGGAAAAATAAGACGGCTGTAATTAAATCAACAATTCCGGTTGGTAAAACAGAAGAATTACAAAAGAAAAACAAAAATATTTTTGTTTTTCATTCCCCTGAATTTTTAACAGAAGCGACTGCTTCTCATGATGCGGCATACCCAGACAGAAATATTGTTGGTATGCCTGTTTGGAACGATACATATAAAAAAAGAGCCGATGAAGTAATGAATATATTACCAAAATCGCCATATAATTTAATTTGTAATTCAAGAGATGCAGAATTGATAAAGTATGGTGGTAATTGTTTGTCTTACGCAAAAATTATTTTTGTTAATATTTTTTATGATCTTGTTGTAAACTCTGGCGCGAACTGGGAAACGGTTAAAGAAGCAATTTCTGCTGATCCAAGAATTGGGAAATATCACATAGACCCAATTCACAAAACAGGCAGAGGTGCCGGCGGACATTGTTTTATAAAAGATTTTGCTATGCTTTCGAAAATGTATGATGAGTTTGTTGGGAATAAATATGGTAAAAATGTTTTGAAAAGTTTGGAAGAAAAAAATAAACATCTTTTAACTAAAACCAAAAAAGATCTGGATTTATTGCAGGGGGTATATGGTAGAGCAAAAAGCAAAAAAAGAAAAAAATATCAAAAGAATTAAGAGAAATTATTATTCAAAAACATAGCTTATCGTTTTTAGTAAAAGATGCAATACAAACACTATCAAAATAAGTTTGGTTTGTTAAAAGCAATTCTCAATAAATTCTTGAGCTAGTTTTTTTGAGGTGAGTTTTTCTTTGTAGAGGTTGTATCCTTGTTCTCCGATTTTTGTCAATATTTTTGGATTATTTTTAAGGAAAAGAATTTTTTCTGCAAGTTCGGCAGGGTTGTTTGGAGTTATTGCTATACACGTCTTACTATCCTCGAGAAGTTGAAGGATACCGATACTTTTGCTGGTGAGGTATGGGAGTCCAAGTGCCAAACTCTCATAAAGCTTGAATGGTAGTGTCCTAGCAAGGCGTGGGTGGTCAGCAAATTGTCCAAGACTTACATGACAAGAAAGCATTTTCTCTCTAAGTTCATCATAAAGTAAAGTCTCTTGGATCATGGTTATATTTTGTGGGTGAAGTTCGTTCATGAGGTTGTTTACAACACGATAGAGAAACCCGTGACCAATAATAAGAAAATTTACTCTCGAATCTTCAAGAATTTTTGCTGCTCTAATGATAGTGTCAATTCCCGATTCTGGTAAAAATCTTCCACGAAATAGTACGGTGAAATTAGGAAATTTTTTAACAGATAGATCGCGAAAAAATATTTTCTCATTAACACTAATCCATGATTGCACAAGTTTTTTTCGGGGTACAAAAAAGAGATTGTGTACAAAATCGATCTGTGCATTGCTTTCGAGGAGAATACGCGATGAAAGGTGGAATGAGAGAATATCAAGGAACCGCCACTTGAATGCGGCTAGTGACCAAGGCTTGCGGTCTCCGCGCGAAATAATGTTTGCTTCATATTGAGATGCGACAGCATTGAATATTACCTTTTTAAAAGTGAGAAATCGTATAAGAGGAACAAAATGAGGGAGTGTGTACCCTATAATTACAACATCATAGTCGTCTTTAATGTTGAGAAACTTACATGCAAGGAGTAAGTATTTTTTGAACCCGAGACCTTTCGCGGAGAGTTCAATAACTATATGCCCGTTTTCGCGAAGCCCGTTGATAAGGCATTTATCGGGTGCATAGTTGTGTACAGTTTGTATATAGCAGAACCTCATTACATATTAATATAGCACTAAATTTGCTATAATATCCTTATTACATGGCTTATGAAAACACTTTTTCTTATTTTTCATGGTAGGTTTCCGAGCGAAAAAGCAGCTTCTATATTTACAGCTGAAAATTGTTCAGCTTTTGCGAATTTAGGTTGGAGTGTAGTTTTACTTGTTCCTCGGAGGTTGGGTCGTTTTAAGGGAGATCCTTTTTCATATTATTCCGTGCCCAATAATTTTTCTATAAAGTATCTTCCCACTGTTGATTTGTTTAGTTTTTCAAAAAAAATAGCTTTTGTTATTAGTTTTATAACATTTTCAATTGGTGTCTTTTTCTATTTATTAAAGAAAGCAAAGAAAGAGAATTTAATTTATTCAAATGAAACACTGCCATTATTTATTTCTTCATTTATATTTAAAAACACCTTTTATGAAATGCATGATTTCCCAGAGTCAAATTTTTGGTTCCACAAACTTTTAGTGAAAAAAGTCAAATGGATACTTATTCATAACAAGTGGAAAATTAATGAAGCAGTAAAAAAGTTTGGGGTTTCAAAAAATAAGATTTTATATCAACCAAACGTAGTAAATATAAAAATGTTTGATATTGATATTTCAAAAGAAAATGCTAGAGAAAAACTTAATTTACCTAAAGATAAAAAAAACGTTATATATACAGGACATTTGTATGGTTGGAAAGGTGCAGATGTGTTAGCGGACTCTGCCAAGTATTTAGACAACAGTTTCCTTGTTGTTTTTGTTGGAGGCACTCCAAATGATGTTAAAGATTTTAAAAAGAAATATATTGAAAGTAAAAATATTTTATTTACAGGACATAGAGAACATAAAGAAATTCCAATATGGCAAAAGTCTGCAGATATTTTAGTTTTACCAAACACTGCCAAAGAAAAAATATCAAAGTATTACACTTCGCCAATGAAACTTTTTGAATATATGGCTTCACGGAGAGCTATTATTGCTAGTGATATTCCATCTATCAGAGAAGTGACAGATAACAATATGGTTTATTTTGTTGAGCCGGATAATCCTTTAAAATTATCTAATGGCATCAAAGATTTAGTAAAAAATGTTAGTTTACAAAATAAACTATCCCAAAATGCGTATAACCATGTTATGAATCAGACATGGGACAAAAGAGCAAAGACAATAACAGAATTTATAAATCAATAATGCACCATTGTGCAATACTTATTTTTAAAATATTCTTTTTTATCTAAATAATAATTCCAATCTGTTTTTTCTTTGCTGAATATTATATGGGGAATGTTTCCATACCACGAAGCAAAATTTCCGAAACTCGAATTTGACCCCAAGATTGTTTTTGTCTTTGACAATAGAAACAAATCTTCAACTGGTCCCATGTGTGATATGTTGTATTGCAGTCCTGCGAATTGTTTTTCATCTATTGGTCCGTCAGATGTAATAATAAATACAATTTCATTAGGACTTTTTTTAATAAAATTAAGATATTCGTCCACAATCTCTCTAATTCTTTTTTGTTCTATATAGAAACAGCCATTCTTGAATGTTTTGTAGTCCCCCTGTCGTATGTGAACCCCGATTAAATATTTATTTTTATTTTTATATAGAAAACGCTCTATATTTTTTTCTACCAACGGTGTTGGTTTGAAATATTCCAAAATTTCTTTTCTGTATTTTTTTATTCCCTCAGGATTTCTAAAAAGCCAACCTTCAAAATAAAGTGAACCTTTTGTATTTTTTGGATTGTTTTTGATAGAAGGTGGAAGATAATAAACTGTATTATTTGGGTTTATAGAGGATACAATACTTCCTTTTTGGAAAATATGAATTAAAAAGATATACAACTTATATACATTTCTCCATATACGTCTTTTGAGACCACTCCTTCTTTTTGTATAGTTGGCAAATGGCTTATAAAGCAATAGATTTAAAATTAGTGGACATTTAATATTAAAATTAGATCCATATTCAAAAAAAGATGGATTTATTACATGAGCATTTATTTCTTTGGCATAGGCGTAGATACTAATATAGTTCCACAATTGATTTGTGAGTTCTCCACCGCCATGTTTTAGTACGATTATTTTTTTCATAAACGTTCAAGTATCTTTATGAGTCGTTCCTCCTTTTCATCGGGAAAGAAATAATAATTTTCTGATTCCATGGACCGTCCGTTTTTTACAGCAACAAACTGAGAAGCGGCGCAGTTCCATTGATAGGGGTGATAGTTATTATTTTTAAGTAGATCAAATAGCGAATCTTTTGTCGAACCTTTCACTTCAACATAGAGTAGCGGTCTCAGTGCCGTAAGTGTTTTTTGGGCTCCTTTGAACACTGCAAGCTCGTGACCCTCAGTATCACATTTTATAAAATCTATCTTAATGATATTATTTTTTACTACGAAATTATCAAGCGTGTCGACTTTTACTTTTTCCTCTTTTAAATTATTCTCGGAAAATTGTTCGAAAGATCCTGCGGGGGTATATCTTCCGGTGGCCTGTAATGGGATTCTTAGAATTTTTTCTTTCACAGAATCAGAAAGAGCAATATTGATAGGTGCAATATTTTCTATATTCTCTGCGACACCCTGGAGTATCCCAAACATCCTATACTGCGGTTCAAAAGAGAATACTTTTTTTGCACTGCAGCTAGTTGCAAAAAAGAAACTGAGTTCGCCCCGATTGGCTCCAATATCAAAAATAATAGCATCGTTCTCTAGTATTTGAGGTAAAATAGAAAGTTCTTGTTCTGCAAGTATATATTTTTTTCTCCATTGTGAAACCCATCTTCGACCTATCGTTTTTTGGAAAAAACTAAAGAGCATCAGTGAGTCGATGAGTCGTGCTTTTGACTGTGCTATGTGATTACTCATATCTTTTTAAGATGATAGAGCCCAGTGCCAAATCCTCGAGCAGGATCGTAGATGTCTGAAAGTTTATATCCATAGATGTATTTCTCTTCTACGAGCTTAAGGGGAGAAAATATTTTAAGGATGTATTCGCGAGTGAAAGCGCGATGGGCGTTGAAGTACACTTTGTTTTCATTGTCGATAGGGACGGAGATGTAGAGCGACCCACCAGAAGCAAGTACACGCACAAGCTCCTTTGCTGCCTTTTCGGAACCAAATGGATCAAAGGGGTCACCGTAGCGACCAAGACCAATGTGTTCAATAACACAGATTGAACTCAAAGATGCTATCTCGCCGTCTTTAAAATGGAGATCAAGAATGCTTCCTTTAACGAACGAAAGCTCGGGAAGAGTGACTTCGAGAGGGCGGATATCCACCATGGTGGTAGGAATAAATTGAGAAATAGTGCCAATGAGGTCAGCCTTCGAGCCGACATCGTAGTGGCGAGCAGGCTTGTTTTCAAATATTTTTCGTGCGCACCATGTGTCTTGATAAAAATAAACAGGGTCAATTGGAGTGGATTCAGTTTTATCATATATTCTTGGATAAAGATCTTCCGTTTTAAATTTAAAGTTTTTATTTTCTTTTTGTTTTTTAAAATTAGAATAATCTTTTAAAAAACCAGAAGTCAGACGAACTCTTTTAAACAAAGAGTCTTTGTTTTTTATTGCGCTTGCAAGAGAATAAGAAATTTTTACAAAAGATATCTTTTTCAATATTTTTTTTAACATATATAAAAGTTTATTTTTTTCATTATTGGTGTATTGGTTGAGTTTAAATCAACATAATCTCTATTTATATTCCAAAATATCAATTTATACAACAATATCATAATTTTATTTTGCCATCTCTTTTTTAATTTTGACTTAATCCAGAAATAGATTTTTATTTTTAAATTCAAAAGTCCTTTCTCAAGAGATATTTTCATTTGTTCTTCTCGATATTTTTTCATATCTGAACTTAGCTGTTTGTCTCTTTTTCTAAAAAAACTTGTGTCTGTCTTTAATGTCCAAAGTTTCTCATATTTAGCAAAATTTATCCAAAGCCAATAATCACCTGCAAATCTATATTCAGTAGGTATTTCACCAATTTTATTCCATAATTCTCTTTTCCAAAACACACTATCTTGATAGACAAAATAGGCATTTCTCCCATAAACGCCCATAGAAAGCCAATTTTGATTATATACCATACATAATCCAGAGCTTGTTAGTTTACCACTTGAATTTATGTATGAGGTAGTACCTTTTAACCAACTTATTTTTGGAAATTTTTGAAATGTTTTTGAAATAATTTCAAATACACCCAATTTATATTTATCATCATGATTTATCCATGCAAAAATATCTCCTGTTGCCATTTTGAATCCTTTATTTATTGCGTCATACATACCACTATCTTTTTTTGACATCCATTTTAAATCAAAACTTCTGCATTTTAAAGGGAAGTTATTATTTTTTAATTTTTCTTCATATTCCTTTATTATTTCAATTGTTTTATCTGAAGATCCACCATCAACAATAATATATTCAATTTCAAAATTTCCATTTTGAGAAAAAACACTTTCAATTGTTTCTCTAATATATCTTTCTCCGTTATATACAGGTGTAATTATTGAAAATTTCATAAACTTTTGTTATTTAATTAAAATTGCTCGGCATACAAAACATGCATCAAGAGGTAAGATATGTTCTTCTCGTATTTCAAATCCTGTCTGCATAAGCATTGATTTAATATCATTTGATATAAAACCTTTCGTTTTTTTATTTGATGTTTTCAAAATAGAAGTAGTATTGAAAATGAGGATCTGATTTGTTATCAAACGCAGTTTCTTAAATAAATCAAGTGGATTAGAATTCTCAGAGAATATACTAGAACAAAATATAATATCAGCCGGGGTAATCTTTTCTTCAGTATTTAAATCAACAATCGTCGCTTTTGTTGTGCCCATTATCTTGGCGGTTGATACATACATATTATTTTTATCTTTTTCTGGAGAAATAACAATAAACGATTTTCCTGGCACATACCGTCTAATAAGGGCGATTACATTAGTTTGCTTTGGTCTACCCATAATCCAACCCATCGTCCGAAATATTTTACGTATAACTCTTTTAAAAAATAATTGTCTTAGGATTGGCATTTTAAAATTAGAAAACCGTTCCAGAAAATTTTTTAATGGGTCGAGCCTACTGGGTTCTGTAATTAATATATGCCAATCTTTTTTGAGGATTGGAAGTTGCCACTCATTATTTTCTCGTGCATATCGATGAACATAGAGTTTTTGATTTGGATTATTGTAGGGGAGACAGTCGATCAAGAACATAAACGAAGAATCAATGACATGTATTTCCTTTGCTTTTTCAATGATAGTGCAGTAGTCAATAATGTTATTTGTAAATTTTATGTCTGGAGTAAATATAATGTAATCCTTGTTGATTAGCTTCCTTTTGATAATACATTTTCGCAAGACATCCTCGTGTAAAAATACATATTCTCTTTGAGGGGCGACTTGTTCAAAAAACCTTTGTTCTTTTTCAAAGTCTCTCTTGATGAAAAAATTACTCCACTTTTTTTCAAATGGAACACCAGCAATCTGATGGAATTGCCATTCAAGAGGAATACCCGAGTGTCTATCCAAATGTTGAAATCCCAACAGCCTTACTTGATCGTATTTATCTCTGCTGAACTTGGATGTATTATCGGATATAAATTTCCTTGCAAACGCGTCATCTCCCTTGATGACAGTGATATTTTTCAGATCTCGATACATAAATGATACAGTTGGATAATTATGAGATTTTGAAAAAATAGCCACTCGGTCATATTTTTTACAATATTCTCGGACGATTCCACTACACATAATGTGATCGCCCAGACCTAGGTGGTGATATAATATTATTGTAGACATATTTTACTTTTTAATATAAGATTACTCCCATATTTTAACTTAGTATAACATTTATTATATCTGTGATTAATATAAAAATATATAACTATAATTAATTAAAATTATCTTAAATATGAAAGCTGCAATTTTAGAGAAAATAAACGAACCACTAGTAATAGCTAATGTAGAACTTACCGATTTGTTGGTAGGTCAAGTCTTGGTCAAAGTTTTAGTGAGTGGAATCTGTGGGGCTCAATTACAAGAAATAGCAGGTCATAAGAATAATGTAAAATATGTTCCTCATCTTTTGGGTCACGAAGGATGTGGGATTGTGGAAAAGATTGGTTCTGGTGTTACAACAGTAAAGGTTGGAGACAAGGTAGTTATGCACTGGAGAAAAGGTGATGGAATTGAGTCAGATTTTCCAAAGTATATTTATAACGGAAAAACAATTGGAGGTGGCAAGATTACTACTCTTAGTGAATATTCTATTTCGTCAGAAAACAGAATTACATCGGTTCCTCAAGATACTCCAAACGAATTGTGTGCTCTTTTAGGGTGTGGTTTATCAACAGCCCTTGGGACGATAGAAAATGAAACAAATTTAAAAATGGGGGAGAGTGTTATGATAATTGGTATTGGTGGACTGGGAATTAATCTTATAAATGCAGCACAATTATTTAACGCCTCACCAATAATAGGTGTTGATATACATGAAAACAAAAGAGAAGTATGTAAAACTCTTGGAGTCGATTTTTATATAAATTGTAAAGAAGAAAACATACAAGAAACACTTCAAAACAAATTTGGAATAAAAGGAGTTGACGTTATCATTGATACTTCTGGTAACAAGAAAAGTTTAGAAGAAACAATTCCTCTTCTTTCTGGGAAAGGGAGGTATATCTTGGTAGGGCAATTAAAACCGGGTGAAAGTATAGAACTGAAAAATGCCAATCATTTATTTGATGGTAGTGGTAAATCAATAAAGGCAACACAAGGAGGTCAATTTTCTCCTAGTGAAGATATAAAGCGATATATTTCTTTACACAAAGCTGGCATATTGAAGATTGATAATATAATCAGTCATAAAATGAAATTAGAACAAATTAATGATGCAATTGATTTAGTAAAAAAAGGTCAAGCTGGTAGAATAATAATTAACATGTAAATAAATATGAGAAAACAATGGACCAAAGAAGAGTTAATAGCTTTTGAAAATGAAATAGGGGATCTATATATGGACAATAAATTGCCATTTCTTTTTCATTTATCTGGTGGAAATGAGGAACAATTGATTAATATTTTTAGAGACATAAAAGAAGGGGATTATGTTATATCAAATCATAGAAGTCACTACCATGCTTTATTACATGGCATTTCGCCAGAGATACTGAAAGAAAGAATACTGAATGGAAGAAGCATGTTTATCTATGATAGAGAGAAGAATTTCTTTTGCTCGGCTATTATTGGGGGTACTCCAGCTATAGCTGCAGGTATTGCTTTGGCTCTTAAAAAAAAGAAATCGAAACAAAGAGTGTGGTGTTTTGTTGGTGATGCAAATGAAGATTCGGGACATCTTTTTGAAGCTGTGCGGTACGTAGACGGTTTTGAACTTCCTTGCACCTTTGTTATTGAAAACAACAATAGATCAGTAGAAGCAACTAATGAAGAAAGGTGGGGGAAAATGGCGGAATACAAGTGGGATTCTCCGTCTGTTATTAAATATAGTTATAATATTTCTTACCCACATGCGAGAAAACCAGGAGTGATTGATTTATCAAAAGCGGTTATAAAAACAGACGAAGAATATTTTCCGTTGTTGAAACCGCAAATATTTCCTTCTTTTGATGAATTAGATGGAATGGATATAACATATAAGGATGCAATAATTCAATCTATGACAGAACTCGGTAAAAATGGTGCTATTTTTGTGGGGTATAACGTAAAAAGAGGAGATGCTATGGGAACATTAAAAGATGTTCCAGATGAACAGAAAATAGAGACACCCGTTGCAGAAAATCTTATATCGGGGTTGGCTATAGGTATGTCTTTTGAAAAATTTACCCCAGTAATATATTTTGAAAGACAGGATTTTATACTAGTGGCTGCTGATGCGATTGTTAATCACATAGACAAAATTGAAAGGATTTCTCATGGTGAGTATAAAGTTCCAGTAATAATAAGGGCAATTGTAGCCGATTCAGGTCCTTTTTATTCAGGTCCAACACATTCACAAGATTTTACAAAAGGATTTAGAAAATTAGTAAATTTTCCAATTTTTGACCCCGTGACCGGAGTTGATGTATTAAAAGCTTTTAAAACCGCTCAATTATCTAATGGACCAGTGATGATAGTAGAAAGAAAGAGCAGATATTAAAAAATGAAAAAAATACTTGTCATAGGAGAAAGCTGTCGTGATATCTTTGTGTATTGTAAGGCCGAACGCTTGGCTCCTGATTTGCCAATTCCAGTACTGAACATTATTGAACAAAAAGAAAATCCAGGGATGGCAGCTAATGTTGAACGAAACATCAGGGGTATTTTTTCTAACGTCGATTTATATACGAATGAGAAGTGGCAGGAAGTCACGAAGACACGATATATACATCGTGACACAAACCACATATTCATTCGTGTGGATACCGATCACCATATACCACGAGTTAAGGTAGAGAGTATTCTACTCTCAAAATACGACATCATTGCTATTTCTGATTACAATAAAGGGTTTTTACACGAGGAAGATATGGCTTACATTTTTGAGCATCATAATAATGTATTCATTGATACCAAAAAAATATTGGGGGATTGGGCGGTAAAAGCGAAATTCATTAAGATAAACAACTACGAATACGAACGATCAAAGCCGTATATATCTAGTGAAGTTGCGGATAAAATAATTCACACAAAAGGAGAACATGGCTCTATTTTTAAAGGTAAAATATATCCGGTAGCACAAAAAGTAGAAGTGAAAGATACGTCTGGGGCAGGGGATAGTTTTTTTGCAGCCTTGGTTGTGAAATATGCTGAAACAGAAAGTATTGAAAGTGCAATTGCGTTTGCAAATGAATGCGCATCTCAAGTTGTTCGACACAAAGGTGTTTCAGTTATAGAAAAAGACTAATCAATTTGGTTGGGCTATGTACTTACATTTTATACACAGAATATATCTCAAATTGCTAATATTTTAGTAATCACTTAAAATTTTCTTATTCACAAATTTCAAGCTCTCCATATATAGAGGTGGGTATCAAAGCAGATACTCTTTTTGTATTTTTCTGCAATTGCAAAATTAAAATCTCTGTCCGCACCTCTTCCAGTAAATGATGGCCAAACTCTATCGTTCAATTGTCTAAATTTTATTTTATCTGTGATCTCTTTCTTTACCATGGGTACGCTTCCACATAGTGGATATGGCTCTAAAGACCCAAAAAATAGTTTGTTTAGTATTCTCATTGTTTTAATATGGAAGGATATATGTGAATTTAATTTACCAAATAATTTGTACATTAAACCTTTTGTTTTTTGAGATAAATTATATAGAGAGGCATTGTTTATTAATTTAGTTTTGTCATCTAAATCTATTTTATTTTCTTCTCTATATTCTTTTTTCCAATTTATACAAACATGATTTGAATCATATTTTTGTGTTAATTTATACTGGATTTCAATTCTATTTGGTAAAGAAATATCATCTCCGTCTTGAAAAGTAATCCATTCTCCATTACATTTTTCAAAACCATAATTTCTTGCCATATATCCGGCATTTATATTTCTCCCTTTTTTATTTACACGATTTGGATCGTCAAAGGGGAGATAATAAATTTTTATTCTACTGTCTTTTTTTTCAAATTCTCTTGCAATATCAAAAGTGTTATCAGAACTATTATCGTTAATTATTATTATTTCCAAATTTTTGTATGTCTGATTAATTATTGAATTAATAGCCTCTCTTAAAGTAGAGGAATTGTTGTGTGTTGGTATTATCACTGAAATTAATGGCTTGTTCATAAATGGAGTATATCATCAATAAAACGCGAGTATGCTTCGCTGAAAGTTTTTTGTGTGTGATGTGCCCGCGCGTAACCCCATGCCTTGTATGCGCTCTCCCGGAGTTCAAGCGGGTCGGTTTTGGTGATTTGTATGGCGAGATCCCGGATTGATTCTACGGTAGGCGTATCACAGATGATCACCGGCGCATCCTCGGAAATCCCCGTTTGTTTCGTGATAATAGGAATGATTCCGGCATGCATTGCCTGTACGACTGCGCCGGACGTCCCTTCGGAAGCCGAAGGGTAGATGAGCGTGGAACAGCGATTCGCTATATCAAGAAATGGGATGTCTCCGGAGCGCATTTCTCCATCTGGGAAAATGTGCGGTCGCGGATAATATTTTATGTTAGGAAGCGCAAGCTCGTATTTGTATGCCTGTACGAAGTCTTTTTCCCGAGCCAATGGGCCAACGATATGCAAGGATAATTTAGGTAGATCGGCAAATGCTTCGATTACAAGATCAAGTCCTTTGAGTATCGCCCCACCTCCACCAAACCACAAAAAATGTGTCCGCGCGGTTTCAAAGTTTTTTTGTTCCGGCAAATCAAATTCTCGTGCAACTGATATAGGAATAGGGTAAATATGTTTTTTGAACCGGGCGTAGGTGGCATGTGTCGTTTGATTCCCCAATCCCTCAAGGAAATCAGCGTACGCCGGGTTATTTGAGACAACTCCCGTGCGATGGGGTGTGAGAGAGATATTCCTTCGGCGTTTAAGTTCTAGGAGGCGTTGTTTCTCAACAGTGTTCTGAAATTCACCATAAGCAGAAGTGATATGCATAACTTTCTTGCAGTTAGTTGGCAGGTATTTTGTCAGGCGTTCAAGATTTTGCATGATATCTATACATGCAACATATTTTTTTCGAGGGATAAAGTCAGTATTTTTGAAATTGATAACGTCGACTGCATATCCACGTAACGTGAATAAGCGAACAATTTCTGAGCACTCCCATTTGTTGGTGTGTGGATCAGTAAACCTCTCGCTCGGTGTGCATGTAAAAGATTCAGTGATATAAGAAAGAAGAACATCACCCTTCTTTTTACCAATGGATGGCAAATGCACAACCCCAAATAACTTGTTGGAGACCTTGTTTTTGTAGATTCGCAATACGTCAAATGTGGGCATAAAACTAAAAATAAACACGCATTAGAATAACTCCTCTTTGTTTTTTTGTGTGTTAAAAACAGGCATTCCTCTAAAGCTCTCAACCGCTTTCTTAGGAGCTGTAAAAGTGAGATTTCCGTTTTTATCCCGGTGCTCTCGGGACTTTGTTGCTCTATACCCCTCTTGCGGTGTTACTACTTTTAATTTTCCAATTTTATCTTTTCTAATGAAATAGGCGTTTCCTCCGTGACTATTGCACCCAATAAAAACGTATCCTTTTTCTTCTGCGAGGTCACACAGAGACATCAACGATGCACCATAATACATAGAACTATGATGAGCAGCATTTCTTACAAATTCTTTGTTGTAAGGGACGGTAATTGGTCTTAATTCAAAATAGGGATTGTATTCTATTATAACTATAACGGGGTTGATCTTTAACGCTTTCCATATCCAGTAGTCGTTGCCATCAATATCTATATTAAGTAAGCCAATCTCCTTAAAATCTATTATTTCGTTTATATTTTCTGTGGTAACAAAAACTTGCTTTGTCGTTATATCATAGCAAGGGTAAAGCCCGCTATTCTTGAGATGGTCTACAGAGCAACCATCAATTGTAAGACCAGACCAATTGTCGTGCTCCAATAAAAATCTGGTGTCTGGCTGTGTGTACCTTCCCGCTCCAATGTCGACAAATGTTTTTGGAGTATCAATGTTGTTTATTAAATATTGGATTATTCCGTCGTCCCCCCATTGAGAAAAAATCTTGAATTCTGCTTCGTGTATATCACCCAGTTCTCCTTTTTTGAGTAAGTTTTCGGTAAGGATAGTACCCAATAGCATCTTCTGGATATTAGATTCCCGCATGATCAATCCCTCGACCGCCCTGAGTCTATTGTCAAAATTTAGGTAGTTCCAAATTTTCTTTTTTAATTTTTTAATTGTATTTTTCATGAAATTTAATTATTAACTCAATTCCACGAACCCCTTTTAGATGATATAAAAATTTTTACTTTCACTAAAGAACGATAGATTTTTTTTATTGCTTCATATTGTACAAGAGTTGCAACCATCTTACCATAAAGATGCGCACGAATGCTTTGGAACTTTGGCTTAAAATCTCGTTCGTAAAAAATATTATCATATTCGATGTTGTGTGTGATCACTTGTGGGTGGGTAAAATTACCCCTATATATGTCGAAGATCGGCAGATTCTGATTATACCCTCCTTGATGTGTACCAGATATGCCAATGTTTGAAACAAGGTTTACATATGGGATGATACACAACCCGTCATGCATGAGACATGTGTAAAGCCACTGCACATCCCATGTCTTAAGTCTGTTTGCATAAACATCATCAAACATTTTTGTCATATGCGTCCGCATATATTTTTTATTGTATATCTCCTTAATCTTTCTTTTGTATGAGGGTGAATCCCAACTTTTCATATCAACGTCATATTTTACCCACGCACGGCGCCATGTTGCCCATCCCCAGATTGAAAAAAATTTTGAAAAAGTATAGCTGTCTTTTATTTCAAAATTGGGAAGAAAATTATCACCCGAGATCATCATAGTTTGTTTATTATCTTTATATCTTTCAAGCATCTCACCTGCGAACCTAAAAAACGAAGGGTGAGGGAGACAATCATCCTCAAGAATGATACCCGCCTCTACGTTTTCAAAAAACCAATTAAGGCCTGAGCGAAATCGTTCTTTGAGCCCTAAATTTTTTTCAGCATAGTTTCTGTGTACTTCGCATAGCCAGTCGATATGTTCGACTATTGCACGTGTTTCTAAGCACGCCGCTTCCTCTGATGGCGTGCGGGGACCGTCAGCAATAATGAACAATTTTTTAGGCCGTGCTTTTCGAATTTCAGTAAACACCGCCTTGGTATATTCTGGGCGATTGAAAATCATAAACGCGATTGGCGGAGTTTCTATTGTTTTGTTTTTTGAGTTACTCATATTATTTGGTTCCTACCACCAAGTACCCCATTGGAGCAAGTGTTTTTCCTGCGTATGGTTCTATTGAAACATTTTTTAAATTTTTCATCAATAATTTTTCCCAACATTGCCTCGTGAACCGCCAGTAGTCGCCATATTCTTCGCCGTGAAGCCCGTAGGCAAATGGTGCTGATCCAATAAATTTACCACCCGGTTTAAGGACGCGATATGCTTCACGCATTGCCTTGAGAGGATCTTCAACATGCTCTAAGGTTTCTAAGCAAACGATACAGTCAAAACTCTCATCACCGAATGGGAGGTTCATAATGCTGCCGATGACGTCAGCGGGCGGTCTTAAGTCGAGTGTGGTGACATTTTTGAAATGTTCCTTGGGGTAGTTCCATTGCGCGGAACCAATATCCAGTATTTTACCTCGCGGTACATTTTCATCGAGAAAGCTTTTAAGCTTATTTCGGAACACATACGGAGCCACATCAAATTTTGAGATTTGATACCCTGTTTTTCTAAGGAGATTGTTGATGAAGTTTTTCATTATGGAGCAAAATATTGTTTATGTGAATTAAACCAGAGTTCTAGGCAGTATAATACCCAGATCTTATAATTGTATTGGTCATTGCCAGTAAGATAAAAGTTATCAATCATTGTTTTTACGAACTGCTCGTCCATAACAGAGTAGATGTCCGCATTCGAATTATAAAGTTTCTCACAGACCTCTTTTTTGAAAGTTTCTTTTCGTAGCCATTTTTTAACCGGAGCGCCAAAGCCTTGTTTCCTGCGGTGGACGAATTCCTGTGGCATTATTTCACCCAAAATGTCTTTCAGGATACGCTTGAACATCGTGGTGTTTGTCTTGTAGTCGTCCGGAAGGCGGTAAACAAATTCAGCGAGATGATAATCAAGAAAAGGGGAGCGCACTTCGAGGGAATTCATCATCCCCATTCGGTCTGATTTGACGAGAAGTTGGCCGGGAAGATAGGTGGTAAGATCAAACAGATTTATTTTTTCTGCAGATGAAAGTTTTGAGTTTATCATTTCATCGTTTATGAAATCCCCATTTACGTATCCGTGATTTTTCCAAAGCACTGCTCTTTCTTTTGGAGTGAAGACTTGTACCGCATTGAGGTATCCGTCAAATGGATTCATAAAAACTTTTTCTTTAAAATGCGCGCGGTAAGAAAGGTTTTTGTGCCGCGTATACCATCCGTAACCAAGAAAAAGTTCATCTGCTCCATCTCCAGATAGAGCAACTTTTACCTTTTGTGCGGTAAATTTTGAGAGGATGTATTGCGGAAAGTCTGATGAGTCGGCATGCGGTTCGTCGAAGTATTCGATAGCAGTTTCAAGCTCTTGCACCATATCGTCTTTTGCTTGGAGTGTGTGATGATCGGTCCCGATCTTTTGTGCCGCCTCTGCCGCAAAGGGGAGCTCGTTGATGTAATCTTGATATCCCACTGAAAAGGTTTTGATTGGCGTCTCGGAAAAAGATTGAGCAATGGCTGTTATAAGTGTTGAGTCAACACCACCAGAGAGAAATGAACCTATCTCAACGTCTGCTATCATTCTTTTCTCAACTGATTCAGTCAAGAGACGGCGTACTTCTTCTTTTGCTTCTGTGTATGTTGTTGGCGCCCCCATTTTTTCTAATTGCCAATATTTTTTAATCTGTAGATTATTATTTTCAAAAACAGAGAAAGACGCGGGTGGAATTACATTGATATTTTTATAAACCGTTTTCCATGGGGGAATATACATGAGAGTTAAATAATTATCAATTGCTTCATAATCAATCTTGCCTTTGATTTGTCTTGATTCAAATAATGCCTTTATCTCAGAGGCAATTAGAAGGTTTTTTTTGTCATCAAACACATAGTAAAGAGGTTTTTCACCAAATCGGTCACGTGCCATAAAGAGCCGCTTTTTTTCGTTATCCCAAATTGCGAAAGCGAACATGCCATCAAGGTATTTTGGGCACTCATCGCCATATTCTTGATATGCTTTAATAATTACCTCAGTATCTGAATTTGTTGAAAAAATATATCCTTTTGTCTCAAGGTCCTTTTTAAGTTCGCGATAGTTATAAATTTCCCCGTTAAAAGTGATTGCCATATCGCGCTTGTTGTCGCTCATTGGTTGATGTCCGCTTGTGAGGTCAATAATTGAAAGACGTGTTTGTCCAAGCAAGCATGTAGGGAATAAAACCGTGCCACAGTCATCGGGACCGCGTTTGGAGAGTTTACCGAGCATCGCGTCAAGCGTCTCTTTGTTATATGCACTAATATTTTTGCCTGTGATTCCAATGATTCCACACATAATTATTTTATTTAAATTAGATAAATTTTATTTTATTTTCTTTAAACTTTTTCACCTCGCCGTGTTAATTTTTGTTATTATTAAATATAAAATCAAAAAAAACCTTGCTTCTTATTGGTGGTAGTTTGCCGGTATTATAAAAACCACCATTATCAATATTAAACATAAGCACATCTTCCACAGAATCTAGTATTTCCGAGTTCATTTTGTCAGTTGCCATGAAAAGACTGAACGTATATTCTCCGCTTTCAAGATTGAAATTTATAATTTTGAGAAAGATACTCCCGACGCCCTTCTGGATATTAATTTTTTGGTCAAGAACATTATTCGTTATGTTAGCAAGATGTTCTCCGTTGGTATTTTTTATGTCTACGGATATTTTTATATTGTTGTACGTATTTTCTGTTTTATTTTTGTATGATAATTTAAGTTTGAGAACACGGTTTTCGAGAGATGGGGTAAGAAGTTCACATTTAGTAAATCGTACATTCCCGCTACCCTTTCTGTCTTTTCTTTCCTCAAGTGGTAATTTACTCGTTTCGCCTTGACGATGAAAATAAAAATCAATCACTTCTTTCGTCTCCCCAACCATTTTGATTTTACCTTCTTCAAGCAAGATGGTTTTTTTGCAGAGTTTTTGTATTGCTACCATATTGTGGCTCACAAATAAAATAGTGCGCCCCTCTGTTTTTGAGACCTCATCCAATTTTCCGAGAGATTTTTTTTGAAATTCTGCGTCTCCCACAGCCAAAACTTCATCAACAACTAAAATATCCGGTTCCATATGTGCGGCAACCGCAAATGCAAGACGAACATACATTCCAGACGAGTATCTTTTTACTGGCGTGTCCAAAAATTGTTTTACTCCAGAAAATTCAACAATGTTATCAAATCGTTCAACAATTTCTTTCTTTGTCATACCAAGGATGGCCCCATTAAGAAAAATGTTTTCTCTTCCCGTAAGTTCTGGGTGGAACCCAGTCCCGACCTCTAAGAGAGAAGCAACTTTTCCATCTATTTTTATTTCTCCCGTTGTAGGAGGGGTGATTTTAGAAAGAAGTTTTAGTAAAGTAGATTTTCCTGCGCCATTTGCTCCTATAATTCCGATTATCTCACCTTTTTTTATTGTTAAATTAATGTCTTTAAGTGCCCAAAATTCTTCTTTTTCTATTTTTCCTAAAACTTTTTTAACCTTATGTTTAGCGTGCTTAAATGGGTTTTTTAATATATTTGTTATTACATCTCTCAATGAAACATAACTACCCCGCTGATGCGTGATATCGTATTTTTTCCCTATGTTTTTTATTTCAATAGAATTAGTCATAAAGTTTTAACTAAATAATGTCTGCAAAATATCTCTCTGTTCTTTTGAAAAATATAATACCTATTACTAATAATATTAAGACGGCAATAAGAGAAATTCCCAAAAGTTCCCAATTTATTGGTTCGGTGCCGAAAAGAGCGGCGCGCGATGCTTTTATGACTCCAGTCATCGGGTTAAGGGCTAAGAGAAAAGACCATTTTCCCGCGATACTTGCGGGATATATTACAGGTGTAACAAAAAGTAACATTTGTATAAAATAGGGGAGTACATATCTTACATCTCTATATTTTACATTGATTGATGCAAGAAATAGTCCTCCTCCCATGGCGGCAATAAATGTGATTAAAAGTAATAGAGGTAATATTAGTAATATTATTGGATTTGGAGTGATGTTGTAATAAAACATTAATCCCACGAGGATCAGCGAGGCAATCCCAAAATCTACAAACTTAGTTACAACGCCGGAAATCGGTAAAATTAATCTAGGGAAATATACTTTCGTTATTATTCCAGCGTTTCCAACCAGCGAATTACTTGTTTCACTAAGCGCGGAGGAAAAAAATTGCCAGAATAATAATCCAGAATACACAAAGATAGGATATGGGACACCATCAGATGGCATTTTTGCTAATGTTCCAAAAAAAATACTGAATACTACCATTGCTACGAATGGTTGAAAAACAGCCCACGCAATGCCTATAAAAGTTTGCTTGTATCTAACTTTTGTATCTCTCCATGCAAAAAAGTACGCGAGTTCTTTGTATTGCCAAATTTCCTTGATGTCTTCAAAACTGAATGTTTTTTTAGGTTTTATTATAGTTGTTTTACTCATAATTTTTTTTATACCACTCATATGTTAATGCGATACCTTTGTCTAATAGTATTGAATGTTTCCATCCTAATTTATGAAGTTTGTTTACATTAAGTAATTTTCTTGGTGTGCCGTCGGGTTTGGTTTTATCCCAAACTATTTTACCATTATAATCAGTAATTTTTTTTATTTTTTCTGCTAATTCTTTAACAGAGAGATCTTTACCTGTTCCAATATTTATAATTTCCGAATCATTATATTTTTGCATAAGAAAAATACAAGCATCCGCGAGGTCATCAACATGAAGAAACTCTCGTTTTGATGAGCCTGTTCCCCAAACGATAACTTCTTTTGATCCCCGTACTTTTGCTTCGTGAAATTTTCTAACCAATGCGGGTAATACGTGTGAATTATTTAAATCAAAATTATCATTTGGACCGTATAGATTTGTAGGCATAACAGAAATGAAATTTGTTCCAAATTGTTTGTTGTATGCTTGGCACATAAAGATACCGGCGATTTTGGATAATGCATAATTACAATTTGTTGGTTCGAGAGCCTCAGTCATTAAATATTCTTCTTTAATCGGTTGTGAACAATCTCTGGGGTATATACAAGAGCTTCCTAGGAAAAGAAGTTTTTTTACTTTTGTAAGGTAAGCGCTATGAATAACATTAGTTTCAACAACTAAGTTTTCATATATAAATTCTGCCGGAGAAGTTTTGTTTGCCATAATACCCCCAACTTTAGCTGCTGCCAAAAATACATATTCTGGTTTTTCTTTCTTAAAAAATTCAAGCGTCTTATTTTTATCAAGAAGGTCTAGTTGTTCGCGTGTTCTTGTTACTATATTGGTATAACCAAGTTTTTCCAACTTTCTTTTTAATGCAGAGCCAACAAGTCCGCGATGTCCAGCTATATAGATTTTTGAATTTTTTTTCATTTAGTTTTAATAACTTTGGACTTTAAAAACTTTCGACTTTACAGACCTTCAGCTCTTTATATTGTTCCTTTTCTAAATCTGCTTCCGCCATCAATTTTACAAGTTCTTTAAATTTTGTAGTAGGTTTCCAACCGAGCTCTCTTTTTGCTTTGGAATAATCTCCTTGGAGTATATCTACTTCTGCTGGACGAAAATATTTTTCATCAATTTCAATAATTATTTTTCCTGTTTTTTTATCAATACCTTTTTCATTTAATCCTTTTCCTTTCCAAATTATATTTATTCCAAGCACTTTTCCAACTTCCTCTGCGAACTCTCTGACACTATGGGATTCATTTGTGGCAAGAAGAAAATCATCAGGTTTTTTATGTTGAAGTATTAACCACATTCCATAAACAAAATCTTTTGCATAACCCCAGTCGCGTTTAGCATCTAAATTGCCAAGATAGAGTTTTTCTTCCTTGCCAAGTTTAATGCGTGCAAGACCATGTGTAATTTTTTTTGTTACGAATGTTTCTCCGCGACGAGGTGATTCATGGTTGAAGAGAACCCCATTTGAAGCAAACATCCCATAGGACTCTCTATAATTTTTTGTTACCCAATACGCATATACTTTTGCACACCCATAAGGGGAACGTGGGTGGAAAGGCGTTGTTTCTTTAAGTGGGATTTCCACTGCCTTACCAAACATTTCGCTTGATGATGCCTGGTAAAATTTTGTTTTACTTAATCCAACTTCTCTCATTGCATCAAGAATACGAATTGTTCCAAGTCCTGTTACATCTGCTGTATATTCTGGCATATCAAAACTAACGCGGACATGGCTTTGTGCTCCAAGATGATATATTTCATCTGGCTTTATATTACTCAACAAACGATTGAGGTTACTTGAATCAGAAAGATCGCCGAAATGAAGGAATAATTTTGTTCCATAAATATGTGAATCTTTGTAAAGATGATCAATTCTTGAGGTATTAAAAGTACTCGAGCGTCTGATTAAGCCGTGCACTTCGTATCCTTTTTCAAGTAGAAGTTCTGCAAGATAGGAACCGTCTTGCCCCGTGATTCCAGTAATAAAAGCTTTCTTATTTTTAGATTTTATAATAGTTTTCATAATTTTTTTTACTTTATAAATTTTTAACTTTAAGAACTTTATAAACTTTCGACTTTAATGACTTTATGGACTTTACGGACTTTATAAACTTTCAACTTTAATGACTTTACGGACTTTCGACTACCTTGTTTACCATTTGTTTATTTTATTAACAACGCGTTCTTTTAATTTTAAATATGATTTTTCTACTCTTTTTTCTGTTGCAGGGGAGACAATACGTAAAATTTCTTTTCCAAGAATACGATACTGCCCGCCCACTTTATTAGCCATAATGAGTTCTTTTTTTAGCATACGCTTAATAGTACTGTTGCTTATTTTTAGTAGCTCTTGAGTTTCAGCGGTTGTATATACTGCGTTAGATTTTATTTCTTTAGTAACCATTAATTGAGATATTAGCAAAAGTGTCAAAAGGTGTCAACCAATTTATCAACTTATTCCAAATAATGAAAATAGTGCTATAATTGTAAAATAATAATATGAATTTAAATAAAATATTGAAACGTGTGATAAATATAGGGATATTTTTGGTTCCTTTTATTCCTCTTGTTGTGACTAGCACATTTTTCTTTCCCTATATATCTGGGAAAAATTTTCTATTTAGAATTATTGTAGAAATAATATTCTGCGCCTGGGCGATTCTTGCAATCAGAGATAAAGAATACAGACCTAAATTTTCATGGATTCTTGTGTCCGTTGTTTCTTTCGTGGCAATAATTGGAGTTGCAGATTTGTTTGGTGCGAATCCACTAAAAAGTTTTTGGAGTAATTTTGAGAGAATGGAAGGATGGATTACGTTGATTCATTTACTCGGGTATTTCTTGGTTGTTGGTTTGGCTCTAAACACGCAAAAACTTTGGACAAAATTTTTAAATACAATACTCGGAGCAAGCACGATAGTTGCTGGTTATGGGATTCTCCAACTTTTGGGTGTGTTGGCAATTAATCAAGGCGGAGTTCGTCTTGATGCTACATTTGGGAATGCTACATATCTTGCCATATATATGGTTTTGAATATTTTTATAGCTGCGATGTTTCTTGTTAGAAGATTGGGTGAAAGATACAAAAAAGGAGGAAAAATATCTTCATTTAAGTGGCCTGACTGGATTTATTTATTTGTGATGTTGGTTCAGCTTTTTATTTTGTATCATACCGCAACTAGGGGAGCGATACTTGGTTTGGTTGGTGGAATGATTGTCACTTTTATATTGTTCATAATATTTGATGAAAAGGGAGGAATTCTTAGAAAAATTTCTTCATACAAACTCGTTATACTTCTGGTTTTAATTCTTGGATTTTTTGCTGTAAAAAATACAGAGATGATTAAAAGGAATCCAACGCTTTCAAGAATCGCCTCAATTTCAATTAATGAAGCAACATCAGCTCGTTTTCCAGTCTGGAATATGGCACTGAAAGGATTTAAAGAAAAACCAATATTAGGATGGGGTCAAGAAAATTTTAATTATGTTTTTAACAAAAACTATGAGCCAAAAATGTATGGCCAGGAACAGTGGTTTGATAGAGCACACAATATATTTTTGGATTGGCTCGTTGCAGGTGGCTTTTTAGGTCTCTTGTCTTATTTGTCTATGTTTTTTGTGGCGATATTTTTTCTTTGGAGAAAAAATGAATCTAAAATTGAAAACAAAAAAAATAAATCTGAAAATGGTTTAGTTTTGTCTGATAAAATTTTACTCACGGGACTTTTTTCTGCATATTTTTTCAACAACATTTTTGTTTTTGATAACATAGTAAGTTATATTCTTTTCTTTTCTTTACTTGCCTATATTCACACATTTAATGTGCGCGAAAAAGAAGAAAATAATAAACCGGTCAATGTCCATAATGATTGGATGAAAGGTGTTGGCGCTTCATTTATTTTAATTTTAACTTTGTTTTCAATTTATTTTTTCAATGTGAGAGGGATGATGGTTGGTACAAATATGATAGGCGCATTACAAAATGCAAATAATCCAGCAATAAGCATTGGTTATTTTGAAAAAGCTTTGGGCTATGGCTATCTCGGGCGTCCAGAGATCCGTGAACAATTAATTCAGACGTCTGCAAGTTATGCGACTGCAAATATTGATTTGAATTTGAAACAAAAGTTTTTTGATTTGGCCAGTGGTGAAATGACGAAACAAATTCAAGAAGATCCAGAGAACACGAGATACGAAGTATTTCTAGGTGTCTTCTTTAACAGATATAGAGTTTATGATAATGCGATAACACATCTTGAAAGGGCTCTTGTATTATCTCCTAACAAACAATCAACAATGTTTGAATTGGGCGCCTCATATTTAAACAAAAACGAAAGAGAAAAAGCACTTGTTTTGTTAAAGAACGCTTTTGAATTAGATAAAAGTTATTTAGATGCAAGAAAAGTATACGCAGTTGCTGCGATTTATAATGGGGAAGACAAGCTCACAGAGGAATTATTAGTTCCAGAATTTAAAACAGTTCTTGTTCCAGACGACATGATTATAAAAGCATATTTTGACACAAATCAATTCGGTAAGGTTATTTCAATAGAGAGAGAGGAAATACAAAAAAATCCAACCAATTTACAAAACAGGTTATATTTAATATCTTCTTATCTAAAATTGGGCAGATCTTCAGAAGCAATAAAAGAAGTTGAGGGAGCAATAGAAGCAATTCCCACATACAAAGAACAAGGAGAAAAGGTAATAACAGAAATAAAAAGTGGTTTGTATAAGTAATTATTTGTTGACTTTGAATTTCATTATGATATACTATGTGTAATGTGAGTGCGTAAATATGCGTGCTTTAACACAAAAGTTCTGCATAGAATCCCGCTTCGCGGGATTTTGTGTTTCCCAAAAAATAAGGAGCGAAGCGACTATATTTTTTGAGGATCCAGCTCCACTTTTCTAGAAAAGACAAAGTATCACAAAACTACAAGAGAGTTACAAAACTTAAAAATAAGTATGGTTTGTTATAAAAAAGTGGAGCTGTGGTGCCCAAAAATTAACAAAATATTGTGGATGAAAATTATCATTAAGCGATAATTTTTAAAATAAGGATTAAAATTTATCATTATTCTTTAAAACCTCCCCCGGAGATTTTAAAGAACAGGGATGAAAATTATCGTTAAACGATAATTTTCATTTATTCAAACCTTACAGGTATCTCCAGAGAATCGTCATTTTCAGGTAATCCAGATGGATTATCTTTTTTTAATATTAGTGCACCATTTTTACCAAAATCTGTTTTTTCTGCCATTTCTGGTTTTTTAAATTCTAATGTTCCTTCAAACTCAACAAAATTTTCAGTCATCCAGTCGCCTTTAGCTTGTATATATCCTTCTGCGATTATCAACCCATCCCAATCAACCAACACAACCGGTGCAGTTGCTTCAAAAAACCAATTGCCTTTCGCCTTGCCGGTTATAACAAATGGGGAAGAAACGGTGTCATTTGATTTTGGATAATAAACTTGTATTAATGAATTTGATTCTTCTGGCGACAATGGTTTGCTATGAGAATAGAGTTGTATATATGTAAGATAACCCAAGATAATTATTATAATAATTCCGAACGCAATTTTGAGTAGATTTCTCATGAGATTTTAAAGCTATATAGGTTATCCACTATCGCGACTATATTATTGCATTGTTTTTTTGATGTGTTAATATAGTCGTAATGCTTTCCTGAACGGATAATCAAAGCAGAGTTCTTTTTTCACTCACTTTTTTTAAATCCATTTTTAATCTCCTTTTTTTGTTTGGTGCGAGTTTGTCAACTCGCACCGTTTTTTATTTATTGAAAAAATACGTTTATAAATGTAAACTTAAATTGTTTTGCGGGTTCGTCCCTCGGCCGTAGCCGTCCTATGGGCAAACTAATAAAACTGCAAAAGACAAAAAAAAGAATTAAAATTAAAAATAAAATAATTTAATCTCTGAACTGGGGGATCGTCTAATGGTAGGACACATCCCTCTGGAGGATGTTATTGGGGTTCGAGTCCCTATCCCCCAGCTCAGTGATGAAATTTGATAAAAGTTTTTGTGGGGTTGTCCCTCGCCCGTAGCCGTCCTATGTATAGCACTTGGCGGTTTCACCGCCAAGTGCGACTTTTCTAAATCTTGATAATTTAGTAAATCTGTGGTAGTATTACTAAATGAAAAATAAAATCGATGACACGGCTATAAACTTCGTTGAAGTGCCACTTTCTAAATTTGCTGAAGAATACAATAAAAATATTCCGGATGGATTTCCTCATGCGACGTTAAAAATATTACAAAAATTTAAAGAAGCATATCCAACACTTTTTAAAGACAAAGGTGATTGGACGGTTGATAAACACAGAAAAAAATTAATGGACTGGCTTGCTTCTCATCACGAAGAGTAATAAAACAATAAAACAATCCCAGTAGCAGAGCAAAGCTCGCTACGGGACGAGTAAAAAATATTAATAATAAAAAATAAATTAAATTATGAAAAATTTTGGTAGAGATAATAGATCTAGTGGGGGTGGTAAAAAATTTGGTGGAAGAAATTCCGGCGAAAGAAGTTTTGGTGGTAGAAATGAAAGAGGCGGTGGAGGTTTTGATAATAGAAAAGAAAAAATGGATATGTTTAAAACAACATGTTCTGAATGTGGCAATGCGTGTGAAGTTCCTTTCAAACCGACTGGCGATAAACCAGTTTATTGTAGTGATTGTTTCAGAAATAAAGGAGGAAATTCAGAATTAAAATCAGGTCCAAAAAGATTTGGTGGAAGAGATTCCGGCAAATCTAGTTTTGGAGAGAAAAAAATGTATTCAACTGTATGTTCTGGATGTGGAAATAGATGTGAAGTTCCATTTCAACCAACAAATGGCAAACCAGTTTACTGTAGTAATTGTTTTGAAAAAAATGATAATGGCGGGAATAAAAATACAGACCAATTTCAAAAACAGTTTGAAATACTAAATACTAAATTGGATAAAATTTTAAAAAGTTTATCACCAGAGGTATCGAAGGAAATTATTGACACGAAAAAACCTATTAAAAAAGTAGAAACTCCAAAGATCAAGAAAACAGTAAAAAAGGTGTCAAAGAAGAAATAATATTTTTTGAAAATAACAACTGTACTAAAAATTACAGCTAACTGTAATTTTGGATAAAATTATTTTTACAGTTAACTGTAAAAATTTTACTCAAAAAAACATCCAATTTATTGGATGTTTTTTGATGGTTGAATAAACCAAGAATTGTTATATCATTACTACAGGATGGTCCACATAGCAATAATGAAAAAGTCTTGGGGCTTTGTCCCAAAAATATTATCTGGAGAGAAAACGATAGAATCTCGATGGTATCAAACAAGGCGTGTACCATGGGGTGTGATTACTTCGGATGATGTTGTGTATTTCAAAAATTCTGGAGAACCAATTACAGTTCAGGTCGTGGTTTCAAGTTGTATTCAATTTTCTGATTTAACACCCATAAAAATAACCAAAATATTAAATAAATATCACAAGGAAATAGGTATATTGAAAAAAGAAAAGGATGATTTTTTTGAAAAAATTAAAGATAAAAAATATTGTATTTTGGTTTTTATTAAAAAACCAAAGAAAATAAAACCTTTTGAAATAAATAAAAAAGGTTTTGGTATGATGTCTGCTTGGATAAGCGTTGACGACATAAATATGTTAAAATAAACTTAATACTATGAAATTCAAGGATAAATTTTTTGTTTTTTTTGCCCTCAGCTTAATTCTGGGTTTATTTTTTATTTCTTTTGGTCGTGTTCATGCACAAGAAATAAAATCAGAATTAAATTTGGATTTCTATTATAGTGAAACATGTCCACACTGTATTGCGGAAAATGCATTTTTAGACAAAATAGAAGGGAAATATGAAGGACTTATAATAAACAGATACGCAGTTGATATTGAGGCAAATATAAGTCCGATGTTTAAAAAATTGGAAGAAATTAAAAAGGGGGAATATTTTGGTGTTGTTCCACTTACATTTGTAGGGAAAGATTTTTTTGCCGGTTTTGATTCAGAAGATAAAATAGGAAAAGATATAGAGACATCAATTCAAAATCAATTAAAAACTACGGGCGTTATTAAAACCGAAGACGGAGCTAAGGATTCGTCTGTAAATTTACCAATTTTAGGGAAAATTAATGTAAAAAATTATTCTCTTGTGGCACTCTCGGTCGTTCTTGGGACACTTGACGGTGTGAACGTGTGTTCGCTTGGTGCACTTATTTTAATACTTGGGCTTGTTCTCAAACTTCGTTCGAGAAAGAAAATAATTTTATATGGAGGAGCATATCTTGTTGTTACGGCCCTTGTTTATGGTTTATTGATTATTCTCTGGCACCGTCTCTTTGTTTTAGTTAGTTCTTACATCCAAACAATTGAATTGGTGGTTGGGTTTGTTGGATTGGCTGGCGGGATTTATTTTATAAAAGAATTTATAAGAATTAGAAAACAGGGCTTGGTTTGTGAATCGTCTGATTCAAAAATTATTTCATCAGCGGCAACAAAAATTAAAAATATGTTTGGTGAGACAAACAAGGTTTTGCAGATACTTCTCGGTGTGGTTGTATTTTCTGGTTTGGTTACTTTAATTGAATTTCCTTGTTCAGCAGCAGTCCCTGTTTCTTTTGCGGGTATTTTAGCTGAAAGAGGAATCTCAAATTTTGGCACGTTGTTTTATATAGGTATATTTATTGTATTTTATTTAATAGATGAAATAATCGTATTTCTTATTGCAATATATAAAATGGATATATGGTTAACATCACCTAAATTTACAAAATGGGCGACATTAGTAGAAGGTGTTATTTTAATTGCGATGGGTCTTTATTACTTTACCCTGTTAAATAATTTTTAATCAAAGGTGATATGTATTATGTTTATGTATTAAAATCGAGTAAAGATAAAAAGTTTTATACGGGGTATACAAAAGATTTAAAATTAAGACTTGAGAAGCATAAAAAAGGACTCGTAGAATCAACAAAGAACAGAATACCTATAAAATTGATATACTATGAAGCATGTCTAGGTCGGGACGATGCTACACATAGAGAAAAATACTTGAAAACACACTTGGGAAAAATGTTTATTAAAAATCGTCTCAAGTCTTATTTAACAGGGTGAATTAATTTTATTTAATCTGCGTGGATTTGCGTTTTTATTTGCGGTAATCTACGTTTCAATATGGAAAACAAAAAAACAATATATATATATTTTGCGTTGGCGATAATTATTTTTGGTTCGATGTTTTTTTATTCTGACAAAAAGGGTTTAGAAGAAGAAACAATCAATAATACAATTGAAAATGTTGTAAATGATATAGAAGTTAAAATTGGAGAAAATTTTGAAATTCTTCTTGAATCAAATCCAACGACTGGTTATTCGTGGGTTTCAGATTTTGATGAAAATTATATAGAATTTGTAAACAAAAATTTTGTACAACAAGAACAAAATGGAGATGAACAAATCGTAGGAGCGGGTGGAACAGAAAAATTTCAATTCAAGACCTTGAAAACAGGGGATACAAAAATTAATTTCTATTATCTACGTGAATGGGAGATAGATGTTGCCCCAGTAGACCAAAAGGTATTTGATGTAACAATAAAGTAACTTTAACAAAAAGCCACGAATAAAATCGTGGTTTTTTTGATTTGCAAAAGTTTTTGACAAATTAATTTTGTTGTGCTATTATCTATTGTAGAGAGTTTTGGAATATTTATATTTCAAATAAGCTCTTTTAAATAATTTTTTAAATAAAAAAAAGGAGAACAGACCATGGAAAGACATGGAACAAGCCCTAAAAAAGCAACAACCCAACAGGTGTTGGATCTTCAGCACGAATTTGGGAGAGTATTTCAAAACATACCTTTTGATCTTGCGAAAAAAATATTAAGTAATAAAACGCAAACAAGGAAACTTTTAACTGATGTTTGTAAAAAACTTAATATCCCATTTCAATCTGAATCAATCCTCACCCAACTCCCACTTCTTGAAAAATACTACCAAGAAGTATATGGAATCACGCTGGATTTGTCTGGAATAACATTTCCAGAAAATCCAGACTTTCCAGTAATTATGGTTGACGATTTGTCGCAATATGAAGACCAAATCATGGATTGCATACAGAAATTCTTTAACAAACCGGACAGTCCTGTAAATCTATACAAATACAAAAATCCGGTTGCTAAAAACATTGACCGTGAGTCTGAAAAACTACAAGTTCGTACACTTCAATCTGGTTTAGTTGTCTTTGCTCACAAGGGCGGAGATGAACCAGATTTGCTTAATATGTCGTATAACACGACAATTGAGAAAAAAATACAATTCATGAAATATCGTGAGTACCTTCGTGCTACAGGTTTTCACAGATTCACGAAGGGTTATTTTATGGACAGAAATGGTTGGACACGGACTTCATCTTTATGGTTCGACGGCTATCTCGTGATTGGCAGCTGGTTTGATGGTGATGCGGAGCTGTGCGCTGACTCTGACAATGTTGACCGTACGCATCCGTACGATGGTCCTCGTCAGCTATTTCTTTCTTTACCTTAATCCTTTTTTCTTTTTCTCTTGGTGCGTTAGTTTTTACTAACGCACCTTTTTTATTTATTTTTGTTAAATTAAAAAAATGTTATTATTATACTAATGAATAATACAATTGAATCAATAAAAAAATACACAAGAGTGGCGAATTACCTGTCTGCTGTTCAAATTTATTTACAAGACAATTTTCTTTTAGAGAGAGAATTAAAGCTCGAAGATATAAAACCTCGTTTGCTTGGTCATTGGGGTTCTTGTCCAGGAATAAATTTTGTCTACGCAAATTTGAATGCACTTGTAAAAAAATATTCAAACGATGTTTTATTTATTCTTGGTCCCGGACACGGATTTCCGGCACTTCAATCAAATTTATTTATTGAAGGAACGTTAGAAAAATATTATTCCGAAGCTACACGAGACGAAAAAGGCGTTGGGTATATTTCTAAAAATTTTTCTTGGCCATATGGATTTCCAAGTCACAGCAACCCAGAGACCCCTGGAGTCATTTTGGAAGGAGGAGAGCTTGGATATGCGTTATCAACTGCTTATGGCTCAGTTTTAGACAATCCAGACCTAATAACATGTGCCCTTATAGGAGATGGGGAAGCTGAAACTGGCCCAACTGCAACTGCATGGCATTTAAATAAATTTGTTGATCCAAAAACAAATGGTGCAGTTTTACCTATTCTTCATTTAAATGGATATAAAATTTCAGGGCCAACTGTTTTTGGGAGAATGTCTAACGAAGAGCTTACAAATCTTTTTAGTGGTTATGGTTACGAACCGTTTATTGTTGATGGATGGAATGATGTAGAAAATGTTTATGAAAAAATGTTTGAAACATTAAATGGTTGTTATAAAAAAATAAAGGAAATACAAAATCAAGCAAGAAATGAAAAAGAAATTATTCCCCCAAGATTTCCGATGATAATTTTGAAAACACTAAAAGGATGGACAGGAATAAAAGAATTGGACGGACAAAAAATAGAAGGAAATTGTTTATCACATCAAGTTATTGGTCCGGATGCAAAAGAAAATCCAGAAACTCTCAAAGCAATTGAAAATTGGTTAAAATCATATAATTTTGGTGAATTATTTGATAAGAAAAATGGTTTTTGTGAAGAAATAAAAGAAATAATTCCTGATAAAAAATTGAGAATGGGGGATAGTAAATATTGTATGGGGGACAGGACGGAATACAAATCATTAAAACTTCCGGAAGTGGATAAATTTAGTGAGGATTCCTCGATCCCAGGAACAATTGGTTCAAGTTCGATGAGAAGAGCCGGTTTGTATTTAAATGAAGTTTTTAAATTAAATGAAAAAAATAAAAATTTTCGTTTATTTTCTCCCGATGAAACATATTCAAATAAACTTGATGAAGTTTTCAAAACCACATCAAGAGCTTTTGTATGGCCAGTAGAAAGTTGGGACAAAGATTTAAAACAAGATGGCAGAGTTATGGAAATGTTAAGTGAACACTCTTTACAAGGTTTAATGCAAGGATATGTTCTAACAAAAAGACATGGAATTTTTGCATCATACGAAGCATTTATACAGATTGTTTCAAGTATGGCTGATCAATATGCAAAGTTTTTGAAAATAGCGAGAAAAACAAAATGGCGTGGAGATATTTCTTCGTTTAACTACATTTTAACTTCATCTGGTTGGAGACAGGAACATAATGGTTTTTCACACCAAAATCCTGGATTTATAGATGATATGTTGCAGAGACAAGAAGATTTTGTAAATGTATATTTTCCACCGGATGGAAATAGCACGCTAGCTGTTCTTGAAAAAATGTTGTCATCAAAAAATGAAATAAATATTTTAGTTGCTGGTAAAAAAGTAGAACCTAGGTGGCTCACACCAAATTTAGCCAAAAAAGAATTGGAAAATGGAATAATGATTTGGGATTTTGCTAGTGATGAAAATCCAAACATTGTTATAACTTCGGTTGGGGATTACTTAACCACAGAAGCTCTTGCATCTGTTGATGTTATAAAAAAAGAATTACCACAAATCAAAATTAGATTTGTAAATATAATGGCAATGTCGCCAACTGGTTTGGGCCCAACTGGTAAAATAGTTTCTAAAAAGGAATTTGATGAATATTTTACAACTGATAAACCTGTGATAATAAATTTTCACGGATATCCACAATCAATGAAACAAATTTTATTTGATTATGGCGTTGATTCAGAAAGATTTATAATCCGTGGTTATGTAGAAAATGGTTCAACAACAACACCTTTTGATATGCATGTAAGAAACAAAACAGATAGATTTAATTTGGCAATGGATGTATTTAGAAAACTAAGTCAAAAAGGAAATATAGAAAAAAACAAAGCAGATGAGCTTGTTAAAAAATATGAAAATAAGTTATTAGAACATACAGAATATATAAAAAAACACGGAGTTGATATGGAAGAAATAGAAAATTGGAAGTGGGGGCAATCATAGAAATCACTAAATCAACAAAACAACAAAACAAAAATATGGATAAAAAAACATTAATTATAAATGCAGGAAGTGTTTCAAAGAGACATGGTTTTTATATTGGTGATGAAAAAGTGGCTTACACACATTTTGAGAGATGTTGTGATAATAATTTTTCGTTATCAATAACACACAAGGGTTCCAAAGAAAAAATTGCCATAGTAGAAAAAGATTTTTTAAACTCAACGGAGTATTTTTTTAATTTTTTAAAAGAAAAAAATATTTTGCAAAATAAAAAAGATATAAACACAATTGGGTTAAGAATTGTTGCTCCCGGTAGACATTTTTTAGAAGACAAAATTATTGATGATAAATATCTAAAAGAATTAATTAATGTAAAAGAAAGCGCTCCTCTTCATATAGAACCAGTTATAAAAGAAATTGAATATTTGATGAAAGAGTTTGGGAAAAGTAAATTGATTGGGGTTTCTGATAGTAAGTTTCATGTTGATATGTTGGAGCGTTTCAGATATTACAGCATTAAAAAATCAGATACAGAGAAATATGATATTCGCAGATATGGATACCACGGAATATCGGCGAGCTCAATAATTAGAAAGATTGAACAAAAAGAAAAAAAGGTTCCCCAAAATATAATAATTTGTCACCTTGGGAGTGGTTCGAGTGTTACAGCAGTAAAAAATGGGAAAAGTTTTAATACTTCAATGGGATTTACTCCACTGGAAGGTCTCACAATGAGAACAAGGGTGGGGAATATAGATCCGGGGGCTTTGATTTATTTTGCCAAAAAAGAAAATTTAAATTTTGAGGAATTAGAAAATTATTTAAATACAAAATGTGGTTTACTTGGTCTTAGCGGGCAGGGAGATACCAGAAAAATTGTAAGTTTAGCAGAAAGTGGGGATAAAAATGCTATTCTTACTTTAGATATATATTCTGGTGATGTGAAAGAATTTATAGGTGCTTATTCTGCTCTGTTGAATGGTTTGGATATGCTAATTTTTTCAGGAGCCATAGGTGAAGGATCTGATATAATCCGCTCAAAAATATGTTCAGAAATGGAATATCTTGGAATAAAAATTGATAAGCAAAAAAATAAGAATACACTGGACGTTGACGGTTTTATTGAAGATGGCACCTTACCTGTAAAAGTTGGAGTGATTACAACGGATGAAGTAGAAGAAATTTTTCAAAAGTCAATTCTTTCTCTCTAATAAAAAATATGATGAACAAAACCGACGACAAAATATGGAATAAGTTTTTTGTTTTTATAATAATTTTATTTATGGTTCTTAGTTTTGTGGGAATCATTGATTCTGTTTTTCTTACTGTAGAACATTTCAAAGGTAATCCTGCGTTGTGTCTTTTGGTTGAAGGATGTGACATTGTTTTGACCAGTCAATATTCTGTGATTTTAGGCATTCCGGTTCCAATTTTGGGTTTTCTGTATTATTTTTCTATTTTCTGCTTTGCCGTGTTTTCTTTTGTCAAAAGAAAAGAAATTGTTTTGAAATATTTATCAGTTTTTTCTATCGTTGGTTTTTTAATGTCCATATGGTTTGTTTATTTACAAATTTTTGTTATTAAGGCACTTTGTACATATTGTTTGTTGTCTACTTTTCTTTCTGTTTCTTTATTAATTTTTGGTATTATATTTTTTGTTAATTTTAGAAAAAGAAATGATGGCATCGAAAAAATTCAAGGAACGAAAGAATAGGGCTATAAAAATAGCCAAAGTTTTGAATAGACTATTTATAGACGAACAAGGAACATCTCTTGGTTATAAAAATAATTGGGAACTATTGGTTTCTGTTATTTTGTCTGCCCAATGTACAGACAAGAGAGTTAATATGGTTACAAAAAAATTATTTAAAAAGTATAAAAAATTAGATGATTATGTTAGTGCCAAAAAAACGGAGTTTGAAAAAGATATAAAATCAACTGGATATTATAAAAATAAAACAAAAAATATTTTATCAGCAGCAAAAATGATAAAAATAGATTTTAGTGGTCATATTCCAAATAATATGGAAGATTTGCTCAAAATTCCGGGAGTTGGGAGAAAGACGGCAAATGTGGTATTGAATAATGTTTTTAATGTTGTTGAAGGGATCGTTGTGGATACACACGTCAGGAGATTATCAATTAAATTTGATTTAACTGATAACAAAAATCCAGAAAAAATAGAAAAAGACTTAATGGAAATTTTGCCAAAAAAATATTGGAATGATTTTTCTTTCAAACTTGTAAGATATGGACAAGAAATCTGTGGAGCAAGAAAACACGACTGCAAAACACATCCCCTAACAAAGATTTATCCAAGGGCGAATACAATTTGGCCGAGAGCAAAGTAATTAACAGTTGCACTATTTCTTATTTTGAGTTTGGTGTAAAATATATATGTAATAGTAATATAGCAACAAAAATATGAAAAAATTTATTACAGATAGACCCACAAGAATTGCATTTTTATCAGGATGCTTTAGTGTTGTCATAACTTTATTTAATATACTCTTAAGAAAATAAGGGAATATATCTATAAAATTCTTATTTTTAATGAGAATTTGGTCTTTTTTTGTCTTTGAAACTCTTGGTTTACAAACGCTTTTTCGTGTTATAATTATGTTATTAAATAATATAATTTTAATTTATGTTTTATTTCTTTATTTTAATAATCATAGCGCTTCTGTTTTTGTTTATAAAACAAGTTAACCAATATGAAAGAGGGGTTATGTTTAAGCTTGGCAAGTATACGGGCATTAAACAGCCCGGGTGGAGATTGGTTGTTCCTATATTTCAAAAATTAAAAATAGTTGATGTGCGAGTTAAGGCCGTTGAAGTGCCGGAACAAAAAGCAATAACAAAAGATAATATCCCGGTTGGAGTCACGGCTGTTATTTATTATAAAGTTTCAGATGTATCAAAAGCGATTTTGGAAGTTGAAAATTTTTATCACGCAGTATCTCAATTAGCACAAACAACAATGCGAAATGTTGTTGGGGAAGTAGAATTAGATGAACTTCTGGGTCAGAGAGAAAAAGTTTCTGAAAAAATAAAAAGCATTGTTAGTAAGGCGAGTGATGCTTGGGGCATAAGAGTTGATGATGTTGAATTGAAAGATGTTGTTTTGCCACCGGACATGGAAAGAATAATAGGAAAACAAGCAGAAGCAGAAAGAGAAAGGCGTGCTGTTATTATAAAGGCTGAGGGAGAAGTTATGTCGGCAAAAAATATGGCAAAAGCTGCGAACATACTTTCTGGATCAACGGGTGCGTTACATTTACGAACATTACAATCAATAAATGATATAAGTTCCGATCAATCAAATACGGTCGTATTTGCTGTTCCATTGGAAGTACTTAGGGCGTTTGAAAAATTTGGTGAAACTGAAAATAAAGCGAAATAATTTTAAATAGGGTTTGTAATATGTGTGGTGTATGCTCTACAAAAATTAGAAAGATAAAAGTCTATGTTTTTAAAAAAATAATTTAAAATTAAAATTTGAAAATGTTCAAATTTTGTTTAACAGGGTAAATGATAACAGGCCAAGAAGTAATTTTAGGAAAAGATGTTTTTGAATGGCTTATTAGTTATGGTTATCCAATTCTCATAATAGTATCTCTTGTTGATACCACATATATCGCTTTTTTTGCTGGGATACTTTCGTCACTGGGGGTATTTAATCCTTTCATTGTTCTTGCTATCTGTGTTTCAATGAGACTTTTAACAGATTCAATAATTTTTTTTCTGGCCAAATCGGGGTTTTCTTTTCTTGAAAAATTTCGTTTCTATAGAAAGGTTATTAAAAAGATAAAGACAGAGGATGAGTTGGGAGAAAATGAATGGACACCATTATTTAAGGAACATATAGTAAAAACACTTCTTGTAACAAAATTAATTCCGATTCCAGGTATTCCTGAAGCTGTTTTGATAGCAGGCGGGGCTCTCGGAGCAAGTTATAAAAAAGCTATGACCGGTGTCTTTTTTGGGCAGTTAGTGTGGGTTAGTGCAATTATTGCTGTTGGTTATTATTTTGGCGGAGCGATAAAAAGTTCTAGATACTTTTTTGATACTCTGGCTTTTATAATCATATCTGCCGTTGTTTTATTTTGGCTATATCGTAGATATGTTCATAAACACATAAAAGTAATGCCTTGGTATAAAAATTTTATCGGTAATGGAGAAAGTGATACTCGAATAAAAACCAAATCAAAAACAACAACAAAAACAAAAATATTTATAGGAACTGACCATGCCGGGTTTGAGTTGAAGGGTAAATTAGTAAAATTTCTTAAAAATCTTGGCTATGATGTTATTGATAAGGGTGCCTATAAATACGATGAAGCTGATGACTACACAGATTTTGTTTCTTTCGTTGCGAAAGAAATTTCAAATAATCCAGACAATTCAAAAGGAATAATTTTGGGTGGTTCTGGACAGGGGGAAGCTATGATATCGGATAGGTTTAAAAATGTTAGGACGGCGGTTTATTATGGTGGAGATACTGAAGTTGTAAAATTATCTCGTGAACACAACGATGCAAATATTTTATCTCTAGGCGCAAGATTTATTACAGAAGAAGAAGCAAAAACGGTAGCGAAACTTTGGTTGGACACACCGTTTTCTAAAGAAGAAAGACATGTTCGTAGAATAAAAGAAATAGAGTCACTTAGTTTCGGAGCCACCAAGTGAAAACATAATTATGGAATCCCGTTAGAAGTTATACAGTTAATATAACCACGGGAAGTGGTAGAATGTTATATATCAAAAAGTCATTATTTATTAAAATTAACTACGGAAATCTAAAGATTTCCTACCTCTAACGGGATGGAAAATGAAATAATACCAGCTATTATACCCGAAAGCTTTGAACATCTCAGTGAACAATTATCTATGGTTAGAGATATTGCTCCACTGGTTCAAATTGATATTGTGGATGGTTTTTTTGCTCCAGTTACAACATGGCCTTACATAAACAAAAATGATTTAGATTTTAAAAAAATAATTGAACAAGAAGAAGGAATGCCATTCTGGCAAGATTTTAATTTTGAAATGGATTTGATGATACAAAATCCAGAGAAAACGATTGATAATTGGATTAATATTGGTGCTATAAATTTAATAATTCATATTGAAAGCACAAATGAAATTGAAAAAATAATAGAAAAAATAAAAAATTCTAATATTGCGGTTGGAATTTCTCTGAACCCGAGTACTCCAAATGAAAAAATATATCCACTAATAGAAAAAATAAATTTCGTGCAATTTATGGGTAATGATAAAATTGGGCATCACGGGGTTGAATTAGACGAGAGGATTTATGAAAAAATAAAAGATTTAAGAAATAAGTATCCAAACCTACCAATCTCTGTTGATATAGGTGTTAATAGGGAAACAATACAACTTCTTGTTGATGCTGGTGCAAATAAATTAATATCTGGTTCTGCAATTTTTGACGCAGATAATATTGAAGAAGCATTTGAAGAATTAAAAAATTTAGCTATTCCTAAAACATAAAGATGATTGAATTAAAAAAAATTGCGAATGAAGTTTGTAAAACAATTATAAAATCTCTTGTTTCTGCTGAATCAGGGCACACAGGTGGGTCTCTTGGTATGGCGGACATATTTACTGCTTTTTATTTTCATATATTAAAACATAAACCAAAAGAGCCGGCCTGGCCCGAGAGAGATAGATTAATTTTATCAAACGGTCATATTGTTCCTGCGAGATATTCTGCTATGGCTCATGCTGGATATTTTTCTGTAGATGAATTAGAAAATGGTTTGCGAAAATTTGGAACAATTTTTCAAGGTCACCCAGACAGAAAATTTTTGCCATCAATGGAAACTACGTCTGGTCCGCTTGGTTGTGGTTTAGGACAGGCGTGTGGTATTGCACTTGGAGCAAAAATGGATGGAAAAGATTTTTACACATATTGCATAATGTCCGACGGGGAACATCAGGAAGGAAATCTTTGGGAATCTGTAATGTTTGCCGGAAAATATAAAATAGATAATTTAATAGGAATTATAGATAGAAATAATATCCAAATCACCGGCAGAACAGAGAATGTAATGCCATTAGAATCATTGAGAAATAAATATGAGGCGTTCAATTGGAATGTTATTGAGGTTGACGGGCATGATTTTGTAAAATTTATTGATGCCGTTGAAATGGCAAAAATTTCTCGTGGCAAACCAACTGTAATCATTGCCCACACAATTCCTGGGAAGGGAATAAAAGAAATTGAAAATGATTACAAGTGGCATGGCATTGCACCAAATAAGGAACAGGGAGAGAGATTTTTGTTGGAACTGAGTTCTGGTTAGTTTTTTGTATGTTTTGTTGTAAGTATCGGATTTTATAATAATAAGAATTGAAAATTAAAAAATCAAAATGAAAAATGACAATGCAAAGTTATAAAATGATTTTGACATTTTTGATTGTCATTTTACATTTTGAGATTTACATTTTTCATTTTTGTAATCGTAATAAAAATTTAATAAACAAAAAACAAGTATAATCATTTCGAATATGCTAAATAGAACCAAACATTTAAACCCAAAACTTTTTGATGCGGATGTAGAAAAAAAATACATTCGTGACGGTTTTGGGCAAGGGCTTCTTTTTGCTGGGGAGAAAAATAGGAAAGTTGTTGCTTTATCTGCGGATTTATCTGATTCAATAAGATTAACTCAGTTTGAAGAAAGATTTCCTGAAAGATATTTTGAAGTTGGTGTTGCTGAACAAAACTTGGCAACAGTTGCTTCTGGTCTTGCTTGTTATGGCAAAATTCCTTTTATGACTTCGTTTGCTGCTTTTAGTCCCGGGAGGAATTGGGAACAGATAAGAACCACAATTGCACTAAACAATGTTCCTGTAAAAATGATTGGTTCACATGCTGGTATTGCCGTTGGTGAAGATGGTGCGACACATCAATCACTTGAAGATATTGCACTCATGCGAATTTTACCAAATGTAACTGTAATTGTTCCATGCGATTATGAAGAAGCAAAAAAAGCTGTTGGTGAAATGATTGAACATAATAAACCTGTTTATATGCGTTTCGACAGAAGCAAGGTGCCGGTTATAACCACAGAGGATTCTCCTTTTAAAATTGGAAAGGCAGATATTTTGTGGGATTCTAGTAATCCGGTAGTTACAATTATTGCGATTGGATATCTTGTTTATAATGCGTTGCTTTGTGCAAAAGAATTAGAGAAAGAGGGAATACAAGTTTTGGTTGTAAATAATCACACCGTTAAACCAATGGATGAAGAATTAATTTTAGGTGTTGCAAAAAGAACGGGGGCGATTGTTACAGTTGAAGATCATCAAATTGCAGGAGGTATGGGTTCTGCGGTTGCAGAATTTTTGGCAAAAACATATCCAGTACCAATTGAATTTGTTGGAATAAATAATAAATTTGGACAATCAGGTTCTTCGGCTGAATTAATTAAACATTATGGACTTGATGTCGAATCAATTAAAAAAGCGATTGTGAAAGTTATTAAAAGAAATCAAGAATCTTATTAAGAGATTTTTGATCCATCCCAATTAAATATACTTTGTATTTAACGGGACAAGTAATATTTTTTTTGTTTAAAAAAAGATAGCCTCGTTGCAGATGATTGGAAGTTTGCAACGAGGCTTTTATGTGGGAATTTGTTTTTTTAGATCACAGCCGTTTTTTTGGTGGGTGTGAGTATTTCTCACTCCGCAAGTTGGCTGGTGCTGTAATCTAAGTATCTGGTATAATAATATCATATATTAAAAAGAAAGTCAAGTGTTTTTAAACTTTCTTTTTAATATTAAAAAACACGGCTTTATTGAGCCGTGTTTTTTGTGGTTATAGAAATCTTTCGGGTTTATAGAATAAAGGTGCTTCAGCAAGGTATTTTTCTAATGCTTCACGAGTTAAAAGTCCTCTTCGTGCTCCAACATATTGAACAACAGACATGGAATTGATTGGTCCCCACATAAGAGCTTCTTTGATTGTTTTTCCAAGTGCGATTGCTGAAGTAAATGTTGCTGAAAATGCATCACCAGCACCCGTTCTGTCGATTGGTGGTTTTGGATCAGGATACATTGGGATTTTCCACACCTCATTTCCATCATATGAATATGCACCATTTATTGCATCTGTTATAACAACAATTTTAGGTCCTCTGTTGTACATCATTTTAAGTAATTCGGTTATATTGTCTTCTTCTGTTTCTAAAATTCTTTTTGCTTCCATTTTGTTGCAGAAAAATAATTTACTCAACTGATATATTTTTTTTAATGGTTCGTAGCCGAGTTTTATTTGAAATGTTCCGGGCTGGAATACAAAATTTATTTCTGGATGTTTTTCAATATAATTTGCAATTTCGTTGTGGTAATCAATCGTATCTTCTCCAAGAGAACTAAAATAAACAAATTTTGGTGAGCCGATATTTGGAAGTTTATAATCATACTCCCTATGTTTTGAAAGTATTGTTCTTTCTTCTTCGTATAAAATTAAATAATTATAATTTGTTTCTCTTCCTTTTTGGATTTTTATAAATTCAGTGCCAACACCTTCGTTTTTTAATGTTTCTACACATGCCAGTCCATTTTCATCATCACCAACATTTGCAACAATCGAAGAACTCAAACCCAATCTATGTGCGCATACGGATGCGTTTGAAGCGTTCCCAACACCTTTTACTACAGTCACATGATCGTAGGCAATTTTGTCTGCAAAGTTTAAACAAATTTGGCATTTTTTATTTTGTTCGTCGCACGAAATATTTGCTTCTTTAACGCGAATAAATGCATCGTTTGTTATATCTCCGATCCCGATAAAATCAAATTGTTTTTTAGTAAATAATCCCATACATAAATATTAGCATGAATTTTGCACATTAATTAAAAAATTAGTGGAAATCATGTGGTACAATATTAACCATGGAAACATTAAAGAAAACAATAGAAAATGCTGAAAAGACAGGTGTTGCCGTTGGACATTTTAATATTTCAAATATTGAAGGATTGCATGCTGTTTTTAATGTAGCGAAAAAACTTAATTTACCAGTGATAATTGGTGTATCAGAAGGAGAAAGAGATTTTATCGGAATTAAACAAGTTGTAGCGTTGGTTAAAAGTTTACGCGAAGAACACAACTATCCAATTTTTTTAAATGCTGACCATACATATTCTTTTGAAAGGGTTAAAGAAGTTGTAGATGCTGGTTTTGATTCTGTAATTTTTGATGGAGCAAAGTTGAGTACTGAAGAAAATATAAAAATAACAAAACAGTGTGTTGAATATGTTAAAAAAACTAATCCAAAAATTTTAGTTGAAGCAGAACTTGGATTTATAGGCTCTTCGTCAAAAATTTTGGATGAAATACCAGAAGATGTAAATTTAGATGAAAACTCATTAACAAAACCAACAGACGCAAAATATTTTGTTAAAAAAACCGGGATTGATTTGTTTGCACCAGCCGTTGGCAATATTCATGGTATGTTGGGGGTTGGGAAAGATCCGTCTCTAAATATAGAACTTATAAAAGAAATAAGAAAAGAAGCAGGTGTACCGTTAGTTCTACACGGTGGTTCAGGGACAACCGATGAAGATTTTAAAAAAGCTATAAAAGCTGGAATTTCCATCATACATATAAACACAGAAATAAGATTGGCATACAAAAAAGCAATTCAATTATTTCTTCAAGAAAATCCTGACGAAATAGCACCGTATAAAATAATGAAAAGTGTCGTATTGGCGATGGAAAAGGTGGTGGAAGAAAGAATGAAATTGTTTAATTTTTTGAACGCAGATTCAGGCAGATAAAAAATCGCAGATAGACGCAGATGTTTTTTGCTTCTTTGTTTTCTTGCTTTCTTGGTTATTTTCGGTATACTTACACCTGTTAATTATTATGAAAACACTTGAAGTAAAAAAGAGAGATAATATAAAAACACCAGAAGAAATAAGAAATGAGGGCAATATGCCAGCTGTTTATTATGGTAAAAAAACGGAATCTACACCCGTGCTTGTTTCTATGATTCAATTTAAAAAAATGTGGAAAGAAGTTGGTGAATCAGGAGTTTTTAATATAAAAAATGGAAATACAGAAATGCAAGCACTTATACACGATGTTCAGTTACATCCTGTTTCAGATGAACCCGTACACGCTGATTTTTATGTTGTAGAAAAAGGACAAACAGTTACAGTTTCGATACCGATTGAATTTATTGGTGAATCACCAGCTGTTAAAAACCTTGGTGGTGCGCTTGTTAAAATTTTGCACGAAATTGAAGTTGAGGCAGAACCAAGTAATTTACCTCACGAAATTATTGTTGATGTATCAAGTATTACTGAGATTGATGGCCATATTGCGATTAAAGATTTAAAATTCTCAGCAGGTGTAAGGACCACAGAAGAACCAGAAGAAATTATTGTTTTGGTTGAACAACCAAAAGAGGAAGAAGAAGCTCCTGTTGTTGAAGCAGACTTATCATCAATTGAAGTTGAAAAGAAGGGTAAGGAAGAAAAAGAGGGAGAAGAATTGAAAAGCTCTTAATGAGCTTTTCAATCCATAATTTTTTATTTTTTTGAATTAAAAAAGAGACGTTATGTCTCTTTTTTGTGTAAAAAAGTTTTCGTTTTATTCAATAAGTTTAGTATAATATTAAGCAATATGTGGAAACACAATCATCCGCTTATTCTTTCAGCGGTTATATTTTTGATGACATTATCTTTTGGTAATGTAGTTTTTGCACAAACGGCACAAGAACAAGTAAGTTCTCGTAGAAATCAGCTTGAAAGTGAATTAACAGTACTTGAACAAGAGATAGCACATCAACAGGCAATTCTAGATAGTAAAAAAGCACAATCACAATCATTAGAAAGAGATATTGCAATTATAGATGCTGAAATAAAAAAATCAGAATTAAGCATTCGTGCGAGAGAGATAACCATATCAAAACTTTCCGTTGATATTAGAGGAAAGGAAACAACAATTGTTTCTTTGAATGAAAAAATAATAAAAGAAAAAAAATCTTTGGCTCAGCTACTTAAAAAAAGAAATGAAATAGATTCTTTTTCATTAGTTGAAGTTATTTTGAGTAATAAAAATTTATCTGATTTTTTTGAGGATGTTGATATGTTTTCATCAATTGAAACCGCTCTTTCAGATTCATTTTCACAGATAGAAGAAACAAAAACAGTAACAAATGTGCAAAAAGAATCTTTAGTTGACAAGAGAACGGCAGAAATAGAATTAAAAAACATTCAAGATAGAGAAAAAAAGAAAATAGAACAACAAAAAGCAGAAAAAAAACAAATTTTGAATGTAAGTAAGGGAGAAGAGGCAATATACCAAAAAATATTAAAAGCCAAACAAAAATCCGCAGCAGAAATCCGTTCAGAGCTGTTCACACTTAGAGGTTCTACTGCCATATCTTTTGAAAAGGCACTTGAATATGCAACACTCGTTGGTAAAAAAACAGGGGTTAGACCCGCGTTTATTTTAGGTGTTATAGCTGAGGAATCAAATCTTGGACAAAACGTTGGAACGGGAAATTGGAAAACCGACATGCATCCAACCAGAGACAGACCTGTGTTCCAACAAATAACCGAAAGATTGGGTTTTGATCCCGACATGATGCCCGTTTCTAAAAAACCATGGTATGGGTGGGGAGGAGCAATGGGACCAGCACAATTTATTCCTTCTACTTGGGTTATGTATGAAAAAAGGATTGCAAGTTTAACTGGGCATAGTGTTCCAAATCCATGGGATCCTTTTGACGCATTTACCGCTTCTGCAATGTTGTTGGCTGATAATGGAGCAAAGAAGGGAACCAGAAGCTCTGAAAATCTCGCGGCGTTGAGATATTTTGCGGGATGGACAAATGCATCAAAACCAGCATATTCATTCTATGGAGATGAAGTTATGGATCTTGCTGATATGTATCAGAAACAGATTGATATACTTAATCAATGAATGAAAAGCTCTGAATGAGCTTTTTCATCCATCCCAGTTAAATATGCTCCGCATTTAACGGGACAAGTAATTAATTTTGTTTGAGGCGTTGAATTTATTCAACGCCTCCTTTGTTTTTTGCCTCCGTAGTTGTGCACATATTTTAAATAAGTTTTTTCTTCGAGGGGGAGTCTTTTGGAAAAAATTTGACTTTTTTGATGATTTGTTATATCATTTAAAACAGAGAATTTGATATAAATTCAAGTTCTTTTAAATATTTTAATAACAAAAATAAGGAGGAACAGCCATGTCTGAAAAGAATGGAACAACCCCAAATGAAATCGGAAAATTTGCCGAAACACTTCGTGCAATTATTCCGGCAACATCTAGAGCGATTAAATTACTTCAGTGTTATGAGAATTTTTCCATAAATGATTTAAATAAAATTTTAAGTCAAAACGGAGAAATTTTAGCAGAAGAAATTTTTTCTTTGTTTAAATCAATGATGAAATCTGAAATTAAATATCCCTCCTGGCTCAATGCAATACTTGAGTCAGAGAAGAAAGCACATTTAGCTTTCTTCGGTAAGGAATTTGATTTAACCCAATTTGCAGAGAATTTGCAAAAATATGGAAAGAAGAAAATTCAATATTGGAAAAGTTTAATGCTTGAACCACATTTTATTCCAAAAATGGCATTTATGCCAAAGAATAATTATCCCGGCTGGAAAATAAAACCTAATGATTGGTTTTACGAAAATGTTACTGCTGGTAAAATTCTTCATAATATCAACGGTAATTTAATTACACTAAAAATTGTTGAAACAGACGGTGTAACTCTACTCATTGATACACGTTGTAAACCACAATATACAAGTGGTTCGCAGATGTATGAAAATGATAACTTTCTCAGTTCGGTCATACTCAAACTAAGAAAGGAAGAAAAAATTAAATATGATTCTAACATTCCGTGGGAATCTAGATTCAATATTTCTGCAGATGAGTTTGAAACACAGCTCAAACCACACGTAGCTGATTTGTTAGATTTAAAAATTAAACAAATCCGTTTTGAAAAAACAATTGAAGCCAATGTGATTCCACAAATGTACCAACACATGCCTCGTAAAAATGATGGCAACACAAACACTTGGTGCCGGTATGATGAATTTTTTGGCCATTTGACGATTTGTTTGTTTGGTGGTAATTCCACTAATGGTGGACTTTCTCACGTTAGTTGTGGCAATTCTGACAGTCACTGGGGTGATGGGTCTGTTCGTTCGGTGGCGGTATTGTAGTTTGTTTTGAGGTGTTGAATTTATTTGACACCTCTTTTTTATAGTTGTTTTTTTATTTTTTTATGCTATTCTAATTTAGTTATGAAAAAAGACATTCATCCAAAATATTACCCAAAAGCGAAGGTAACTTGTGCTTGTGGAAACAAATTTGAAGTAGGATCTACATTAGAAAAGATAGATGTGGAAATTTGTGGTGCTTGTCATCCATTTTATACAGGAAATGAAAAGATAGTTGATACAGCAGGAAGAGTTGAGAAATTTAAAACAAGAATGGCAAAAGCGGAAACAACAAAAAAAGAGGTTAAAAAAACTCCAAAGACTAAAAAATAACTAAGAAAAAGCAAAAAGCGTATCTGTTTTAAAACGGAACGCTTTTTCTGTTGTATAATATAAATTATGGAAAACATAGAAGAATTAAAAAAGAATCCAAAAACATCTTTTCTAACAAAGGAATACGAACGACTTTTCAAAGAAGAAGAAGAAATAAGAAAAATGATGAAAGATGTTGATATGAAAGAGCTCGCTGAAAACGAACTGTCTTCGGTTGTGATTCAAAAAGAAGCCATAGAAAAACAAATTCAAGACATTATTTTATCTGAAAAAGAAGAAGAGGAATTTCCGAATGAAATAATTATAGAAGTTCGTGCGGGTGCGGGTGGAGACGAGGCGTCTATTTTTGCAGAAGATTTATCTTTGATGTATGAAAAATTTGCCGAATTTAATGGGTGGAGTTTTAAAAAAATAGATGAATCGAGAAACTCACTTGGTGGTTATAAAGAAGTAATTTTTGAAATAAGAGGGAAGGATGTTTATAAAAAAATGCGTTATGAAACGGGAGTGCACCGTGTTCAAAGAATTCCAGCGACAGAAAAATCCGGAAGAATACATACCTCAACTGCATCCGTTGCGGTTTTACCAATTAGAAAGAAAAGTAGTGTAGAAATAAATCCTTCGGATATTGAAATGGAATTTTCTCGTTCTGGAGGTGCTGGTGGGCAAAATGTAAACAAGGTTGAAACTGCTGTTCGCCTCATACACAAACCAACCGGAATTGCTGTGAGATGTACAGAAGAAAGAAGTCAGTTAAAAAATCGTGAAAAAGCTATGAGTATTTTGCAAGCAAGACTTGAAGTAGCACATCAAGAAGAAGAGGCAAAAAAATTATCAGCAGAAAGAAAATCACAAATTGGTTCTGGTGATAGATCTGAAAAAATAAGGACTTATAATTATTTACAAGATAGAATTACAGACCATCGTATTAAAGAATCTTGGCATAATATTGAAAATATAATGGCTGGTCATATGGAAGATATTATTGATAAACTCCAGAACCCAGTTGAGGAACAAAATTGAAATCTGATGGTTAAATAGCATAAAAGTAAACCAACAAAGAACTGTTGCAAAATAACGCTTCTTCTGGTAAACTTTTGCGGTGTATTAATTTATAAATGGAAAAGAAAATGGAAAAAACAGAAAACAACGCTACTATTGAACAGATGTTTAAATCTGGAGCTCATTATGGTTATTCAAAATCAAGAAGACACCCATCAGCAAAGAAATATATATTTGGTGCAAAAAATAGAGTAGAAATTTTTGATTTAGAAAAAACAGAAAAAGCACTTGAAGAAGCGAAAGAATTTGTAAAATCTATTGTTGAAAATGGCAAACAAATCGTTTTTGTTTCTGGTAAAAATGAATTTAAAAATGTTATTCAATATGGTGCAGAAGGTGCTCTTCAACCATATGTTGCAGGTAGATGGATTGGTGGGACATTAACAAATTTTTCTGAAATAAAAAAAAGAGTTAAAAGATTGGTTGATATGAAAGAAAAAAAAGAAAAGGGTGAATTTTCAAAACATACAAAAAAAGAGAGATTGCTTATGGATAGGGAAATTAAAAAACTCGAAGAAAGTTTTGGTGGTATTGTCTCAATGCCTAATTTACCCTCCGCTTTATTTGTAATTGATTCCAGAAAAGAAAAAAATGCTGTTGCAGAAGCAATAATAAAAAAGATACCAATAGTGGCTCTTTGCAGTTCGGATTGTGATTTTACTGATATAGATTATCCAATTCCAGCAAACGATTCTTCCTTAGCCAGTGTAACTTTTTTTGTTAATCAAATAGTAGAAGCTTGCAAGTCTGCACAAAACGCTACAAAATCTAAAGTATAATTTTTTTATTTGGTCTACTCTAATTTTTTAAAATATGATTACAACAGAACTCATAAAAGAACTTCGTGATAAAACCGGTGTTTCGATAATGCAATGTAAAAAAGCACTTGAGAGTGTTGGTGGTGATATGGCGAAAGCATTGGTTGTATTACAGAAAAAGGGGAGTGAAGTTACATCAAAAAAATCTGATAGAAAAATTGGTGCTGGTTTAATTTCAACATATGTTCACACAGACGGAACAGTTGCGGCGATGGTTGAAGTCGTGTGCGAGACAGATTTTGTTGCAAGAAATCAAGAATTTAAAGATTTTGCGTATAATGTGGCAATGCAAGTTGTTGCTATGAATCCTACGTTTTTAACAATGGGAGAAATAACAGAGGCAGACAAAAAAACAGCATCTGAGGTTTTTGAAGAGGAAGTTAAAAATAAACCAGCAGAATTACGAGAAAAAATTTTAGAGGGAAAGTTGCACTCATATTTTAAAGACAAAGTTCTTTTGGAACAAAGTTTTATAAAAAATCCTGATAGCACTATAAGAAATTTGGTAGAATCAGCAACACAAAAATTTGGTGAAAAAATAGAAATAACAAGATTTACTCGTTTTTCTGTAATGGGAAGATAAAAATATGTTTGTTTATATTTTATTTATAATATCTTTGCTTGGGCTTACGATGCTTTTTTGTTTTAAAATTTTTGAGTTTCAAAAAGACAGAGTTGTTATATCAGAGAACATTAAAAATCATCTTGAAAGAAAAACAAAGAAACATTTGTCTATATTAAATTTTTACGCATCATACTTTAATAGAAGAAATGCAATTAGATTTGTTTTTTTTATTTACGAAGAAATAAAAACTTTTGTTGTTAGAATTTTTCATATTGCAGTAAAAAAGGTGAAAAATAGTGATTCAAAAATAGTTAATATAATTATGGGTAAGAAAGTTTTAAGACGAGACGGGGAGGTTTCTTCATTTCTTAATGACATTGCTGATTTTAAAAGAGAAAGTAATGAGAATAGACCTGATATTGATAATACAATAGTTTAGTGTGTGCCGAAATAGCTCAGTTGGTAGAGCGCCACTTTTGTAAAGTGGATGTCGTGGGTTCGAATCCCTCTTTCGGCTCAAGAGTAGTAATTATCATTTATCGCTGTATACCATTTTTCATATAAGAGATGGTATACTTAATGTATGAAAAAAGGGATATGTAGCAATTGTGGTGTAAATCTGATAAATCGTTGGCAATTAAAATATTGTTCAAATAAATGTCAATTTGTTGCTCAATATAAAAAATATATAAAAGAATGGAAACTTGGAAATAAAAATGGAAACGTAGGAATACATACTAGAAATGTATCAAAACATTTGAAAAGATATCTATCGGAAAAATATGGAGAACACTGTTCGCAGTGTGGGTGGAACAAAAAACATCCAAAATCCAAGAAAGTCCCTATAGAAATTGACCATATTGATGGAAATTCTGAAAATAATTTAGAAAGTAATTTAAGATTGTTATGTCCAAACTGCCATTCATTAACTCCAAATTTTAAAAATTTAAACCACGCAAGTAAAGGTAGGCAATGGAGAAATAAAAAATATATTAAAAACCAATAGTTCAAGGAGGCGGCTCCAAACAATAAAAACCGTTAAGAATTTCTTAACGGCTTTTATTTTTGTTTATTCAAAATTTATTATGAAATTATACATTCCCATTGTACACAAGCCCTGCAATTTTGAACCAGCTTTTTGTGGGGGTAAATCAATGAGAGTTTCTCCTGAGGGTGGGAGGTTTTCTCGATAACCCAAGCTTGGAATAACCAATGCCGACGAACAATCAAACGTTCCCTGCGTCTCAATTTTTATAACAGTTGGTATATCTGCCTTAGCAGTTGTTGTTCTGGGAGAATATCCACCCTTTGCACGAATTTCAATAATTTGTTTGCCATCAATCACGCTTACGTTGTTAACAATTTGTGAGGGGTTTGTATTTTGGTCATTTGAATTTTTGTTATTTCCACCACCAAGAAGAATTGCTCCTCCAATTATAATTATTGCTAAAACTACAGATGTTGTGATTGTTTTCATAATTTGATTAAAAATTAAAGATTGGTGAAATAATACCAGAAGCGGCTAGTGCATTTATTAAATTGAAAATACCAAAGAATATTACAATAAGGCCGGCTGTTTTAAAGAATACACCAGATTGAGTTTTTTTATGAATACCAAGTGAACTAAAACCCAAAAGTGAAAGCACCGGGAGTGTTCCAAGTGAGAACGCAAACATAATTAACGATCCAGTTAAAAAACTTCCCGTGCTTAATGTATAAATTTGCATTGATTGAGTAAAACCACAGGGCAAAAAGAATGTTGCTACACCGACTAGAAGTGGTGTGAGAGTGTGATTAAAGTTTTTAAGCCCATGAATATGTTTTCCTACAAAACTTGGCATTGTTGGCTGAAGCTTTTTAGCCCAGGGAAATACATCGAGAAGATTAATACCAAGAATGAGAAGAACTATTGCAACAATAAAACTAAGAATAAATGTTCCGATTGTTCCAAGTTGAAATGCTGAACCAAGTGCACCAACCAAACCTCCAAGAATAAAAAATGATACAAGTCGTCCAACATGAAATAAAATTTGTGGGCGTATATGGTCGCCTTCTTTTGCAAAGTTTGTTGACATAGAAAGAACTATTCCCCCAACCACTGCCATACACGTGGAAACAGATGCAATAAGACCAACCACAAACGCTGTGCCGTAACTAACATCTGATGTTGTTATTAAGTTAACGATGCCTAATTTTTGTAAGATTATAAACAATACAATAAATACCAACGCAATCGGAATAGCGATACGAAAATCTGACCATTTAACAAAATGTTTTTGTTTTTCGAGAGAAAGTGTATAACCATGTGGTTTCAATATTTTACTCAAATCTTCTGCAATAAATTCAGGCTCTTTGTTTCCAAATTCACCCGTCACCTTAACTTCGAGATTTTTTAGGGATGCTTTTACGTGGGATATTTCTGGTATTTCACCAAGCTCACTTTCTGTTAATAATACACATGCTTTGCAGTGCATACCATTAACGTGGAATATATAAGTTTTTTGTTGTGGCATAAGAAAACAATTATACCATTAAATTAAAAACCCCAGAACGGGGTTTTTAATTTAATGGTGTTTTTTGTCGGTTTTAGATTACTGCACACCACATCCACTTTGTTGTCTTTGTTGAACAGGAGTTGATTCACCTGTATCAACACCACATCCACTTCCTCCGCTACGTTGTTCTGGTTGAACAACCTGAGACGCAATTTTTGCATATCCTTGAGCACTAGAATAATCAAATCCTAATATTTCTTGTGGGCTTACATCTTTCCAATCAATCCCTTTATTTTTCATGTATGTTGCGATTGTAATGTATGTATCAGGGAACCAGTATGAATTTACTATCAATGCTGTTTTCCACATATCTTGTTCATTTACACCTTGTGACGCCATAAGTTCTAAGAGTCCAAGCATTGCCATCCCATGATTACAATCAGGGAAATGGGTTGAATTGCCACAGCATGGTCTGTATATACCTCGTGATACTTTATCTACTAGGGCTTGTTGTTCTGGAGTCAGATCAAAGAATTTATGTTTACTATAATGGTCCATTGGGTTTCCTTTAGCTATCGTCCAACCGCCAGTAGACGCAAAGTTTCCAGCTCCACCATATTTTGGATCTGACATTTCACCTGATTCTAAAATAGTGTTTTTGCTTGCTAGACCAAGTGCCCAAAATAAGTTCAAAATATATCCGGCATTTTCACTTGTTATTTTGAGTTTGCCGTCATTTTTTCCGATAAGCAAATTTTTGTATTCATCTGTAAAAGCATTTTTTTGTTCATATATTGCTTGAAATTTATTAGCATCAATTGCCCCAACATTTATAAGTTTAGGTCCCAAATCCCCCCAACTTACTGGCAATATAACTCCATCGGCCGGCAACACACTTTCCTCTAATTCGGATATTTGAACTTTTTCTGATGCGCCATTCGTTTTCTGTGTATTGTCAGAATTTTTTAAACTAGTGTTATATACCCACGCCATAGAAATTAAGGCCGCGGCGATAATAATTGCTATGGGCATTGGTGTTATAAACGAAGTAATTTTTTTTGATATTTTATCTTCTAAATTTTCATTTTTCATAATTTTATTTAAGTGAATATTTTTAAAAATATTTTAATATTTATTCATTACAACAATCAGCAAGTTTAGTTACCAAATCCTCGAGTTGTGAACTATTTGTATTGAGTGTTGCGGAACTATCTTTGGCTGTTTTTTGTATTTTTCCCCCAGTGATTAATTTTAATTTTAAGGCCCAAAAAATCGAATATATTTTATAGGCTCTTTCAAACATTTTTCTTGCTTCATCTTTTTTATTTTCGGATTGAAGTTTATTACCTACCTCAATAAGTCGCATTGTTGTTGAAAGCAAATGTTTAGATATACACCACGTTTCTCCTTCATGGTTTGGCATGAGATCTGCCAACAATTCTTTTCGGATATTTCGAATTTCCAGTGAGGTGTCAAAATATTCGTTTTGCTTTGTTTTTATGCCAGTAAAGAAAAAATGTTCTTCCAAACTAATTAAATTCATAACGGCCAAACTCAAATCTTCTGCCGTTGATAAATCAACTCCAGCTTTTTCTTTTAATGATTCTATTTTAATGAGAAATTCATCAATTGTTGGCGGTTTTGTTTCCGCCTCGTTAAAAGTTTTCATAAATTTAAATGAAGAAGATTAAGATGCCTATAATAATCATGGCAAGACCCGCCCAAAATTTTACTCCTTTCATATTTGTTTTTTTCCATTCTTGTATTTTATCTACGATTGTTTTGTCTGCCGTAATCCAAAGCACGGCTATGAGAGGTAATATGAGAATTAAATTATAGAGTACGAGATAACCAAAACCACTGAAATATGTGACTTGATCACGAAGTAAACCAATAACCATTAGGTATGGACCACCCATGCATGGAAATTGACATATGCCAACCAAAAGTCCCAATCCAAATGCAGCTGGGAAAGATGCTTTTTCCATTAGTCGTCCCATTGCAGTATGCGAGACACTTGGAATTTTGAGTTTGAGTGGAAATTTTGGGAAAAGATAATTTACAAGATTTATAATTCCAAAGACAATCAAAAGTGTAGCTCCGAGTTTGCCCATGAAGTGTGGTGTGTTGAATAGATGTAATATTTTAAGAATACCAAGGCCTATCAAAAGGTATGCTGTAAAGATTCCAGCTATGTATGTTCCACCGATTTGTAGAATTTTTTTTCTAGTCATTTGCATCCCAAAAAGAAATGCGATAGTAATTAGAAGAATAGAAAATGAACAAGGATGAACACTGTCAAGAATAGCCGACACTAAAATAAGTGGCAAAAGCCACACGCCGTTATTGCTCAAGTTCCAAATTAAAGAAGAAGTAGCTGTGCTGTTTTTGAGTATTACAAGCCCGATAATGACTACGATTAAAACAGAAAGAAATATTAGTGTTCTTTTCATAAGTTTTATGGAGTTACTATTGCTTTTATTTCAAGCTGTGTAGTTTCACCATTTGTTTCTACGAGATAAATAAATCTATCAATTACTCCTACGCCCGCCGGTCCGTGAGCATTTGGATCGTATACGACCTTTATATCTTTAGATTCTCCCGCTTTGATGATTTCATTTGCCGGTGGAACATATCCCATACCTTCCATACCGAAAGGTCCTTTTTCTCCACCCGCGCTTCCAATATATGCCTGCGTGCACATACACGAAGTACTAACTTTTTTTACGAATATATCTTTGTTTGATGGATTTGTAACTTTGAACACATGATTAACCAGTCCATTTTTCATGGAGATTGTTCCAAAATCATATAATTTTTCTGATGTTGTTAAAGAACTTATTGCATCAGAATTTTTTGGAATTTCCGCTGTTTGATTACTTTTACCCCAAATCATGAGACCAATCAGTCCGAGCACTATAATCACACCTGTTATTATTGTATTTTTCATATTTGATTATTAGAGAATAAATTAGAAATAAAAGACCCCTTTAATTAAGGGATCATGGATGCGTAATACAAAACTTGTTCGACTTGTTATTCTTTTGTTTTATACAAAAGAAAATAAAGGATTTTGTATTAGCACCCTAAAAAATAGTAGGACTATTTTCGTGTAGAGCCACCCAGCGCGCTATTTTTCTTTCGTGTGAAGTTTCTTGCGGGGGGCTATAAGAAATACCAATAGAAACTAATTTAAATTGAGACGAATTTATAAATGTTGTTAGAATTGTATATAAAACAAAAAGTAAAAAAATAACTAATATTGAAATACCAAAATCTATTGGTATGTTAATGAATGATTGATAAGAAGAAATATGGTGAAAAACCATAACCAATGCATCCTGCGGACAAAGAGAAACATCAACCGTTGAAAAAAGACAGTTTTTAGACATGCCCCCATTAGGTTCGTGCATCATTACAACAAAACTAAAAAACACAATTATCAAAAATGATAACAGAACAAATGATGCAATGGTTTTTTTTAACAAAGATGACATATAAATTAACAATAGTAATTATTATAACTCTTTTATTATAATTTTATATTTTTTTAATGATTGAGTTATTAAATGATATCTCCTCGTTTCTCAAGTATTATGTGATGAATCGTTCCAATTGATAGCCAAATTGCAATAAGAACAAGGATGGCAGAACATAATAGTGCATCCAATTTTGTAATTCCAAATACAAGATTATCAGCACCGCTGAGAATCGCGGATGCAAATGTAATTACCCCAGCAAGACCAATTATAACGCTAGCTACATGCATTAATTTTGACAGTTTCATATTTTTTAATTAGTTTTAACTTATTCGATTTTTTAATGACAACATCCGCCACCGGGATGATGTAATTGTCTTTGTATTAATTGTTTTTTATATTCTTGTTTGCAATTTTCTGAACAAAACTTTTTACCAGCGTCTTCAGGATAAACTTTACCTTTTTCAAGTTCCATCTTACAAACTGGGCATTTTTCTTTAAATATATTAAACATAATTATATATTTTTATTATTATTTTGTCATTTCGATCGAAAATAAATTTCTAATGTTTTAATTTAAATCTTTTTTCTTTTCTTCAAATTCTTTTTTTTCTATTTCTCCTCGCGCATATCTTTCTTTAAGAATATCAAGGGCTTTTTTATTATCTACTTCACTTGTTTTGTTACTACGAACAAGCCAAACAATAAAATAAATAATTATTCCCCAAAAAATAATCATCATAATTCCACCTCCCCAAAAACCCATCATATTTCCGAACCCCAACCCATTATATAGTCCATATGTCATATTAATTTTTTAATTTCCGCCAGAGGCGGATCAGCCTATGGCTGAAAGTTAATAATAATCTTATAATTTTTTTACTTTTAATCTAAGTGAATTACCGACAACCGATACGCTGGACATTGCCATTGCGAATCCGGCAAAAACTGGACTTAACATCCAACCAAAAATTGGATAAAACAAACCTCCTGCAAGTGGTATCCCTACAATATTGTAAACAAACGCCCAGAAAAGATTTTGTTTAATCCCACGCATTGTTAATTTGGATAAACGAATAGCTTTTACTAGTTTTGAAATATCACCATGCAAAAGTGTGATGCCAGCAGTTTCTATTGCCACGTCAGTCCCAGTTGCCATTGCTATACCCACATCAGCTTGAGCAAGGGCGGGGGCATCATTCACTCCATCACCAGCCATCGCAACGATTTTTCCTTGTGACTGTAATTCTTTTATTTTATTTAATTTATCTTCTGGCATTACTTCTGCAACAACCTCATCAATACCAATTTGCTTTGCAATATAATCAGCAGTATTTTTATTATCTCCAGTAACCATGATTATTTTTATACCAAGTTTATGAAGATTTTTTATTGATTCAACAGCTTCTGGTTTTATTGCATCTGCAACCATTACTACGCCTAGAATATTTTTTTCTTTAATTAAAATTACAGGTGTTTTACCTTCTAATGTTTCTTTTTCTAAAGAAGAAATGTCAAAGGAAATATTAAAATCTGCCAAAAATTTTGGACTGCCAACATAATATTCATTGCCATTAATTATTCCTCTTGATCCTTTTCCTTTGATTGATTCAAAAGAAGTTACTGGTTGAAATGGAATATTTTTTTCTCGTGCATAGGAAACAGTTGCGTGGGCGACAGGATGAGATGACTGACTATCAAGAGAAGCAATAATTGATATTAGTTCATCATCACTTTTGTCGGAAAGATTTTTTATTGAAACAAGTTCTGGTTTCCCGCGTGTAAGTGTTCCAGTTTTATCAACAACAATTACATTTACTTTGTGAAGTTTTTCAAGTGTTCCGGCGTCTTTAACAAGTATTCCTTCTCTCGCACCCTTTCCTACACCAACAATAATTGCCGTTGGTGTTGCGAGACCAAGTGCACAAGGGCAAGCTATAACAAGAATGCCCACGAAAGAAACTAGGCCAAAAGAAAGTGCTTGCGAAAAACCGAGGTAGCTTGAACCAACAACAAGCCAAAGTCCCAAAGAAACAAAAGACAAAACTAAAACAATTGGAACAAAAACGCCAGAAATTTTATCTGCTAATGCCTGTATAGGTGCCTTACTTCCTTGTGCTTCTTCAACCATTTTTATTATTTTAGCAAGCAAAGTTTCTGAACCAACTTTTGTTGTTCTAAAAGTAAACGAACCATTTGTGTTTATTGTTCCAGCCACGACAGCATCTCCAATTTTTTTTGAAACGGGCATTGGTTCACCAGTGATCATTGCTTCATCTATAAAGGAAGTGCCATCTGTAATAATACCGTCAACAGGTATTGAATTTCCTGGTTTTACAATTATCAAATCTCCGTGTAGGACTTGGTCTATTGATATTTCAACTTCTTTTCCTTCACGAATAACAAGTGCAGTTTTTGCTTGCAGATTTAATAATTTTTCTATGGCGTCACCTGTTTTTAATTTTGAACGAGCTTCAAGATATTTACCGAGGGTAATAAAGGCAATAACAATAATTGTCACGTCGTAATAACTCTGCTCTACATTTATAAAGGATCTTAAACTTTCTTCAAAAGCAGAAACAATAAAACTAAAAATAAAAGCAACGGATGTTCCGATTCCTATCAGAGTATCCATATTGGCTTTGCCATAACGAAGAAAACGATAAAATCCTAAAAGATATGGTTTTCCAACAACGAACAAAGTATAGGTAGCCATTATTGGGAGTAAATGATGAAAAAATTCTTCCCAAAAATACGGGATAGTAGGAACAATATTAAATTGAGAAAGAGTTTCCCACGCTAATACGAAGCTACTAAAAATAGTGAGAGGGATAACAGATATAACTTTATTTTTCATATCTTTCAATTCAGCAAGTTTTTCGTTTTTTGATTGATTTAGACCCAAATGTTTTGCATGTTCATTTTCTGATATTCCCATTTCACCGGCACTAAATGAAGTCGAGGTATTTGCCATTGGTATAATCAATGAATATCCAAATGGTTCGATATGTTTGGAAAGGGTAGTGGGATTTGTTTTTAGTGGGTCAAAGGATATTTTTGCCTTTTCTGTTCCGTAATTAACTTCAACGGAGTTTACACCGTCAACTTTTTTGAAAGTTTTTTCGATAGTACTAGCACATGAGGCACAGTGCATCCCTTTTATATTATATGTTTCGTTATGCATGTTATTTTCTTTTTAGTTTATAAACTTTTAGAATTTCATTCTTTGCCTTGTTTGTTTGTCCCGACTTTAACTGATTCAAAATACAACTTCCTAAATGATTTTCTAATAGTAGATCCTCCACATTTGAAAGACCTTGTTTTACTGCTGATGTTTGAGTTATTACATCTATACAGTATACATCTTTCATTACCATTTCTTGAAGCCCACGAATTTGTCCTTCAAGAATTTTAAGTCGTTTAATAATTTTTTGTTTATTTGTGTTTTTCATATGGAAACAAGTATATACCCCCAGGGGGGTATGGTCAAATAATATTTGTGGATAGCAAAATTTTCAATTACTTTTAAAATATATAAATTTCTTTGAAACTATTTTTAATCCCCATTTACGCTATAGCGTAAATGGGGATTTTGATATAATGATTCATTATGGCTGAAAGAAAAAAATTTAAATATAAAGGATTAACGGTAAATTTAATAGGAATCCCTGTTTCTAACAATTGTGAGAAAAAAAGAAAATATATTAAAAGAGAATATCTTAATTCATTTACATCTGATTTGAAGGAAAATAGTCCTAAAAATTTACTTTTAGTGTATGACATACCGGATACCTTAAAAAGGGAAAGAGATTGGTTTCGTCGCCAATTAATAAATCTTGGTTTTATTTTGATACAGAGAAGTGTTTGGGCTGGGCCATCACCGCTACCCAAATATTTCATTAATTATTTACAAGAAATTGGCTTGAAAGATAAATTTAGAATATTTAAATTAAATAAACCAATTGAAGATAATTAATTTTTTGTCTCAATTTACGCTATAGCGTAAATTGAGACAAAATTACAACTTATCAAGAAAATATTTTTATTTTGAAAATAAATAAATTTGATATAGAATTGTTATTGTAATGGAGCCACAAGACAAAAACAAAGAAAAAGGACATTATCATCCATTGTCATTGGCAATGATGAAAATAGCTCAAATATTTGATGATTTGGGATTTGAAATAGTGGATGGGCCACACATGGAAGATGAATATCATAATTTTGATGCACTAAATATTCCTGCAAATCATCCAGCACGAGATATGTGGGATACCTTTTGGATTAAGACGCAGATAAACGCAGATAAAAAAACGCAGATGAATGCAGATAAAAACATTGGCGTAAATCTGCGTGAAAATCTGCGAGAATCTGCGTTGTTAAGAACACACACTTCTCCTGTTCAGATTAGATATATGGAGAAAAATAAACCTCCTATAAAAATTATTGCTCCCGGAAAATGTTTTAGATATGAAGCAACGGATGCAACACATGAAGCACAGTTTTATCAATTGGAAGGACTTATGATTACTCCAAATACTACACTCGCTAATCTTAGAGGTGTTTTGAAGGAATTTTTAGAAAAATTTTTTGAAGCAAAAATTGATATTCGTTTTCGACCAAGTTATTTCCCATTCGTTGAACCGGGACTTGAAGTTGATATGACATGTTTTAAATGTGCAAAAGATAAAAAAATAAATTCAAGTTGTTCAATATGTAAGGGAACCGGGTGGATAGAAATAATGGGTGCGGGCATGGTTCATCCAAAGGTTTTAGAAAATTGTGGGATTAATCCACAAGAGTGGCAGGGTTTCGCATTTGGGGTTGGTATAGACAGATTGGTTATGCTTAAATACGAAATTCCAGATATAAGGATGCTTTATTCTGGAGATTTGAGATTGGTAAATCAATTTTAGAAAGATAAATTAAAAATCAATTATGTTAATTTCTTATAAGTGGCTTCAAGAATATTTTGACGAAAAATTACCTAGTCCTGAAAAAATAAAGGACACTCTTACGATGCATTCATATGAAATTTCTGAAATTTCAAAAGACAAAGATGATTTTATTTTTGATATAGACATATTACCAAACAGAGCTCACGATTCGCTTTCTTATTTTGGGATTACACGTGAAATAGAAATGCTTTTTGACTTAAAAACAAAATTTCCAGATTTAAATAAATTACAAACAGACAAAAGTTTAAAATCATCTGATTTTTTAACTTTAAAAATTGAAAATCCAAACGAATGCAGACGAGCAACAAAACGACTTGTTGTTGATGTTCAAGTAAAAGAGTCACCAGATTGGCTCAAAGAAAAATTATCAAAATTTGGACAAAAATCAATAAATAATATTGTTGATACAACAAATTTTGTAATGATGGAAACAGGACAGCCAGTTCATGCTTTTGATTTTGATAAATTAGCCATCGGAACAAACAACAAAAAAAATATTTCAATAAAATTTGCAGACAAAGGTGAAAAAATCACTACCTTAGATGAAAATAATTATATTTTGGATGAAGAAATTTTAGTAATTCACGACGGCAAAAAGCCACTTGATATTGCGGGAATAAAAGGAGGAATTGATACGGGTATAGACGAAAAAACAAAAAATATTGTTTTATCTGTGTGTAGTTTTAATCCAAAGAGTATAAGAAAAACATCTAAAAAATTAGGATTACAAACAGAAGCATCAAAAAGATTTGAAGCAGACATAAGTCCTGAGTTGGTTTTTATAGCAATGCAAAGATTGTCTCAACTCGCTTCTGAATTATCTGGCGGTAGAGTGAGCGAAGATATTTTGGATGAATATCCAAGAAAATCAAATCCATACAAAATAGGAATTTCAATTGATGAAATTAATAAAATTTTAGGGACTGAAATTAAAGAAAAGGAATTTGAAAAAATTTTAGATAAACTTGGTTTTGAATACAAAAAAATAAAACCACTTGATGAAATTAAAAAAATTATTCCTACGCTTGAAGGTAAGCCGTATAAGTTTGGCGCAAGTGTGAGTTTTGATGCACCAAATTATTTTGATTGTTCGTCTTTAACAGCGTATTTGTTTGCACAAGCAGGAATACAAATTCCAAGAGTTTCTGTTGACCAATATGTTTTTGGAAAAGAAATTTCTGAAAAAGAAGCGCAATTTGGTGATATCGTTTTTTCGAATACGGGGAATGGAAAAATTCATTATGAAACGGTAGATTTTATAAAAGGTACGAAAGTTCAGGAAGGCGTTGATCATTGTGGTTTATATTTAGGAGATGGAAAGGTTTTACATACTTCAAGGTTTAACGGGAATAAAGTTGATGTTCAGAATATAGAAGATAATCTTTCTTTCAAAACGATCGTTGGTTATAGAAGATTTACAGATAATGAAGAAAGATATGTTTTAACGATTCCTTATTATAGAAATGATATTAGAATAAAAGAAGATTTGGCAGAAGAAATAGGAAGAATATTTGGTTATGAAAATATTTCTTATGATTTACAAAAAAAGGATTCTGATGCAAAAAAGGACAAGATATTTTATTATTCAAACTTAATTAAAAACTTTTTTATAAACGAAGGATTTTCAGAGGTTTATAATTATGCATTTGTTGATAGTGGGGAAGTTGAATTATTGAATCCACTTGCTATTGATAAAAAATTTCTGAGAGATACTACAAAAAAACAATTCAATCAAAATTTGGATTTTAATTCAGTGTATTCTGATTTACTTGCGCTTGATGAAATAAAAATTTTTGAAATAGGTAAAATTTATGAAAAAACTGGAGAAAAACTCTTTTTGTCTTTTGGTATAAGAAAAAAAGGTATAAAAAATGTAAAAGATTATATTGAAGAAATTAAAAATAAACTTTTAGAAATTTTACAAACAAAAGTTATTGCACCAGAATTTGATGATGGAAAAAGTTATTTTTTTAGAGTTGACTTGGAAGAAATAATTGAAAAACTTCCAGAAGTTAATTCATATGAAAAATTGTTTAAAGAATTTTCTGAAAATTACAAGGATACAGTAATAAAGTATAAAAACATTTCTCAATATCCTTTCGTTTTGAGAGATATTGCCGTTTGGGTTCCAGTCGAAATAAAAAGTGAGGAAATTTTAAATATTGTCAGAGAAAATGCCGGAAGTTTACTTGTTCAAAATAAATTATTTGATGAATATAAAAAAGAAGATAAGGTTTCATACGCGTTTCGATTAGTTTTTCAGTCACAGGAAAAAACACTCACCGATGAAGAAGTTAATCATATAATGGAAAACGTTACATCCAAATTAAATTTTAAAAATGGATGGAATGTTAGATAATTTTCTATCATGAAAAAGATATTAGATGTACCTTATTATTCTCAAATATTAGACGTGGAAGAGGATTATTGGAAAAAATCAGGATGTGGAATTGTTTCTATAAAAATGATAATAGATTATTTTTATAAAGATACTGATTTTGAAACTCCAAAACTAAGCAAATTATTTGATGAGGGTATCTTTATAAAAGGTTTTATAAATGGATATTGGGTTCATAAATCTTTAACTTCTTTGATAAGAAATTATGGAGTCAGTTCGTATAATCAAGAATTTAGAAGTCGTTCAATGAATTATGAAAATGAAGATATGTTTGTAAATGAACACGAAAATACATTTTCTGAAAATGCACTAAACAAAATATGTGAACAAATAAAAAACAACAATCCCGTAATAGTCTCAATTTTTAGAAATGTAAACGAACAAAAAGGAGGTCATTTGATTGTTTTAACTGGATATGAAAAGAGAAACAAAAATATTGTAGGTTTTTTTTATAATGAACCAAATTCAGAATCAATAGAACAAGGTAAAAATATTTTTGTATCAAAAGATATTTTTTTAGAGATGTGGAAAAAGTTTGCAATTTTTGTTTATAAATAAAATGAAAAAATACATTTTAGAAATATCCGTGTTTATTTGTGGCGCCGTTGTTATGGTGTTTGAGCTTGTTGGTTCAAGAGTGCTTGGGCCATTTTTTGGAACATCAATTTTTGTTTGGACTAGTTTAATTGGAATTATTTTGGGGAGTTTAAGTTTAGGCTATTATTTTGGTGGAAAAATTGCAGACAAAAATCCAAGTTTTTCTAATTTGTCTCTAATTGTTTTTTTGTCGGCAATTTTTATTGGTCTAACTGTCTTAATTAAAGAACCGCTACTTCTTATTTTACAAAACAGTTCATTGAATATTAAAACTGGCTCTGTTTTAGCATCTCTAATTTTATTCTTACCAACAAGTGTTTTGTTGGGGATGGTTTCTCCTTATTCTGCAAAATTAAAAATAAATAGTTTAGATACATCTGGTTCAACTATAGGAACGCTTTATGCACTGTCTACTGCCGGAAGTATATTTGGAACATTTCTAGCCGGCTTTTATTTAATTCCACAGTTTGGAACAAATAAGATGTTGCTCATTTTAGTTTTTGTTTTAATAATTGTTTCCATATTAATTTATTCAAAACGAAATTTGATAGGAAAAGTATTTGTCTTGATATTTGTTTTGGCCAGCTGGATATCATTTAACCAATTCAATTCTTTATCTGAAAAAAATGGGTTTATAGATGTTGATACTACCTATAATCGTATTTTAATTTCTGAACACAAAGACATAAAGACAGACAGGATTGTTCGTGTAATGGGGATAAACAACGAAAACCACTCGTCTATGTTTTTAGACAGTGATGAATTAGTAAACGAATATTCAAAATATTTTCATTTGGCAAAATATTTTAATCCCAATTTTAAAAAATCATTAGTATTTGGTGGGGCCGGGTATTCATATCCAAAAGATTATTTACTAAAATATCCCGATGCAACGATTGATGTTGTTGAAATTGATTCAAAAATTACTGAACTCGCAAAAAAATATTTTAATTTGAAAGAGAATCCAAGATTAACCATTTATCATGAAGATGGGAGAGTTTATTTAAATAAAACGCTTGCCCGCTTAGTAGGGAAAGAAAAGTATGATGTTATTTTTGGCGACGCTTTCGGTTCTCGATATTCTATTCCATATCAGTTAACTACCAAAGAAGCGGTTCAAAAAAAATATGATATTTTAAATGAAAATGGGGTTGTTGTTTTAAATCTCATTTCTTCAATTGAAGGCGAGAGTGGAAAATTTTTGAGAGCTGAATATGCAACATATAAAAATATTTTCCCGCACGTTTATGTTTTTCCAGTCGGCGAAAATAACAATGGAGAAGAAGTCCAAAATATAATTTTGATAGCATTAAAAACAAAAGACCTGCCTGCGCAGGCAGGAAAACAAATTTTCAGTAGTAATGACCCAGAATTGAATAAATATTTACAACGTGTTTGGAAAAAAGAAATTAAAATAGATGTACCAATTTTAACTGATGATTTTGCTCCGGTGGATTACTATATAGATAAGGTAATTTAACTTGAAAACCTCTAAATGAGGTTTTCAAGAAGAGTGTCAGTTTTTAAATATATAATTTTTTAAACTAAAATAATACCTTAAAAAACGACCACATTATGGATTCAAAAGCCCTCCCAGGGCTTTTGAATTTATGCACAGAAATGACAAAAATTCCTTTCAAAATAAAGGAATTTTTGCTATAATAACACCATCGCAAAGTGGCGATATTTTTATTTTTAACCATAAAATATGGCTATAAAAAAGGACAAAAAAGAAGACAAAATAAAGGATGATAGTGCTGGATATAAAGCGTCCGACATTACTGTTCTTGAGGGGCTAGAACCAGTCAGAAAGCGTCCCGGAATGTATATTGGGACAACTGGTCCAGACGGTTTACACCACCTTATAATTGAAATTTTTGACAATGGACGCGATGAAGCCATGGGCGGTTTTGCCGACCATATTGAAGTTGCATTACTTCCAAACAACAGAATACGAGTAGTTGATAATGGACGAGGAATTCCGGTTGATATACACAAACAAACAAAAGTTTCCGCACTTGAAACAATAATGACGACATTACACGCGGGTGCAAAATTTGGTGGGCAAAGTTATAAAGTGTCGGGAGGTTTACATGGAGTTGGTGCGTCAGTTGTAAATGCACTTTCAATTTACATGAAAGCCGAAGTACACCGCGATGGATTTAAATATGTTCAGGAATATTCAAAAGGAAAAAAGAAAGCGAGTGTTAAAAAAGTTGGTCCGTCAAAATATCGTGGAACAGTTGTTACGTTTGAACCAGATGAAGAAATTTTTAAAGAAATATCTTTTAACTGGAGCAAGGTTGTTGGTCATATGCGACAACAAGCATATTTGGTAAATGGTTTGAGAATAACTGTTATTGATGCTCGTGAATGCAAAGAAAAAATTGATGATTCGGCGATGTTTTATTTAAAAGATGATTCTTTGGAGGTTCCATCAGTATCTTTTTATTTTGAAGGTGGATTAATTTCTTTTGTTAGTTTTTATAATGAGTCATTTAAAAAAATACACAAAAATATTTTTTATATAAATAAAGAAGTTGATAATGTTGGTGTTGAAGTCGCACTTCAATATGTTGATGACATATCTTCAAGAATTCTTCCTTTCGCAAATAATATTTATAACTCAGAAGGCGGGACACACATAACTGGTTTTAAAACGGCTCTAACAAGAACTTTAAATACATATGCAAGAAAAAATAATTTACTAAAAGAAAAAGACGAAAATTTTACAGGTGATGATGTTATTGAAGGAATAACATCCGTTATTTCTGTAAAACTAAGAGAAATACAATTTGAAGGGCAAACAAAAGCAAAACTGGGAAGTATGGAAGCGAGAGGAGCAGTTGAAACGGCTTTTGGGGATGCATTGTCATATTTTATGGAAGAAAATCCGGACGACGCAAAGATGATTATAAACAAAGTTATTTTGGCTTTAAGAGCAAGAAAGGCGGCAAAGGCAGCAAAAGATAGCGTTTTGAGAAAGGGAGCACTTGAAGGAATGATGTTGCCGGGTAAGTTAGCCGATTGCCAAAGTAAAGATGCCGAAGATTCAGAATTATTTATAGTTGAAGGAGATTCAGCCGGAGGTTCTGCAAAAACAGGACGAGACAGAAAAACACAGGCGGTTTTGCCTTTGAGAGGAAAAATTTTAAATGTTGAAAGAGCTCGTCTTGATAAAATTTTGGATTCAGAGCAAGTAAAAAATCTTATAATTGCGCTCGGGACTGCTATAGGAGATACGTTTGATTTAAGTAAACTTAGATACCACAAAATAATAATTGCAACAGATGCCGACGTTGACGGTTCTCACATTCGTACACTTTTGTTAACACTTTTTTATAGGCACTTTGTTCAAATAATTGAAGGAGGATTTTTATACATAGCACAACCACCTTTGTTTAAAGTTAAGTTAGGCAAAGAATCGGCTTATTTTTATAATGAAGAAGATAAAAATAAATTCTTTAAAGAAAAGGGAATTGGCTCGTTTGATGAAACAGAAATAATAGATGGAAATAACGAAGAACAAGAGCAAGAAGTTGAAATAGAGCCAGAAGTTGACGAAACAAAAACAAAAGGAAAAAAAGTTTCTGATAAACCAGAGATGAGGAAGGTTAGTGTCCAAAGATACAAGGGTCTCGGAGAAATGAATCCGGATGAATTATGGGAAACAACAATGGATCCAAATAATAGAGTTCTTAAAAGAGTAAATGTTGGAGATGCCATAGAAGCGGACAGGATTTTTGATATTTTAATGGGAACAGATGTAACAATTAGAAAATCATTTATTCAATCAAACGCCAAATCGGCGAATATAGATATCTAACTTTAAAAACTCACTGTAGGGAAAGTATTTTTTAACATGTATACTAAAAATTCAAAACAAATAAATTTGTTATTTGTATGTAAATATAACAGATTCAGAAGCAAAATAGCTGAAGGTTATTTTAAAAAAATAAATAAAAACAAAAAAATAAAAGTAAAATCCGCGGGTTTAATAAAAGGGACTTCATTAAATTTAGAGACAATAAAAATAGCCAAAAAACTTGGAGTTCCGATGAAAGGTAAACCACAAGGATTAAGCAGTAAACTTCTCCTTTGGCAAAATCTGATTGTCATAGTCGCAGACGATGTGCCTAAAAAGATTTTTGGGAAAACAAAACCAAATAAACAGATTATCCAATGGAATATTAAAGATACGAAAAAACATAATCCAGAGGAGATAACAGAGATAATTAAAAAGATAAAGTTAAGGATAGATGTTTTTACGGAAAATTTAAAAATTGAAATATTATGAAAAATTTTATAATGAAAAATTTAATGAAGATGCAATTGAAGAAGTTGCCAGAAGACCAAAGAGAGAAGGCGGAAAAAATGATTGATGAAAACCCAGAACTTTTAATGAAAATTGCTCAAGAAATTCAGGAAGAGGTTAAGAAAGGAAGAGACCAAATGACTGTTGCGATGGAAATTGCAAAAAAATATGAAAGTGAGTTAAAAGGCATAAAATAATAATTATTTTATGTTTAAAAATTCTAGTCCAAATTCAAAAAATTCTAACAATACATTTGATGTTATTGTTGTAGGAGGAGGGCCATCAGGAATGATGGCTTCAGGTTTTGCTGGCGAACGCGGACTTCGTGTTTTGCTTATAGAAAAAAATAATCATTTGGGCGACAAACTCAAAGCAACCGGTGGTGGTCGCTGTAATATTACAAACGCAGAAGAAGATCATGAAGTTTTCATTAGACATTATGGCACTGCTAAAGATTTTCTATATTCAGCATTTGCGCGATTTGGTGTAAAAGAGACATTTTCTTTTTTTGAAAAACGTGGTTTGCCACTTGTGACTGAAGCAAGAAAGCGTGTTTTTCCTTCAACTCAAAAAGCTGAAGATGTTTTCCGCGTGTTAGAAAAATTTATGCGTGATAATGGTGTTGTTGTCAGACTTGGACATGGAGTTAATAAAATTCAAAAAGACAATGACAGAATATCTGGAGTTGTTGTTGGTAAGGAAAAATATTTTTGTAATTCTTTAATTTTAGCGACAGGTGGTTTTTCACATCCAGAGTTGGGTGCGACAGGGGATGGTTTTGCTTGGCTTAAATTGCTCGGGCATAAGGTTAAAGAAGCATCACCGGATATTGTGCCTTTTGCAGTACGTGAAAAATGGGTTAAAGATTTGTCGGGCGTGACTTTATCATTTATGAAAATTACTTTTTTTCTTGATGGTGTGAAAAAATTTAGTAAAATGGGAAAAATTCTTTTTACTCACTTTGGTTTGTCAGGGCCACTTATTTTAAACAGCGCACGACAGGTTAAGGAATTATTGAGAGCTGGAGTTGTTACTGCAAAAATTGATACATATCCTCACACTGACCTTGGGGCACTTGAAAAAGAAATTGTTAGAACTTTTAATAAAAATAAAAATAAAACTCTCAAAAATGTTTTACCAGAAATTGCACCACATGGATTATCTCCAGCGCTTGAGTTATTACTTCCTAAATTAGGTTTAGATCTTGAAAAAAAAGTTCATAGTGTAGAAAAAGATGAACGTAAAAAAATTGTTGATTTACTAAAAGCAATGCCACTCACGGTCACTGGTCTGATGGGTTTTGATAGGGCAGTTGTTTCGGACGGTGGAGTATTACTAACTGAAATTGATATGAGAACAATGCGTTCTCGTATTCATCCAAATCTTTATATCACAGGCGATTTACTCAACATCAATCGTCCGTCGGGGGGTTTCTCTTTACAACTTTGTTGGACCACGGGCTATGTTGCAGGGATGAATGTTTAAATTAAAAAGCTCTTAATGAGATTTTTAATTCATAATTTTTTTGTTTTTTCCATTCTCTAATCCTGTCCCAGTACCACAACAAGTTGGCTACGGGATAAATTGGATTAGAGAATGAGAAAACCTATTACTAAATATTGACAAAATAATATATTCATGTATTATATACAGCGAAAAGTTCAATAAAATATAAACAAAAGTAGGTGTTGAAATGAAAAATCTTTTTTATTCACTTTCTGAAAAAATATTATTTTGGGTTGTCGGATATACTGACAATTCTCCTTATGTGAAGGAAATCGTTGATATGTTGAACTCCAATGCAAAAAAACTTGCAGAATTAGTTTCTGCCGATGAAAAAGATGTTTGTACCGTTGTTATAGAAAAATCAAGACGGTATAAAAACATGAGAGTTTTTTATATAAAGACACTCATCATTCCTTTGCGTGAAGGAGCATGGACAATACCGGAAGATACTACTATGCACAAATATTTGAGTGATTAAATTTTTGCGTATTGACACATTTTTTGTATCTGCTATAATGTATCTACGGTTCATTATTCTTAGATGGGACAAATAAGAATAGTGATATGGACTTTTGTCCCAAATTCATCGATGTTCTCTCTCATGGGACGGGGAGAGAATGAAAATCTTTACTTAGGTTCCTATGGGTTCCCGCTAGACAGGGATAGCTAGAAATTTTAAATATGGAGTGCAAACCCGAAATGAAATATTTAAAATTATAGTGAAACACTCGATCATTCGGAATTGTTTAAGGGTTGTACTGTCTCGAAAATCAGATAACCAGATTGGGTCCTGGATTTGAGGACGAGCAGAAACGAACAAATTCCACACTACATGGTTTGACCCTAGGCCTTTGTGGCCATGCCCGCTTCCGAGAGAAGCGGGTTTTTATTATATTTAATACCAGAAACTATTTTCTAATTTAATTACTCGTCCGTTTTTGTAGGAAATAATTGAATAGTTTTTTTGTATTCAATCATTTAATTAAATGGTTGAATAGAGAAATTAAAGAATTAAAGAATTTTGTGGAATTTGGAGGGTTATTCAAATTTTTTAAAAAATTTTTAAAGTGGTAAAATATAAATAATTATTTAAAACAATGACGCCAGATAAATACAAGTCAATATGGGTATCGCATTCTTCAATGGGGGATTTTTTGAAATGTCCACGGGCTTATTATTTGCACAATATTTATAAAGACCCAAAAACTGGGAGAAAAATAAATATAGTTAATCCGTATCTTTCTCTTGGTCAGGCAGTGCATACCACACTTGAATCATCAAAAAATATTCCAGTTGAAGAAAGAATGAAGCGAGATTTTTTAGCCGATTTTGAAAATGCTTGGTCGCAAGTATCTGGTAAAAAAGGCGGATTTAAAAATGATGACGAAGAAAATGAATTTAAAAAAAGAGGAGTTGAAATGATAGAACGGGTTATAAAAAATCCGGGACCTATTGCAAGAAAAACTGTAAAAATAAAAGATGGACATAATAATATGCCACCAAATTTTTATCTTTCCGAAGATGAAAATATAATACTTTGTGGGCTTATTGATTGGTTGGAATATGTTGAAAAAAATGACAGTGTTCGTATCATTGATTTTAAAACTGGTAAAAATGACGAAGCCGAAGATTCACTTCAGCTTCCAATCTACCTCTTGCTTTTAAATGCATTACAAAAAAGAAAAATTTCAGGAGCATCATATTGGTATCTTGATAAAGATGACGAACCAATAGAAATGAAATTGCCAAATATTGATGAAGCCAAAGAAAAAGTGCTTGCGATTGCTTTAAAAGTTAAAGAGGCCAGAGAAAAAGAAATTTTCAATTGTCCTCGCGGAGAAAAAGGATGTTTTGCTTGTAAGCCATACGAATCTATTTTGAAAGGCGAGGCAGAATATATTGGTGTTGGTGGTTATGGACAAGATATGTATTTTTTATAGAAAATTTTTAAAAATAGACCCGTTTATTTTTTGCATTATCTATCCCCTAATTGTAGCGAATAGGGGGATAGATTTATTTTCTTTCTATTTTCTAATTTAATTACCCGTTCTCTCCAAAGGCGAGCAGGCGTTTTTATAAATGCTTTCTCTAATTCAATTGAATGGTTGTATACAAAAACTTAACGGATGTATTCTCTAATTCAATTGAATGGTTGTATGGTGGATTTTTGAGAGATATAATATATTCAGTAAAAATATTTTAGAATTAATTACAAAAACAAAAAATATTTTTGGAATATTAAAAGTTAAAAATATAAAAAATGATTGAAGCAAAACAATTTAAAAAATTAGAGAGATCAATCAAGGCGTTGGCGAATTATCGTCGGCTAGCAATTATTTCATTTATTAAAAAAGAAGGCGAAGCATCGGTGGGTGACATAGCCGAGGAATTAAAGATTTCTATTCAAGCCACCTCAAAACATATAAAACTTTTGGAAGCCGTTGAAATACTCTCACCTGATCAGAGAAGCTTACTCGTTTATTATTCAATATCAAAATCGTTGCCAAATTTTATTTCAAACATAATCTCAGGTTTATAATTTTTGGGTTGTAGTTTGTTATTGCATCGATTTATTTTTTGTTTCCTTTCCGTTCTCTCTATTCTCTAATTCAATTGAATGGTTATATACAAAAACTTAACGGATGTATTCTCTAATTCAATTGAATGGTTGCATGGAGGTTTTTAGAGGATACGGATACTTTCTCTAATTCACCCCAGTACCACAACAAGTTGGCTACAGGGCAGGATTGAATGGTTGTATGGAGGTTTTTAGAAAATTTGGAGGGTTATTCAAATTTTTTAAAAAATTTTCAAAGTGGTAGAATATAAATACTTTTATATAAAAAAATGAAAAAAGTTAAAAAAACTAAAGATATTGTTGTATATCAAACCAAAAGTGGTTCCATAGAATTAAAAGGTGATTTTACACACGAAACTATTTGGGCAACGCAAGCGCAAATTGTGGATCTTTTTGGTGTTGATCAATCTGTGGTATCTCGTCACATAAAGAATATATTTAGAGATGGTGAAATTGAAGAAAAAAGCAATATGCAAAAAATGCATAATGCAAATTCTGATAAACCAATCACACTTTATTCACTCGATGTTATTTTAGGAATTGGTTATAGAACAAATTCGAGAGTAGCGATTGAATTTCGTAAATGGGCAACCAAAACACTTCGTCAATATATTGTTGATGGCTATGTAATAAACAAAAAACAAATTGCAAAAAACTATACGCAATTTCAAAAAGCGGTTGAAAATATTAAGCACTCACTTCCCGCGAGTTCAAGCGTTGATCATGCCAGTATGATTGAATTGATTTCTGCTTTTGCAAACACATGGTTGTCGCTTGACGCCTACGACAAATCTTATTTACCACAAAAAGGTGCGACTAAAAAACGAATAGTTTTTGTAGCTCAAGAATTGTTTAATGCTTTTTCTGATTTTAAAAAAGAACTTACTAAAAAGAATTTAGCGGGTGATTTGTTTGGACAAGAACGTGTTGATGGAAGTATAGAAGGAATTGTTGGTTCAATTTTTCAATCGTTTGATAAAAAAGATTTATACCCTACAGTAGAAGAAAAAGCTGCACACATTTTATATTTTATAGTAAAAAATCATCCGCTTGTTGATGGAAACAAAAGAACGGGAGCGTATGCTTTTATATGGTTTTTGAAAAAAGCCGGTATTTTAAATTTATCTAAATTAACACCGCCAACTCTTACAGCTTTGACCTTGTTTGTTGCAGATAGTAATTCAAGAGATAAAGATTCAATTGAATGGTTGTATACAAAAACAGACAAAAATAATGTTGAGAAATGCTTTCTCTAATTCAATTGAATGGTTGTATGGAGGTTTTTAGAGGATACGGGTACTTTCTCTAATTCAATTGAATGGTTGTATACAAAAACAGACAAAAATAATGTTGAGAAATGCTTTCTCTAATTCAATTGAATGGTTGTATAGAAGTTTTGGGGGAATACGGATGCTTTCTCTAATTCAATTGAATGGTTGTATACAAAAACAGACAAAAATAATGTTGAGAAATACTTTCTCTAATTCAATTGAATGGTTGCATGGGGTTTTTAGAGGATACGGATACTTTCTCTAATCCACCCCAGTACCACCAGCCCGGGGCTGGGCTACGGGGCAGGATTAAATAATTGAATAGTTTTTTTGTATTCAATCATTTAATTAAATGGTTGTATAGAGATTTTGGGAGTTTTTAAAGGTTTTGTGGGACGTGGAGATGATGTTATTCAATTTTTTTCAAAGTGGTAGAATATAGATATTGGTGCACTGAATAATATGTTAAATGAAAAACAAAAAGAAATATTAAATGACATCCAAAATAGATTCAAAACGCTTCTTGTTGTTGTTCTTTTGTTTCCAACTATTATGTCCTATTCTCCGGGGAGACAATTTGAAACATTTGTTGAATTTTTTCTTCCAATAGCATTATATGTAACTTCTTATTTTTTCTTTGAACTCTCTAAAAATAATTTATCAGAAAAAAATCTTATTTATATAAATCGTATAATTTTAGGTTCGTTTATCCCCTATATTTTTTTGATATTTACTATTACACTCCAACCAAACGGAGTGGTAGTTATAGGAAGTTTCCAACATATTCTTTTTGCGGTTGCCTTTGGAATATCTGTTTTAATTCCAATACTGCTTTCTTTGTTTTGTGTTTATAAAATCATTAACTCAATTTCAAGGGGGTAGAGCGTAAATACTTTTCTATTTTTGTGAATAAATTTACTTGCATTTTTTGCTTGAGTATGGTATAATGCCCTATACGATTCATTAAAAATTAAAAAAGAGACTTAGTTATCGAAGGTTCAACAACAAAAAAATTGATTTGAACCAAAAAATTAGCTACCTTCGACCATGTTTTGAATTTTTTTAAAAATTATCTTACAAAAAACGAGGCCGAATGGTCTCGTTTTTTGTTTTTGTGAGCGGGCCGTAAAATTATAAGAATTAAATTAAAATTTAACATGATTAAATTTGAAATTTATATTGGTAAAGATAAACTATACCACTGGCATCTAAAGGCTGTTAATGGAGAAATTGTTTGTTGGAGCGAAGGTTATTCTTCTTTAGAAAATGCTAAAAAATCTGTAATGTGGACTAGGATAAATGCTCCATATGCTATTTTAGTGTAAGACATATTTAACTTAAAAATTCTAGAGACCACCTGAGAGCCAAACCGTTTGTATATTGCTGGATAATTTTATGATTTAGTGAGTACGGTCTAAGCGCAGAGCTAATCTAGAGGTTATAAAGACAATCGCAGTAAGACGATTGTTTTTGTTTTTATAATTATTTTAAAATGGTAAAATGAAGTAGTAATAAATTTTTTCTGATACAATTATTAAAAAATGAAAGTTTTGGATTTATTTTCTGGTGTTGGTGGATTAAGCCGTGGTTTTGAAATGGCGGGTTTTTGTATTGTCGGTGCATTGGAATATGACAAAATGATTGCTGAATCAATGAAAAGAAATCATAAAAATACGGAAATATTTGTTGGAGATATAAGAAATATAAAACCTCAAAAAATCAAATCGAAAATAAAAAATGTAGATGTAATTATTGGTGGACCACCGTGTCAGGGCTTTTCATTAAAAGGAAAAAGAGCTGGATTAAACGATGAAAGAAATTTTTTATTCAAAGAATATATAAAATATATTAAATTTTTTAAACCAACTTATTTTGTTATGGAAAATGTGCCTACTATTTTAACAGAACAAGGTGGATATTTTAAAAAACAAATTTTAAATGAATTAACAAAGGTTGGATATAAAATATCTTTTGGTATTTTGGACGCTTCTGATTTTGGGGTTCCACAAAACAGAAAAAGAGCAATATTTATAGGATCATTAAAAGATAAACTTTTGTTGCCAGAAAAAAATACTAATAGAAAAATTACTGTTTGGGAAGCAATCTCAGATTTGTCGTATTTAAATTCTGGCGATGGTAATTTTGAGTCAGAATATAAAATAGAATCTAGAAGCAAGTATCAAAAGAAAATGAGGAAAAATTCAAAAAAGTTATTTAATCATGTTGCCACAAAACACTCTGAAATTGCCATCGATAGATTAAAAAGAATTCCACCAGAGAAAGGAAAGGAGTTTCTAAGTGAAAAAATATCATCAACTTTTGGACAAACATGGGGTAGATTAGAAAAAAATAAACCCAGTCCAACTATTGTAACAAGATTTGATACCCCTTCTAATGGAAAAAATTCACACCCATTTTTACATAGAGCAATAACTCCCAGAGAGGCGGCAAGAATTCAATCATTTCCAGATGATTTTATATTTTTTGGGAATAAGTCTTCAATTATAAAACAAATAGGGAATGCTGTGCCACCGTTACTTGGGGAAGCAATTGCAAAACATATATTAAGATATGAAAAAAGAAACCATTCAGTTAAATAAGATTTACCAAAAAGATGCAATTTTGTTATTAAGAATGATTGATAATAATTTTATTGATCTGGTATTAACTGATATACCTTATGAAAAAGTTAATAAAAAATCAAACGGATTAAGAAATTTAGATAAAGGAGAAGCAAATAAAAAAACCTTTGAATTAAGAGATTTTTTGGTAGAGATAGACAGAGTTACAAGAGGTAGTGGTTATATTTTTTGTGGTAAAGAACAGATATCAGAAATTTTTGATTATTTTAATTCCAAAAATTATTCTGTTCGTCTCATGATTTGGGAAAAAACCAATCCCAGTCCTATGAATTCAAAACACGTTTGGCTTAGTGGTGTAGAATCTTTTATATATTTTAAAAAAAGAGGAGCAACATTTAATGAAAAATATAAAAATACAGTTATAAAAATGCCGAATGGTAGCAGTAAAATACATTTAACTCAAAAACCATTGAAACTTTTTGAATATTTAATAGATGTGAGTTCAAATAAAGGTGATATTGTATTAGATCCTTGTGTTGGTTCTGGTACAACAGCTGTAGCAAGTAAGAAAAAGGCTCGTAATTTTATAGTTGGTGATATAAATAAAAAATATTGTCAGATGACGGAAAAAAGAATCAAAGATTATGACATTCAAGAAAAGTTATTTTAAAAGTTAAAAAATTATATGAAATTCAGTGAGTTATTAAAAATAGAAAATACTAATATACAAACATCTTTTGTTCTTGGAATGATATATGCTCATTTTATTATATTGAATGATAATAAAATTTTAGCATACAGTGCATACATAAAAGGAAAAAGAAGTAAAAATAAACTAGAGAAAAACATCAATGAATATTATTATCTTCATAAGAAAAAATTAGAAAATTTTTTGGGTGATGACTATGAGGTCATATTAAATAAAGATATAAGCAGGTCAAGTTTACAAGATAAAAGTCAAAGAATAAAAAACGGAGTATCTATTGTGATAGAAAATGATTTGTTAATACCAAACACAGTTGATCTGTCAGTTTATATATACGGGATTATAGAAAAATGGCTTATAGATATAGACGATACATATAAAACAATGTTTTTTACAGGAGCCATTGATGCTCGGGGTTCACTTGATTTTAATCATAGATTTATTTCTATGGATATAATAGAAAAAACTCCTATGTTGATAAAAAGAAAATTAACCAAATACAATGATATTATAGGAGCTGTGTTTAACTACAATCCAAGATTAGTCCAAAAAAAATCTTTTAGGAAAAATGACCAATTTAGATTGCCACTTTTTTATTATATTAGTAAATTTGGTTTATTTACGCCATTTAAAATAGATTATTATAAATCTGAAATTGAAAATAATAAAGGGAAACTAAGATCAAATTTTTTCTTCGTAGATGAACAATACAAAAATATTGAAATATCAGAAAAAAATATAAGTAACAGAAACTTAAAAATAAGCAATTTATCAATAAAATTACAAAAAGAAGGGTTTTCTTTTGAAGAAAAAAGAAAGATTATTGAAGAATGGAAAAAAGAAAATTTTGATTTAGATACAGACGATGAAATATTGTTTTCTAGTCAAAACATGAAAGAATTTTCAAAAAAGAATAGTAATTATTTATGCGAATATAATAATGCTCACATGACATTTAATTCAAAATCAAATAATAAAAATTATGTTGAAGCGCACCATTTGATACCATTTTCTGAAAGAAAAAGATTTGATGTTAGTATAGATATTACAGAAAATATTATTTGTCTTTGTCCAAATTGTCATAGAAAAATTCATCTCGCGGTTGATACAGAAAGAAAGGATTTTATTAAAAATTTATTTGAGAATCGAAAAAAACATCTTGAAAAGGTTGGTATTATTTTTGACTTAGAAAAATTATTTAAGTGGTATAAAATCAAATTAGAATAAATAGTTATCCACAGGTATTCACAATCTTTCAACTTTTTAAAGGGTTTTTGCACTTGTGTCAAGTTTGTTGTGGTGTATTATAGAAATATTATAAACCATTTTGAATAACATGATAAAAAAAATAGAAATTACAAAACAAAATAAAACTATTCCTGAAAATTTTATTTTAGAACTAGGACAAATTACTGTAATCACTGGAGAAAATAATTCTGGAAAAACAAATTTTATAAACGAAATTATTGGTAAAAACACAAAGTTTGTTAATGATCTTGATGAAGAAATAAAACTAAAAGACGAACAAATTATTTATATAAAAGCTGAAAATATAAAACCATCCGAAGATGTCTTGAAGCATACGGCCAAAACGACATGGTTGGTAGAAAGCTTATCAAAACTATTTTCAAACATTAATTTAAAAATTAAATTGGATGAAAACATTTCAAAAAATATTAAAAAAATATTAAAAAATACAGAAGACAAAACAAATATCAATCTTGAAAGTTTTACTGGGTGTAATACACACAAAATCAATATAAACCCTACTAATAATGAATTGGACTCAAAAATAATCATACAATCTTTTATAGACAAAATTGTCGTTAATGAAGAAGGACAAGAGAGAAACTTGAATGAAATTGGGCAGGGAACACAAAGATTGATAATTCTTTCTGTTCTAAAGGCGTATATGGATGTTTTATTAGAAAATAATTCATTGATTGGTGAACAAATTCTTATTTTATTTGAAGAACCAGAAATTTATTTACATCCCAAACTAAAAAGAACTCTGAATTCGACCTTGGAAAAAATAGCAAGTTTTCCAAACCACCAAGTTATTATTACTACCCATGACCCATATTTTGTTTTTCCCGCCTTAGATGAACAATTAAACAAAAAAATTTTTTCTTTTCAGAAAAATAATGGGATGACTGAAGTATTAAAAGAAGGCCTGATAAACGGAATTGAAGATGAGTTACTTTTTATTTTTTTATACAGTTGTTTAGAAAAGAAACAGAAAAAACATATAAAAGATGTGAAAATTGGAAATATAAAAAGTAGAATCTATGTAAATGAAAAAGGCGTAGAACGTACAGATATTCCTGATCTGACATATATTCGACATCAGATACACCACTCGGGAGGTAATCCAAATACTCTTAGGTGTGGAATTACAAGAAAAAGTGAGATAGACGAAGCTATTAAAAATAATAAAAATTTTTATACTCAAGAAGAACTTTCTGAAGCGATACAACAAATGAGCCAAATAATTGGGCAAAAATAAATTGTTTTTACTTAATTTTTGAACTCCTAAAAAATAGAAAGAAGGAGGAGGTTTATTGCTAAGGTGTTAGCTCCCATATGAATTAGAAATGAAGGAATTAATGACTTCGTTTTTTCTAATACCCAAGCACTTGAAAATCCTAACAAAAATGTAAAAAAGATTGATGTTGGGTCAAGGTGGGCGAGTGTAAAAATTAATGAACTCAAAAGTGCTGACATAACAAAAGAATTTTTTTGTCTTAAATATCTAAAAATTAATCCTCTAAAAAATAATTCTTCCGCAAAAGGAATTAATATTCCCACTATAAGTTTGAGATTTATTAAATCTAACCACAACTTACCGCTTGAAACCGTATTTATTAAACCCGAATCGCTGGATTCTAAATTTAATAATTTAGAAAAAGCACTTGATAAACCCCCGCCAATTATTACAACTCCCAAAGCAATTAGAACCGCAATAAACATCCATTTGAAACCAGGAGTTTTAAAAACAAATTCTTTAATATTTACACCTTTTCTTTTTGAATAAGTAAAAATAACAGATGTTATAGCAAAAAATGAACCAAGATTTATTATCATCATTCTAAAAACCAGTTCGGTATTTATTAAAAGTGCTATTACAACAAATGGTGCGAACACAAGCAATATGAATAAAGAGATTAGAAACAAATCTTTTTTAGACCAAACATTTTCCCAATATTTATTTTGTTCCGTGTTCATTTTGAAAGAGTATGAAAGGTAAGTTTTTAATATGTGATTATTATAACCGACAAATCAAATAAAAAATAATTATCAAATTCATAGAAAATTTGGTATATTTTAGAAATGAAATGGGTTGGAATTAGTGGTGGTTGGCGTAAAACTAATCAAGAAATTGAAAACAAAGTTCGCAAAGTTGTGCGAGAAATTATTCAGCGTGGAGATGGAATTGTTTCTGGTGGAGCGCTAGGTGTTGATTACATTGCTCTTGATGAAGCATTCAGATTTGATCCTAAGGCAAACAAAATAAAAATTTTTCTTCCGACCACACTTGAAAAATATTCGGAACACTATAGAAAACATGCTCGTTTAGGAACTATCACACAAGAACAAGCTGAAAATCTTATAAAACAATTAACACAATTAAAAAAAATTAATTCGGAAGCATTAGTGGAAAATTTTGACACAAATTTTACAGAAGAAACAAAAAAGACAATGTATTATGAACGTAATTCTAAGATTGTAGATTTTTCTGATGAGTTGATAGCATTTCATATAAAGACAAAAGAAAGTAAAGGTGCTGGCACAGAAGATACTATTGAGAAAGCTAATAAAAAAAGAATTCCTGTAAAAGTTTTTGATTTCGCGATTTAGTGTTTTCGTGATTTAATGTTTGTATGAATATTTCAATAGGAATCGTAGGGCTACCAAACGTGGGGAAGTCCACGCTATTTAATGCGCTGACGAAAAAGTCCGTTCCGGCGGAGAATTATCCTTTCTGCACAATTGACCCATCCGTGGGGATTGTTCCTGTGCCCGATGAACGAGTTGAGATATTAAATAAATTTTCAAATTCAAAAAAGAAAATTCCAGCGGTTGTGGAATTTGTTGATATTGCGGGGCTTGTGAAAGGAGCGTCGGAAGGCGAGGGGCTTGGAAATCAATTTTTGGCGAACATAAGAGAAACCGATGCAATTGCGGAGGTTGTGAGAATATTTGAAGATAAAAATATAACACATGTTCATAATGAAATAGACCCGCTCAAAGATATTGAAATAATAAATTTGGAATTAATAATGTCTGATTTTCAAGTCGTTTCAAAAAGAATTAATACTCTCGCGAAGGATATTAAGAAGGGAGATAAGAAAGCAATTTTTGAAGAAGGGGTTTTTAAAAAAGTATATGCAGTTTTAGACGAGGGGAAACTCGCGTCAACACTTGATTTAGAAAAAGAAGAAAGGGAAGTTTTGAAGACATTAAACCTTTTGACTACAAAAAAAATAATTTATGTTTTAAATAAAAAAAGTGGTTGTAAGGATGTGTGTGAGATAAAAGATGAGAGATATGAAAAGTTAATGAAGTTTTTTAAAGATTCTGGCTCAGAGTTTGTTATTGTTGATGCCGGAATTGAAAACGAGTTGAAGGACTTGAGTGTTGAGGACGCAAAAGAATTTAGAAAGGAATTAAATGTTTTTGATGACGGAACAAATGAGTTGATTAAAAAAGGGTACTCGGCTTTGGACTTGATAACATTTTTGACGACAGGCGAGGATGAGACGAGGGCGTGGACTATAAAAAGAAATTCAAGTGCGCCAGAGGCGGGGATGGCAATTCACACTGATTTCAAAGATAAATTTATTCGTGCAGAAATTATAAATTGGAAAGATTTAGTTGACGCCGGTTCACATGCAAATGCAAAAGCAAAAGGGCTTGTTCGTACGGAAGGGAAGGAATATGTTGTTAAAGACGGGGATGTCGTTGAATTCAAGATTTGAATTCCGCAGATGAATGCAGATAACAAAACCGCAGATTAACCCTGTTAAATTCTACAAAGTAGAAAATTTGCTTGAGCAAATTTATTTAACAGGGTAAACGCAGATAATAAAACAAAAAACTATTTTCTAATTTAGCTAAATGGTTGAATAGTTAAAAACAAAAAACCAAAGGTTGACAATATTGTAATACTGTGATAATCTTGTAATAGAAAAACAACTTTTTGGAGGATAGTTCTTATGAAAATTTTTGTTTTAATATTATTTGTTTTAGCGCTTGGAGCTCATTTTTTGATTCAAGTTTCTGAATCAAAGCGAAGGAATCTCTATAAACAAAACAGATTTCTTGACCATATGCCGGAAAATTCCGGCCTGCGAAAAAAGAAAAAGTTTTGGTTTCGTGTCGGGAATTGGAGTTGTGTAATCAGAGATGTGTTTGTGATTGCTGGTGTTATATTTATCTTGTTAATAATTTTTAAAATAATTTAAGTGGTCAAACCTTATCTAGTAGCGAAAGCGAATGATAGGGTTTTTTATTTTACCACAGCCCCACTTTTGTTTTCGTTTTCAGGTGTAATTCTAAAATAAAGAAATTTTCTTTGAGTTTAATAATTTAATAAAAATAAGTTACAAAAGTGGAGCTGGATCCTCAAAAAATATAGTCGCTCCACTTCCGCCAGAGGCGGACAGGCCTTATTTTTTGGGAAATAAAAAACTCGCGTTGTTGTTAAAAAACAACGCGAGTTTTGGCTTAATAGGAATACGATGTGTCTTTAATTTTTGTTATTAAACCAAATGAACTTTGATGCTCTTCAAAAGTGAACCTATAAGCAATATCAATTTTTCGAAAAGTTACAGAATCTCCAATTTGCATATAGTCGGGGTTGTTTGAGAAAATGTAACAATCAATTTTGGTGTCGTCTGTTGCAGACACCTTGTTGTAGGAAACTCTAATTTTCACATAGCCACCAATACCAATATAAAACTCTGGCTTTTCTGCGATTGTTCCTTTCAACAGAGTTTTTACCACATTGTTTGGTGTGGTTATTATGGGGGCTTTTTTTGTTAACCCGTTTAGCACAGGTATTAAAAAAGTTAAAAGCCCTGTTAATAATAATCCAAAAACAACTGACTTATTTGTCTTTGTCATTTTAAGGTACCTCCAGATAGTTTAAAAAAATTATTTTGAACTTCTTTATTTCTATTTGTAAAAATCCTTATTTTGCTTTGTTTTATTGTTTTTTTAGATTTTTAGAAAAATGCTACAATATACCTATTATGGAATCAAACAAACCAAAATTAAATGTAGGTTTTTTCTTTTTGTGCTTAGGATTATTAATAACATTAATAACTTCTGTTACATCATTTCTTAATCTAGTTTTTGAAACACTCAACAAAAATTTTCCGGATGTTTTAAATGCAAGTTATCAGTACGGATATTCTCTATATGAATATGAAAGCATTCGTATAGCACTCGCAACACTTATTATATTTTTCCCAGTTTTTATTGTTGTCTCTTATTTTTGGAGAAAATATGCAAAAGGAATTATAGGTCACACAGATGAAGTTATAAAAAAATGGGTGACGTATATTATTTTATTTCTTTCCACGGTAGTTATCATGGTGGATTTGGTTACTCTCATAAGATATTTTATTTCTGGTGAAATAACTACGCGATTTATTTTGAAAGTAATAATTGCACTTGTAGTTGCCGGTTTAGTTGGAGCATATTACATCTTCTTACTTAGAGAAAAAAATTCTTCTTCTAAAACGAGTTTAATTTTTGCAATAGTTGGGGCAGTTCTTGTTATCGGAGCGGTTATTTTCAGTTTTATGATTATGGGAAGCCCCTCAAATCAAAGAAAACTTAGAATGGACGATAGACGAATAGGTGATCTTCAAAGTATTCAGTATCAAGTTATATATTATTGGCAATCAAAAGAAAAATTACCCGAAAAACTTTCTGATCTTGCTAATCCAATATCGGGATATTCATTACCAGTTGATCCTGAGTTTGAAAAAGGAAATACTTACGAATATTTTGTAAAAGATAAACTTAAATTTGAACTTTGTGCGACATTTTCGTTACCAATTCCTAAGGGCTGGGTAGAATATTCTAATGGTGGAGGAGTTATGCCGATGATGGATTATTATTATGGAAAGGATGTATCTGTAGCGTCTCGTCCTTATCCTGCAGGTGGAGTAAATGAATCATGGGATCATAAAGAAGGAAAAACTTGTTTTGAAAGAACAATAGATAAAGATTTATATCCACCATATCCAAAACCACTTTTGAATTAAGCTCAGTAGTATTTTCTAGTGACGAAACCATTGGAAAATAAAAGTGGGGTGTTTGCATCTATTCGCAAACACCCCTTTTCGCCGTTTTTATCTCTCCTCTAGCTCGGAGATTTGAGCCGTACCCCTGGACGTTTTCCACATAATCCAAGAAGGGTCGCGTCTGTAATTTATCATAATATTTTTATTTTGCAAACCAAATAAAGAGGGGCAATTTTTGATTGCCCCTTACAAAAAATGTTGGCGATTGCCAGGATACTAGTTCCTTGTACTAGCCCTTTTGTTCATCACCATGTCCTTTTTTAACGTTCTTTCGGTTTTAAATCCAAAAACCATAAAACCGAATCCACATAGTATCAAAAAATATTTTTTTTACAACAATTAATTTTTAGTCATTTTTTAAACAAGAAATTTATTGTATAATTAACCCCGTTAAATCCTGTTTACAGGAATTCACTTTCGGGCGAATTATTTAATAGGGTAAATAAAATGGGGAAATACAATCATTCAAAAATAGAAAGCAAATGGCAAAAGATTTGGGAGAAAGATGAAATAAACAAAACAACGGAAGATAAGAAAAAACCCAAATATTATTGTTTAATAGAATTTCCATATGCATCTGGAGAGGGACTTCATGTTGGTCATGCACGAGGTTATACGGCCATGGACGTTGTTGCCAGAAAAAAAAGAGCCGAAGGATTTAATGTGCTTTATCCAATTGGATGGGACGCTTTTGGTTTACCGACGGAAAACTATGCGATTAAAACAGGTGTAAATCCAAAAATAATAACTAAAAAAAATACAGACAATTTTAGAAAACAATTAAAATCGCTGGGGTTTTCATTTGATTGGTCTCGTGAAATTAATACTTCAAGTCCTGAATATTACAAATGGACTCAGTGGATATTTTTACAATTTTTTAAACACGGTCTCGCTTATAAAAAAAAGATGCCAATAAATTGGTGTTTGAGTTGTAAAATTGGTTTAGCTAATGAAGAAGTTGTTAATGGTGTTTGTGAAAGATGTGGTGGGCCAGTTGAAAAAAGAGAAAAGGAACAATGGATGTTAGCCATAACAAAATATGCTGAAAGATTATATGATGATTTGGACAAAACAGAATTTTTGGAAAAAATAAAAATTCAACAGAGAAATTGGATAGGGAAAAGTGAGGGAGCAGAGATTGCTTTTGAAATAAAATCTAAAATCTCAAATCTCAAATCTGAAAATAAAAATGAAGTAAATGTATTTACAACTCGACCAGACACTTTGTTTGGCGCTACATATTTAGTTTTGGCGCCAGAACATGAAATAATCTCAAAACTCAAATCTCAAATCTCAAATTTTAAAGAAGTTGAAAAATATATTTCTGAAACAGCAAAAAAGAAAGATATAGACAGAACGGCTGAAGGCAAACAAAAAACAGGTATTGAATTAAAAGGGATTAAAGCAATAAATCCTGCAAACAAAAAAGAAATTCCAGTTTTTATAGCTGATTATGTTTTAGCTGGTTATGGGACCGGAGCAATAATGGCGGTTCCGGCACATGACGAACGCGACTTTGCATTCGCATCGCAGATGAACGCAGATAAAAAATCGCAGATAAACGCAGATAAAATTGAAATAATAAACGTAATCAATCCATATCCAAATAGTCCTGTGGTTGGAGGAATTTTCCCGACAGGATTTCATAATTTTGATACTACAACTGCGATTGATGAAAAAACTAAAAAGATTCTTGCTGGTAATGAGATATGGACAGAGTTTGGTGTATTAAGGAATTCAGGAAAATTTGATGGAATGAAAAGTGAAGAAGCGATTAAAGAAATTACAAAATTTGTTGGTGGGGAACTCAAAACAACTTATAAATTACGCGATTGGATTTTTTCAAGACAAAGGTATTGGGGAGAACCAATACCATTGATTTTTTGTGAATTGTGCAAAAAATCAATGGAAAATTCCAAATTACAAGCACCAAATTCCAAAGAAGTTCCAAATTCAAAATCAGAAATCCAAAATCAAAAATTTAATGAAGGTGAAATTTTAAATCCAGGATGGGTTGTTGATGAAAAACTTCCACTTGAACTTCCTGATGTAAAAAAATATGAGCCGAATGATAACGGAGAATCACCATTGGCTGATATAAAAGAATGGGTAAATGTAAAATGTCCAAAATGCGGAGGTCCTGCAAAAAGAGAAACAGATACAATGCCAAACTGGGCTGGTTCATCTTGGTATTATTTGAGATATGCAGATAACAAAAATGACAAAGAGTTTGCAAGCATGGATAAATTAAAATATTGGACTCCTGTAGATTGGTATAACGGGGGAATGGAACATACAACGTTGCACCTTTTGTACTCTCGTTTTTGGCATAAATTTTTGTTTGATATCGGCTTGGTTCCGACTGACGAGCCATACGTGAGAAGAACCTCCCATGGAATGATTCTTGGTGAAGGTGGAGAAAAAATGTCAAAGTCCAGAGGTAATGTTATTAATCCAGAAGATGTTGTTAAAAAATTTGGAGTAGATGCATTTCGACTTTATGAAATGTTTGTTGGCCCCTACGACCAGGAAACAAGTTGGAGCACAAATGGAGTTGTTGGAATGGTTAGATTTATTGAAAGAGTTTGTGGGCTTTCGGAAAAAATAGTTGATAATGAAAACGAGGGTGTAAATAATTATTTAAATAAAACAATAAAAAAAGTTGGAGAAGACATTGAAAACATAAAATTTAATACTGCTGTAAGTTCCATGATGATGTTTGTAAACTTCGTTTATGATAAGAATGGAATTAGTAAAGAAAATTATAAAAAGTTTTTGAAAATTTTTTCTCCATTTGCACCACACGTGACAGAAGAATTGTGGGCAGAGATGGGGGAAAAAGAATCTATCCAAAAAAGTGAATGGCCTAAATATGACGAAATAAAAGAAAACGAAAACTTTATTGTTGTTGTTCAAGTGGATGGCAAAATTAGAGATAAGTTTACTGTGGATAACGGTCTTGGTGAAGATGAAATAAAAGAAAAAGCTCTTTCATCGGAAGTGGTTCTAAAATGGGTGGGGGACAAAAAAATCAAAAAAACTATATATATCAAAGGGAAACTTGTAAATATTGTTACTATCTAATCTAGCTCAATTCTATTTTAGCGCACCGCCCTCGATAAAATTCAAAAGAGTTGACATGGTATTTACTTATATGTATTCTGTATAGACAAATTGCATAAAAAGACGCAGAAAGGGGCATCATTTTAAAAGTTTGACAGGGGGTCATTTTTGTGATATCTTTAAAAAACGCAATAATATTATAAGTATATAAATTATAAAAATATGAGTGTATTACAAACAAAACCAAAGCAAATAACGAAGAAATTAATAGAGACGTTACCAGAACGCGCTTGTACTGTTGTGATTAGTCGTTATGGATTAGGTGCAGACTCAAAAAGAATGACCCTAGAAGCCATAGGACAAAATTATGGAATAACAAGAGAAAGAGTAAGACAAATAGAAAACTATGCTTTGGGTAAAATTAAGCAATCAGGTCTGATTTCAAAAGAGAGAAAAATCTTTGATGAACTTTTGTCTGCGATTGATTCGCTTGGTGGTGTAGTACATGAAGACCATCTTTTTGAAAATCTTTCAGCAAAAGAAGATGAAAAAAACCACATACATCTTTTGTTAGTTTTGGGAGATGAATTCACAAAAGAAAAAGAAACTGAAAATTTTAATCCAAGATGGTATATTGATAAAAACTTAGCTGACAAGGTTCATAGTGCTTTGATAAAACTCAATGGTGAAATTGCAGAAAATGATTTAATCTCTGAAGAAGAAATATTGAAGTTATTTTCAAAACTTGTAAGTGATGTTCCTAAAAAATACGTTTCAGACAGTGAGACATTAAAGAGATGGTTGTTAATTTCAAAAAATGTAGGTAAAAACCAATTAGGAGAATGGGGGCTGTCTTCATCTTCAAACATAAATGCAAAAGGAATGAGAGATTATGCTTATTTGATAATAAGACAACATGGTTCACCAATGCACTTTGCTGAAGTAACAAGAAAAATAGGTGAAATGTTTAATAAAAAAGCGCACGTTGCTACTTGTCACAATGAATTAATAAAAGATCCAAGATTTGTTTTGGTTGGTAGAGGATTGTATGCACTAAAAGAATGGGGCTATATGGTTGGTGTTGTAAAAGATGTTATAAACCAAATGTTGAAACAAAATGGTCCAATGACAAAGGATGAAATTATAGAAAATGTTTTGAAAGAGAGATATGTAAAGGAAAATACAATCATTGTTAATTTACAAGATCCAAAATGTTTTAAGAAAACAAAAGACGGAAAATATACTCTCATATAATTTTTTTAAAAAGCCCCCACGAATTGGGGGCTTTTTATATTAATTAACATAGTTTTTAAATTTCATTACCAAAGATTTAAAAAATTGGTGAAAAAGCCCTGAACGGGCTTTTTCACCTACCATAAAGTTTTTTTTTATTATATTATATAAGCTATGGTAAGTTTATTAATAACAGAACTTTCTTCAAACTTATTTCCAAGGGTTAACGATCTTTTGGTAATATCGTCACCTGCCTGGGGTGTGTTATTGTTGTGGGTAATTTTTTTTGATATTTGGAAAGCATATATAAGAGCAGATTTTTTGTCTAAACAAGAATATAGACTTCTTGAAATAGAACTACCAAAAGACCAATTCAAATCTCCTCTTGCGATGGAACTGGTTTTTAATACACTAAATCAAACAGGTGGAGATGGGAATCTCATAGATAAATATTTAAAAGGCAAAACTAGACCTTGGTTTTCATTAGAATTGGTATCCATGGAAGGGAATATACATTTTTTTATTTGGACGAGAAAAAACTTTGTAGATTTAATTGAGTCCCAAATTTATTCGCAATATCCACAGTCCAGAGTAAAGGAAGTTGATGATTACACAAATTTTCTAAAATATTCAAAAGAGTCATATTCTCTATGGGGTTGTGAATTTAAATTAACAAAACCAGATCCATATCCAATTAAAACATACGTTGATTATGGTTTAGACAGAGACCCAAAGGAAGAAGAAAAAATTGACCCCATCACGCCAACGATAGAATTTTTGGGTTCCGTTGGTTCAAAAGAATATATTTGGATACAGATTTTAATTCGTGCAAACAAAAAAGAAAAAATAAAAATAGGGAAGTGGTTTGAAAAAACAGATTGGAGGGGAGAGTCAGAAGAATTGATTAATAAGTTGATGCAACGCGACCCAAAAACAAAAGCTTCAATTTCTGAAAAACATCCAAATCTTACAAAAGAAGAAACAGATGTTATTTCTGCAATACAAAACGCTATCGCGAAACCCGGTTTTGATTGTGGCATAAGAGGAATTTATCTTGCTGAAACAGATAAATTTAAATCAATAAATATAACAGGGCTCACGGGGACATTTAAACAATATGGTTCAGGTAATTTAAACGGAATTGCACCAACGGGCGGTTTAACAATTTTTGATTATCCATGGCAGGATTATAAAGAGATAAGACAAAATAAAGTTAGAAAACAACTTTTTGATGCGTACAGAAGAAGATCTTATTTTCACCCACCATACAAGAAAAAAGCTTTTGTTTTGAGTTCTGAAGAGTTGGCAACAATATTTCATTTCCCAGGACAAGTTGTTCAAACTCCAACATTTAGAAGAATTGAATCAAATCGTTCAGAACCGCCAATGAATTTGCCGATTTAGAACTATGGAAAATATTAAAAAAATTATAAAAAACTTTTTAGAGAAGCAAAATGTTAGAAATTACGAAGCCATAAATACAACAATGAGCGTTGTTTTGGTTTTGATTGCTTTTTATTTTTTCTTTTCATCTCCCCCATTTAATTTTCCGGTTGGAACGATTGTTCACATAGATGAAGGATCTTCACTTAATCAAATATCAGAACTTTTAAGTGAAAAAGATATTATAAAATCCCCTTTTGTTTTTAAGATTTTAGTGAAAGTTATTTATGGTGACAATGAAGCAAAAGCGGGCGATTATTTTTTTAGCAAGAGAAGAAATATTTTTACTGTCGCAAGCAGAATAATAAAAGGAGAATATGATTTAACACCTGTTGCCATCACAATACCGGAGGGTGCCACGACATTTGAAATAGGAGAAATACTCAAACAAGAAATAAATTCTTTTGATTCCGAAAGTTTTTTGAAATTGGCAGTGCCGTTGGAAGGATATCTTTTTCCTGATACATACTATTTTTTACCAAACGTAACACCAGAACAAGTTATTACCGCAATGAAAAATAATTTTGTTAAAAAAGTTGGAGATTTATATAGTAAGATAGAAAAATCTGATAGGACCATGGAAGAAATAATAATTATGGCTTCCATTTTGGAAGAAGAAGCCAGAACATTAAAAACAAGAAAAATGATTTCTGGAATTTTGTGGAAAAGAATTGAGATAGGAATGCCACTTCAGGTTGATGCTGTTTTTCCATATATAATGGGTAAAAATACTTATGAATTAACACTAGACGATTTAGCAGTTGATTCTCCATACAATACATATAAATACAAAGGACTTCCTTTTGGACCAATATCAAATCCTGGAGTTAGTTCAATAGAGGCTGCGGTATCACCAGTTAAGTCAAATTATCTTTTTTATCTGTCCGACAGGAGTGGAAATATGCACTATGCGGAGACATTTGAAAAACATAAAATAAATAAAATTAAATACGTGTATTAATTTGATTTTATAAGGGTTTATTTGGTTAATAATTGTGTAAAAACACCTTGAAAACTGAGGTGTTTCTTGTTATAATAAATGGCAAGAAAAGAACAAAATTTAAGTTTAGAAATATACATATATTATGGTTATTACATATCACGGTTTTGAATTTTTTAAGATACAATTTGGAGATGTGGTTGTAGCGTTCAACCCACCATCAAAAGAATCAAAACTCAAATCATCAAGATTTGGGGCTGATATTGCGTTGATTAGTTTAAAACACGATGATTTAAACGGTGCGGAAACTTTGTCCGGAGGAGAAAAAAAATTATTTATTATAGACGGTCCCGGAGAATATGAAATAAAAAATATTTTTATAAAAGGTTTTTTGTCAGAGTCGTCATATGGTGGAAAAGGAAAAATAAATACGATTTATTTTTTAAAGATAGAAGGAATGAATATTTGTTTTCTCGGAGCACTTGGTTCAACAGAATTATCACAGGAAATCAAAGAAGACATGGATGATATAGATATACTTTTTGTTCCAATAGGTGATAAAGGTGTTTTAAATCCAAATGAAGCATATAAACTTGCTGTTAAATTACAACCAAAAATAATAATCCCGATGCACTATTCTGATGAGAAAGACCCGATGTTAAAAACGTTTCTTAGTGAAGAAGGAATTAAAAATATTCAACCACTTGAAAAACTTACGATAAAACCAAAAGATACAGCCGACAAAGATGGAGAAATAATTGTTTTGGCACAAAAATAAAATGATTTTTGAAAAAATAAAAAAACTTAAACAAAAACCAGTTCACACAAGAAAAAAAATTGCCCTCGGTATTTCTTCTGGTGTGACGGGTATAATAATTATAGTTTGGCTTTCTGTTTTTAATTTAAATTCAAATAATGTAATCGCAGAAAATTCACAACCAGAGATAAATAAAAATTCAGAAATAGCTTCACCTTTTTCAAAAATTAAAGATGATTTTACAAAAATATTTAGTACTGCTCCAGAATTTAAAGTATCGACAACTTCAATGAGTTCTGTACAAGCCACAGCGATATCATCAACATTGGTAGCAACAACAACTGCAACTTCAACAGATTTTTCTCAACAAAATTTTGGACAGACCGGAAAGGCAACCACCACAACAAAGAAATAAAAATAATCCCGCCAAGGCGGGACAAGATTATGGCAAAAGAAAAAGAAAACAAAAAAATAATAGAGAATAAACCAGATACTAAAAATATCATTAATCAGGACATAAGTTCTGAAATGAGGACTTCTTATTTGGATTATGCGATGTCTGTTATAACCAGTAGAGCGTTGCCAGATATAAGAGATGGGATGAAACCTGTCCACAGAAGAATTTTGTATGCTATGCATGATATGGGGTTACATTCTTCCGCAAAAACAAGAAAGTCGGCTGCTATAGTCGGGGAAGTACTAGGAAAATATCATCCACACGGAGACGCTTCTGTTTATGATGCGATGGTTAAATTAACTCAAGATTTTTCAATGAGATATCCGCTTGTTATTGGACAAGGTAACTTTGGTAGTGTTGACGGAGATCCAGCTGCCGCTTCAAGATACACAGAAGCAAAAATGAGTAAACTAGCCGGAGAAATGATAAAGGACTTGGACAAAGATACTGTAGATTTTAAACCAAATTATGAGAACACAAGAAAGGAACCAGTTATACTTCCGTCCGCTGTTCCGAATCTTATTTTAAACGGAACACTTGGTATTGCTGTTGGTATGGCAACAAATATACCTCCACATAATATAAAAGAAATTATTGATGCCACAGTTCATCTTATTGATAACAAAAATGCGACTACGGAGGAGTTGGCTGAGTTTGTGAAAGGTCCTGATTTCCCAACCGGTGGAATAATTTTTGGAAGACAGGATATTTTACACGCATATGTAAACGGAAGAGGCGGAATTTTAACCAGAGGTGAAGCTGAAATTTTTGAAGAAAAACCGGGACAATTTCAAATAGTTATTTCATCAATTCCTTATAGAGTTAATAAAGCAGAACTTATACAAAAAATAGCCGATTTGGTAAGAGATAAAAAGGTGGAAGGGATAAGAGGTATTCGTGATGAATCCACGAAAGATATAAGGGTTGTGATAGAACTTAAATCTGGTGCACAGCCAAATAAAATATTAAATACATTATATAAACATACACAGCTTGAAGATACTTTCCATGTAAACATGGTTGGTCTTGTTGACGGTGTTCCACAAACACTTTCTTTAAAAACAATATTGGAAGAATTTATTTCTCACAGAGTTATTGTAATAAAAAGAAGAGCAGAATTTGACTTGAGAAAGGCAGAAGCACGCGAGCATATTTTGATAGGTCTTAAAAAAGCGCTTGATTATATAGATAAAATAATAAAATTAATAAAGGCGTCAAAAGATGCACAGACAGCCCACGCAAATCTTATAAAAGAATTTAAGTTTTCTCCTCTTCAGGCAACCGCTATTCTTGAAATGAAATTGCAAAAATTGGCAGGATTGGAAAGAAAGAAATTGGAAGATGAATTAGAAGAAAAAAGAAATTTGATAAAAGAACTAAAAGCCATTCTTGCTTCACCACATAAAATACTTTCTATTATTAAAGATGAAATGAAAGAAATAAAAGAAAAATATGGTGATGAAAGAAAAACAAAAGTTTTTGCAAATAGAATTAAAGACATATCCGTTGAAGATATGATTCCAAACAAAGAAGAGGTTTTGGTATTCACTGCCGGTGGATATATAAAAAGAACTGATCCAACTGAATTTAAAACTCAAAAAAGAGGAGGTGTTGGTGTGGTTGATATAAATACTAAGGAAGAAGATTTTGTTACGAGATTTTTAACGGCATCTACACACAGCGATTTGTTGTTTTTCACAGACAAAGGAAAAGTTTATCAAATAAAAATGTATGATTTACCAGAAGGTAGGAGAGCTACAAGAGGAAAGTCAATAATGAATTATATTTCTCTTGGGGAGGATGAAAAAATAACATCAATATTACCAACAACTGCAGGAAAAGAAAAAGAAGGATTGTCTCTTTTGATGCTCACAAAAAGTGGAGTTGTAAAAAAGACATTGGCGAAAAACTTTTCTGATGTCAGAAGAAGCGGAATTATTGCGATAAATCTTTCAAAGAATGACGAACTTGTTTCTGCAGATTTTGTTGAAAAAGGAGATACGGTAGTTGTTGTAACAAAGAAAGGACAGTCAATACATTTCAAAGAAGCAGACATAAGACCAATGGGAAGAACCGCAGCGGGAGTTCGTGCTATAAAACTTGGGAAACAGGATGAAGTTGTCGGTATTGATATTGCTAAGAAAGATTTGAAAGATATTAATTTGCTCGTTATAACAAAAAATGGCTACGGCAAGAAAACCCCACTAAAAGAGTATAAAGTACAGAAAAGAGGAGGAAGTGGCATTAAAACGGCAAAAATAACCCCAAAAACGGGTGAATTGATGTCATCAAAACTTGTTACTACGATAGAAGAAGAAATAATATCAATATCAAAAAAAGGCCAAGTTATAAGAATAGATATTGAAGAAATTCCAACACTTGGGAGACAAACACAGGGAGTCAGAATAATGAAACTTAGAGAAGGAGATAGTATTGTATCCTTAATTTGTTTGTAATCTTTTCCCCACTTTTTAACCCAAAAGATTTGTTTTGGTTTATAATTAAGGAGTTTACCCTGTTAAATAATTTTAAATAAAAAGTGGTATTTTTATGAGTGTAATAAAGAAAGACAGGAGAACACAATGGTCATATTTTTAATAATTAAAAATTTAAAATTAAAATTTGAAAAAAAGTTCAAATTTTATTTAACAGGGTAAATGTTTATAGATCCACAGAACAACATAAAACAATTTAATTTAAGTCACGGAATGAAGGTGGCTGATATTGGTGCCGGTTCTGGTTTTAATAGTTTTGCCGCAGCAAAGGAAGTTGGAGAGCTCGGAGTTGTTTATGCAATTGATATTCAAAACGATTTATTGTCAAAAATAAAAAACGAATCCAGAAAAAACAATATTTTCAACATAGAAATAATTTGGGGTGATGCAGAAAAGGAAAATGGTACTCGTTTGGGGAATGAATCAGTCGATGCGGCGATTGTTTCAAATCTTTTTTTTCAAGTAGAAAATAAGAAATCTTTTTTAAAAGAAGTTTTTAGAATAATAAAATCAAGAGGAAGACTACTTTTTATAGAATGGAGTGGTTCTTTTGGTGGTATAGGCCCCTCAGAAGAAAGTATTGTATTAGAAGAAACAGCGAAAAAACTTTTAGAAGAAGCTGGTTTTTTGGTTGAAAAAAAGATTTCTGCTGGAGAATATCATTACGGGTTTATTTTGAGAAAAAATCAATGAACCCCGCTAGAGATTGCACAGAGTAATAATTTATCAAATATAATGAATAAATATAAAATTAAATTAAAAAGTCGCAATTTATTAATTAATCAACGAGAGCTTGGGGCTCTCTATCTCTAACGGGGTGAAAAATTTTCAAACAATAGTAATTGCAGTTTTCGCAGTTTTTGCCGTCATTGGCGTTATTTTCTTTGCGACACAAAAACCAAACTCGGGCATCATTACGGCAGAAATATCTTTGTGGGGTACAATGGACAAAAACACATTCAATCAAATTTCAAATGAAATTGGATCAAGTGATTTAACACCATTTAAAATAAACTACAAACAAATTGATAAAGAAAATTTTGATAGCCAATTAATAGAGGCCATTGCCTCAGGTGTTGGGCCAGACGCGATTATTCTTTCTCAGGATAAAATTTTAAAATACGAAAATAAAATATTTAGTATTCCATTTTCTAGTTTTTCTGAAAGAAATTTTAAAGATAGTTTTGTAGAAGGTGCAGAGATTTTTTTAAACAATGAAGGCGTTATAGCATTTCCAATTACGATTGACCCACTGGTTATGTATTGGAATAGAGATATGTTATCAAATGCGGGAATTGTTAAACCGCCGGTATATTGGGATGAAATTTATTCAATGGTCAAAAAAATTACTCTAAAAGATAATGCACAAAATTTACAGAGAGAAACAATTGCATTCGGTGAATTTAGCAATGTTAACAATGCTAAAGAAATTATTTCTGCATTAATTATGCAAGCCGGTAATTTAGTAACAACAAGAAATATTAACAATAAAGTTCAGAGTGCGCTGGATGAAAAAACAGGAAATGTTGTACCCGCGACAGAATCAGCAATTAGATTTTATACCGAGTTTTCAAATCCATCAAAGGAAATGTATACGTGGAATAGATCAATCAGTAATTCTTCAAAAGAATTTTTGGCTGGTAATCTTGCATTTTATTTTGGTTTTTCAAGCGAGTTGAATGTGTTAAGACAAAAAAATCCAAACCTTAATTTTGATGTAGCAAAATTACCACAAATAAGAAATAGTAAAATAAACAAAACATTTGCAAATATGAATGCCATAGCGGCTTTAAAAAGTTCTGCTAATGTAACTAGTGTTATAAATGTGGCCGGCTATTTAATTGGAGACGATGCTTCTTTATTGTTTAGCAAATATTTTAATTTGCCTCCAGTAAAAAGAACATTGCTTGCTGAAAAACAGGTAGATGCATACAGGGGTGTTTTTTATGATTCTGCTATAATTGGTAAGGCTTGGTTGGATCCAAGTTCTACGGAGACAAACACAATATTTAAAGATATGATTGAAAATGTTACTTCCAGTAGATTTAGAGTGAGTGATTCTATTAAAAGAGCAAGTATGGAGATACAAAATTTGACATCAAAAATTTCTGGAGAGCCCATAAGCCGATAATATTTACAAAATAAATTAAAAATATGATAAATAAAAATAAAAAAATTCTCTTTTTTTTGCCAATGTTTTTGGTTTTGTTATTTATATTACTTAGTCCAGTTATCTTATTTGCGACAGAAACTGCTCCGCCACCACCAAATGGTATAATTGATGCTTCTACTTGCACAAATGCAAACGGTGGATGTGGTTTTAATGACATGATAACACTTGTTCAAAATATAATGACATTTGCCTTTTATATAGCTGCTCCAATTGCGGTAGGAATGTTTACATATGCAGGTGTTTTATATTTAACAGCCGGCGGGAAACCGGGACAAATAGAAAAAGCCCATACAATTTTTTTGAATGTTTTAATAGGATTTATTATAGTTTTAGCTGCGTGGCTTATCGTTAATACAATTGCGAACGCATTACTTATTGATGGTAGTTATTTAAAAGTTTTAAAATAATATTTAACTCACAATATTTAATTTAAATTAATAGATTTAACAATTAAAAAATATGTATTTTAAAATAGAAAAAATTAAAATAGTAGCATGGGGCATGGCATCTTTTTTGTTGCTTTTTCCTTTATACTGGGCTAATGCTGAGGATGTAAATGTGACAGGACAATTAACTAATCCGCTGGGCACAACCAAAACCGTTCCGGCTCTAATAACAAAAATTTTGACAGATATAGTGACACCCATAGGTAGTGTGGTAATTATATTTTTTATAATTTATGCTGGTTTTTTGTTTGTGAAGGCCCAGGGGAAGCCAGAAGAAATAACAAAAGCAAAAGAAATATTACTTTATGTTGTTATTGGCGCGGCTGTTATTTTGGGGGCAAATTTGATAGCTGCTGTTGTTAGTGGAACTATTAATAATCTTAAATAACTTTAAAAGCTCGTCCAGAGCTTTTAAAGGAGGGTGTTAAATTTTTTAATATTTACAATATATCAAAATCATGAAAAAAATAATCTTACTCATTTTTTCTTTTACGATACCTTCGATTGTTGGCGCGGCAACTATAACGGGAAGTAATTTTAAAGAGATAGCAAACAGCACGGCAGAACTTTTAATTAATTCTATTGTTCCATTGCTAATCAGTCTTTCTTTTTTATGGTTTTTGTTTGGTCTTACAGAATTTATTCGTTCTGCAGGAGATACGAAGGCATTAGAAGAGGGTAGAAATAAAATGCTTTATGGGGTAGTTGGTTTGTTTGTTATTTTCTCGATTTGGGCGCTGGTGGGTGTTCTCAGAAAAACATTTGGTATTTAGTTTGAAAATCTTTGACTTTAAAATCTCTTAATGAGATTTTAAAGAATTATGTCTGTTTAATCCACAGTTTATTATTGATTAAAGGGCTTTATTACATTATTATTAATATAATCTTTTGATAAAAAAATTAGGAGATTTTAATCAAAAATGTGTTAAAAAAACACAAAAATATTATGAAAAAAATAGCTTTAGTATCATCAATTTTTTTAGCTCCATTATTTTTATTTGCAGCCGATTCAACAACGGCCGAAACTTTGATTGGGAAATTACAAGCATGGGTTGAAGCGCTTGTTCCCATAGTTATGACCTTAGCCCTTTTATACTTCTTTTATGGTCTTGCAACATATATTATGAATGCGGGGGACGAATCAAAAGCAAAAGAAGGGAAAAGCATAATGATATATGGAATAATTGCCTTGTTTGTTATGATTTCAGTGTGGGGATTGGTTGGTTTTCTACAGAGAACGTTTGGAGTAACAGAATCAATATCGCCGACAGTTCCAACCATACAAGTCGATTAATTATTAACACGTTATTGTGTAAAATAAAAAAGGTCGTAAAATTTAAATTAACAATTAGTAAATAATAATAATTATGAAAAAAATACTATCAATATCTTCAATGGCGTTTTTATTACCATTTGTTACTCTTGCTGTTACTAATGATAATGCTCCATTGACTATAATTGAAAAAGTAGGAGGATGGATTGATACACTTGTTCCTATAATTATGACATTGGCTCTTCTATATTTCTTCTACGGCCTTGCACAATATATCTTGAATGCGGGAGATGAAGCAAAAGCAAAGGAAGGAAAAAGCATAATGATATACGGGATAATTGCTTTGTTTGTTATGGTTTCAGTCTGGGGAGTAGTTTACTTACTACAAGGAACACTTGAAGTACCAGGAGACGCAGACACAACTGTTACACTTCCAGGCACAACCTACTAGAAAAGTATAAAAGTCTTAGGCTTATAGAAATTATATATTTATGACAGACCTATTGAATAAAATAAGTGATCAAATAATAAATCCGATAATACTCTTACTTTTTGTTTTTGCGCTGATTTATTTCATCTGGGGAGTTACCCAGTATGTTATAAAGGCTGATAGTGATGAACAAAGAGAACAGGGTAAGCAACATATGATATGGGGAATAGTCGGGATGTTTATCATGTTTGCTGTTTATGGGATTATAGGAATCATAAAAAATACAATAGGAGCATAAACAAAATTTAAATTTGAAATTTAAAAACAAAATCCGCATTATGCGGATTTTGTTTTTTAAAGAACATTCAAATCTTTCAATTAAGCTTATTTTTTGCTAAGATTGTTTCTATATGCTAAGACACATAGCGTTTGCCAAAGCAAATTTCTTATTTTAATTTTTTAATTTTCAATTTTCAACAAGTTACTACTGGTGCCGGGGAGAGGACTTGAATCTTACAGATTCTGTTCATCTTTTCGATTTATTCAGAGCAAAGCTCTTCATAAATAACGAAAAGATTTTCAAATCCTCTCTCGCAAACAAATAAATTTGTTTACTCTCGTCACTCTCACTTCGTTCATGTGCCGGGGAGAGGACTTGAACCTCCACTCCTTTCGAAACTACGTCCTAAGCGTAGCGCGTCTACCATTTCGCCACCCCGGCATAAAACATTAAAAACCAATTATTTATTTAAGAACATTCTTCCAATCCGATACTTTCTTTTTAAATAATAATAATCTCCTTTATAATACATGAATTTTAATAATTTAACAGAGTCCTTTTTAGCATAATTTAGAGTAAACACTGATTTATCTTTAGAAATCCAACCACCGTTTGTTTTTATATGTTTATAAACTTCATTCTCAATCCACTCAAGAAAATTTAAACTTGCAGAAGCCAATCTTATTTTTAATTGCGGGTGTTTACTTTCTGGATGATAACTTATACTAATATTCCCATCCCCGTCTATACATCCTCTTAAAAAATCAACAAAATATTTTTTAGGTATATCTATTTTAGATAATGTTTTTGATTTTGCTGCCATTAATCCTATAGATAACAAAAACTCATAAAAATTAACATCTCCAAATTGTACAACAAAATATTTTTTTTCTTTACTATGTCCTCGTGCTTTTTTTCCAATTTTATTTTTGATATTGAGGCATTTTTTAAAATCCGTAATCAATTTTAAATCTTTTGATGTGATGTTTAAATGCCTTCCATCTGGCGATAAATTACCATCAGTAGTAATTAAACCAATTGCATAAGCGAAATTTGCACTCCATTTTATTTTTACTTTTTTTAATCTTTCCATATTTATATTATACCTAAGACACATAGCGTTTGCCAATATTAATTTAAAAAAATAATTGAAAATAAACTTATATTTTATGACCACTATACTATTTTTTGTCCGCCCGGTAGGATTTTCGCCCAACGGTCGCTGGTGAATTTCGATTTCGTCCTTGCAAAAACTCGGACTCAATAACGAAATTCCTTTCAAATCCTACACAAAAACAAATAAATTTGTTTTCTCGCGCAGGACACTTCATGTCCGCCCGGTAGGATTTGAACCTACGACCGTCTGCTTAAGAGGCAGCTGCTCTACCAACTGAGCTACGGGCGGATATAAAAAGTTTTTAATTAAAAAATCAAAAAAACATTTTGAATTTGTTTTCTCTCCAATCACTTTGTGCCCGGGGCCCTGCCTGCGCAGGCAGGGGGAATTTCGCTTTGCTCACCCGTGATTTTTTGTTTCGCTACGCTCAACATAAAAAATCATTCGATTCCCGACATAAGCAAATACTTGTCCGTCTCTGGAGGAAATTTGCTTATTCCCCAATTACTTTGTGCCCGGGGCGGGAATCGAACCCGCATCCCATACAGGACACGATTTTAAGTCGTGCGCGTATACCAGTTCCGCCACCCGGGCAATTTCAACATGCTATGGAGGCCGCGACGGGAATCGAACCCATGTGTAAGAGTTTTGCAGACTCTCGCCTTACCACTTGGCTACGCGGCCGTTTATCAAAGAAACACAATCTATTCTATATTTTATTTGAGATTTCATCAATTCTTTGTCTGTTCTTTTCCCCTTTATCTATTTCAAAATCAAAAAATGGAACACTTCTCATAAACTTCATTTTTGATTTAATAAATTCTCTAAACTCTCTTCGTTTTCTTTTTAAAAAATCCATTGCTTCTTTTTCATTTTCAGCAGGGAAGACAGTTACAAATATTGTAGATTTTTTCAAATCACTAGAAACATTACAATCAGTAACTGTTATCATTGATTTTGTGTTTGCTTGGTATTGTATAAATTCAGCAGAAAGCTCTGTTATAAGTCCCCTTACTTTTTCTTGTCTTAATGTCATAAAATAATTATGGATTCAAAAGCCCATAACGGTCTAAAAACCAACACGTTTCTTTAAAATCTCATTTAGAGATTTTAAAGTCAGGGCATAACACAAAAAAATAATTATGGATTCAAAAGCCCTCCCAGGGCTTTTGAATTTAAATTTCAACGATGTTGAAAGATTTTATTTTATCTCCCTGAGCGATTGTAATCTTAGATTCTATTTTAGCACCAAACTCTGTACCAACAGAAGCTTCTTTTATGTCAGCTCTTTGTTGTTGTAATTCTATAATGACTCCAGTCCCAATTTCTTCATCTCTTCTCAAAATTTTCACACTCTCTTTTATTTTCAAAGTGCCTTCATCAACTCGTCCTCCTATAATTTGTTTATCTCTTGTTTTACTGAAAACTCTAATTATTTTTGCAACGCCCGTAATTTCCTCAGTTTTTATTTTTGGTGTGATTCTTTCTATTTCACCCTTAACCCAATCTGTGAGTTCATATATTATGTTGAAAACTTTTATTTTTGTTTCAAATTTTTCTGCTATCTGATTTGCGAGGTCTTCAACTAAAACATTAAAACCTATAATCAACGTGTTTTTGTCATTACCAACGTTTTTTACATCGTTTTCTGATATTGAACCAACACCGGTTTGAACAAATCTGATACAAATTTTTTCGTTAGCCAATTTACTTATTTCATTTTTAATCGCTTCAACACTTCCAAGAACATCGGCTTTGATAACTACGGGAACAATTGTTTTGTATGAATTTTGATTTTGAATGCCACTATTATTTTCTTTGCAAATTAGTTCCTTATGTTCGACTGCATATTGTTCGGCTTCTTTTTTTGATTCAAATGTTTTAAAAGGTAATCCAATTTCTGGTGCTTTTGTAAAACCAGTTATTCTTATTGGAGAAGAAAATGTTGCCTCTGTAATTTTTTTACCAGAAAAATCTTCCATTATTCTTACGGGTGCCATGCTTTCTCCAACTGCTATGTGCATACCATTTTTTATTTTTCCATTTGTTATTATCAAAGTTGCTGAAATACCTTTTTTGGGGTCAACATTTGTTTCAATAACAAAACCTTCTGCGTTTTTAGAATTATCACCTTTTAATTCTTCCATTTGAGAAACCAATAAAATTATATCTAATAATTTATCAACGCCTTCGCCTGTTTTAGCAGAAATTGGAACATATGGAATATCACCACCATATCCTTCAATATAAATTCCATTTTCAATTAAATCAGATATTGCTTTATTTAAATTTGCTTGTGGTCTGTCTATTTTGTTTATTGCAACAACAAACGGAACGTCAGCTTTTTTGATTGCCTCATATGCTTCCATTGTCTGTGTTTTTACACCGTCTTCTGCTGAAACAACTAAAATTGCCATATCTGCAACATTTGCCCCCCTTGAACGCATTGCGGAAAATGCTTGGTGCCCGGGAGTATCAAGAAATGTTATTTTTTGTTCTGCACCTTGCTTGTTCTTATGAGCGACTTCATAGGCAGATATGTGTTGGGTTATACCACCGGCTTCTGAGGCGACAATATTTGTCTTTCTTATGTAATCTAACAAAGTTGATTTTCCATGGTCAACATGACCCATTACAACAATAATAGGGGGTCGTTCGGTTATGTTTTTTTCTTCTTTGTTTGGCATAAAATAAAACAAGCACAATAGTGCTTGATATGAAGAATAATACCACAAAATCTCAAAATCAGGAAATCACTAAATCACCAAATCACTAAATCAAAGAAACAGCGAAGTAAAAAGTAAAGAACTGACGTCCTATTTCTGCGATAGCAAAAATAGGACGTCAGTTTAAGAAATAAAAGCTTGACAGAATTTTTAAATAGGTATATTATATATATAAATAGTTCAATAAAATTCATTCACAAAAGGGAGTATTCAAATGAAAAAGTTAGCAGTTTTGTTTGTTTTGTTAGTTTCTTCACTAGTTTTGTTCCAGGCATGTGGGACCACACCTGATCAAAACGAAGATGAAATTAAAGTATTTCTGAATGGTAAGGGATACTCTGATATTACTAAAATTGTTGAAGTAAAAACAGAACCTCCCTCCGCGATCTCGGCATATTTTGTAAAGGAAAATAATGGGAAAAGAGAATATTTTGATTACGTAGTATTGGCAAAAAGAGAAAATAAAAATTTTCTTTTGTTTGTTCAGTCGGACGGAAATTTTCCTATAATAAAAGATGAAATTTCTATTGATATTGTGGCGGTGGATACAAAGTTATTAAAAGATAAAAAAATCCACTAGGTTTATGTTTAAACACGCTCCATTGAGCGTGTTTTTTTTATTTTTAAAACAGTTATTAATGTGTTATTTTGATAATATATTATTTATGAATTTTTTTAGCAAAAAAGAAAAAGAAATATGTTTAGATTATGTTTCATCAACACCTGTAAGCAGGGAGGTTTTAGACGTAATGAAATCATACTGGAATGAAAAATATGGAAATGCTGGTGAAAATCACAAGTTTGGCAGAGATGCAAAAAAAACACTTGATGAATCACGAGAAAAAATTGCTAAAATTTTTGGTGCAAACGCGAAAGAAATAATTTTTACATCCGGCGGGACAGAATCAAATAATTTAGCGATTCTTGGATTTTTTAATCAAATAAAAAAAGAGACAGGAACATTAAATGGTTATCATGCAATTACGAGTGAAATTGAACATTCATCAGTTTTAAAAACTTTTAAACATTTGGAAGAAGATGGGCTTAGCGTGAGTTATGTAAAAGTTAATGAGCAAGGACTTGTTGATTTAAAAGAATTTACAGCAAGTATTAAAGAAAAAACAATTTTTGTTTCTATAATGATGGTAAATAATGAAATAGGAACAATACAACCAATTTCAGAAATTGCAAAAATAATCAGAAAACACAGAAAAATTAATTCTAAAAATTCAATATTCCCAAATTTAGAATTTCCAATATTTCACACAGATGCAAGTCAGGCACCTTTATTTTTTGGTTTGGATGTTAAAAAACTTGGCGTTGATATGTTAACCATAGATGGGCAAAAGATATACGGGCCAAAAGGAGTTGGTGCTCTGTATATTAAAAATGGAATAAAAATTCAACCACTATTTTTTGGTGGCTCTCAAGAATTTGGGTTAAGGTCCGGGACAGAAAATATTCCACTCATTGTTGGTTTATCTAAAGCTCTTGAAATTGCATCAAACGAAAGAGAAGAGATTTCAAATAAAATTTTAAAATTACGCGAATATTTTATAGATAGAATCTTAAAAGAAATTCCAGATTCTAAATTAAATGGAAGCATAGAACAAAGAACTCCAAATAATATAAATATTTCATTTAAAAATGTAGACCACGAATTTCTTGTGGTTCAACTTGATGAAAACAAAATTTTTTGTTCAACGAAAAGCTCTTGTTTAAATAATAAGGATGGCGATTCTTATGTTTTAAATGCCATAAATAGAGATAAAGTAAAAATGGGGGGTGTGAGATTTTCTCTAGGAAAAGAAACAACGAAAGAGGATTTGGATTTTGTTGTGGAAAAGCTCAAAAAATTCGTATAAACCAAGAAAGGGCTTGATATTTTATAAATAATAAAATACAATAAGTTCCAATGAAGCTTGAAGAACTAACAAAACAACAAATAATACTTCTTACACTACTTGTAAGCTTTGTTACTTCTATTGCAACCGGAATAGTGACCGTCACTCTTTTAGGCCAAACTCCTCCAGGCACCACCCAAACCGTTAATAGAATTTTGGAAAGAACTATTGAAAAAATTGTTCCAGATAAACAGGGCGCATCAGTTATAACCTCAGAAAAAACCGTTGTTGTTAAAGAGGAAGATTTAATAACAAAATCTATTGAAAATGGTTCAAAAAGTATTGTAAGAATATATGAAAAATTAGACACGGGCACCAAAGAAGAAAATAATAAACTCGGAGCTTTTGTATCAATAGGTGTTGTTGTATCTAAAGACGGAAGAATAATTTCGGATGGTAGTTTTTTTAATAAACAAAAAAATTATATTATTTCAACATATGATAACAGGACATTTTCTATAGAAGATAAAAGTAACGATGGGAGCAATATTTTTATAGGAGATATAACAAGTGTAAAAGATAAAGAAAATTATGTATTTAATCCAGTGTCTTTTTCAGATTCAAAAAATTTGAAATTAGGGCAAACGGTGATTGCCATAGGCGGGGAAGATAGAGATTCTGTTACAGAAGGAATTGTTTCAAGTATTTTACAGGAAAATATTGTAGTTAAAGAAGCTGTTGAGAAAGCAAATGGTAAGGATGCAACACCGGAAGTTAAAAAAACAATAACGTCAGAAATTCAAACATCTATACAACCAATAAAAATTATGGGAGTCCCATTACTTAATCTTTTTGGAGAAGTCGTTGGTTTAAATGTAATTTCAAAAGATGGATTTATTATTATTCCCTCAGATTATATAATAGAACAATTAGGTCTTGTTAAATTGCCCGACCCAAAAGATTCTGTAAAAAAATAGAATTGACTACAATTTAGAATTGTCGTATAATATTTCTATCTGACTAGTTTTAAATTTAGTATTAAAATCATTTATTGTTATGCCACCATTTCATAATTTTACAACAAAAGGAAAAGAAGCAATCAAAAGAGCTCACGAGCTAGCTATTGAACGTGGTCAAAACAGTGTAAATCCAGCGCATCTTTTGGCTGCTCTGATTTTACAAGAAGAAAGTATGGTTTTTTCAATATTGGAAATTTTGGACGTTGATATCGTATTGCTAACTGATTCTGTCATTGAAATGCTTGATAGGCCAGAAAGTTCAACTGTTTTATCCCCATCATATCAAATGTATTTAACACCAGAGTTTGCAAGAATTCTTGAAGAATCATCAAAGGTTGCACAAAGATTGAATGATGAATTTGTTTCTACGGAACATATTTTTCTTTCAATGTTTAGTGTTGAAAGTTCAGCAAAAACTGTTTTGTCTCGTTTTAAAATAACTCAAGAAATGGTTTTAAAAGCTCTTGAAGAAATAAGAAATAATAAAGATACAGAAGTTGAAGCACCTAAAAAATTAAGATCTATTGGTAAATATACAAGAAGTTTAACAAAACTTGCTTCAGAAAATAAACTTGACCCAGTTATCGGAAGAGATAAAGAAATAAATAGAATAATACAAATATTATCCAGAAGAACAAAAAATAATCCTATATTGATAGGAGAAGCGGGAGTTGGCAAAACTGCAATTATTGAAGGACTCGCACAAAGGATGAGCAGTGGAGACGTGCCGGAATCATTAAAAGACAAAGACATTGTTTCTCTTGATTTAGGTTCACTTATTGCAGGAACAAAATACAGAGGCGAGTTTGAAGAAAGATTAAAGGGAATAATAAAAGATATCGAAAAATCAAAAGGTAAAATAATATTATTTATTGATGAAATTCATACGATTGTTGGTGCGGGTGCCGCCGAAGGAGCCATGGATGCTTCAAACATGTTAAAGCCAGCACTTTCTCGGGGGGAACTTAGAGCCGTTGGGGCAACGACATTAAAGGAGTACCAAAAACACATAGAAAAAGATCCAGCACTAACCAGAAGATTTCAACCAGTTTATGTTCAAGAACCATCTCTTGAAGATGCAATTGCAATTCTTCGTGGTTTAAAAGAAAAATATGAAATTTTTCACGGAGTTAAAATTTTAGATGAAGCAATAGTTTCTGCTGTTAATTTAAGTAGCAGATATATAAGTGATAGATTTATGCCCGATAAGGCTGTCGATCTCATAGACGAAGCATGTTCTTCACTAAGAATGTCTTTGGAAAATAAACCACCAATTCTTGAAGAAACCCATAGAAAAATTCTTCGTTTAGAAATAGAGAAACAAGCTCTTAAGAAAGAAGCCAGTACTTCTTCGGGTGGTAAAAAAGCAAAAGAAAGAGTAAAAGAAATTGAAAAAGAAATTGCTGATTTGAGAGAAAAAACTTCAGAACTTGAATTAAAGTGGCTTGGAGAAAAAGATACATATTCAGAAATAAAAGAAATAAAAAAAGATTTAGAGAAGTCAAGAATCAATGCAGATAATGCGGAGATTTTATCCGACCTTTCTCGTGTTGCAGAAATAAGATATGGTGAAATTCCCGCACTAGAAAAGAAACTTGAAACAAAAACAAAAAAATTAAAAAAACTACAAAGTTCAAGAAGAATACTTAGAGAAGAAGTTGTTGAATCGGATATAGCCGAGGTTGTTTCAAAGTGGACCGGGATACCTGTTACGAAGATGCTTGAAGGGGAAGTTCAAAAACTTTCGAGAATGGAAGAAGAACTCAAAAAAAGTGTTATTGGTCAGGACGAAGCTGTGAGAAAAATTACAGATGCAATTAAAAGATCTCGTGTTGGAATTTCTGACCCAGAAAAACCGATAGGTTCTTTTATGTTTCTTGGACCAACAGGTGTTGGGAAAACGGAACTTACAAAAACACTCGCTAGATTTTTGTTTAGTGATGATAAGGCACTTATTCGTGTGGATATGTCTGAATTTATGGAAAGACATTCCGTTTCAAAAATGATAGGTTCGCCGGCCGGTTATGTTGGATATGAAGAGGGTGGAATTTTAACAGAGATGGTTAGACATAGACCTTATTCTGTTATTTTATTTGATGAAATAGAAAAAGCACATCCAGAAGTGTTTAATATTCTTTTACAGGTTCTTGATAACGGAAGATTAACCGATTCAAAGGGAAGGGTGGTTAATTTTAAAAACACGGTTATTATTTTGACATCAAATATTGGAAGTGAATTTATAGATAAGATGCAGACCATAGGGTTTGATAATAGCGACGACGGTGAAGAATACGAAGATGCAAAGAAAAGAGTAACAAACGCACTGAAAGATTATTTTAGACCAGAATTTTTAAATCGTTTGGATGAAATAATTGTATTTAATGTTTTGAGCAAAGAAGCAATAAGAGAAATTGTTAATATTCAAATTGGTATGGTTCAAAAAAGATTGTTTGATAAAAATATAAATATGGAAATAAAACCAGAAGTTTTGACATTTATTGCCAGTGAAGGATATAGCCCACAATATGGTGCTAGACCACTAAAAAGGCTCATACAAAGCAAGATTTTGACTCCTATGGCCAATATAATGGTATCAAGGAGTGTTGCAGAGGGGGGAACGGTTGCTATTGGTATTGATGATAAAAATGAATTAATTTTTGATGTTAAAAAAGAGAGCAAAAATATCTCAAAGAAAAAAAGCCCTATTTTGAAAGAACCCCAGAAAAGGAAAGTCGGAGTGTAAAAATAATTATTTATATTTTGAAAATGTATTTTTTTTTGTTATTATACACCTGTTGCGTCGGTGGCGGAGCGGTCAATCGCAACAGACTGTAAATCTGTCGCCCTTTGGGCTACGTAGGTTCCACCATTGAGGAAATTGCAAGTTTTGAAGGTTCGCCTCGCGGAGTTTATCCGCCATTTCGGCGGACTCGGCTACTAATTGGTATTCAATTTTGGGGGCAAAAACGAATTGGCGGTTTCGCATTTTGGGGAAAGAAAATTTTTTAATCCTATGATATACGAATCAAAATCCGGTTTCATATTTGAAAAATGCGAATTTTGCCAAAAGCCATTAAACGAAATGGAGAAAAAGTTCTGCGATGAAAAAACCGTAGAAACCGGAATTTTCCATCAGATTTGTAACAGTTGTTTAGATATAAAATGTAATGGCTCATACCCAGCGTTAGCTTAATTTATTTTTATGGAAACTGGACTTTGGATATTCATAATTGCGACAGTTATTTCTTTAATTATCATAAAGAAAAGTTGGGATTATGACGCTTTTCCTTGGGGTTTAATGTTGGTCGTTGGTATTTTTGGATTTTTGTTTTTCGGCATATGGGGTTTGTTAATCGGTATTTTTGTGGTCGGCGCTATAATCAATTTTGCCTTAAGTTTTATTTTCAGAATACTATCGAAAATTTTTGATATCGGACTAATTCGAAAAAGAGATCGTGTATTGATTGCCAAAGGATTTTTAGCGGAACACAAAAATGAAATTTTCGCCCTGTTCAAGAAACACGCTGGGGCAATGGATTTGGCAAGGAGAGCCGGCTTCTTTTCTAAACTTTCCGAAAAACAAGTAGAAGACAGCACCCACGAATTTGGAGAAATGTATTCTGAGAAGAAACTCATAGATGCATATAGCCGATACATAAATGAAATATATACGGAAGCTAACAAGTTAGAGAATTCGGTTAAAAGACATAAGTGGGATTTGGGGTCTGCCGGATTGAGAGAAAATTTTGTAAGAGGCGGACAAAAATGGATTGAGAAACCATTTATGGATTCTCGTCCGCCTTTTCCTTCGAGTAGTCCGGAGACGACGGAGATTAAAAAAAAATTTGTTGAATTTTGTGAGAATGTCATTTTTGATAATCCTGAACGGGTTGGTATTGCTCCGAGTAATTAATTGATTGCCGCCAAAGAAAAACTTGTCATGCCAGAGGCAGATCACCCGTAGGGTGAAAATTGTTAGCGATACGGCTCCGCCGTATTTTCGGATTTTCGCGGGGGGGATTTTTCGGAAAAATGCGTTCGGACTAATTTCAATATACTGCACAAATGAAAACTCTTCACTGGAGAGTTTTCATCCATAATTTTTTATTTTTTTTTAAAAAACTCTCCATTAGAGAATTTTAATCCACAATATTTTTTTAAATAAGTCTCTTCTTGAGATATATTTTAAGCCCAGTTAAAGCCATTTAAATAGTTAATAAAATTGTTTGCTTAACTCCTTTTTTGTATCTGATATAATTAATTGCAGTTTCCATGCTTATGGTCGACATGGGCAACCTCACTTAATAGAAGTTATTGGATTTTAAAATTTTAATATGGAAAAAGAAATAGGTGTAATTACACACTGGTTTGATAAGATAAATGTTGCCGTGATAAAACTAAATGGTTCTCTTAAAAAAGGCGACAAGATAAAAATTATGAAAGGAGATATAGAGTTTGAGGAAACCATAGATTCAATGCAAATAGATCATAAGGATGTAAATTCTGCGAAGAAAGGGGATGATGTCGCTATAAAATTATCTGAAGAAACCAAGGAGGGGGCGATTGTTTATCTTGTTAAATAACTCGCCCTGTTAAATAATCCGCCAGTTGGTCGGATTACTGCTTTGTCTATGTTGAGTGAAGCAGGATTTAACAGGGTTTTGAAAACAAATAAAAAACGCGTGTAAATTTTACACGCGTTTTTTATAAATTAAATAATAATTAAAAAAATGGCTCTAAATATGATTATTTTTGTTATAAAAAAATAATTTTTAAAATTATAATTGACTAGCTTCTCATTTTGTATTACTTTTTCATTAGATTGAGTTTTTTAAAATAACAAACCAAAAACAATATAGGAGTTTCAAAATGAAAAAAAGTATTTTTCTAACCCACTTCTTACTCTTGACGATATTTATTTCGTCAAACATTTTTTCACAGAAACAAATTTTAAACGGAAAAGAACACAATATTCTTTTTTCTAAAGATTTATTTTCTGTTTCGTCGGCTGGTTTTTTAGTGGCTGATTTTAAAAAAATAAAGAACGATTCGGCATCGATTCAATTCAATGAATTAAGAGTACTTGTTGGATTGAAATATAATTTTTTGGAATTGAAAACAGATGTTTCACTTAAAAAAAGTGAAGACAAAATGGAAATTCTTTCTCAAGATTTTGTAAATCAAATTTATATCCAAACCAGTTTTGCTGTTGAATTACCAGTTAGTATAAAAATTGGTAGATTTAAAACCGCAGCTGCTTTGTCTGTTCCTTATGAATACGAAACATACACAGCGAAAGGGTTGGGAGTTGGAGAACCATTTTTTGGTCTTTATGCCGGCGGAGTTCAGATAGAATTACAGGCACAGAAAAATGTCAAATTTATATTTGATGTAACAAATCTTGCATATCCAATAGGGCAAAAACCTTTTTATGGTGAAGGTAAAAATACGAATCTCCAAACATCTGGGCTACTCATAGTTAATATTATTAACTATGATTTAACCATTGAATCTTCTTTTGAATATTCAAATGAAAGATTAAGATGGGGAGCTGGTTTTGATTTGTACAATTCAAAAAGTGGCCCATTTTTTTTCAACGGGGATGTTTTTTTTGAAGAAGCTCTTTTTAGCTATAGAATGGCTACTGGATTAAAATTTAATAATTTTGATTGGCATGTTCAAGCTGAAAATGGTTTAGAGAGTTCCACTGGGAAAAGAAGTTTTATTACTACCGGTGTTTCGTTTAATTTCAACGTCGGGGATTTAGTCAATAATAAATTAATTATTGACTATCAAACACCTCTCGGTGAAGAAAAGAAAGATTGGGCTGTTTTTGGTTCATTGAGATTGACATTTAATTAACAAAGTTCTTTGTGTTTGAATCGAGGCATTAAAATTGCCTCGATTTTTTTTATTATTTTAATATTTGCACGATTTGATAAAATATAGTATTCTCCTTGGATATGGCTTCACAGAAAAATCTTATAAAACTTCAATGTACCACTTGCAAGAGGGTTAATTACTATACAAGGAAAAATAAAAAAACTACTGTTGAAAAAATAGAATTAAAGAAGTATTGTAAATGGTGCAAGGCACATACACCACATAAAGAGAGTAAGAAGTAATTTGTTTTGTAATTAATAGTTATGATATTATAAAATCATGACGAAGAAGATAATCAAAAAAGAAAGTACTCAAAATCATCATTCTAGAGATGAATATACTGTTGTACTTGAAGATATAAGATCTCAATTTAAAGTATTTGGTGAGGTATTGGGTGATGTTAAAGAAATTGTGACAGAACATACGGCTAGACTTGAAAATGTAGAAAATAGACTTGGCGGTGTAGAAAATCAACTTGGCGGTGTAGAAAATCGACTTGAAAATGTAGAGAATGATATGGGGACTGTAAAAAAAGAATTATCGATAATAAGACATAATCAAATTACTCGTGATGAATTTAAACTGCTGAAAACTCGTGTTGACCGTTTAGAACACATAACAAAAAAATAACTTAAAAACCTCTCCCAGAGGTTTTTAAGTTATTTTTTTGTGATATTATCTTAAATAAGGGTCTATAGTTCAATGGTAGAATTTCGGTCTCCAAAACCGAAGATCGAGGTTCAAATCCTCGTGGACCCGCATAGCAATGAATAAATGAAAAAAATACACATAGAATTAAACAAAATATTAAATCAATCTAACAACGAGGTAATTCTTAAGGGAGTTAATATTAATTCCCCGTGCGTTTTAAAGTATCAAGAGAATCACGATTTCTTAGAAGATATCAAGAATATCAAAAAAATAGGAGCCAATGCTATTACTGTTCCAATTTGTCCTGCCTATTTTCAGTCGAGAGAAAATTACTGTGAAGATATATTGGATCCCATTGTGTCTTTATGTAAAGAACTCAATATGTATTGTCTTCTTGACTGGCACGGACAAGGAAATCCTATTACTGGAGAGACAAGACAGCCTGGTACTTTGATTGAGGGTTATATGAAATATGATGCTAGACCAGAAATAGCTAAAAAAACTGCGGAGATATTAGCCAAAAGATATGGCAACGAATCCCATGTACTTTTTGAAATCCTTTCCGCTCTTTATTTAGGAATAAATGGTAAAGAATGGGTTGAGTTTGCATCTTCTATTGTTAGTATAATTAGAAAATATTCTGAAAATATTGTTGTTATTGCTGCCATGAATTGGCCACAAAATCTTAATGCATTGTTTGATAATCAATTTGAAGGAAATAATATTGTTTTTGGAATAATGATTTATCCTGGGAGTAAGGATTTAGACAAAATAAATGTTAAAAAATTAAAAGAGAATCACGCAATTATTATAACGGAATGTGGTTATGAACGATTAAATCCTAAAGAAGAAATGATGAAATCTACAAGAGAGGAATATGCTCTACCTTTAAAAAAATTTATTATTGAGAATGGCTTTAGCTGGTTTGCATGGTGCTATCATCCAGTAAGACAACCAGTTATGCTCAATTCTTATTCCCCAGAGGACTTTTCAGAATGGGGTAAATTTGTGAAAGACGAATTACTTAAATAAAAAATAAAATATAGATTAGAATTCTATTTTACTCTTATTTATTAATAATAAGTTTCAAAACCGAATGACACTTACTGTTTTATAGAAACTCTTTTAGTTCTTTTTCAATCTTTTTATAATCCTTTAATTCAAACCACTTTATATTTTTATTTCTTTTAAACCATGTTTTTTGGCGTTTGGAAAATTGCCAAATTTTTGTTTCTAATTGTTGAATCATTTCATCTTTTGATAATAAGCCACGAAGATAACGAGAAATAAATCTGTACTCAAGACCAAAGTCATCTAATCTTTTCCAACTCACGCCATTTTCGTGGAGCTTTTTAACTTCGTTTATCATTCCTTTTTTAATTCTTTTTATAAGTCGGTCATGAATTAATTTTCTCAATTTTTCATTTTCGGTTTTTGCTCCAATCTCTAAAAACTCATATTTTTGTTTATCCCCTAATTGTAGCGAATAGGGGGACAGTTTGTTTTCTTTGATTTTATGGTTTTGTGATTTTGTGATTTTATGATTTTTTGCTATTTCTATAGCCCGAATGAGCCGTCTCTTATTTTTTGAATCAATGTTTTTAGAACGAGCTGGATTTAATTTTTTTAACATCCTAAACAATTCTTCAACAGATTTTTTTTCTAATTCTTTTCTTAACTTTTTGTCAGGTCCAACTTGTGTGAAATTTATATTCTTAACAATCGCATCTATATAAAAACCAGTCCCACCACAGATTATTGGTGTTTTGTTTCTCTTTAATATTTCTTGGATTTCCTTCTCTGTTAATTTTTTAAAATCAACGACTGTAAATTGTTTTTTGGGGTCTTTAATATCAAGTAAATGGTGTGGGATTTTACCCATTTCTTTTGATGTGATTTTCCCAGTTCCAATATTCATTCCTTTATAAACCTGCCTTGAATCAGCAGAAATAATCTCACCATTAATTTTTTTAGCGAGTTTTACAGCCAAATCACTCTTTCCAGAAGCCGTCGGTCCGAGGATTACAATGATTTTTTGTTTCTTGTTTGTCATTATTGAATATGTTATATTCTGAAACAGATTTTGTAAAATTTAAAATTAAAATAATAATCCGGAGGATTTAATGATTGGAAGTATAAAAGTAGAAAGAGCACCAACTGGGAAGCCACAGTGGGTAAAAGAAGCTTGGGTTGGTCTTTTATTACCAATATCATTCTTTGATGATGAAAAAAGAACAGCCTATAATATTGTTAGCAAGAAGTCTGTTAAAAAACCCAAAAAGAGTTGTTTTTTTGTAGACCAGAAAACAGCGCTGGATGTTTTGAAAAACAGTAATGAAGAAGCTTATCTATGGTGGAAAAATAAAGGATATCCTAAAAAAGACCACTATTTTTCTTTTTGGTATTATGACGTTGAATTCATAGCAACCAACAAAAAAGTAAGTAAAGATTAAGAATATAAGAGCAAGATTTTTTATTTTAAAATTTTGCTCTTTTTCTATTATAATTCGGTTTTATGTAAAAACAATATTTGATTGATTTTTAGTTAAAAATTAAGTAATCTGATTATATGCCGCGGTGGCGGAATTGGTAGACGCGCACGACTCAAAATCGTGTGAAGTAATTCATGAGAGTTCGATTCTCTCCCGCGGCACATATATTTTGAACTCACTATTCATTTTACAAAAATAAAATGTTAAAATTAACTCTGTTAGATAGTATTTTTGTTTTTATGTTTTAGTGATTTTGTGATTTCATGATTTATTATGTCCAACTTTCAAGACAATTCAATATTTTGGATAGAGGTAAATAAAATAAGACCAAATCCATATCAACCAAGAACTGAGTTTGACCAAAATCGACTCAATGATTTAGCTGAATCTATAAAACAATATGGGATTCTTCAACCGCTTGTTGTTACTCGTTTAGAAATTACAAGAGACGATGGTGGCTTGATGACCCAATATGAATTAATCGCTGGTGAAAGAAGATATCGAGCTGCAAAAATCGCTGGGCTTTCACAGGTTCCTGCAATTATAAGAAGTGGGGAAGAAGATGGAAGAATGAAACTTGAAATGGCAATAATAGAAAATCTCCAAAGAGAGGATTTGAATCCAATTGATAGAGCAAGAGCTTTTTTCCAACTGGCGTCAGAATTTAATTTTAAACATCATGAAATTGCAAGAAAGTTAGGAAAAAGTAGGGAATATGTTTCAAACACAATTCGTTTACTTTCATTACCAGATAAAATGCAAGAGGCAATTGTTTGCGGAAAAGTTTCAGAAGGTCACGCAAGGCCTATGATGATGTTAAAAGATAGACCAGAAGAACAAGAGACGTTGTTTAAAGAAGTTTTGTATAAAAAAATTACCGTTAGAGAAGCAGAACATATTGCGAGAAAGATTGCACAGGACAAGGTTCGTAAAAAAGATTATGATTATGATCCTGAAATTGTTGAAATTGAAAGTAAACTTTCTCAATCTTTGGGAACCCGTGTTCAAATAGAAAGAAAAGATATTGGTGGGAAAATAGTTATAGATTATTTTTCTCCGAATGATTTAAGAACAATTTTGGATTTGATAAATTCAACTGGTGGTGTAAAAGGTGTCGGAGATATGTTGGACAAATACATACATGAAAATGGAGGTGAAGAGATTGTTTCAGCGGAAGGAATTAATTTAAAAGAAGAAATGAAAGATGTTGGTGATAATTTCTATTTTGAAAAAAACGAAGACAACGATTCAGAAAATGAAGAAGAAATATATTCAATAAAAAATTTTTCTATTTAAATAAAAAAGCTCCGGGGGAGCTTTTTTATCCACGATATTTTTTTTGTTTTTTTAAAGCTCTGACTTTAAAATCTCCGAATGAGATTTTAAAGAGTCGTGCTTGATTTTAATCAATTTTGGGCTTTTTTATCCACGATATTTTTTTTGTTTTTTAAGAATGTTTTGAATTTGAATTTTTTAACAAAGATTGTCTTATAAATCTTTTGGCTGTTGATGTTTTTACGATGCTTAACCATTTTTGTGTTGGGTGACCATTTTTGTTTACCGTTATTTCAACGATATCTCCGTTTTTTAAATTCGTATCAAGTGATACAAATTTATTATTTACTTTTGCACCAGAGGCGTGGTCTCCAATATCTGAGTGTATGTGATATGCAAAATCCAATGGTGTCGAATTCATAGGTAAATCAATAACATCTCCATTTGGTGTAAATACGAAAATTCTGTTCTCAAAAAAATCATTTTTTAAAGTGTTCATAAAATCTTCTGATGTTGGGATTTCTGTTTGGATTTCAGCTAGGTCCTTTATCCATTTTGGTGGTTCTTTTTTAATTTCATCAGTTGAAGTATTTAAGCTTTCTTTTTTTGCCAAAGATGAAATTTTATTAAACCACAACAAATCTTTCTTTGAGTTTTTTTCATTGTTTTTTTCTTTGTAAGAAATATGTGCGGCAATTCCGTATTCGGCTTCCTTATGCATTTCCATTGTTCTGACCTGAATTTCTACAACATCTCCATTTCCGGTAAATATAGTTGTATGTATACTTTTATACCCATTTGGTTTTGGTGTCGCGATGTAATCTTTTATTTTTCCTAGTAATGGTTTCCATATACTGTGTACAATACCAAGTACTTTATAACAGTCTCCAATGGTAGGAACGATTACCCTTAAAGCAAAAACATCAAAAACATTATCTATATCCATTTCTTTTTGTTGTAATTTTTTATACAAACTATACAAATGTTTTTTTCTATAGCCCATTTCCTCAATGTGAATCTTTTCTTTTTCCAAGTTCTTTTTTAAAACGTCATTTATTTCTTTTAATGATTTGATGTTTTTTCCATGTTTGTCTTCCAACATTTTTTTTACAGCGCTGTATTCATCTGGAAATAAATATTTAAAAGACAAATCTTCTAGTTCACATTTTAATTTTCCCATACCCAATCTATGGGCAATCGGTGCATATACTTCTATTGTTTCAGTTGCGATTCTTTTTCTTTTTTCGTCATCTTTTATATATTCCAACGTTCTCATATTATGTAAACGGTCAGCTAGTTTTATTATGAGTACGCGAATGTCTTCTGATGTTGCTATAAGTAATTTTCTTAAGCTTTCGACATATCTTTTTACTCCTCCAAATTTTATTTTTCCAAGCTTTGTTACTCCCTCGATTAAAAAAATAATTTCTTCACCGAATTCTTTTTTTATTATATTTTCATCGGTCCAACCATCTTCTATAACATCATGAAGTAACCCAGCAACGATTGTTTTTGGACCCATACCGAGTTCTTTTAATATATAGGCGGTTTTATATAGATGGATAAAGTAAGGTTCACCAGAGAGTCTCTTTTGTTGTTTATGGTGTTTTTCAGCAAATTCAAAAGCTTTCTTTATTATGCAGCTTTCTTCTTCTGAAAATCCATCAGTTAGTTTTTTTACGTCTGTGTTCATGTGGTTATTAGATTATAACCCCATTTGTTAAAAAGTAGGAAATACCAAATTTTAAAATAAAAAAAAGAAAAAGGGATTAAAAACCTCAATTATGGGCTGAAAAGTTAAAATATGGATAAATCTGGCACGATTCTTTGAAACTTCATTTAGAAGTTTCAAACTAAGAGCTTTTCAGCTTATGAGGATTATGATTAGGACATTCTTTTTTACTACAACGGGTCGGTATTGTTTTTGTTCCTTCCATCATTAAAGAACCGCATTCCTTACAAATATCCCCAGTTGGTTTTGCTTTTATTGCGTTCTTACATTTTGGATAATTTGAACAACTATAAAATATTCCAAATTTTCCTTTCTTTTCTACCATTGTTCCTTTCTTACAAATTGGACAACCAACGCCCGTGTCGTTTTTTAGATTTTCAGTATTATTTTCACTTTCTTTTATAAATTTACATTTTGGATAATTAGAACAAGCAATAAATTTTCCAAAACGGCCGTGTCTTTCTATCAGTTTTCCTGTTTTACAATCAGGGCAAAGTTCCCCGGTTTCTTTGGGTGGATCAATAATTCCTCCGTCGATTGTTCTTGCACCATTACATTCTGGGAATTTCCCACAACTCATAAATTTTCCATTTTTACTTAATTTTATAACCATATCAGCCCCACATTCTGGGCACTTAAATTCACTTGGAGCATCGCCCATATTTGTTATTTTTTCTATGTTTTCTTTTGACATAACTATTTTATTAAATGGCCCATAAAAATCTTTTAATGTTTTTGTGTAATCTCTTTTTCCGTTTGCTATTTCATCAAGCTCATTTTCCATTTCAGCAGTAAAAGAATCACTCACATAGTTTTCAAAATTTTGTTCAATAAAAGAACTAACCACATCACCAGTGTCGGTGGGGAAAAGTGTTTTGTTTTTTTTCTCAACATAACCACGGTCGTTTAAAGTTTTCATTATTGTTGCGTAGGTTGACGGCCTGCCGATATCTCGTTTTTCAAGTTCTTTTATTAAGCCAGCTTCGGTGTATCTTGAGGGTGGTTGTGTTTGTTTTGCTTCGGGAGTTATTTTAAGAAGTTTTAGTTTTTCACCCACAGAAACGTCTGGTAGTTCATTGTTTTTTTCTCCATCATCTCTGTCTATCTTCATCCATCCATCAAAAAGAATGATTGACCCGTTTATACTGAAATTTGGTATTTCACCATCATTTATTGTTGCAATTATTTTTGTGTTAGATATTTTTGCATCTTCCATTTGTGATGAAACGGTTCTTGTCCAAATTAATTTGTATAATCTTTTTTGTTCTTCATTTGCACCAGCATTTTCAAGGCTAAAATTTGTAGGTCTTATTGCTTCATGTGCTTCCTGTGCGACCTTACTCTTATTTTTATAAATTCTTAATTTAAAATATGTTTCACCATATTTTTTCTTGATTATTTTTTCCATTTGTTCAATGGCGGTTGAACTCAGTGTAGTACTGTCGGTTCTCATATATGTTATATAACCCGATTCATATAATTTTTGTGCAACTCCCATTGTCTTTGATGGAGAAAATCCCAATCTATTACTTGCTGTTTGTTGTAATGTTGAAGTTATAAATGGAGCTTTCGGGGATTGTTTTCTTTCTGTTTTTTTTATATCACCAACAATCCATTTTCCTTTTTCTCCGACTTCGGTGATTCTATCTACCTCTTTTTTATCTCTCGGTTCCTCAGCGCAAGTTAATGTAAACTTTTCTTTGTTTTCAACATCAGCAGTAATTGTCCAAAAATCTTCTGGCTTGAAAGCTCTTATTTCTCTTTCTTTTTCCATTACAATTCTAAGAGCCGGGGACTGGACTCTCCCAGCAGAAAGACCGTATCTTACTTTTTTCCAAATTAATCCAGATAAATCATAGCCAACGAGTCGATCTAAAACCCTTCTGGCTTCTTGTGCCTTTCTTAGATCGTCATCAATTTCACGCGGACGTTTAATCGCTTCTTGAATGGCTTCCTTTGTTATTTCGTTGAAAACAATTCTTTTAGGATTTTTTAAACCGGTAACTTCTTTTATATGCCACGCGATTGCTTCACCCTCGCGGTCGGGGTCTGTCGCCAACAAAACTTCGTCTGCTTTTTTTGAAAATTTTTTTAACTCACTTATTATTTTTTCTTTGCCTTTTGTTATTTCGTAATAAGGAATAAAGCCGGCCTCAATGTCGATGGCCTTTTTGTTACTTTTTGGTAGATCTCTTATATGTCCAACACTTGCTTTTACAACATACTCAGTATCTCCGGGTAAATCGTTGAGATACTTTGAAATTGTTTTTGATTTTGCTGGTGATTCTACGATTAAAAGTTTCATCCCGTTAGAGACAGGTCGCGGTTAACCCACGATCTATCTTTTTATTTTTTATAATATTACGACCGTAATTCATGTTGTTTTAAATTTTATTTTTAATCCCGTGACCGCTGTCTCTAACGGGATTCATATTATTTATTAGTTAATTATTTTTTTATTTTTTATATCTGCATTGATCTGCGGTTTGCTATCCGCGTATATCTGCGTTTAAAGGAGTATAACTCTTAATTTAAAATTTACAAAACTTTACCCTGTTAAATAAAAATTAGAAATAATTAAAAAATTATGAATGTTTTCAATTTTAAAAGTTTATTTTTTAAATTTTTGTTCATATTTATATTATTAATTTTTAATTCTTATGTTTTATAAAAATAAAACATAAGAATTATTTAACAGGGTGAATGATTGCTCTGCTTTAATTTTTGTGGTATAAATTATTGTAGATATAGCGTAGGAGTGGGTATGGAAAATTACAGGTCTGTTTCAGTGTTTTCGTTTACTTGGTTCTTTACAAGAATTTTGATTCTTGATGGAGTAATAATTTTTTTATCATTTTTGCTCCTCGATTATTTAAATTTGGTAACATCTATTTCTTTAATATGTTTGCTTGTTTTTGCTCTTATAATTTTTGTTGCTTCCGTAATATTTTCTATTTTATGGAATCAAAACAAAGAAATAGAGAAAGACGACAAAAATTTTGTATTGGAGAACCAATGAGTTTTTAAATCCCGACTTTTGTGAAAAACAAAGGTCGGTTTTTTATACCAGAAATATTTTTCCCATTCTTTCTGATATAAGTCCCTTTAATTCCATCGTACTCAATAATATATTTGCGGAACTGATTGGTATATTTAAATTTCTTATCAACTCATCTTTTATAAGTGGTTCTTTCAATAAATTTATAACAGCAATTTCATCTTTTGATAAATTTTCAAATAAAGTTTTTTTATTTTTGTTTTGTTCACTTTCTATATTTAATGCGATTAACACATCCCCTGCACATGTTATTGGTGTGGCGCCGGTTCTTAATAACATGTGTGGTCCTTCTGAATTTTTTGAAAATATAGAACCAGGGATTGTGAGAACATCTCTGTTATATTCAGTCGCAAGGCGGGATGTTATTAGTGTCCCAGAAATTTTCTCAGCTTCTATTACAAGAACTGCATTTGACATTCCTGCCATAATTCTGTTTCTCTGCGGAAAGCTCCACGGGGTAGCTTTGAAGGTGGGTTCAAATTCTGAAATTAATGCACCGTTTTTTTCTAGTATATTTTTTGCAAGTATTTTATTCATAGATGGATACAAAACAGAGTCATCCAATCCCGAACCGGGAACGGCAATTGTTTTCAGACCAACCTCAAGAGCTGTTTTGTGAGCAACGCTATCTATACCGATCGCCAGTCCAGACACTATGACTATTGGATATCCAGCGAGTCCTTCGATAATTTTTCTACAGGCCTCTTTCCCATAGGGTGTATATTTTCTTGAGCCAACTACACATAAAAATTTGTTTTCTTTTTCGTTCGGGAAAGTACCTCTTATAAAAAGTTGTTTTGGTGGATCGGTAATTTCCTTCAAAAGTTCTGGAAATTCGCGCGGGTTGAGTTTTTGTATATTATTTTCCATATGTTAATATTTATTATAACAAAAATATATGTTAGATATAAAGTTTATAAGAGAAAATAAAGACCTAATTAAAGAGGCCACAAAGAAAAAGTTAATCAAAGTAGATATTGATGAGCTTATTGGTCTTGATGAAAAAAGAAAATCTCTTATTGTGTCGGTTGATAAAAAAAGAAATGAACAAAATGAAGTTACAAAAAGAATATCAGTAGCAAAAGATCAAAATGAAAGAAATTTTCTTATAGCAGACATGCAGAAACTTAAAATAGAAATGCAGAAAGAAGAAGATGAAATGAGGGAAGTGATAAAGGCGTGGCAAATTATTATGTTGCAGGTTCCAAACATACCAGATATGTCTGTCCCCGATGGTAAGGGAGAAGAAGATAATAAAGAAGTAAGAAAATGGGGTGATATTCCTGAATTTGATTTTGATATCAAAAGTCATGTTGAGATTATGAAAAATCTTGACATGGTTGATTTTGAAAGAGGTGCGAAGGTTGCCGGATTTCGTGGTTATTTTATGAAAAACGAAGGAGCTCTTTTAAACCTTGCGCTTTGGCAATACACAATTGATAAATTTGTTACGAAAAAAGGTTTTACTCCCATGATAGTTCCATCAATGGTTTCTAGAGAACCTTTTGTTGGCACGGGATATCTTCCACAGGGCGAAGAGGATTTATACAAAACTCAAGACGGAGATTTTCTTTCTGGAACAGCTGAAGTTGCTACCATGGGTTATTATATGAATGAAGTTGTTGATAAAAAATCTCTCCCAATAAAATTTATTTCTTTTTCTCCTTGTTTCAGACGCGAAGCAGGAAGTCATGGAAAAGATACGAAAGGATTATTTAGAGTTCATGAGTTTTATAAAGTTGAACAGGTGGTGCTTTGTGAAGCAAGCCACGAAGAAAGTGTAAAATGGCACGAAGAGCTTTTAAAAAATTCAGAAGAAATTATGCAGGATTTGGATGTCCCATACAGAGTTGTTATTTGTTCTTCTGGAGATCTTGGGCTTGGGCAGGTTAAAAAATATGATATAGAAGCATGGATGCCTTCTGAAAAAAAATATAGAGAAACTCATTCATGTTCATATTTCCACGATTTTCAAACAAGAAGATTAAATATTAGATATAAAGACGATGATGGGAAAATGAAATATGCTCATTCGTTAAACAACACCGCAATAACATCCAGGGCTTTAATATCAGCAATTGAAAATGGCCAACAAAAAGATGGCTCAATAATTATTCCGGATGTACTTGCAAAATATTTAGGTAAAAAACTTATAAAAAAATTGTAAAACACAAAGAGGAAAATGTTATTTAGAAAAAAAAGCAGAATTAGTTCCTCCAAAGTAACAGAGATAAGAAGAAAAAAATTTTTAACCAGAATTCTTTTGGTGGTTTTGATTTTGTTGATACTTTTTGTTGCATCAATCTTTGTTTCGAAAATTAGTAGTATAAATATAGTAAATATAGTTGTAAAAAATGAAGGCTCAGTTGTGACCGAAAAAGAAATATTGGGGGTAGCTAATAATAATATTGTTGGAAAATATTTAAGTTTGTATCCAAAAACAAATATTTTTATTTATGGAAAAGAAAAAATAAAAACAAATATTTATGAAAAATTTAAAAGAATAAAAAACGTAGACATCGAAAGAATTGGTTTTAACGGAATTAACATAACAATAAAAGAAAGAAGCCCCGCTGGTTTATGGTGTGGTAAAAAAATAAATACAGAAGAGCAGTGTTATTTTTTGGATGAAGATGGTTTTATATACACCGAAGCCCCAACTTTTTCTGGTAGTGTTTTTTTTAGAAATTATGGAAACATAACAGGTAAAGAACAGATAGGGAGTAATTTTTTAAATAGTGAAAAATTTAAAGGAATATCTTTTTTTGTAAAATCTATAAAAGATGCCAACGTAAACCCAATATCATTTTTTGCTAATGATAGTGGTGATTATGAAATATATTTGGGTGACAATTCAAAAAATTATAATTTTTATGACGGAAAAATAATATTTAATAGTGATGATAACCTTGGAGAGATTTTTAATAATTTAATGACTATTCTAAATGAAAGAACATTAGTAAAAGGGCTGAGTGATAATGTTCAGTTGGATTATATTGATTTAAGGTTTGGTAAGAAGGTGTTTTATCGATTGAAATAATCTTTCTAAATGTCAAACACTCGATGTTTGACAGTGGATTTTTAGATCTTTGCCACAGTTTAAATCCAGCACTTATTTTTTATAAAAAAAATGCCGATTTATATCGGCACCGCTTTTTTACCCTCGATTTTCATTTTGGCTATTTCTTTAACTTCCCACGAGTCCGTTTGTTGTTCTACAGACATCCAGTCCAATTTCTTTAAACTCCGGTCTTTTTTCAAATCATCAAGAGTTATTTTGCTATTGGACAACATATCTGTAATACATTGTCCTACCGTATAGTTAAAATTTCTATACAGCTCATCAACGAGTTGTATTACTGTTTTATCTTTAGACATGTTTAAAACCTCCTCAGTGAACAAAATTTATAAAAGATAATACTCTGTTAAATATCATTGTCAACTTCTATTATCGTGGTAGTATCTTGAGATTATGATTTTTTGGACAAAACTAAAAAAACCATTTTTTTGTGTTGCACCAATGTATGATGTTACAGATGCACCATTTAGACAAATTATTGCTAAATATGGAAAATTTAACCCGTCCGTAGGCGGGCCAGACGTTATGTTTACGGAATTTGTTTCCGCTGATGGGCTTTTAAGCAAAGGAAAAGATGTTTTAAAACAACATTTAATTTTTTCTGAAACCGAAAGACCAATTGTTGCACAATTATTTGGTTCAAAACCAGAAACAATAAAAAAGGCATGTGAACTTGTTGTAAAAATGGGTTTTGATGGAATTGATATAAATATGGGATGTCCAGACAAAAGTGTTTTGAAACAAGGAGCAGGGGCGGAACTTATAAAAAATCCAAAACTCGCTCGCCAAATAATTTGTTCTGCAAAAGAAGGGGCGGGAGAAATTCCGGTGTCTATAAAGACACGAATTGGTTATAACAAAAATGAAATTGAAAAATGGCTTCCAGAATTACTCGCAGAAAATCCTGTCACGATTACGATTCATGCGCGAACCAAAAAAGAAATGTCAAAAGTTCCGGCCGATTGGTCTGTCGTGATGTGCGCCGTTGAGATTCGTGATAGTTTAAAATCAAAAACTTTGATAATAGGAAACGGGGATGTAAAAAGCAGAAAAGAAGGATTGGCGCGTGCCAAAGAAACTGGTTGTGATGGAATAATGATAGGCAGAGGATTTTTTGGTAAACCGTGGCTTTTGAATGAAAATTTTGAACCGACAACAGAACAAAAGTTAAAAATTCTTTTAGAACACACAAAACTTTTTGTAAAAATTTTTGGGGATGGACCCGCCTGCGCAGGCAGGAAACATTTTGATGTTATGAAAAAACATTTTAAAGCGTATGTAAACGGTTGGGATGGCGCAAAAGAATTAAGAACAAAATTAATGGAAACAAAGAATGCAAAAGATGTTGAAAAAATAATTCACGAGTATTTAAAAAATTGACTTTTCTTAAAACTTTCTATATATTGAGATTGAAATAAATAGTTTTTTAACATTAAAAGGAGAATTTAAATGAAAGAAGAAAAAATTGTTGAAGAAATTAGGAAATATACTAATCAATTTGTTAATGAAGAACGAATTGAAAAAATAAGAGGTTTACAACGTTTTTTGACTTTTGAGCTCAGGTGGTCTGAACTTACAGACGAAGAAAGAGAATATGTAAGAGGTATGCCACACGTGACTGATGAAATTCGAAAACGTATGGATTCAATAAAAAATGAAAATCAACGTGAAGAATATGTTAATGGTTCGGCAACAAGCGAATATATCAAACAACTTGGGTGGGATAATTATTTATTTGGCTTTTCAGAAGAAAAACCAATTGTGCCTACAAAACCCAACCAGATCGTTGATAAACATCTTGTTCCTTGAATTTTTTAAAACCGGTTTAATAATCGGTTTTTTTAAATTCCAAATTCTGAAATTTTCTTGCCCGGTAAAATTTTTCGATTCTTTCAATTTTACTTAGGGTGCTTTATAATTACTTTATGTCCGAAATTGCACTATATCGTAAATATCGTCCTGAAAAATTTAAGGATGTGCTTGGTCAAAAGCATGTTACCGATGTAATTGAAGGAGCAATTAAAAATGACTCAATATCACACGCTTATTTATTTGCTGGCAGTCGTGGGACCGGGAAAACTACCGTTGCGAGAATTTTGGCAAAAGAAATAGGGTGCACAGGAAATGATCTTTATGAAATTGACGCCGCTTCAAATCGTGGGATTGATGATATTCGTGAGCTTCGTGAATCAATCAATACACTTCCGTTTGAATCGCCATATAAAGTTTATATTATTGATGAAGTTCACATGTTAACAAAAGAAGCTTTTAACGCACTTCTCAAAACACTTGAAGAACCACCAAAGTATGCGATTTTTATTTTGGCTACAACAGAAATGTATAAATTACCCGATACGGTTATTTCGAGATGTGAAGTTTATCAATTTAAAAAACCAAACCAAACAATAATAAAAGAAAATATAGAAAAAATTACGAAGAAGGAAGGTTTTACACTTGACCCATCATCTTCAGATTTGATTGCACTTTTAGGCGACGGCTCATTTAGAGATGCGATTGGAATTTTACAAAAAATAATAAGGTCAACGGACGACAAAAAAATAAGTGTTGAAGAGGTTGAAAGAATAACAGGTGCTCCACGGGGCGAGCTTGTGAATGATTTGATAAAAAATATTAATGAAGAAAAATTGAGTGATGCTTTAAAATCAGTAAATGAAGCCGTGAATAATAATATAGATATGAAAGTTTTTACAAAACTTCTTCTTCATAAATTGAGAATGATTTTGCTTCTTAGATTTTCAAAAGAAATGAGTAAAGAAATTAAAGATGAAGTAAATGAAGAAGATTATAATTTTTTGAAAAAAATTGCAGATGACAAAGATACAAATATAAAGTCATCAGTTTTGAAAGAGTTTATAGATGTTTATAATCAGATAGGGAAGTCGGCAGTTGCACAATTGCCAGTAGAGTTGGCGCTGGTAAAAATAATTCAAAAGGAGTAGATTAGTATTTTAAATAATAAAAAATAATACTTTGTGCGGGAAAATTCAAGGAAGAGTCAGGTTGTCAGCCGCTCTTAATTGAACCGGAGTGATGCCGGATATCCTATGAATTTTCCCGCACAAAGCATTGTGATAATATGCTCAACAAAAAAACAATAAAGCAATAAAGCAATAAAGCAATAAAGTATTGAACCATAAAATAAATATAAAAAATGAATCACGTGACTACTAAAGACGAAAATGAAAATAAAAACAAAACAGCTTTTGTTTTTATTGATGCATCTAATTTGTGGGAAGCACAAAAGGCTAAAGGGAAATTTTTTAACTATGAAAAATTAAAATTTTTTCTTAAAAATTCTCACAAAGCAAAAAATATCAAAATTTTTTATTACACCGCTTATCCAGCAAATGGGACCAGAGATTATGATTTAGACGGGAAACATAAGTTTTATACTTATTTAAAAAAGGGATTAGAGTTTGTTGTGAGAAAAAAAGAATTGAAAAGAATACCGATTCATAATAATATTGGAGATTTTATAAAAGAAAAAGGAAATATGGATGTTGAGATGACTATAGACATGTTACATTTTAAAAAAGATTATCAAGAAGCGATTCTATTTTCTGGCGATTCAGATTTTTTGGCATTGGTGAATTATCTAAAAAATGCTAACAAGAAAGTTTATATTTATTCTTCAAAGAATAATATTTCCGAAGAATTAAGAACTGGAGGAAATGGATATAAAGATGTGTTAAAAATAAAAGATGATATATGGGGGAGAGAGTTACAACACAGAGAACAAAAAGAAAAGTAGCCCTCCTCGCGGAGGGCTACTCTTGGATGTAATACCCTTATAGTTTATAACTAAACCATAAGACATATATAAGTATAAAGAATTAGAAAAAAAAGTCAAAGTTATCCACAAAATTGGGAAATAGTGATATTATACAATTGTTTTTATGTTTTAGTGATTTAGTGAATTTTGGGGGATCGTCTAATGGTAGGACACTTGCCTTTGGCGCAAGGTATTGGGGTTCGAGTCCCTATCCCCCAGCAAGCGAAATTTTTAACATAGCTATGTGTTAAAAATTCCACTCGATTGCTCGTGTGGATTGGAACTCGAAAGACGGAAGCGGTATACAAGACGAGCAAAGTGAGTGCTTGTCGCTGAGTTGGGGTCGGCAAACACTTATTTATTTTTTCAACTTTGTTGTAAAAATAATTAGTGATTTGTGACCGAGTCCCTATTTTCTGTCTTAGAAATTAATTTTTATGAACCAAGGTACTTCAGAAAAAGTAAGAAAAATTGCAGAAGAATTTTTTGGTACACAGAATGACCCAAATCAAATTCCAATAAATCAAGATTCGACAGATAAACTTCATTTAATACACAAAGACACTATTATTTTCAAATTTAATGAAAAAGGAGATCCAATCGCGTGGATTGTTGTTGTTCCCACAAGTGTAGATACAATGAATAAATTTCTCAAAAAAGAAATTACAGAAAAGGAACTTTTGAATATTGCAACAGAAGAAAAAAAGTTTGAGTCGCTTTATCTTTGCGCTGTTTTTGTTTTGCCAGAGTATAGACAAAGGGGATATGCAAAAGGATTAATAAAAGAAGCTTTCGAAAAAATTCCAAATGCTAAGAATGCATCTTTATATGCTTGGATTTATTCAAAAGAAGGAGAAAATTTAATTAAATCAATGCAAAATGAAACTGGTAGAAAAATTTTATTTATTAAAGATTAAAAATTTAATTAAATTATTATGAATTCCGTAGTAGAAAATGGCATGAATATAAAAAATATTAAAAAATGAACAATTTTACGAAAGAAAATTTATTAGCATTAACAACAAGAATAGTAATACTCTATTAGAGTAATGCCATTTTTCACTACAGGATGAAGAAACCATTTTTATATGCGATAGCAGCAGCACTATATATTGTTGTTATTGTTTTGGTTATTAATATTGTGACCCTTATTTTGGTGCACGATGACCCCATAATTATTCCTATGATTATGTTGAGTCTTTTTGTATTATCAGCTTCAATTATGGGATTTCTATTTCTGTCTGAACCAATTCATCTTTATATGGAAAATCAAAAACAAGAAGCATTCTCTTTCTTCATCAAAACTGTCGGATTTTTCGCTTGTTTTGTAATTCTCTTTTTGATTTCACTTTTTCTAATATAGTTTATGAATTATTTTGTTATTATAGAAATTTTAGGTTCTATTTTTTATTTTATACAAAAGGTATTCTTGAGTTCTGGAAAAAGATTGGGTTGGTTATTTGGATTTTTAGGTTCAATTGCTTTTACATTAGTTACTTTACATAAAGGATCTTTTGCATATTCAATATTGGAAATTACCAGTGGCATTATATTTGTTTTTGGATTTTTTTTATGGCAAAAATTTGAAAAAGTGGAAAAACGGCTCACATTTCTTATGGGTGGTATAACTATTATAGGTATTGTAGTAATCTTTTTATTTAATTTAGGATCGCCAAATTGGGTATTGGAAGACAGTATGGTTGTATTGTTTGTCATTGGTGCAGTATTTTTAGTTTTGCGAAATCCAATTGGTTGGCTTCTCTATATAGCAGGTCATATAATTTTAATCGCATATGCCTACATTTTAGGAACTTATTCAATTTTAATACTTCAAATTATATCAATACCGTTTGCAATTATTGGTTACAGAAATCTCAAAAACCATGAACTTAAATAAACTAACAAATTTTTTGAAGACAGCGAAGAAAAATACTTATGCTTCTGAAAAAGCAAAAAGAATTACTTCGCAAAAATCTGGTTCAAAAGATTACGAATATAAAGAAGGAGAGTTTTTATATCATGATACATATTTCGGTTCACACGATTTTATTGGCGAAGAAATTATATATGAAAACGGAAAGCCAATTTGGGGTATGAATTACAATGGATATATTATTGATGAAAAGGAGAACGAGAAAGATATCTACATTTTTTTAAGAAAAGCACTTGCGCAAGACTATGATGACATTATTCCAGTTCGCGGACCAAAAAATTTTAAAATTGAGAATTATGAGTATAAAAATAACACTTTAGGCACACTCGGTAAATTTGAAGGAAGGGAAGAAATCCTGAAAGATGGGAAACTTATTTATTACGCAATTTTTCACGGAGGGTTTATAAAATGATTTTCATACAAATCTCCATTCTCTAATCCAACGGAATTAGAGAATGGAAATAATATGTGTATAAGGTTTTATTAATAATATATTTTTGTATAATATTAAATATGAAATATAGTGAAGTTGAAAGAAAATACAAAGCATTAGCAAATCGTCGTCGTTTAGAAATAATTAATTTTTTGGCGAAAGAATCAAAATCCACTGTTGGTGTGATTGCAGAAAAAATGAAGCTATCATTCAATGCGACATCTAGACATCTGCAAGTATTGAAAACATCTGGTTTTGTTGAGAGTGAACAAGTTGGTTTGGAACAATATTATTTTATAGCAGATAAAAATGATATTTTTATTAAACATATTTTATCCATTCTCTAATCCAACGGAATTAGAGAATAGAAAAAATAACCAATGAAAGCAAAAAAATTTTCAAAACCTTCAAAATCTAAAGATTATAAATCTTTGGTGCGTAATTCACACGAACACAAATTATTAGCCCTCAAAGTTGTTAAACAAGTGGAGCGCGTTCTACCAATTTTTGAAAAGGAATATCCAAAAGACAAACATCCACGCAAAGCTATAGAATTACTCAGAGCATGGGCACAGGGGAAAATGGAATTAGGTATGCCCTCTGTGCGTAAACTTTCACTTGACTCACATGCGTCAGCTCGCAAATCTAAATCAGATTTTGCAAAATTTATAGCTCGTTCAGCTGGTCAAGCTGTTGCCGTGTGGCATGTGCCAAATCACGTATTGGGCGTTCAATATTATCTTGGTAAACTTAAAATTGCAGAAAAAATAAAAAAATAAATTTTGAAAAATTGCTTTTTATGATTATTTTGTGATATAAAGACCATTGAAAATAGTTTTTTAACATTGAATGGAGAACAAAATGTCAGGAACATACAAAAATTTTGAAGAAATAAAAGAAAACGAGACAGAGGGTGTTGATTTCCAAATTGAGACAAACGACATAAAAACACCATGTGTTGTAATTGCTATTCATGGCGGGAGAATAGAACCACACACAACTGAAATTGCTAGAGAATTGGCTGGAAACATTTTTGCTTTTTATAGTTTTCAAGGAATAAAAGAAAAAAATAATACAATTTTTCATGTTTCAAGTTCTACTTTTGATGAACCAAAATGTCTTGATTTGGTTTCTAAAAGTAAAAAAGTAATTTCAATACACGGAAAACACGAATTAGATGATTTTGTTATGTTGGGAGGACTTGATTACTCACTTATTAAAGATATTGAAGACGTTCTAACAAATGGTGGGTTTAAAGTTCTTGAATCAACAAAAAATGTTATGGGCGATTCACCTAAAAATATTTGTAACAAATGTATCTCCGGGAAAGGTGTTCAAATTGAAAGGTGTTCAAATTGAAATAAGTCGTGGTATGAGAGAAAGACTTATAAACGATAAAAAAGAACTTTTAAAATTTTGTTCTGTAATTAGAGAATGTGTTAAATAAAAGGCATCATAAAATGATGCCTTTTTGTTTTTAAAATAAATTTTAAGAAGATGATATAATTATTAATTATAATCATGAATTTTTTAAATAAAATCAGAAATTTATTTTTTGTTAAATATGCAGTAAAAATTTTCACGAGATTTGAAAGACCAATTTCATCTTTTTCGCTTGTGAGCGGATTCGTTTTTGATGCGATCACATTAAAACGCGTGGACACATTGTGGGAAAATTTTTGGATTATAATTCACTTCTTGGTTGTTGCGGTTTGTATAGTGATGATAAATCGTAAGGAAATGGAGGGTATTGATCCAAAAGACCCAGACAAGATTCATTTTTGGCTCATAAATATTTTACAGTTTACATTTGGTGGGCTGTTGAGCGTTTTTCTAGTATTTTATTTCAGAAGTTCAACACTGCTTGTGAGCTGGCCATTCTTATTAATTCTTTTAGCGGCGTTTACAGCGAACGAATCTCTTAAGAAACATTATTCTAGAATTAGTTTTCAAATTACTTTGTTTTATTTGTCTATTTTCTTGTTTGCGATTTTTATAGTTCCAGTTGTATTACACAGAATTGGTCAGGATGTATTTTTATTAAGCGGTGCCGTGAGTTTGGTTTTGATTGGTTTGTTTATTTTAATTCTCGGGTATTTTGGTAGAGAAAAATTTCATAAGAGTAAAAAAATACTTTTAATTTCAATTTTTGGAATTTTCTTCATTACGAACATTTTATATTTTTTGAAACTTATTCCACCAATTCCACTTTCATTGAAAGACGCTGGCGTTTATCACTCAATCACTAGAGACGTGAGTGGAAATTATTTAGCCGAACAAGAAAACAAAAAATGGAGTGATTATTTTAAATTTTATGAAGATTTTCACAAAACGCCAAATTCTCCAATTTATGCATATAGTTCAATATTTTCCCCGACACTCATAAATGCAGATATTATCCATGTTTGGGAGCACTATGATGAAACAAGTGGCAAATGGGTCACTGTGAGCACTGTGGACCTCAAGGTCACTGGTGGGCGTGAAAATGGCTATAGAACATACTCAATGCAAGAAGGGTTAGTTCCGGGCAAATGGCGCGTTAATGTTGAAACTTCACATGGAGATGTTGTTGGGCGATTACGTTTTAATATTATAAATGTGATGACAAAGCCAACTTTAGAAAAAATCACAAATTATTAAATATTCATTTAATAATGTAATATTAAGTTATGTTTATAGATGAATTAAAAATACATGCGAAAGCTGGTGATGGTGGCGACGGTGTTGTTCGTTGGCGTCATGAAAAGGGGAAAGAGTTTGCCGGTCCTTCGGGAGGTGATGGTGGTTACGGCGGTAATGTTATTGCCACGGCTGTTCGTGATTCACAAATATTATCTAAATATCGCACAAAAAAAGAATTTGTTGCCGAACGAGGTGGTGATGGTATGAAAAAAAGTTTGCACGGCGCCGTTGGGACTGACTTGGAAATTTTACTTCCGATTGGCTCTGTTATTACAAATATAAGATCAGGTGAAAAAGTATCACTTCTTGAAGAGGGCGAAAAATTATTATTACTTAAAGGAGGTGCCGGTGGTCGCGGGAACGAACACTATAAAAGTTCAACAAACAGAAGTCCAAAAGAATTTACAAATGGGTGGCCGGGAGAGGAAGCTGATTTTTATATTGAAGTTGAGCTTGTTGCAGATATTGGGTTGATAGGACTTCCAAATGCTGGCAAATCGAGTTTGTTGAATGCGATTACAAACGCTAACGCAAAAGTTGGTGCGCATCCATTCACAACACTTGAACCAAATCTCGGAGAATTTTATGGGTATATAATTTCGGATATTCCGGGGCTTATTGAAGGTGCATCAGAAGGGAAAGGACTCGGGCATAAATTTTTAAAACACATTAGACGAACGAAAATGCTTGTCCATTTAATTTCTTTGGAAAATGAAGATGTTGAGGGTGCTTATAAAACAATAAGAAAAGAACTTGAACAATTTGATAAGGAACTTTTGAATAAAAAAGAAATTGTTGTCTTAACAAAAACAGATTTAATTGACGATAAAAAACAAATAGATAAAATTATTAAAAAACTAGAGAAAAAATGTCCAATTGTTATTGCAATATCACTATATGACGATAACGAGATAAAACTTCTTAGAGATTTATTCATTAAAGAATTAAAGAAGTAGATTAAATATGACAACAAAAAAACAAATTATAACGATTATAGTTTTATTAATATTACTTGCAGTAATGTTTATTATTCGTGGGGACGAAGATAATTGGATTTGTGAAGGAAATGGGTGGGTTAAACACGGTAATCCAAGTTCTCCAATACCAACAGAGCAATGTGGAGAACAGATTTTTTGCACTACAGAGGCAAAACTTTGCCCTGACGGCTCGGGTGTGGGAAGAACAGGACCAAATTGCGATTTTGCTCCTTGTCCAAATTAAAATTTATCTGAAATATTTTTTTTATCTTCATTGTAGTTTTCTATCCTCTAATTGTAGCGAATAGGGGGATAGATAAGATTTAAAAATTTTTTAAAAATAATAAAAAAATATGAAAGTAAAATTTAAATATGAAAAAGAAAAAGATGTTTGGTGTTTATTAAATAAAGGAAAAAGTTCAATTCTTTCCCAATCACCCACTATTGCATATACAAAATTAGTTTCCAAATTTGGAGAAAATCCAGACGAAAAATCCGCATCCCTATTTATAGATGAATATTTAAAAGAAAACAATTTTAATGTAAACGAATATGTATCAAAATATCAAAAAGAATTTGATAATATTTCCGAAAAATTTCAAAAAAGAGCAGAAGAAATTTTTAAAGTTTTTCTAAAAGAAGATGTAACGATATATCTAACAGTCAATGAAAGGTTGCCATATAACATTAAAGAAAATTATACATTTGCCTGTATCGGTAAGGGAGTTCAGAGACATTCAATAATGCACGAGCTTTGGCATTTTTATACTTGGTATAGGTGGGGAAAATCTTGGGTTGATAAACTGGGGTCTCAAAAATATCACGATATAAAAGAATCTCTCACTATTCTTTTAAATTTTGTTTGTAAAGATTTAATGCCAGAGAATTTGGAAGACACAGGATATCCACAACATAAAGAATTAAGAGAAAAAATAGTGAAATTATGGAAAGAAAAACAAGATATAGAATATATCTGGGAAAATATAATTAAATAGTAATTAGTTTTTTTCAATTTTTATTCGTTCTCTAATCCAATGGAATAAGGGGATGGTTTATTTTTGGTTTTATGAAGTGACGCCGTATCTCTGCTATAGCAGAGATACGGCGTCACTAATGTTTTTTGTATTTTCTTGATTTTACTTACCCTGTTAAATGCAAAGCATATTTAACTGGGATGTTTTTATGTTTTCACGGTTCTTGTGATATAATTTTACAAGTTAATTAAAACTAATCTCACAAAAAAATTATGAAAGGATTTGTAAAAAACATAGAAAAGGAAACAGAAGAAAATAATAATTTTCGTAAAGTTCTTTACACTGGTAAACATAGTCAATTAGTTTTGATGAGTTTATTACCAGGAGAAGAAATTGGTATGGAAGTTCATGAAGACAATGACCAATTTTTTAGATTTGAAAAAGGGAAGGGGAAATGCATTATAGACAGAAACGAATATGCGATTGAAGATGATTTTGCAGTTGTTGTTCCAGCTGGTGCAAAACACAATATTATAAACACATCAAACAAAAAAAACTTGAAACTTTATACAATTTATTCACCAGCTCATCATAAAGACGGAATTGTTCGTGCGACAAAAGAAGAAGCAAATACAGATGGGCCTGAGTTTGACGGAGTAACTACGGAGTAAGAATCAAAAAGCAAGAAAGCAAAAAAAAACAATAAAACAAGAAAACAAGAAAACAAAAATAACATCTACGCTATAGCGTAGATGTTATTTTAAAACAGATAAACTATTCTCTAATTGTAGCGAATAAGGGGATAGTTTTTTGAATAATAAAGCTTGTAAATAATAAAATAGAGAAATTGACAAAGTTGTGTCTTTTCTGTATTGTTCAAACAGGCCCTAAATAGCTGGGCATAGTTCATTAAAATAAATAAGGAGTTTTTAAAATGGAAACTACAAACGAAGAACAGAAGAAACAAGAACTTTTGTCTCAAATTGAATTTGAGCGAAACGAAGTTTTACCGGGGAAAAAAATAACAAACACTAGCAATCGTTGTATTTGGAGAGATACGCTAAATATGTCTAATGAGTACAAAGAAATTCTTAGTTTATTACACCATGGTTTAGATGAAGATATGTATGACGATCTTGGCATTTCTTTCTCGGATGTAATTAAATTGTATTTCGATTATTCTTACGGATATTCAAATTATTCTTCTTTCTCTTCAGGAACAAGAGAAGACCAGAATGAAATTGATATCGATCACGAAGGGAAAAAAGTTAGTATAAGTCGTCAATCTTTGAGACAAAAAATAGCGATGAAAGCTTTTTCTGTTCTCTGTCAAAAATTTTTGAAAGATAACACACGCGGTAACGATTTTAAAGAAGCATACAATGAACCGTCATGGTGGCCTTATCTTATAGATGTAAAAGAATATATTATATTATCAAAAGCAATTGAATTTTTTTCTTTTATAAGAAACATTCCCCGAAGAAGTACCGATAATCATTCTTGGAAAATTGCAATAGATTTTCTCTACAAACTTTCTACGAACGCGTGGGTATGTAATTTTAGTGATTATAGACATACACCAAAAATTCTTGCAAAAAATAGAGAACATTTTATAAAAATTTTGTGGGGTCTGGATGAATTGGATTTTCTTCAAAAAAATTGGGATTTGTTATCTCTTGAAGATATAGAAACAATGAAAAAGTTGGCTAATTCTATAAAAGATCACAATGGTCCAGTTTCATTTAAGAATGCTCTATTGGGCGGAAATAAAATGGCCACATGTTTTTATATGATAAACGTGTTGCTTAGAGAGAGTAGAATTTTTCCGAAAACTCTCCAGGAGCAGATAGATTCTTGGAGTTAATGGAGATTTCATAAAGACGCGTGAAAACGCGTCTTTTTTATTATAAAAAGTTATCCACAGTTTTGAATTAAATTCCTTGTAATCTACTCTGTCCGTAGTATCATTTATATCGGTGTTCGTCTTTGCACTACTTCGGTTTTGTTAAGGCGGATGCCATGAAGAAAGTTGCCTTCGGGTGGCTTTTTTCATTTAAAAAATCAATTATGGATGAAAAAGCTTTCACAAAGATATTATGGATTTAAAACCTCTCCCAGAGGTTTTAAATTTAGATTGCTTTTTCATTTATACACAAAAGTTTGCAGGTTGTGTCATTTTTGGGTTAAAATATATAACAGGCGAAAACATCATTTTAATAATTATTAACTTACAAGATAAAAAAATATGGATAAAAAATTAAATAAAAACATAGCAATAGTGGTTGGAGTGGTTGTGGTATTCGTTTTGTTTTTTTTAGTAAATTCTTTTATTGATTTCAATAGTATTGGTTTAAATGATCAAACAAATGAAAATATGGCAACAAATAATAATTTACCCACAGTTGAAGGTTTGGTAGCCACAGATGTTCAGGTTGGAGATGGTTTGGTAGCAGAAAATGGAATGTTGGTCACGGTTAATTATGAGGGGACACTTGATGATGGAACAATTTTTGATTCTTCATATAAAAGAAATCAACCATTTCAATTTGTGCTTGGAGCAGGAGAAGTTATACAGGGATGGGATTTAGGAGTTAAAGGCATGAAAGTTGGTGGGACAAGAGAATTAAAAATATCTCCAACACTTGGATATGGTAATCAGGAATTAGGTCCAATACCAGCAAATTCAAACTTGAATTTTAAAGTTGAATTAATTAGTGTAGAAAGTTTGCCAGCAGAAAATACGCAATAAGAAATTTTTTGAAAAGTAAAAGTTAAAAAGAAAAACTATCGAGCCCTTTTAAAAAGGGCTCGATTTGTTATATTATTCACTAACATGTTTAGAATAGAAAAAAGAATTTCCGCCAGAGGCGGATCCGCCTCTGGCGGAAAAGAATATTTAGGAAGAGTTGGCGAAATAAAAACATCGCATGGAATAATAAAAACTCCAGCTTTTTCTGTTGTGGGAACAAAGGCAACTGTTAAAGCACTCACACCTGAGCAAGTAAAAGATTTAGGTGCAGAAGTTGTTTTGGCCAATACTTATCATTTATATTTGGAACCCGGAGATAAAATTGTAAAATCTGCCGGTGGTTTAGGAAAATTTATGAATTGGGACGGGCCGACAATAACTGACTCAGGTGGTTTTCAAGTATTTTCTCTTGGTTCTGGTTTTGATTCTGATGTTAGTAAAATAAATAACCAAACAAATGATGTAGATGAATTAGCAAAAAAAATTTATAAAAACGAAGAATTTTTACAAAAGGGAAGTATAAAAATAAAAGAAGAAGGAGTCGAATTTAAATCACACATAGATGGGAGTCCACATTTTTTTACTCCGGAAAAATCAATTGAAATTCAACATAATATAGGTGCGGATATAATTTTTGCGTTTGATGAATGTACGTCTCCAAACAACTCTGAAAAATATCTTGAAGAGGCAATGAATAGAACACACCGCTGGGCAGACAGATGTCTCATACATCATAAAAAATTAAATTTTGATCTGCGTAAATCTGCGTCTGATCCGCGTCCATCTGCGATTTATGGCATAGTTCAAGGTGGTAATAATGAAAAACTACGTAAGGAAAGTGCAAAAACAATCGGAGCGATGGATTTCAATGGATTTGGTATAGGTGGTTCATTTGAGAAAAATGACATAGATAAATCACTTGTTTGGATTAATTCAATTTTGCCAGAAGAAAAATCTAGACATCTTTTGGGTATAGGCGAACCGATAGATTTATTTATAGGCGTTGAAAATGGAATAGACACGTTTGATTGTGTTGCACCAACAAGAATTGCTAGAAATGGAACTATGTATACAACGAGTGGAAAGATAAATATATTAAATGCTAAGTATAAAAATGATTTTTCAAAACTCGATGAAAATTGTGATTGTTACACATGTTCATCCCGCCATGGCGGGGCAAGCTACACTAAGGCATATTTATCACATCTTTTTAGATCAAAAGAAATGCTTGGTGCAACACTCGCTTCCATACACAATTTATATTTTATAGTTAATCTTGTTAAAAAAATGAGACAATCTATCTTAGACGATACTTTTTTTGAATTTAAAAGAGATTTTTTGGGAAAATATTTGAAAGGTGAAAAATATTAAACATCTCTTGATAAAGAAGTAATTAGATGATAATATCAAAATAGAAATTTATTATAATCAACGGGAGAAAAAATGAGAAAGATAGTTCTTTTTTTATTTCAGTTTGTTGGGTCAACTGGTACAAGGTTTTCAAATCTTCTTAAATTTTTGACTCCAGAAAAGGAAATGAGAGAAAAAATTAATTTATTCAATAAAGATTAAAAAAGGCGGCTCAGTTTGAGTCGCCTAATTTTGCTATTGCATCAACAATTTGATTTGCAGTATACAAATACTCGTCTGTCATATTTTTTTCAGTTATTTCATCGCCGGAAAAAATATTTTCAGATTCTAAAATTTCTCCCAAAAAAACTCTTACCTTGTATTTTCTCAAAAGAATTTTTTTAAGAGTCATACCTTCATTTTTATCAAGCCCATATATCCAAATTCTCGTTGGGATTATTTTACATTGAACAGTGTGAGCAATAAATGAAATACCGGTGCCAGGCCTTTCTTGTATTCTCCTTTCTTTTATTGCTCCAACAGGGAAGATGATTACACTTTTTCTTTCATGTAACATCTTTATGTGCGTTCTCAGTATGTTTTTATATCCCGCGAATGTTTTATGTACTAAAAACGATACTGGATATGCACCCCACAACTTGAAAATTGGCCTGAGGGTTACAAGGAGAAAATTCATAAGTTTATTTTTATATGAAAATTTTCCTTCCCCACGAGTCATATTGTATGTTGGAAGAAATCTTGATAAAAATGGAAGTGCGGATGGAATGAAAACCGGATCCAAACCACTCGCATGATTAGATGCAAAGATTATTCCATATTTTTTGGGTACCTTTTTTACATTTTCTAAACCAATTACTTTAAAATCAAAAAAAAATTTTAAAGCAATTCTAGTTGGTATCCAAATCAAATGTTGTAAGAACAAAGGCCAAAATTTACAATATTTAACCTTATTATTCATATTTCAAACTCCTATATTATCTGGAATGAATCTTATTCTTTTGGAAGAAAAAAGCAACCATCTTAATTCATGTGTTTTTGTTGTGTTACAAAAATTAAAAAAGGCGGTTTTCATAAACCGCCTAGCTCATCAATTTTTTTAACAATAAATTTTGAAGCATTTAAAAAATCTTCAAAATTTTCACCATTTGATTCACCGTTAAATAATTGATCAAAAAATAAAGGTTCTCCAAATTTAACACTTGCCTTGCCAAAAAACGGAATAAATTTTTTAAGCCCAGTGCTTTTTGTGTTTTTCAATTTTATAAGGACTGGAACAACAGGACACCCTGTAATAAAAGCAAGTATTGCTACGCCGGGTTGAGCTTTGAGTATTTTCTTGTTTTTAACAGCCCATTTTCCATTTCTCACTGCACCCTCGGGAAAAATTATCAAACTTTTTCCCGCCTCCAGAATTTCTATGTGAATTTTAAGGCTTTCAAAATAAGATAATAATGTATTGTGGAAAGGTGATAAAAGAGAATAAGCACCCCAACCTTTAATAAATTTTCCACCCAAAATCCATTTTAGCAAAGTTTGTTTATATTCTCTTCTTTCTCTTATTACATGAAAAAAGGGTAATAAATTAAGATTTTGATAAAGAGCCGCTGGAGTAAAGAAAACATCTAAAAAAACCGAATGAATTGGCGCAAATATAACGCCTTTGTTTTTAGGTAATTTTTCTAAGTTTTCTAAACCCATCACCTTAAAACCATAGAAAACATTGAGTAAAAATCTAATGAATTTAAGTACTCGCTTTTGTTTTCTGAATGGTGTACTAAAATCAATAATGTTCATATTCCAAACTCCTATATTTTCTGTTTTGGATATTATCCCTATTTTAGAGAAAAATCAACCGGCAGACTTATTTAAATAAATTTTTTATTGTATAATATTGTGGATGAATCCCGTAGTAGAAAATGGCATTAAGAGAAAGAAAATATCAAAAATAAGTAATATCATGAAAGAAAATTTATCAATATTAATAACAAGAATAGCAGCGCTCTTTTAGAGCGATGCCATTTTTCACTACAGGATGAAAAACTTTATTGATTCTGGAAAAGAAATAAAAATTGGTCTTCTTCGGGGTGGTCCGGGGAAAGAACGCGGACTATCTTTAAATACAGGCGTATCCTTTATTAAAAATATACCCAAAGAATACATCGTCAAAGATGTAATTATTTCAAAAGACTTATCTTGGAATCTTAGAGGTGTTCAAACAAGTCCAGAAAAAATATTGAGAGATGTAGATTTAGTTATAAATTCTATACACGGTGATTTTGGTGAGGACGGTTCTCTACAGAGAGTTCTTAATAATTTTTCTATACCATACACAGGTTCTCGGGCGTTGCCATCACTTATGAGTTTTAATAAATATTTTGCAAAAAAAATATTTGAAAATGCGGGGCTAAAAACACCTAGATATATAATTGTAAAAAATGATTTGGAGGTTGAAAAAATTGCTTTGGATATATTTAGGGGATTTGGTATACCATTAATTATGAAGCCTGTTTCTGGGGGCTCTTCAAATGATATTTTTGTTGCGAGAGATTTCGATACATTACTTTTCTCTTTAGGAGATTTATTAAATAAATATGAGACTATTTTAGTTGAGGAATTTATAGAAGGAAAACAAATCACATGTGGAGTAATTGATAATTTTAGAAATGAAGAAACATATGAGTTGATGCCTTTGGAAATAATATTAAATAAGGGTGAAGATTTTTTTGATTATTCTAAAAAAGACTTGCCCGCTCAGGCGGGTGGTACAACATTTTCATGTCCAACAAGTTTGCCCATAAGTTTAAAAAAAGATGTACAAAAAATAGCGAACAAAGCACATAATGTTTTGAATCTTAGACACTACTCAAGATCTGATTTTATTGTTTCTCCAAGAAGGGGAATTTATTTGTTGGAAACGAATGCTTTGCCAGACCTGTCTGAAAATGCTCCTTTCGTTAGAGAATTAAATGAGGTTGGGGTAGGTTTACCAAGTTTTATAAATCATCTTATAAATCTTACTTTGTATTAATTTGTTTACACGTTTATTATTGTAATTATAATAAAATCGTGTAGAATTATTGTGTTATAAAAACAAATGGGCCAGTAGCTCACCTGGTAGAGCGCCTCACTTGCACTGAGGAGGTAGGGGGTTCGAGTTAGGACTCGAAAGACGGAGGCGGTATACAAGACGAGCAAAGCGAGTGCTTGTCGCCGAGTCGTGACGACAGGCTCTTATGAGCGTAGCGAATTAGAGACTTGTGTCGAGTCCTCTATGATCTCATTCTCTCTTTGGTTTTCAACATCGTATTTGTAAGTTTTTCTATTTTTTTCAAGATTTTTTTGACAAAATGTGGTAAAATATATCTTATGTATTTAAGAGATTTTAGAATACAAAACTATAGAACAGTAAAAGACCTCATTCTCCATTTTAAGAAAGGACTCAATATTTTAGTAGGAGAAAACAATGTTGGAAAAACTGCAATCGTTGATGCTTTACGCTTATCTCTTGGTTGGGGAAGTTTACGAAGAGATATATATTTTTCAAAAGAAAATGATTTTCACATTGACAGAACCAATCCAGCTCAAATTACAAATGAAGTTAAATTTGATTTACTTTTTGTTATAGAAGATGAGTCAGAAACTGCAATTTTTAGAGAAATGTTAACAATTGATGAGGATAATGGAGAAACAAGTCTACAATTACATATAAGATATTATTTAGATGTAAAAGGAAAGTTAAAATATAAAATATGGGGTGGAGAAAATGAAGGACAGCAAATATCTAATGAGGTATTACAGTTAATTAACTATGTTCATTTGGGAGCTCTCCGAGACGCAGAACAGTTTTTGAAACCATTTAAAGATAGTAAATTATCTAGACTTTATTCCGAGATTGAAACATACACAGAAGAGCAGAAAAAAGGATTGGTAAAAGAAATAAAAACGGTGTTAGAAAATGAAAATTGGAAAGATTTTATAAATAAAGGTAAAGAAAAAGTCTGTGAACATTTAGATAAAACTACATTTTCTGATAAAACTCAAAAAATAGAAATTAGTTTTAGTGGACTTGGTTTTGCGGAAATACTTAACAATCTACATATACAAATACCAGTTTTTGATAAAGATATTCTTGATAAAGACCCTACTTACGAACAACGCTATTTGAGTATTTGGCAGAATGGTTTGGGGTATAACAATTTAATATATATAGCTACTGTTTTAGGAGACATAAAACAAAAAAAAGAAAAAGACTCAAACTCTTATTTTTCACTTTTAATTGAAGAACCAGAAGCTCACTTACATCCACAGCTACAAAACCTATTTTTTAATTATTTGTCAGAACTTTCTACTAATCAAAATTTTCAGACCTTTGTTTCGTCTCATTCTCCAACAATAACAGCAAAAGCTGGTCTAGACTCCTTGATTGTTTTACAACATATATCAAATGAAACTTTTGCTCTTTCTGTAATAAACTCTGAACTAAATGAAAATAATAAAAAATTCCTTCAAAAATTTTTAGATGTCACAAAATCACAGTTATTCTTTGCAAATGGAACAATCCTAGTAGAAGGAATATCAGAGTCATTATTATTACCAATTTTCAGTAAAAAGATAGGTATAAATTATTTTCTTAACAATCTTGGAATTGAAGTTGTAAATATAAACGGGGTTGCTTTTGAACACTTTGCAAAACTTTTTAATTCATCTGACTCACAAAAAAGAATAAATCATCGTTGTGCCGTTATAACAGATGATGATAGGAAAAATATCAATGATGATGGTTCTACAAGAGCAGGAAAAGTAAAAACATTAGAAACTGGCTTATTAAAAGTTTTTACTGGAGAAATGACTTTTGAATATGAGCTTTTTTTGGCAAGTAAATATAATCAAACATTATTATTAGAAATATATAAAGAATTTCATCCATTAACAGTAATAACACCAGACAAAGATGAAAAAATTTATGCAAAGAATTTTGCTGACAAAGTTGATGATCAAAAATCAAAATCAGAATTAGCTCACAGATTAGCGGTTAGACTAGAAAATGATCAATCGGCTTTTGATAACTTTATCATCCCTAAATATATTGAAAAAGCTATAAAATATGTTGCTAAAAATGAATAATTTATGTTCAGTAAATTATCAGACAAACAAAGAGAGGTTTTAGGAAAAACTGGAAAATTTGTTGTTCGTGCTTGTCCAGGTAGCGGTAAAACATACTGCGTTTCAGCTAAATTCTCAAAGTTAATATCTGAATGGACTGAAGAATATAAAGGTATAGCTACTATATCTTTTACCAATACTGCTTGGCAAGAAATAAGAGATAACTGTATAAAAGATTTTGATACACACATTTCTTACCCACATTTTTTAGGCACGATTGATAGTTTTATAAATCAATATATTTTTCTCCCGTTTGGACATCTTGTTCTGGGTTGTGAAAAACGCCCAATAATGGTTGGAGAACCATACGGTATTTGGAATGGTGGTGCTTATGAAAGAGACTATAATAGATACTTTGATAAAGTTAGTTACAAAATAGACGGTGATTTGTGTCCAAAAAATGATGCTCAATACTTCTTCGGTGGTTTTCCTAATAAAATAAATGCTAATGGAAAAACAGTGAATGGTCATTATGAAAAACTACAAAAAATGAAGAAAGATTTTAATGAGAAGGGTTTTGCAACTCAAGCAGATGCAAACTATTTTGCATTAAAGATATTAGAGCAGTATCCTAAAATTGCTAGATCATTGGCTTTAAGATTTCCTGTTTTCATTATTGATGAAGCACAAGATACCACCGAAATACAAATGCAAATCATAGATATTATTGTAAAATCTGGTTTGGAAAATATAATGATTGTGGGCGACCCAGATCAAGCTATATTTGAGTGGAATGACGCAAAACCCAGTTTATTCATAGAAAAAGAACAGGACTGGAAAAACAATTCTATTATTCTAGATGAAAGTTGGCGTAGTTCACAAAAAATATGTGATGTCGTCTATAATTTTTCTTCATTAGGAGAAAGAAAAATCATTGCCACTAATAAAAAAGTAAAAGACTGTGATATCTGTCCTGAAATATGGACATACGAGGAGACTATTACTGGTAAAAAATCCACCTTAAATAGTTTCAAGAATAAGTGTAAGGAATATGGTATTGAATTTAATCCTAAAAATGTAGCTGTGTTATTTAGGTCAAAAAGTTTTTTTACACAAGCTATCTCTAATCCCAATAGAGAAAGTCCTTGGCTAGTTGGATCTCCATTTACCAGAGATTTTGCTCTTGGTAAGTTCCTATATGATAGAAATGATTTTATTAGAGGTATGAAATATATTGAAAGAGGTTTCTTAAAGGCAACACAGAACATCTCATACTTTTCAGAAGAAAATTTTAATATGTTTGTTGAAGAACGAGGATTTAGCAACTTAAGAAAAGAGTTATATAAATTTGTAAAATTACTCCCAAAAGCAGTTAGTGCAACTAGACTTGGAGCGTGGATAGCTGAAGCAAATTTAGTCATTAGTTCTAAAAATTACGAATTTGAATTAAAAATAAATCAAAACCTAAAGGAGGCACAATTTTCTCAACTCTTTCCACAAGAACATATTGACAGTGTCCCAACAGACTATAGACCTAGCACAATTCATAAAGTGAAAGGAGAAACTTTTGAAGCAGTTCTTGTATTTCTTAAAAAGAAAGTGATGAAATCTTACAAAACTATGTTAGCTAACAGTAAAATATCTGAAGAGGAAGAATTAAGAAATGTCTATGTGGCAATATCTCGTCCGAGCAGATTATTGGTAATTGCAGTGCCAGACGAAGAAAATAAAAACTGCTGGGCAGAAAAACTTAAAATTAGTTGATAAATAATTCAATACTCTCTTTGTGCCCCTTTCATAAATAACTCCTTAAGCATTTATAAGCATATTTTGTAGTTTTGGACTTGAATTATAATAGATCCAAAATCTAGAAAGATAGCTTTTCAAGCGGTTTGAAGTTTTATATGATGTGTTAGGACTCGAAAGACGGAGGCGGTATACAAGACGAGCAAAGCGAGTGCTTGTCGCCGAGTCGTGACGACAGGCTCTTATGAGCGTAGCGAATTAGAGACCTGTGTCGAGTCCTCTCTGGTCCACAAATATAAAAACACACAACAGAAAGTTGTGTGTTTTTATATTTCAGAGTTTGTTTTTGTTTAAAAACAGTGATATATTCAAAAAGAACCGTTGTTTTGTTAAAAACCAAAATACACAAGGAGAGGAGTTATGGATCTGAACCAAGCAATTGCTGATGGAACATTCAGAGATGTTATGGGAATTGTTTCGGAAGTTTTAGGAGAACCCAGAGAATCTATAAATGCTGGGACTATACTTCCACAAGAAAAAAAATGTTGTGTCTGTTCCTGTTTGGTCCAAAGAAAAGGTTTTTTGATTGATTGTAAAAGCAACAATTGTTTTCGTCTTTTTCCCGGGCAAAATGACAATGGGAATGATGACAACGAAGTGTTTGTTGCGAGTTTGGTAAAAAATAATATTTTACCATCTCAGAAATAGGATTTTTTTATTGATAAAACGGCCAAATGGCCGTTTTCTTTTTAAACACAAATCAAATTTAAATACTTATAACTCTCATTTAGAGAGTTTCAAAAAAACAAAAAAACAAAGCATTATGGATCAAAACTCTCATTTAGAGAGTTTCAAAAAAACAAAGCATTATGGATCAAAACTCTCATTTAGAGAGTTTTGATTTGTGTTCAAACTATTTATTTAATATAATTAAAATATATGAATCCCGTAGTAAAAATTCAAAAGCGATGAATGAGCTTTTGAATCCACCCCAGTGAAATAGTTTTTAAATTTCACGGGGCAGGTAATATTTTTTATAAAATTAGCTCGTAAATATAAAATATTAAAAATAATTTTACCACAGGATAAGTTTTTTATTAGTATTAATAGTAAGAATGGTCGCGTTCTTTTAGAATAATGCCATTTTTCACTACAGGATGAATACAGAACAAAAAAAAATATCTCTAATTAATTATTTTTCTAAAAATGTTGCCGTAGTTATTGGGCTTGTTCTTGTTTGGCGTGGTGTTTGGTATATTTTAGATAGTTTTGACTCATTTTTTAATATAAACCCATTATATAGTGGAATTGTTGGGATTGTGATTGGTCTTTTAGTTTTATATATACCCGATAAAGATTTAAAAGAAATTGGAAAATTGTAGAATGTTCAACAAAAGTTATGAATCCCGTAGTAGAAAATGGCATTAATAAAAAAAATATTAAAATGTATAATTTAAGAGAAAAAATTTTATCAATATTAACAACAAAAATAGCCGTGCTCTCTTAGAGCAATGCCATTTTTCACTACAGGATGAAAGAAAAAACTCGTTGTGTTTGGCCTGGTAATGATTTGCTAATGATAAGATATCACGATGAGGAGTGGGGTGTGCCAATAAAGGATGATAAAAAGATTTTTGAATTTCTTGTGTTAGAGAGTGCACAAGCCGGGCTATCTTGGAGAACAATACTTTACAGGAGAAATGGATATAAAAGAGCCTTCGCAAATTTTAATCCGAAAAAAATATCCAAATTTACAAAAAAAGATGTTAATAAATTATTAAAAAACATAGGTATAATTAGAAATAAGTTAAAAATAGAATCGACTATTAATAACGCAAAAAGATTTTTAGAAGTTCAGAGGGAATTTGGAAGCTTTAGTAAATATATGTGGGGATTTGTAAAAGGAAAACAAATTGATGGAAAGAGAAAAACATTGAAAGATTTACCTGCAATTACAAAAGAAGCAGAAGATTTTTCAAAGGATTTGAAAAAAAGAGGGTTTAAGTTTTTGGGGCCAACTGTCGTGTATGCTCATATGCAAGCAGTTGGTATGGTAAATGACCATACAGCAAATTGTTTTTGTTATACAAGATGCAAAAAAACAACAAAGCAATAAATCTACTAGCGAAAAATAATATTAAACAAAAAGTTTATTAAGATTTAATTAAAAAAATATGCGTAATTATGCAAAAGTTGGGAATAAGAAAGGGAAGCCGGCTTTTAGAACCCCTTCAAATTTCAAAAATTCTATTGGTTTTAAATTAGTAAAAACCAAACAAAGTTATAGAAGAAAGGTGTAAAAAATGCCCTTAAGGGCATTTTTTTATTTTTCTCCACAATTTTTGTTTATAACCATCAATGGTACCGTTCGTACGAACGGTACCATTGATGTATTTATGCACACATTTTTAATATATTGACTTTTTATTAGGAAAGATTATTCTAGATTGTAGATAATTAAAAAGGAGGATTTATGAATATTGTTGAGGCCATGAAATCTGGGGTCTTGAGAAAAGTTGTTTGTTCTGTTAAAACAACAACCCGATTAAACAATGTTTATCTTGGGACTGAGATACCAGAAGAATATATTCCACAAATTCTAAATGATTTAAGAAAAGAGTTAAGTTGTGGAATAAAAGATAACCCAATACCCAAATCTGTTACCGACATTATTGACGGGATTGAATACCAAAGAGTTTAAAAAAGCGAAGTTGTTTAACAACTTCGCTTTTATTTTTAATAACATGGCCTCATTTTTTTTCGGTAATTTCTTTTTTTAGTTTTTCAATTGCTTCTTCTAATTTTATATCTTTCATACCTGTTCCGTCTCGTGATTCAAGAGTTACAGATTTATTTTCTACTTCATTATCGCCAACAATAATCATATAAGGATTTTTCTGTAATTTTGAATTTCTTATTTTTTTGCCAAGTGTCTCATTTGAATCATCTAATTCAGCTCTCAATTCATTTTCTTTTAGTTTTTCAAATATATTTTTTGCATATTCTAAATGTTTTTCAGAAATAGGAAGAACTACAATCTGAACAGGTGATAGCCACACAGGAAACGCTCCAGCGTAATGTTCTATCAAAAGACCTATAAACCTTTCAAAACTTCCAAACAATGCTCTATGGAGCATATAAGGTCTTTCCGGTTCACCTTTTGCGTTTACAAATGTTAAATCAAATCTCTCTGTTAAGTTAAAATCAAATTGTAGTGTTGAACATTGCCATTCCCGTCCAAGAGCATCTTCAATTTTAAAATCAAGTTTTGGTCCATAAAAAGCAGCTTCACCTAATTCCTCTTTAAAATTTAATTTTTTATCTATTGCAACTTTCCTTAACATAGTCTCGGTAAACTCCCAACCAGCATCTCCACCGGCATATTTGTCCTTATTTTTTGGGTCTCTCAACGAAAGATACACTTTTACTTTTTCAATATCAAAACCGAATGATTTGTATATAAACAAAATAAAATCAATGACTCTTTTTAGTTCTTCTTCTACCTGGTCCTTTCTGCATATTATGTGTGCATCATCTTGTGTAAAACCACGGACTCTTGTTAATCCAGAAAGCTCTCCTCTTTTTTCAAATCTATAAACGGTTCCACACTCTGCCCAACGCAATGGTAAATTCCTATAAGATTTTGGATTATTTTTGTAAATTTCTATATGAAATGGACAATTCATCGGTTTCAAAAGATATTCTTCAGAAACTTCGGTTTTTTTATTTTGTTGTCTTTCTTCCAAAGTTTGTCCAACTTCAAGTGGTGGATACATTGATTTATTATAAAAACCCCAATGGCCAGATGTTTCCCAAAGAGTTCTATTTCCGATATGTGGACTTCTTACTAAATCATACCCATTTTTTAAATGTTCTTTATACCAAAATTCTTCAATAACTCTCCATAACAATGCACCCTTAGGATGCCAAAGAGGAAGCCCCAAACCAACCATATCGTCCATGTGGAACAAATCTAATTCTTTTCCTAATTTTCTGTGGTCTCTTTTTTTTGCCTCTTCTTGCATTTGTATATATTCATCAAGTTCTTTTTTTGTTTCAAAGGCAAGACCATATATACGAGTGAGCATTTTATTTTTTTCACTTCCTCTCCAATATGCACCAGCAGTTTTATTTAATTTAAAAGAATCGGGTTTTATATCTTTTGCACTTTCTGCGTGACCACCACCACATAGGTCAACAAAATCACCTGATTTATAAAATGTTATTTTTTGTCCATCTTTTATTAGGTCTTCTATAAGTTCTAATTTGTATGGATTATCTTTAAATTTTTCTTTTGCTTCTTTTTCTGAAACATCAATTTTTTCAAATTTATCCCATTTTTTTAATATTTCTTTCGTCTTCTTTTCTATCTTTGGCAAATCTTTGTCTGAAATCGGTGTTGTAAAATCAAAATCATAATAGAATCCGTTTTCAATAGCTGGACCGATTGTCATTTTTGTATCTGGATATAAGCTTAAAACAGCTGACGCGAGTAAATGCGAAAGCGAATGTCTTATATTTTGTATTTTCTGGTCTTTTTCCATAAGAATTATATTAACATTTTTTTTAAATATATAAAATAAGTGCTGGATTGACGGGGCTTATTTTAAAGTGTATATATAAAACAGATATTTCTTTCACAAATAAATTGGGAGTTATAAAAATGATAATCAAATCATTATATTCAAAACATGAAGAAACATTCATTTTAGAAAGGGCGTACTTTCTTTTGAAAGAATTGGTTCTTTTTTTCCAAAATGGTAATTTCTCAGACGAGATAAAAAAAGATTGGGAAAACAGGGCTGGTGGGTATCTATGTATATTTGGTGAAAAACAGTATGATGTCCAACTTTGGGCAGAAATTGGTATTATTCGACCCGAAAAAGAGAATAAATACATATTTTATTCTCGAGAAAAAGGAGAACGGTTATTTGTTCATCTACCGGAGGGCCACGTAACTAGTTTTGAGTCACAAAGGGAAGAAAAAAATGAATTTGGTGGCGCAATTTTTGCAAGACCAGCCATGCGGAGATACTCTTTTTCTGGTTTACCAGAAAGAGATAGGGGTGATAGTATTCTTATGCTCGCTTTAGCAATTTTGCAGAGTCATATTTCACATGACGATGCAGTAGAAATTTCAAGAGAAATTTTAGAAACAGAAAATTTCTTTTTATTTTCTCGCTTTATTGAGAATAAGCGTCCATATTTTTTTCATTAAATTAGAAAATAAAAGACGATCGCTTGGTCGTCTTTTTTTATTCCATTTCTTTTATTATTCCAGCAAGTAAATAAATTTGTGGTCACTTGGACACTCGGTGTCCAAGTTGGGAGATTATTTTTTTTCTTCCTCTAATTTTTTTACAGCTTCCGCGAGCAAACTTATTGAATCATTTCTGTAAGAAATTCGTCCTTTTATTACTACACATAAATTAGGTTCTAAAAATTCTTTATATTTTTCAAATATTTTTGGGAATACAACAATCTCAATAGTTCCCGTAAAATCTGAAAAATTAACAAAAGCCATTTTTTCGGCGCTTTTCGTGTTTATGTATTTAACTTCATTTATTATACCCGCAACGGCTACTTGCATACCATCTTCCAGACCATCTAGAACTCTTTTTATGGAATATTGTCTTTTTTCGAGCTGGTTTTTGAATTTATCAAGTGGGTGTCCGGAAATGTATAAACCAAGCAGTTCCTTTTCCCATGTTAGCTTATCAGTTTGTGTTGCGGGCATTGATTCATTGAGTTTTAGTTTTGGTATTGTTGAACTATCTGCCATCAAACCAAACAACGACTCCTGTGATTCGTCTGTTTTTTTCCCTTCGCGATGATACAACAATAAATCTTCTACATTTTCAAACATTTGTCCTCGTTCACCAAGTTCATCCATGGCACCACATTTTATGAGTGCTTCTAAAGATTTTTTATTTACATTTTTATCTTTTACTTTATTTAAAAAATCTTCCAGCGAGTTAAATCTACCGCTCTCTTTTCTTGTAGTAATAATTTTATCAGCGATACCTTCCCCAAAGTTTTTGATACTGTAAAGTCCAAAACGAATTTTGTCTTTTCCGTCTTCTTCTATAACAGTAAAATTACCAAAACTTTCATTTATGTTTGGGGGCAAAACTTCAATCCCCATTCTTTTACATTCGTTAATTGTTTCGGAAATTTTTTCAACATCTCCTGCATCTGCGGTTAGAAGTGCGGACATATAAATAACAGGGAAATTAGCTTTCATGTAAGCAGTTTGATATGTAACTCTGCCGTAACTTACAGAATGGGCCTTATTAAAACCATATGCCGCGAATGTTTCAATCATTTCCCAAAGTTGTTTTGCAACATCTGGTTTCATCCCGTTTTTGATACAACCACTGGTGAACTTTTCTTTTTGCGCTTGCATCTCTTGTGGAATTTTTTTCCCAACAGCTTTTCTAAATTTATCTGCCTCTGCCCAAGAATAGCCAGCAAGCTCTGTGACTATAAGTAGAATATCGTCCTGGTAAATCAAAATCCCATAAGTTTTTTCAAGAATTTTTCTTAATCTCTCGTCAATATATTTTACAAGTTTAGGATTTCTTTTTCTTTTAATATATTCAGGAATAAAAGCCATCGGGCCGGGACGATAAAGAGCAATCATTGCGTTTATATCTCTTATTTCGGTCGGTCTTAAATCTTTTAAATATTTTGTCATCCCATCACTACCCATTTGAAATACGCCCATAGTTTCTCCACGAGCCAACATCTCAAATGTTTTTTTGTCATCAATTTGAATATTTTGTATATCAATATCCACACCTTTTATTTTTTTTACTAAATCAACTGAGCTTGCGAGTATTGAGAGATTTTTTAAACCAAGAAAATCAAATTTTAAAAGTCCTACACCACCATAGTCGGGGTCTATAGAATACATATCATATTGTGTTATTAATTTTCCACCCTTCGGATCAAATTGAATTGGTGTGAACTCTGTTACTGGAATTGGAGAGATAACGATACCTGCTGCATGAACGGAAATGTGTCTTGCACATCCTTCAATTTTTCTTGCCATATCTACAATTTTTTTAACGTCTTTATCTGTCGCGTACATTTTTTTCAAATCAGAATTTTCATCCAGTGCTCTATCTATTGTCATTGGGAAACCTTGTTTCCCAAGAGGAATCTGTTTTGATATTTTATCTCCGATTTCATATTGATAACCTAATGCTCGTGCTGTGTCACGAATTGCTCCTCGTGCTGCCATTGTTCCGAATGTCCCAATTTGTGCGACTCTGTCTTCTCCATATTTTTCTTTTGCATATTGAACCATTTCATCTCGCCTGTTATCTGCCATATCAATATCTATATCGGGGAGCGAAGGCCTATCGGGATTTAAAAATCTTTCAAATGGAATTTGATATTCAAGAGGATTTATATTTGTTATTCCAATTAAATAAGAAACAAGTGAGCCAGCAGCAGAACCCCTGGTGTTTGTAAAGATGTTATTTTTTAATGCGAATTTTAATAAATCACTAACAACCAAAAAGTATGGACAATATCCTTTCTTTTTTATTATTCCATACTCGTATTCAATTCTTTTTAAAACTTCTTCTGTTTTTTCCAATTTTCTTTCAATTAAACCGTCGTATATTAATTTATACAATTCGTCATCATGGTTTAATCCGTTGGTAGATTTTGCCTCAGGGAAGATCCAGCCACCAAGACTAATTTCTAAATTACACATGTTAGAAATTTTTTGTGTGTTTTCAAGTGCTTCGGGAATTTCAGCAAAATATTTTTCTGCCTGTTCTTGTCCTATAAAAGAAAAGTCCTCATCTTCGCTTGTTAGTCGTTTATTGGAGCCAAAGTCAAGATTTGTTTGTATAGATAAAAGTGTATTTCGTGCCTCTCTATCTTCTGGGTGTATATAATAAACATCATGTGATGCCACTAAATTTGCTCCACTTCCGCCAGAGGCGGACAGGTCTTTTGCAAATTCAATTGTTTTTTTCGTTATAAAATTATGTCCGTCAATTTCTGGGTGATGTGTAATTTCTACAAACAAATTTTCTTTTCCATAAATTTCTTCATACTCATTTAAAATTTTCTTTGCTGTTTCAAAATCACTGTTTTTTACTTTTTCTATTATTTCTCCACTAAAAGATGGAATTATTGCAATAAGTCCTTCAGAATATTTTTTCATTAGTTCTTTGTCTATTCTTGGTTTGTAATAGAAACCAGTAAGATGTGAATCACTTACTAATTTTATTAAATTTTTATATCCATCATGATTTTTTGCTAACAACACCAATCTGTATCTTTTACTATCAATCCCTGGTTGTCTATCGTGCCGTGTGCGAAGTGCAACATAAAAATCAACACCTATAATTGGTTTTATGTTTTCTTTTTTACATTCTTTATAAAATTCAATTGCACCATAAAGATTTCCGTTATCAGTAAGAGCAACGGCGCTCATATTTTTTTCTTTTGTAGCAGAAACAAGTTCCGGTATTTTTGGTAATGCATTAAGCAAGCTGTAATGAGAGTGAGTGTGGAGATGTGTAAATTTGGGATTCATTATTAATAGTATAACATGACGAATAAAATTCAAAATGAAAAAATCAAAATGGAAAATAACAGTTAAAAATGTCAAAATTTAAAAACACAAAAGATTGACAAGATATTTAATATATGTATAATTTAGTTAAATAGTTCTATAAAAAGTTTGGAGGTCTTATGATTTTTAATCCAATGCCAGGGCCAATTTTTAAATTGGCAAAAAATGGCAATTCAGAAATCTACAACAAGCCAATGGCTCTCTTTTTTGCCGTTACGTTTGGGATAATGCTTTCTGTTGTTATTGTTGGATTTGTTGGAATTTGTTTGGTCTTATTTTTTTATGAAGATCCAGAAGATAATCTTTATTTACCTGTAAATGTCAGAATAATTCTGACATGGTCTGGTATAATTTTATTTTTTATTTCTTCCGTGTTTATTTTCGTAAAAAGAAAAAAGTTCCTTTTTTGATTTTTTAAGGCACCACGAATGTGGTGCTTTTTTAATGATATTTAAATATTTTATACGGACCACCTATCTCTGCTATCGCAGAGATAGGTGGTCCGAGATTTATATTTAGTTTAGTTGGTTAGTTTTTTTTAATTTTGAGTTTCTGGTTCAAAACTTTATAATTTAAGTATGATCACAAATTCTAGAAAAATAAAATATCTAATTGGAATTGATGAAGTTGGGAGAGGACCGTTGGCTGGACCTGTTTGTGTTTGTGCATTTATTGTTCCAATAAATCGCAGATTAACGCAGATGACAGAGTTACGCTCTGGCTACGGGGCAGGCGCAGATAAATGCAAAAAATTTTAAAATGTCTGTTTTTAGTGGAGTTAAGGATTCAAAACAATTATCGTCAGGAAAAAGAGAGGAGTGGTTTGAGAAAATTAAAGAACTGAAAAAGAAAGGGATTGTTGATTATAAAATTGCTTACGTAAGTAATTCAGAAATAGATAAAATAGGAATTTCAAAATCAATTCAAAAGGCAATTAATAAATGTTTGGAAAATATCAACCCTAAAACATGCAGAGTTTTGTTAGACGGAGGAATAAAAGCTCCTGAAAAATTTTTAAATCAAAAAACAATAATAAAAGGTGACGAGAAAGAAAAGGTAATTGCTCTGGCATCAATTGTTGCAAAAGTCTCTCGTGACAAAGTTATGTGCGATTTATCAAAAAAATATCCAAAATATGAATTTCACAAACATAAGGGATACGGGACTGCTTTGCATATTAAAAATATAAAAAAATATGGAATTTCTAAAATACACAGAAAAACATACCTAAAAAACTTCAAAATTAAGTAATTTTTGACCCCCTTTACTTTTTATTTATTATATGGTATTCTGTACTTAGATAAAATAAATGGAGTTCTTTAAATAATGGAGTTAAATCAACTAAATATTGGTGAACTTTTGACAAAGAAATTTGCCAAAAAAGAATCATTCTCGGCCGGAATAAAATTTAAAATTGAAAACGGCCATATTTTTGTTCTCGTTGTGTCCGTATTGGGCAAAAACTGGTTTAGTCAAACAAAATTTCCTGGTGGGAAAAGTGAAAACGGTGGTACTCCTTTTGAAGTAGGAGAAACGCCTTTTGAAACACTTGAACACGAATGGATGGAAGAAACAGGACGACGTGTAAAAAAAGCAAGATATGTTCATCATAAGATTTTAAAAGATGGGCATATCCAGTTTTTCTTTTTAGTTGAAGAAGACCAAGAAATTGGTTCTCCAACCAAAATTGACGTTGACACCGAACTTCCAAGATGGGAGTTGGCGATAGAGGTTTTACCAAATCTCTATGGTCAACACAAAGTGGCTTTCATTAGATTGATTGAAGAACTTTCAATCAACGATAAGCTGTTTTGTCAGATAGCGCATATGTCTGGTCTTTTAACCAGATTAAAAAAATTAAAGTCGGATTATCAAAAAAACCGACTTGGCAAAATACTTTCCCACACTTAGTAGGAGGCCCGATTAATCTCGGGTCTTTTTTATTTCCCAAAAAATAAGGAGCGGAGCGACTATATTTTTTGAGGATCCAGCTCCACTTTTCTAGAAAAGACAAAGTATCATAAAACTGAAAAAGAGTTACAAAATTTAAAATTAAGATTTATGGTTTGTTATAAGAAAGTGGGGCTGTGGTGTGGTAGTCAATTTGATATTTTTAAACGAATATTATATACTGTTGCTTGTCCGAACCTTTTTGGGTTTTAGGATGAAATCATGACAGTAAGAATGAGACATACAAGAGCTCACACAGGCAATAGAAGAGCTCATCACGCAATAAGTGCACCACAACTTTCAAAATGCAAAGAATGTGGCTCTTTACATGTAATGCACAGAGCTTGTGAAAACTGTGGTAAATATAGAGGAAGAACCGTTGTTGATATGCAATCGAAAATTGCAAAGAAAACAAAAAGAACAAAAGCAAAAAGAAAAGCACTTGGACAAGAGCCTGATAAATCAAAACTCTCTGAGTAAGAGCTTTGATCTACAATTTTTTTCAAAAAGTTATTTATTAAAAAAATTTAATAGAATTTTTAATTTGTTCTTTATCTATTATGGCAAACAGACATCTTTCGCGGTCAATAGTAATGCAATCTCTTTTTGAGTGGGATTTTTCTGGGAAAAAAACAAAAGAATTGGATGAAATTATTAATCGAAATATAGAAGAGTTTGCTCCTGGTGTTGATGATGGTGAATTTATAAAAAACCTTGCAAAAGGTGTTGTTAAAAATTTACCCAAACTTGACGGTATCATAACAAAGGCTGCCCCAGAATGGCCTATTGAAAAAATAGCGGTTATTGATAGAAATATTTTAAGAATTGGTTTGTATGAACTTCTTTTTTCTAGTAGAAAAGAAGTCCCTCCGAAGGTTGCTATAAATGAATCCATAGAACTTGCAAAAGGATTTGGTGGTGAAAGTAGTGGTAGATTTGTTAATGGAGTTTTGGGTTCTGTATATAAAGAATTGGGTGAACCAGGGAAGGAAGAAACTACAAAGAAAAAAATTAAAGATATTCCATATGAAGAAATGCCAATAGAAAAACTTGGTGGTTCGGTTGTTTATGCCAAAAAAGATTTGCCCGCGCAGGCCGGAAATGAAATATATCTTGCATTTGTGCATGATGTGTTTGGGCATTGGACATTATCAAAAGGAAGAATAGAGGCAGGAGAAGATGAAAAAGAAGCGACTGTAAGAGAAATAAAAGAAGAAATAGGTGTTGATATAAAAATAAAAGAAAAATTAGGAAGCAATGAATATATTGCATCAGATCCAGAAAAAGGAAAGATAAGAAAACAGGTTATGTATTTTCTTGGAGAAGCAAAATATAAAGAATTAAAACTTGGAAAATCCGGTGGGCTTGATAATGCAAAATGGTTTAAATTAAAAGAGATAGTTGACCTTAATCTTTATGATGATATTCTTCCAATTGTGACAAAGGCCATAAATATATTATTAGGCAAGAAATAGGCATAAATATGATTGATTTTGCAGAATTTGAGAAAATAATAAAAGTAGAATTTAAAAATAAAGATATTCTAAAACAAGCGTTTACCCATCGTTCATATTTAAACGAAAATAGAAAAGGAAATACTGGGCACAATGAAAGATTAGAATTTTTAGGCGATGCCGTTCTCGAGCTAGCTGTAACTAGATTTTTATATAATAAATACCCCGAAAAACCAGAGGGAGATTTAACTGCGATTAGAGCAGCACTTGTAAACACAAATACAATTTCTGACGCCGCAAAAAAACTTAAGACGAATGATTTTTTACTTCTTTCAAAAGGAGAGGCAAAAGACACTGGTAGGGCTAGACAATATATTCTTGCTAATGCATTTGAAGCAATAATAGGTGCAATATATTTGGACAAAGGATTTGAAGTCGCAGAAAAATTTATAGAAAAAAACATTTTTTATCTTACAGATGAGATTGTTGCTCAAAATTTATGGCAAGATTCTAAGAGTTATTTTCAAGAAAAAGTTCAAGAAGAAAACGGATCAACTCCTGCATATAAAACATTGAAAGAGGAAGGACCAGACCACGACAAACATTTTATTGTTGGGGTGTTTATTGCTGACAAACTTATTTCTGAAGGAAAGGGAAAATCAAAACAAGAAGCAGAACAACAGGCAGCAAAGAAAGCTCTAGAAATAAAAGGATGGGGATAGAGACAAGAAAGCAATAAAACAAAAAAACAAAAATATTATGGATTAAGATCGTCCTTTGGGACGATTTTAATTATCCACACTATTTTATAAAACACTTGACAAAAATGTCAATTTGGTATATCATTATAGACAGATAAAAACCAATTGGGAGTATGCAATGTCAAATTTGAACACCACACCTCCTGTTGAAGTTGATTTAAGTTATTTACAAAAAATTACTCTACCAGGTTTTCCTGGAAATAAAAAAGTGATTTTTCAAAAAAAACAAAGAGAAAAACAAAAACAAAAAAATGGTTTCTCTCTTAAGTCAAAAGGACGAAGTGAGGTTTTTGATTTGGACCAAGAATCAGAAACAAAAACTTGTCCCAATTGCCAGTATCAAATAAGCACAGTTGATATTCCAGATAAATGTCCAAACTGTGAATACGAACTTGGGTGGTACTAAATTTACGAAGCTCTTGATGATTATCTAATCCAAGAGCTTTTCTTTTGCTTGACTTATTAAAAGATATACTATATAATATATAGCAGAGAGATTCCCTCTCCACACCCCTCAAGTAGGACACTACACGAACTATAATTATACATACTTGGCATTTTGTATCCAATAACTTTTCTCGGTCTGTTATTGACGAAGG